>JAJZDX010000022.1 GCA_021805865.1 Pseudomonadota bacterium
CGATCTCATCGAAGGGGTTCACGCTCATCTTCACCCCTTCGGTCATCACCCCCGTGCCGTCCGGCTTGACACGAATGCGCACGTTGTAGTCCACCACGCGCTTGATGCCGACCAGTATGCGTTTCATCGTTCCGTCCGCGACCTTGAAAGACCGGGCAATATAGCAGAGCTTCGATTTTCCTTGCGCCGGGCACACGGGGCACACGGGGCTCGTCAAAAGGCGAACCCGGTCCATGCAGCGGCGCCGGGCGCCGGTAAAATCGCTGAGAAATGCCTATGCGAGCGGTAAGGCTTTCCTGATGCTGGGGTACGCGGCCCGTCGCATCGCAGGGATCGTTCCGGTCCTGCTGATCCTCATCACCGTCTCGTTTTTCGTCGTGCGCCTCGCCCCCGGGGGACCGTTCGATCAGGCTCGCCCCCTGCCGCCGCGGATCCGCGCCGAGCTCGAGCATCTCTACGGCCTCAACCAGCCGCTGCCCGTGCAGTACTGGCAGTACCTCGAGGGTCTGGCGCACGGGGACCTCGGGCCTTCGCTGCAGATGCGCGATGACACCGTCGCGGGGCTCATCGCGCAGGGCCTGCCGGTGAGCCTCACGCTCGGCTTGAGCGCGCTCGCCCTGGCGCTGCTCACGGGGGTGCCGCTTGGCCTGTGGGCTGCGCTCGGGCGCGGCGGGGTGCTCGACCGCGCCGTCACCGTGTTTGCCGCGGTGAGCCTCGCCCTGCCGAGTTTCGTGACCGGCCCGTTCCTGGCGCTCGCCTTCGGGCTGTGGCTGCACTGGCTCCCGGTCGCCGGCTGGCAGGCGGGGGAGCCGCGCTACCTCATCCTGCCGGCTGTCACGCTGGCTCTTCCGCTGTGCGCTTCGGTGGCTCGGCTGATGCGCGGCGGAATGCTCGATGTGCTCGGGGCGAGCTTCGTGCGCACCGCGCGCGCGCGCGGACTGGGGCGCCGGCGCGTGTGGCTGCGCCACGCGCTGCGCCCGGCGCTGGTGCCGGTGGTGAGTTATCTCGGGCCCGCCGTCGCGTATCTCGTGACCGGCTCTCTGGTCATCGAGACGGTGTTCGAGCTCCCGGGCACCGGGCGCTACCTGGTCCAGGGCGCGCTCAATCGCGACTACACCCTGGTGATGGGCATGGTGCTGCTCTACGGCACCCTGACTCTGCTCTCCAACCTCGCCGCGGATCTGATCCATGCGTGGCTCGACCCTCGAGTGCGCGATGAGCACGCGTAGGCGGCAGCCGCCCCGGCGCGCCGCGCTCGCCGCCGCGGCGCTGATCGTCCTGCTCACGCTGTGGGCGATCGCAGGGCCGGCCGCGAGCCCCTACTCGCCGAATGCGCTCGACTGGCAGCATCTCTTGGCCGCTCCGAGCCTCACCGATGGACACTGGCTCGGAACCGATCCGCTCGGCCGGGACCTGTATGTGCGCACCCTGTACGGGCTGCGCCTGTCGCTGCTCCTCGGCGTGCTGGCCACGGGGGTGAGCGTGCTCATCGGGGTCCTCTGGGGGATGGTGGCGGGTTTCGCGGGCGGGCGTGTGGATGCATGGATGATGCGCGTCGTGGATATCCTCTACTCGCTCCCGTACCTGTTCATCGTGCTCATCCTGGCGACCCTGTTCGGCCGCGACAGCATCACGCTGCTGCTGCTCGCCATTGGATCGGTGGGCTGGCTTACCCTGGCGCGTGTGGTGCGGGCCAGGACGCTCTCGCTGAAGCGCCGCGAATTCATCGAGGCGGCGCGCGCGGCGGGACTGACGCCGGCGGCCATCATGCTGAGACACATCCTGCCAAACCTCGCCGGTACGGTCGTGGTATACGCCACGCTGATGGTGCCGCAGATGATCACATCCGAGAGCTTCCTCAGCTTCCTCGGACTCGGCGTGCAGCCGCCGCGAGCGAGCCTCGGCAGCCTGGTGAGCGAAGGGGCTCACGAGATGCTCGCCGCCCCCTGGATGCTGCTCGTGCCGGCGACGGTGCTGGTCGTGCTGCTGCTCAGCTTCAACCTGCTCGGCGACGCGTTGCGCGATGTCCTCGAACCGACCGCCCGTTGATCCGGCGCTGCCGGCCCCGCGAGCGTCCGCGGAGGCGGCCACGGTGCTCGCCGTCGAGGATCTTCGCGTCGTATTCCAGGGCGCGGAAGGTCTTGCACCGGCGGTCGACGGACTTTCCTTCACGGTGCGCCGCGGCGAGTGCCTGGGTGTCGTCGGGGAGTCCGGGGCGGGCAAGAGCCAGGCCTTCCTCGCCGCCCTCGGGCTGCTGTCCTGCCCGGCGCGAGTGACCGGCCGGGTGCGCCTCGGCGGGCAGGAGTTGCTGGGACTGCCCGAGCGGAGACTCGATCGCATCCTCGGCGCGCGCGTGGGCCTGGTCTTCCAGGATCCGATGACCTCGCTCACCCCGCACCTGCGCGTCGGCGATCAGATCGCCGAGCCGCTGAGGAGGCATCTCGGCCTGGGCGCGCGCGAGGCGCGTGGCCGGGCCCTGCAGCTGCTCGAGCGGGTCCGGCTCGCCGATGCCGGACGCCGGATGCGCCAGTACCCTCACGAGCTCTCCGGCGGCATGCGTCAGCGCGTGATGATCGCCATCGCGCTCGCCTGCGATCCGCAGCTGCTGGTCCTCGATGAGCCCACGACCGCGCTCGATGTCACATTGCAGGCGCAGATCCTCACGCTCCTCGCCGATCTCAAGCGCGAGCGCGGCATGGCGATGGCGCTGATCACGCATGACTTCGGGGTGGTGGCGGGCCTTGCCGAGCGGGTGGCCGTGCTGCGCGCCGGGCGCCTCATCGAGCAGGGCAGCGCCGCCGAGGTGCTCAAGGCGCCCCGCGACCCTTACACCCGGCAGCTGCTGCACGCGCTCGCCGGGCACAGCGGGGAGGCGGCGCGCGTGAGCGCGCCCGATGGTGCGGCGCTCGCTCTGTGCGGGATCCGTGTGAGCTTTCCCGTGGCACGGGGATGGCGGAGGCAGGCGCTGCGGGCGCTCGATGCCATCGATCTCACCCTCGGCGCCGGGGAGGCCCTCGGCGTGGTCGGGGAGTCCGGCTGTGGCAAATCGACGCTCACACGCGCAGCGCTCTACCTGATCCGCCCGGAGGCGGGAACCGTGCTGTGGATGGGCCGCTCGCCGGCCGCCCTTCCCGGGGGGCAGCTGCGCCGTCTGCGCCGCGAGCTGCAGATCGTCTTCCAGGATCCGCTCGCCAGCCTCGATCCGCACCTCACCGTCGAGCGGCTCGTCGCCGAGCCGCTCGAGATCCATCGCCCGGATCTCGATGCGCGCGGCCGGCTCGAGCAGGTGTGCCGCATGCTCGAGCGTGTC
Source organism: Pseudomonadota bacterium (assembly GCA_021805865.1). GTDB lineage: Bacteria > Pseudomonadota > Gammaproteobacteria > Steroidobacterales > Steroidobacteraceae > 13-2-20CM-66-19. The sequence goes on from JAJZDX010000022.1 coordinate 3,311, forward strand.
GGCCTCGATCGCACGCTCCTCACCCGCCGCCCGCATGAGCTCTCCGGCGGCCAGTGCCAGCGCGTCGGCATCGCCCGCGCCATGATTCTCAAGCCGCGTGTGCTGGTGTGCGATGAGCCGCTGAGTGCCCTCGATGCGCCCACTCAGGCGCAGGTGCTCGCGCTTCTGGCCGAGCTCAGGCGCGAGCAGGGAACGAGCCTGCTGTTCGTGAGTCACGACCTCTCGAGCGTTCGGCGCCTGTGCGACCGGGTGCTCGTGCTGTATCTGGGACGCATGGCGGAGCTCGCGCCGGCTCAGGCGCTGTTCACGGCGCCGCACCATCCCTACACCCGCGAGCTCCTGGCCGCCATTGCGGTGGCCGATCCGGACATCCAGCCGGCGCGCCTCGCGCAGGTGCGCCTCGGTGAGCCGCCATCCGCCCTCGAGGTCCCCCGGGGGTGTGCCTTTCGCATGCGCTGCCCGCAGGCCACCTCGTTGTGCGCCGAGCGCGTGCCGGACTGGCGACGAAGCGCCGAGGATCGGTGGGTCGCCTGTCATCACTTGCGCGGGCCCGCCGATGATATGCTCTGAAAATGACTTCCGAGCCCAGCATCCGTCCGAGCGAGAGCCTGCGCCATGTCCGCTACGAGATCCGCGGCCGGCTCGCCCGGCGCGCCCATGAGCTCGAGCGCCAGGGCTACGAGATCGTCTCGCTCAACATCGGCAATCCCGCCGCGTTCGGCTTTCGCACCCCCGAGACCATGCGTCTCGCCATGATCGAGAACATGGCCGCCGCGGAGGGGTACTGTCACCAGAAAGGCATCTTCCCGGCCCGCGAGGCCGTGGTCATGCAGCAGCAGGCGAGGGGCGTCACCGGCGTCACCGCCGAGGAGGTGTTCATCGGCAACGGGGTGAGCGAGCTCATCAACCTCGTGCTGCGCGCGCTGCTCGATGAGGGTGATGAGGTGTTGGTGCCGAGTCCCGATTACCCGCTGTGGACGGCGGCGACGACGCTGAACAGCGGGCGCGCGGTGCACTACCCCTGCCGGCCGGAGAACGGCTTCGTGCCCGATCCGGAGGAGGTGGCCCGGCTCGTGACGGCGCGCACCCGCGCCATCGTCGTGATCAATCCCAACAACCCCACCGGCGCGGTGTACCCGCGGGCGGTGCTCGAGGCGCTCGCGCGGCTCGCCGAGCGCCACAATCTGGTGCTGTTCAGCGACGAGATCTACGACCAGATGCTCTACGACGGCGCGGAGTTCGTTCCCATGGCGAGCCTGGTGCACGAGACGCTGTGCGCGACGCTCTCGGGACTGTCGAAGGTCTATCGGGCGTGCGGCTACCGTGTCGGCTGGGCGGTGTTCTCCGGCCGCACGCGTGCGGCGGCGGAGTACCTCAATGCCATGGACCTGCTGAGCTCGCTGCGCCTGTGCAGCAACGCGCCCGCCCAGTGGGCCGTGCAGACCGCGCTCGGGGGCTATCAGAGCATCCGCGACCTCGTCACCCCGGGCGGGCGCCTGTACGAGTCCCGCCGTGCGATCCGCTCGGCGGTGCAGGGCAGCCGCTTCCTGCGGCTCGCCTGCCCCCAGGGGGCCATGTACGCCTTCATCGGCGTCGATACCCGGGAGCTGCCGGATTTCGATGACCAGCGTTTCGCGCTCGATCTGCTGGAGCAGAAGCACGTGCTGGTCGCGCCGGGGGTCAGCTTCAACGTGCCTTACCGCAATCACTTCCGGGTCACGACGCTGCCCGACAGCGCGACCTTGCAAAAGGTGTTCGAGAGGATCGAGGACTTGCTGGCCGGCTATGCGTCGGCCGCCAAAGGTCCCGCTGCGGACAACGTGGTCGCCGCCGCCACCCGCTTCAAGTAGATTCTTACGAGTAATTTGATAAAAAGATCTCGTAACATATTGAGTTGATAAGACTTCCATCCCATATCGCCGAGACGCTCCAGGCGGGGGGCACGGTGGTGGTGCCCTCCCGCCAGCGTGCCCATGCGGTGCGGCTGGCTCACGCGGCGTCCCAGCTCGAGCGAGGCCTCACGGTGTGGAGGAGCGCCGATGTGCTGCCGCTCGAGGGGTGGCTGACGAGGGAGGTCGAGCGGGGGGCATCCGGCCCGTCATCGGCCGACCTGCCGAGGCTGCTGTCTCCGGCGGAGGAGTGGCTGCTGTGGCGGGAGTGTACGGCCGAAGCCACGGGCGCGCTCGAGCTCGTCAATCGGGCGGCGCTCGCCACCGATCTGCGCCGCGCCGCGCGCCTCGCCGCGCAGTTGCGGCTCGATCTGACGGCGCTGCGCGCGCCGCCCGGCACCGAGACCGCATGGCTCCTCGAGGTGCACCGGGCCGTCGAGGCGCGCTGCCGCGCGCTGGCAGCGGCTTCCCTCCCGGCATGCCAGGCACGCCTGAGCGTGGTGGGCGATGAGCGTGCCGTGCTCTTCGGCGGCTTCCTCACCCCGCCGCCTGCGTTGCGCTCGCTCGCCGAGGCGAGGCGCGCCCGGGGCTGGGAGACGCTCTTGCCGATTCCTCCCGAGGCGGCCGGCGTCCCACCCCACGTGGTGATGCCATCGGATGAGCTCGAGGAGCTCGACCGTATCGCCGAATGGTGCCGGTGGCGCCTCTCGCAGGCGCCGCAGGAGAGGCTGCTGGTGGTCGTGCCGGGGTCGGCCGGCCGGCGGGAGCGCCTCGCCGCCCTGATCCGCCAGGCGCTTTCGCCGCGAGAGGCGCTCAGCATGCGGCCGGCGGAGGGAGACGCTGCGGTCGGCATCGAAGGTGGGGAGGCGCTGGCGGCGCAGCCCGCGGTGGCGCATGCGCTCACGAGCCTGAGCCTGCTGTGCGGCAAGGCCCTCGCGCTCGAGCGCCTCGGTGAGTGGCTGTTGGCGCCTTTCTGGAGCGAGCCGCTGGCGGGGCGTGCGCGGCTTGCTCTGTGGCTCAAGGAGTGCGCGGGATGGACGATCGAGCAGCAGGAGCTGCTGCACGCGCTGGCCGCCGCGCCGCCGCCACTCGAGGCGGGCGCACGCTGCCTCGCGGGCCGGATCGGGCAGGCGCAGCCGATGCTGCTCGGCTCGAGCGGCTCGCCGAGGCAATGGTCCGAGCGGTTCCGCGAGGCGCTCGGCCGCCTGGGCTGGCCGGGCAACCACAGCCTCGGCAGCGGCGAGCAGCAGACGATGGTGCGGTTTCGCGAGCTGCTGGATGAATTCGGCCAGCTGTCCGCGGCGCTCGGCGTGCTCGAGCGGGGCGCGGCCCTCGAGCGGCTGCGGGAGCTGGCCGCTGAGACCGCTTTCCGGCCCGCCGGCGAGGATGCCCCAGTCACCCTCACCGCGGCGCTCGTCGATCCGGTGGTGCGCTATGACGGGGTATGGGTGGCCGGCCTGCACGCGGAGGCCTTCCCGGAGCCGGTCGCGCCCGATCCCTTCGTGCCGCTCGCCGCGCAGCTTGAGCGGGGCTTCCCGGCGGCCTGCGCCTCGGGCAGGCTCGCGGAGGCGCGCTCGCTGCTCAGCGCCTGGCGCGCCGCGGCCGGACAGCTGGTGCTCTCGGCGCCGTGCCGAAGCGAGGACCTCGACCTGCTGCCGAGCCCGCTGCTCTCGGCGTGGCAAGGCTCGCAGGAGCCGCTCGTCCCCGGGGACGGATCGCTCGGCTGGCTGCCGGTGCGCCTGCACCGGCCGGCTCTCACCGAGCCGTGGACGGATGCCGGTCTGCCCTGGCCGCAGGCGCAGCCGCTGCCTTCCGGCACCCGCAGCCTCGAGCTTCAGAATCAATGCCCATTCCGGGCCTACGCGGAGCTGCGCCTGGGGGCCACCGAGCCGGTTGCGAGCGAGCCGGGGATTGCGCCGGATTTCCGCGGCCGGCTGCTGCATGTGGCGTGTCAGCGCCTGTGGGACACGCTGCGCGACTCACGGGCGCTCGGCGAGCGTGCGCCCGAGCAGCTCGCCGAGCTGATCGGCCACTGCGTGGCGCACGCCGTGAGCGCGCTGTCCGCTGAGGCGGCCGCGCTGCCTTCCCCATCGGCGCTCGCTCGGGAGCGCCGCCGTACCGAGCGCCTGATGCGACAGCTGTGCGACCTCGAGCGCGACCGGCCCGCCTTCACCGTGCGCCACACCGAGTATGCCTCCCAGCTCGAGATCGCAGGCCTGCGCCTTCGCGTGCGCATGGATCGCATCGATGCGCTGGAGGGCGGCGGTCTGGCCATCCTCGACTACAAGAGCGGCCAGCCGGTGAGCGGGGACTGGTATGGCGAGCGTCCGTCTCATCCGCAGCTCCTCACGTACCTGAGCGCCGCCGGAGATGACGTCGTTGCCCTCGCCACCGTCAACGTCACGGCGCGCGAGGTCCGGTTCCAGGGCATCGCCGCGCAAGAGGGGCTGTTGCCCAAGGTGGGGGCCGTGAAGGGGCCGCCAGGGGCGCAGGCGGCCTGGCCGGCGCGGGTCAGGGAATGGCGCGAGCGCGTGGAGAGCCTGGTGCGGGACTTCGCGGCGGGGCAGGCGCGTCTCGACCCCCGGCCCGGCGCCTGCGACTACTGCCACCTCGGCAGCCTCTGCCGTGTCGGGGATGCGGTCGGCGAGCCGGGGCCGGAAGAGGCGCCCGGAGGATGACCGTGCGCCATTCTTCCTCGAATGATCTGGCCCCGGGGGAGCCCGCAGACGACGCGGCGCGCGAGCAGGCCACCGACCCGCGCGTCTCGATCGTGCTGCAGGCCCCGGCCGGCTCCGGCAAGACCTCGGTGCTGACTCAGAGGCTGCTGCGTCTCCTGGCCGAAGTCGAGGAGCCGGAGGAGATTCTCGCGATCACCTTCACCCGGCGTGCGGCGGCGGAGATGCGCGCGCGGGTGCTGAAGGCATTGAGCGGCGAGGTCGGCACGGGGGCTCTGGCGGAGCGTCTGCGCGCTCTGGCCGCCGCGGTGCTCGAGCGCTCGGCCGAGCGCGGCTGGCGCCTGCAGCAGGACCCGGGGCGGCTGCGCATCCAGACCATCGACTCGTTCAATCTGCGCCTGGCGAGCCGCCTGCCGCTTGCGGCCCGCGCCGGCGGTGGCCTGCTCATCAGCCCGCGGCCCGAGGAGCAGTACCGCCTCGCGGCGCGTGAGACGCTGCTCGCGGCCGAGGCCGATCCGCGCCTCGGCGCCGATGCCGGCCTGTGGTTCGAGCGTCTCGACAACCAGTGGAGGAACGTCGAGCGCATGCTCACGGACATGTTGGCGGTGCGCGCGCACTGGCTGCCGTACCTGTTGGGGCACGAGCCGGAGGCGTTGCGGCGCAGGGTCGGGGAGAGCCTCGGGCACATCGTGGCCGACTGCCTCGAGCACGCCTGTGCGCTGCTCGCCGGGGAGCTGAGAGCCGAGGCGGCGCGGCTGCCGGGGGTCGGGCCGCTCGAGTGCGCGGCGGACACGCTTGCCGCCTGGAAGGCGCTGGCGCGCCTTGCGCTCACCGACAAGGGCGAGTGGCGGCAGCGGATCGATCGGCGGCTGGGCGAGGGCTTCGAGACCCCCGCCGGCAAGCAGGCGCTGCGCGAGTGCATCGAGGCGTTGAGCGCGATGCACGGTGCGCGGGAGCTGCTGCTCGAGGTGGCGGCGCTGCCGAGCGCGCAGCTCTGCGAGGCGGACGCGGCGGCGCTCGCGGCGCTCTCGCGCGTGCTGCGCCATGCCGCCGCCCAGCTCGAGGTGCAATTTGCGAGCGACGGCCGGGTGGATCACACCTGCATCGCGGGCGCGGCGCGCGCGGCGCTCACCGAGGAGGGGGAGCCGACGGATCTTGCGCTGCGCGCGGGTCTTTCGCTGCGTCACATCCTGGTCGATGAGTTCCAGGATACCTCGGCGGCGCAGACCGAGCTGCTGACCGCGCTCACGGCCGGCTGGGAGGAGGGCGAGGGGCGCACGCTCTTCGTGGTCGGGGATCCGATGCAGTCGATCTACCTGTTCCGCGAGGCCGAGGTCGGCTGCTTCCTCAAGGTGCGCGACCAGGGGATCGGCGCGATCCGGTTGAGGGCACTGCGCCTGTCGCGCAACTTCCGCTCCGTCGCGCCGCTCATCGAGTGGGTGAACGGACGATTCGAGCAGCTGTTTCCGCGTAAGGACGCGCTGCGGGAGAGCGCGGTGCGCTTCACGCCGAGCGCCCCGGGAGGAGCCGATGCGCCCGATGCGCCGGAGCCGGTGCAGCTGCGGCTGTTTGCGCACGGGGACCGCGCGGCCGAGACCCGGGCCGTGATCGAGCGCATCCGGCTGCTCAAGGAGCGGGAGCCGGGCGGTGCGATCGCCGTGCTGGTGGCCGCCCGCACCCACGCCCGGGGCATCGTGGCGGCGCTCCACGAGCAGGGCATCGATGCGATCGGCGTCGACCTGGTGCCGCTGCGCGAGGTGCCCGTGGTACGTGACCTCGTTGCGCTCACGCGGGCGCTGCATGACCCCGGCGACCGCACCGCCTGGCTCGCGGTGCTGCGCGCGCCGTGGTGCGGGGCCTCCCTCGCGAGCCTCACCCGGCTGTCGCGCCGCCACGATGCGTTGCTGGTCTGGGAAGCGTTGGGGGATGCGGCGCGCCTGAGCGAGTGCCCCCCGCAGGAGCGTGCGCGGATCGAGCGCGTGCGCGAGGTCCTCGATGAGGCGCTTGAGTGGCGTGACGGGCAGCCGGTGGCCGATTGGCTGGAGCGCGCCTGGCTCGCGCTCGGTGCCCCCGATTGCCACCCGGCCGAGGATCTGCCTCACGCGCGGGCGTTCTTCGAGGCGGTGAGCGAGCGGGCGGCCGCGGGCGAGTGGCGCGGCCCCGAATCGCTCGATTCGGTGCTGCAGGGACTGTTCGCCCGGCCGCGCTCCCGCACCGCGCACCCGGTGCAGATCCTCACCGTGCACCACGCCAAGGGGCTGGAGTTCGATCATGTGTTGATCCCCGGCCTCGACCGGCGGCTCAGCCGAGGCGCCGAGCCGCTGCTGCGCTGGCTCGATCTGCCGCGCGAGGCGGGCGGCAGCGATCTGCTGCTCTCCCCGGCGCCGGCCATCGGCGAGGACGCCCCCGGGCAGATCGGCCCGTACCTCAAGCGGCTCGAGGAGCGCAGGGCCGCGAACGAGCAGGTTCGCCTGTTGTATGTGGCGGTGACGCGCGCCCGGCGATCGCTGCACCTGTATGCGGCGCTCGAGGCGAGGGCCGACGGCACATTCCGTCCGGGCAGAGGCACGCTCCTCGACACCCTGTGGCCCGCGCTCGCGGAGGGCTTCCTCGCCTCGCTCCCGTGCGCGGGCCCGCCTCAGGCGCAGCCCCGGCCGGCCGGGGAGCCGCCGCTGCGGCGCCTGCGCGAGCGGTGGCGTGCGCCCGAGCCGCCGCCGGGACCGGGGCTTGTGCGGCTGCCCCTCGGGCGCCAGTCGCTCGAGCCGCCGGAGTTCAGCTGGGTGCAGGAGACGGCGCGCCACATCGGCACCGTGGTGCACGCGGCGCTGCAGTCCTTCGCGCAGGCTCCCGCCCTTCCGGAGGCGCAGTGGATCGGTGGGCAGCGCGAGGCCTACCGCGAGCAGCTGCGCCGCCACGGCGTGCCGGCGCAGGACTTGCCCGAAGCGAGCGCGCGCGTGCTCGAAGCGTTGACACGCACCGTCGCGGATGAGCGGGGCCGGTGGATCCTCTGCCGGGATCATCGCGAGGCCTGCAGCGAGCTCGCCCTGACGGGGCTCGCGGGCGGACGGCTCGCCAACCTCGTGATCGACCGGTGTTTCGTGGACGGGGAGGGCACGCGCTGGGTGATCGATTTCAAGACGAGCGTGCACGAGGGCGCGGGGCTCGAGGAGTTCCTCGACAGCGAGGTGCAGCGCTACCGCGGGCAGCTCGCCGCGTACGCGGCGCTCGCGCGGGGGTTGGGAGCGCAGCCCGTGCGCGCGGGCCTCTATTTCCCGCTGCTCGGGGTGTTTCGGCCGATGTGAGCGGTCAGTACGTTCCCGCCAGCGCAAACGGCCGCCGGCCCTCGGCATCGGGGGTGCCGAGGTACTCGAGCGCGTTGAGGAGGGAGGGCACGGCGTCGGAGCGGGCGGCCACCCTGGCGTTGAGCACGTAGCCCGGCTGGGCGGTCAAGCGCAGGCTCCCCTCGAGCGCCAAGGGACCACCGAGGTCGCGCAGCCGGCCTACGGGCTCGCCCGCGCCGCCGGGGAATGTCACGATGAAGCTGCCGAGCGGAGTGACCTGACCGCTGCTGTCGATGAGGTGGCGCACCTCGATCCGCCCCTGGATGCGCCGGATGACCCCCGCCCGGGTGACCTCGAGCCGCCTGAGATCCGCAACCGCCTTGCCGCTGATAAAGGGGGGCAGGGCCGGCACGAAGGCCGGCTTGAGCGGCAGGTCGATCACGACGTTTCTCGCCGCCACGGTGCCATCCAGGCCGATCGCCACATCAGCGCTCATCGAGGCGTTGGCGCGCACTGCGGTCAGGTGCGCTCCGAGCCGAGCTTTGAGCAGCTCTGCCGGCTGCACTCGCCAAGTCACGGTCCCGAGGGATGTGCCGCGCACGATGGCCCCGCCGCAGTACCCGTCCCAGACCGACCCCGCGATCCTCGCGCAGCGCAGCTGCCGATGCGCCATCGGCAGCACCCAGCTTGCCGGCAGCCGCGCCGCCACGACAGCCGCGAATACTCCCAGAGCCAACAGGGCGGGCAGCAGGGGGCGTTGGGAGGGTTTGCGGGGAGGAGGCGAAGCGGACTTCCCCGGTCTGCCGCGTTGCATCACCGGGCGGGCTCCTAGGGCCTCGAGAGGACCAGCGAGGCGTTGACCTCCCCTGGACCGTGCGCGCGGCGGATGGTCGCCGAGTCCACCCGCACGCCATATTGCTGGTGCAGGCGGGCGAGCCAGCCGATCAGCGTATCGAAGGGCGCCTGGCGCAGAGTCACGCTCAGGCTCTTGCTGCCGTTCGGCGTGCTGCCCGAGAGCGCCTGGCCGAGCCCGGCCTGCGGCGCCGATTGATCGACCAGCACGATCAGGGGCGCCGAGGCGGAGCGCACGGGAGCGGACGCGGCGAGCTCGGGCGCCACCTGCCGCATCCAGGCGAGATCGCTCTGCTTGCGCGCCACCTGCTGGTGCAGCCGTGAGACGCTGCGATCGAGCGGCAGCACGACGGCGAGGAAAAACAGGAGGACGGCGACCGGGGCGCCGATCAGCAGCACTCGCCGCTCCCTCTCCGACAGCGCTCGCAGGGCACTCAGGCTGAGGGTTGCCATGCGCTCAACTCCCCCGGCTCATGCGGATGCTGCCCTCGAAGCCCGAGCCGTGAGGAGTGCCGCTGGTGACGCGCGCCTGCCAGCCGCGCCGCTCGAGGGCCTGGGCGAGCCGGTTGAGCGTCTCGATCGAGGGCGCGGAGAGTTTCAGATCGAGCACGCCCGAGGTGAAGCTCACCCCTTCCAGGCGTGTCCCCGGGGCGGTGCCGCGGGCCTGCGCGAGCGCCCCGAGCGCCGTGAGGAAGCCGCCCGCAGCCTCGCCGGCGCGTACCTGCTTGAGCCGCAGCTCCATCCGGCGTCGAGCCTCCTCGGTGTCCTCGGTCCCCGGCATCGCGGCGTGAAACACCTGGTCGATGGCGGCATCGAGCCTGCCGTTGAGGCGCTCGAGTGTCAGGAGCTCGACCCCCTTGCCGATCAGGTGCAGCGCCACGAGGGCCGCGAGCAGCACGGCGGCCGCTCGCCACGTGCGCCAGCCCGAGGCCGCCGCGCTCACCGGCGCGTACGGGCCCTGCAGCAGGTTGGTGGCGCAGGCCGCGGGCAGCTGCCGCGCAAACAGCAGCAGCGGATCGCCGGGCAGGAGCTGGACTTGAATGTCCTCGAAGCGCTCGCGCAGCGCCTCCACCTCGCCCGAGCGGCGCTCCCACTCCTGAGAGCCGGCGTACAGGATCAGCCCGCGCGCGGCCGCATCCGCCCCCGGGGCGCTCTCGAGCACCTCCCCGATCGCCTCGAGAGGCAGCATCAGCACACCCCCCGAGGGCAGGCGCACGGTCACCGAGTCCCCCTCCAGCAGCGCCACCGCCTGGGTCGGGTTGGCCGGCAGAAGCTCGCTGTCGGCATAGAGCGCCGCGGGCTCGATCCGGCTCGCCTTGAGCAGGGCCAGCCACTCGTCCATCTTCCGGCGCGCCACGACCGCCACCGGAGTACGGGTGGCGGAGCGGCGGCCGATCGCGAAGTGCAGCTCGTCGATGTCCTCGGCCAGCTGCTCCTCGAGCGCATAGGGCACCAGCTGCTGCAGCTTCGCGCCGGATCGGGCCGGAGGCAACTGCGCCTGGGTGAGCAGCACTTCCGCTCCCGGCACCAGCACGATGACGCGGCGGCCGGCTGCGCGCGTCGCGGCGAGCTGCAGCGGTCCGCTCTCCGGGGACGGCTCCGCCCCGGCGCCGGCTACGAGCCAGGTTGGGTGCTGTTGCGATGCGCGGGGGAGCCTGAGCAGGAGCGGGTCGGCCATGACTCCATAGTATCAATTGGGGGTGTCGCTGCGCAGGACGGTCAGCACTTTGCCGTCATCGCCGTCATCCTGATAGAGCAGCGAATAGAAGGCGAACTCGGTCGAGCCCGCGCTGACGAAAGTGCTCAGGCGGAAATAGCTCGACTCATCGCCGATGAGCGGCTCGATCTGCGTCCAGGTCGTCGAGGCCCCGCCGAAGGCTCCCGCCGGCAGCATGTTGGAGAAGGCGGTCTGGAATTCCTTGAGGCTCGGGAAACAGCCGCCGGCGGCCTCCCGGTCCCGGGCGAAGCGATGGGGATCGACGCTGTACTCGCGGTGGCCGAGGAACGCATCGAGCACGATCGGGGAGGCGGAGCAGAGGTTGAGCGTCGTGCCCACCGGCAGCGCGGTGATGTACGGGGCGATCTTCTCGAAGCGCTCCCGTCCGAACCCCGGCAGGGCGAGCAGCTCGCTCGTGCTGGTGATGGGCCGGTTCGGCTCGTAGTACGGCGGGGCCATCTCCAGGTACTGGCTGTCCGAGGCGGCCTGGGCGAAGAGCGGCGTCGGGCTCGTGTCGATCCAGTTGACCACATCCTCCGCCCACTTGGGCTGAAGGCCGACCATCGCGAGCAGGCGTTGGAAGACGGTGAGGGCCGTCAGGTTCGCGGTGACGCCATTTCCCTTCGACTCGATCAGATCGTTGAGGTTGAAGCGGCCCTGCAAGTCCTCGAGCGAGGCCTGCACGCTGACACCGGGCGCGGGGCTCTCGTTGAGGGGCTGGTCCCAGCCCTGGGCCGGGTAGGTGACATTCGGGTCGTTCTTGTGCACGAGCCACAGGCCGTAGGCGGAGTAGTCCTCGACGCCCTCGGTGATGAGCAGGGCCTGGTCGTAGCTGAAGTCCGCGATGGTGCGCCGCGCGGTCATCGCGTTGTGGTAGGCCATCGCGGCGGCCACCATGGTGCCGAGCGCCACCAGCAGAATCGCGATGAGCAGCGCCACCCCCCGCTGGCGCTGCGCAAGGGGCGCCAGGGCGCGCGCCCGACGCCTCGGACCGGGCAACCGCGACTCGTGCGGGGGCTGTCGCATCGCTCCCCTCACCCTGCGATCTCGAAAATGCGCACGATTCTGCCCCAGGCCTTGGTGTCGAGGATGACCTTTACGGCAACGGGCCGCTCGCGCAGGTACGCGCCGGTCTGGGCGCCCACCACGGTCGGCGGCCACTGCGTGACCCACTGGCGCGAGTAGTTGAGATAGAGGAATTGGACCGAGCGCAGATGCTTCAGCAGATTGCGCTTGACGGGCCTGTCCGAGAGCGTCGGGTCGAGCACGTTCCAGTGCTCCCGGATCAGGGTGCCTTTGTCGAGCACATACGCGACCCGCTCGAGCTCGGGGCGCTGTACGCCGATCGGATTGCTCCAGCCCCCGCGGGTGAGCGTCACCAGGGGCTCAGGGCCTGGGCCGGAGCCATCCAGCGAGCCGGAGGCGTCTGAGCTTGCGCTCGCGCCCATGGTCATGATCGCCGGCAGCCAGCCCTGGCCCTCGGGGGAGCGGATGGGCCGAGGGGCGAGCTGCACGAAGTCCTGCTCCAGGATGCGCATGGCGGTCTGCAGGGCGAGGAGTTTGCGCTGATCGGCGCGGATCACCCCCCGGCTCTCGAGTGCCTGGTTGATCGCGCCATAGCCGATGGCGAACATGATGACGGCGATGAACACGGCCACCAGCATCTCGATCAGCGTGAAGCCGCGCGCGCGGCGCACGGCATGTCCGGCACCGGATGCGGCGCGGCTCATGGCGTCGCGCCGGTGCCGAGGCCCGCTCCGGAGAGTGATCCGGGGGAGAGCGCTCCGTTGGGTGACTGCGGGGACGCGGGAGCGCCCAGGGAGCTCTGGCCCCAGAGCGGTACGGAGGGATTCGGGATGGCCATCTTGTCGCCGACGTAGCCGGTCACGGTCGCGTACCAGTCCTTGCCGTGGCCGCTGGCCGGCCTGACGTTGACCACGATCCGCTCGACGCCCGGCACGAGAGTCTTCCCCACCTTCTGGCGCCAGTGCCAGCGGCGGCCGGCGTTGCGGACGTGGCCGGTGGAGGTCCCGGTCTGTGGGAACTGCCCGGTGAGCTCGGCGCGCAGTCTCGTGCGCTCGACCTGGTTGAGCGCAGTCCATTCGGCGAAGGTCTTGCTGCGAAGATACAGGGTGGTGCCGGCGGAGGAGGCGAGCGCCTCGAGCACGGCGGCCATGCCGATGGTGACGATGGCGAGCGCCACCAGCACCTCGATGAGGGTGAAGCCCAGCGCACGGTACGTGCGGTGCCCCGGGAAATTGCGCCCCGGGGCGCGCTGCGATGGTGAGCGCCGTCGTGTGGCCGCTCGCATCATGAGTGGCTCGCCGCCCTGAGCTTCTCGATGATCTTGCCGTCCTGGTTCTGATCGATGGTGATGGCGCGCCCGGTGCGCTGGCGCACGATCGTGATCTTGAAGGAGGACAGCTCCCCGTCGGAGTAGATCATCACCTGCGGGAGGAGAGAGGTCGGGTGCTTGTGGGAGCGGAGCACGACCCGCCGCGCATCGACGATCACCTGGAACGAGAGGCCGGGCGGGAGCGTGCGCTTGCGCAGCGCGGCATCCTCGCCCACCGCGCGCCAGAGGTTGCGCCGGACGGAATAGACCACGAACTGGTAGGTGCGCGGCTGGAACACGATGCCGTAGTTTCGGGTCTGCAGCTCGGCCTGACCGAGGGTGTAGTGCATCAGCGCGAGCAGCCGTCGCCCCGCGGTCTTCAGCTGCGGATCCCGTCCCGTCAGGTTGAGCGAGAGCAGCACGCCGGCGGTGACGATGCCGATGATCGCGAGCACCACCAGAATCTCCATCAGCGTGAAGCCGCGCGCGAGCGCGCGTGCCTTGCGCCGCTCCTTAAGCCGATGCATGTACGATTCCGTCCACCATACCGCGACCGCCGCGCGCCCTCGAGCGGGCCTCGAGGGACGCCGCGAGATCTCCCCGGCCCCTGCGCCGCGCGCCCGCCTGCCTACGGCGCATCACCCTGTCCGGCGGGCATCGCTCAACCGCCGATGTTCCAGTTGCCGATGACGTCCTTGCCACCCGGCTGGTTGCTCGCCCCGAGGGTGTAGAGGTCATAGGGCTGTCCGTGTGTGCCGGGATACACGTAGTGATAAGCATGGCCCCACGGGTCCTTCACCAGGTGCTGGATGTAGGGGCCGTGCCAGTTGGTGAGGGAGGGATCGTCCGGCTTCTTGACGAGCGCCTGCAGTCCCTGCTGTGTGCTCGGGTACACCGAGTTGTCGAGCCGGTACTCGGTGAGCGCGGTCTGCAGGCTCTGGATGTCCTCCTTGGCCTTGGCCACCCGGGCCTCATCCACTTTGCTGACGACGGTGGGCACGATGACCGAGGCGAGCAGGCCGATGATGACCACGACCACCATGATCTCGATGAGGGTGAAGCCGCGGTCGCGCAGGGCCGATCTCGATCTCACCGGGCAGGGGCGGGTTCGTTGGGACATGGTCGAATTCACGTATCGATGGGCGCGCTTGCGGCGCAACCGCACGATGATAACAAAGATGTCTGGGTGGCCTTCCATGGCCTTCCGATAAAGAGCGCCGTGCCGCTTGCGCTTCGACCGTCAGGGGGAGGCACGGTTCCTCGCCCAGCGCCCTGGGACGGCTTTGGAGAATGGCGCGCAGGGCGGCACAGGCGCCCCTGCCGCACTGGATCGGGAGAGCACAGGTACGGCGCGGCGGGTTTTCACTCTATACTGGCCGTTGATCACTTCAGGGGGCCTCATGGCGTTCGGTTTCGTCTTTCCGGGACAGGGCTCGCAATCGGTCGGCATGCTGAGCGGCTTCGCCTCGGCGGACGCTCAGGCGCTCATCCGGGAAAGTTTCGCCGAGGCCTCGGGCGTGCTCGGCTACGATCTGTGGCAGCGGGTGGCCGAGGGGCCCTCCGAGCAGCTGAATGCCACCGAATGCACCCAGCCGGCCATGTTGGCCGCGGGTATCGCGACCTTCCGACTGTGGCGGGAGCGTGGCGGCGCCGAGCCGGCGGTCGTGGCCGGCCACAGCCTGGGGGAGTTCTCCGCGCTGGTGGCCGCCGGGGCGCTCGAGTATGCCGCGGCCATCGACCTGGTGCGTTTCCGCGGCCAGGTCATGCAGGAGGCGGTTCCCTTCGGCACCGGCGCCATGGCCGCGATCCTCGGGCTCGAGGATGCCGGGGTGCTCGAGGCCTGCGGGGAGGCGGCTCAGGGCGGGGTGGTCGAGGCGGTCAACTTCAATGCGCCGGGTCAGGTGGTCATCGCCGGCGAGCGCGGCGCGGTAGAGCGCGCGATCGAGGCAGCCAAGGCCCGTGGAGCGAAGCGGGCGGTGATCTTGCCGGTCAGCGTCCCCTCGCACAGCAGCCTCATGAGCCCTGCGGCCGAGCGCTTCGGCGAGAGGCTCGCGGGGGTTGCGCTGCGCGCCCCGCGCCTGCGGTTCATCAGCGCGGTGGATGCGCAATCCCACGAGGATCCGCAGGCGCTGCGCACGCTGCTGGTGCGGCAGCTGTCGAGCCCGGTGCGTTGGACCGACACGGTGCGGCGCCTGACGGGGGCTGGCGTGGCAGAGCTCATCGAGTGCGGGCCGGGCAAGGTGCTCACCGCGCTCAATCGCCGCATCGAGCGCCGCCCCGACCTTGCGTGCCTGGCGCTCGAGGATGATGCGTCGCTCGAGGCGGCGCTCTCGGGGGCTCGATGATCCGGTCGAAGGCGCCATCCCCGGAGCGATGGCTCCCGGGACGCCGCCCGTACCTCTGAATCAATCGTTGGAACCAGGATCAATTGATGCTAGAGAATGACGTCGCGCTCGTTACGGGCGCTTCCCGTGGAATCGGTCGGGAAATCGCCCTCGTGCTCGCGAGGGCCGGAGCGCGGGTGATCGGCACGGCCACCACGCCCGCGGGTGCGGCCGCAATCACCGAGGCGCTGCGCGCCGATGGGGTGAAGGGCCGCGGCGCGGTGCTCGATGTGGCCGACAGCGCCTCGATCGAGGCGCTGCTCGGTGAGCTCGAGGCGGCGGGCGACATGCCGACCATTCTGGTCAACAACGCGGCCATCACGCGCGACGGGCTGCTGCTGCGGATGAAACCCGAGGACTGGGATCGGGTGATCGCGACCAACCTGACCTCGGTGTTCCGTCTGTCCAAGGCGTGCCTGCGGCCCATGATGAAGGAGCGGTGCGGGCGGATCGTCAACCTGACCTCGGTGGTGGCGCTGACCGGGAACCCTGGCCAGGCCAACTACGCCGCCGCCAAGGCGGGCCTGCTCGGCTTCACCAAGTCACTCGCGCGGGAGGTGGCCTCGCGCGGCATCACCGTCAATGCGGTCGCCCCGGGCTTCATCGACACCGACATGACTCGCGCGCTCGGGGAGGAGCAGCGCGCCGCCCTTCTCACCCAGATCCCCGCGGCCCGGCTCGGCTCTCCCGCAGACGTGGCCGCGGCCGTGCTCTTTCTCTCCTCGCCCCAGGCCGGCTACATCACGGGCGAGACGCTGCATGTCAATGGCGGCATGTACATGCCCTGAGGCGCGCCTGGCGGCCCCGCCGGGAGGGCTCCCGGTGCCCCGGACGGGGGTCTCTGAACATTTCACTTGGAAAATCAATCACTCACGGGCTTGAACGGCGAGTGGCGGCCCGCGGGGTGTTCCCCTAAAATACCGCGCCCTGCCGCGCCCTTTTTTGGCGGCGCGGCCGATTGAGTACTTTTACTACCTATGCATAAGGACCAACTTTAATGAGCACAGTTGAGCAGCAGGTCAAGGCCATCGTGGCCGAGCAGCTTGGCGTCAAGCAAGAGCAGGTGACCAATGACGCCTCTTTCGTGGACGATCTTGGCGCGGACTCGCTCGACACCGTAGAGCTGGTCATGGCCCTCGAGGAAGAGTTCGAGATCGAGATCCCGGATGAGGACGCCGAGAAGATCACGACGGTCCAACAGGCGATCGATTACATCAACGAGCGCCGCAACAAGTCCTGAGCCCGCGCTCGGGCGGCCGCGGAGCGCGGCGCGGAATCCTTCAGCTGAAGCTTTCTCGAGACACAGGTAGCGCGTGAGCAAACGTCGGGTAGTGGTAACGGGAATGGGGATCGTCTCGCCGGTGGGCAGCTCGGTCGAGGCGGCGTGGAAGGCCATCCTCGCAGGCGAGAGCGGCATCGGGCCGGTCACGCGCTTCGATGTGTCGGCCTTTCCGGTGCGCTTCGGCGGGCATGTCCGCGACTTCGATGTCAACCGCTATTTCGACACCAAGGATCAGCGGCGCATGGATGAGTTCATGCACTACGGCGTCGCGGCCGGCATCCAGGCGGTCGAGAACTCGGGGATCGATTTCTCGAGAAGCGACGTCACACGCTGCGGGGCGGTGTGCGGCGCCGGCATCGGCGGCCTCGGCACGATCGAAAGGGAGTATGGCGAGGTCGTCAAGAGCGGCAATCCGCGCAAGATCTCCCCGTTCTTCGTGCCGGCGAGCATCATCAACATGATCGCCGGGCACCTCTCGATCCGCTTCGGGCTGAAGGGGCCGAATCTCGGCGTGGTCACCGCCTGCACCACCTCGACGCACGCGATCGGCCTCGCCATGCGCACCATCCAGTACGGGGATGCCGATCTGCTCATCGCCGGCGGCGGGGAGATGGCCACCACCGTGTGCGGCCTGGCGAGCTTCGCCCAGGCCAAGGCGCTCTCCCGGCGCAACGAGGCGCCGGCGGAGGCGAGCCGTCCCTGGGACAAGGACCGGGACGGGTTCGTGCTGGGCGATGGCGGCGGGGCGGTCATTCTCGAGGAACTCGAGCATGCCCGCGCGCGCGGAGCGTGCATCTATGCGGAGCTGCTCGGCTTCGGCATGAGCGGCGATGCCTACCACATCACGCTGCCTCCGGAAGACGGCGACGGCGCGCGCCTCTCGATGGTCCATGCGCTGAAGGATGCCGGGCTCAACCCCGAGCAGGTGCAGTACGTCAATGCGCACGCGACCTCGACACCCGCCGGCGACCAGGTGGAGACGGTCGCTCTCAAGCGCGCCTTCGGCGAGCATGCCTATCGCCTCGCCGTCAGCTCCACCAAGTCGATGACGGGACATCTGTTGGGCGCGGCGGGCGTGGTGGAGGCCATCTTCTGCATCCTCGCGCTGCGCGATCAGGTGGCCCCGCCCACCATCAACTATCACACGCCGGATCCGGACTGCGACCTCGACTACGTGCCCAACACGGCGCGGCAGATGAAGATCGACGTTGCGCTGTCGAACTCCTTCGGCTTCGGGGGCACCAACGGCTCCGTGGTCTTCAGGCGCTTCACCGGTTGAAGATCCGGGCTTGATCGTCCGCGACCTCGAGGCGTCCGCCCTTGTGTTGCGAGCGCTCGCGGCAGGCCAGCCCGAGCGCTACCCGGTGCTGCTCGACAGCGCCGCGGACGGTCCGCTCAGCCGCTTCAGCGTGCTCATGGCCGAGCCCTCCGGGGCGCTCTGGAGCGATGCCGAGGGGCGCCTTGGCGCCGAGGCGGTGCCCTGCGAAGTGGCGGGCCCCGGGGGCTTTCTCGATGCCCTGGCGAGGTGGTGGGGGGCGGAGCGGCGCCTCGGGGGCGGCGAGCCCCACTTTTTCCACGGCGGCTGGGCGGTCTTTCTCTCCTATGAGATCGCCGCAGAGATCGAGCCGCGCCTGCGGCTGCCGCCGGCCGCCTTTCCCTGGCGGGCTTTCGCGCTGCGCATCCCCTGCGCCCTCGTGCATGACCGCTTGGACGGCAAGACCCGCCTCGTCGCGGAGCCGGCCGCCGCCGGCTCGATCGGGCGCATCGAAGCCGATGTCCGGGCAGCGGCCCGCGGCAGCCTCGCCGGCGGGCCCCTTGCCCTCTCGGACCTCGAGGAGGAGCGGCCCGAGGCCTATCTCGAGCGCGTGCGTCGCGCCAAGGAGTACATCGCCGCCGGCGACATCTATCAGGCGAACCTCTCCCGGCCCTGGCGTGCGCGCTTCGCGGGCGGGACGGGCGAGCTTTACGAGCGGCTGTGCGCGGCCAATCCGGCGCCGTTTGCGGCCCTGGCGCAGTGGCGGGGCGGGGCGATCCTCAGCTCCTCTCCGGAGCGATTGCTGCGGGTGGCGGGCTCGCGTCTCGACACACGCCCGATCGCCGGCACGCGCCCGCGCAGCCGCCGTCCCGGGCAGGACGGGAGCGAGATGGCGGCGCTCTCGGCGCATCCGAAGGAGCGAGCCGAGCACATCATGCTGATCGACCTCGAGCGCAACGACCTCGGCCGGGTCTGCGAGCCGGGGACGGTGCGGGTCGATGAGCTCATGAGCATCGAGTCGTATGCTCACGTGCACCATATCGTCTCGAACGTGAGCGGGGTGCTGAGAGCGGACAGGACGCCGATCGATGCCCTGCGCGCGGTGTTCCCCGGAGGCACGATCACCGGCTGTCCGAAGTTCCGCTGCATGCAGATCATCGCCGAGCTCGAGGGCGAGGGCCGCGGCGCCTACACCGGCTCGCTCGGCTGGCTCGGCCTCGACGGCAGCCTCGATTTCAACATCCTGATCCGCACCCTCTCCCTGAGCGCGGGGGCGCTCGAGTGGCGCGCCGGCGCCGGTATCGTGGCCGACTCCGACCCCGGGCGCGAGCTCGAGGAGACCCGGGCCAAGGCCCGCGGGCTGCTCGCCGCGCTCGATCGGGGTGTGCCGTGACCGCAGCCACGGTGTGGATCAACGGCGAGCGCGCGGACAGCCTCTCGGCGCTCGATCGCGGACTGCACTACGGGGACGGCCTGTTCGAGACGGTTGCCTGCGTCAACGGCCGCCCGCGCCTGCTGTCGCTGCACCTGGCGCGCCTCGCCCTCGGCTGCGCGCGCCTGAGGCTGCCCGCGCCCGGCCCGCAGCGGCTGCGGGCCGGGATCGAGCAGGCCGCCGCGCAGGCCGACCGCTCGATCGTGAAACTGCTGGTGACGCGCGGGGTCGCGGTGGGACGCGGCTACGCCGCCGGCGCTGAGCAGGGCAGCTGGCTCGTGATCCGCTATCCTTGGCCCGAGGAGGATGCGGCGCTCGCCCGCTCCGGTGTGCGGGTGCGCACCGCCGCGACCCGGCTCGGGGAGAACCCGGCGCTCGCGGGGCTGAAGCACCTGAACCGCCTGGAGCAGATCCTGGCGCGCAACGAGGATTCCGTGATCGAGGCCGAGGAGGCGCTCATGCTCAGTCATTCCGGCAGGCTGATCTGCGGCACCATGAGCAATGTGTTCCTGGTGGATGAGGCGGGGGGACGGCGGCGGCTGCGCACGCCGGACCTCGCATTGTGCGGCGTGGCCGGCGTCATGAGGAGCGTGGTGCTGCGCGAGGCGGCCCATGAAGGCATCGCGGGGAGCGAGTGCGCGCTCACCCCGGCGGACCTCGACTCGGCCGCGGAGGTGTTCCTGACCAACGCGCGCATCGGCATCTGGCCGGTGCGCGCGATCGACGGCCGAGCGCTCGCGCCGGGGCCGCTCACCCGGGGTCTGCAGGAGCGGCTCGCGCCGCTGCTCGAGGGCGCCGATGCTTGATCTCACGCGCGGAAAGCGCCGTCTGCTTCTGATCGGCGCGCTGGTGCTCGCCGCGGCGGCGGGCGGCTATGGGCTGCTCGAGCGCAACTACACCGCGCCCGGCCCCTCGGGCAAGCCGGTGCGCCTGAATGTCACCGCGGGCGAGAGCCTGCACGAGGTGTTCGCGCAGCTTGCCGGCCTCGGCGCGCTGCGCCATCCGCGGGTGGTGGAGGCATACATGCGCCTGCGCGGCATCGAGCCGCGCATCGAGATCGGCGTATACGACATCCCGGCGCACGCGAGCCCGGCGCAAATCGTGCGGCGGTTCGCGGCGGGACAGGTGGTGTTGGATCGGATCACGGTCGTGGAGGGTACGACCTTCGCCGAGTTCCTCCATGAGCTCGATGCCGATCCGGACATCGATCCCACCCTGCGCGGCAAGAGCGCCCGGCAGATCATGGCCGCCCTCGGACACCGGGGGCAGAGTCCGGAGGGCCGGTTCTTCCCCTCCACCTACATCTTCTCGCCGGGCACCCCGGACATCACGATCCTGCGCATGGCCTACAGGAAAATGTCCTCGATGCTCGCGCGGGTCTGGCGGAGGCGCAGCGCGCAACTGCCGCTGAAGAGCCCGTACCAGGCGCTCATCCTGGCCTCGATGATCGAGAAGGAGACCGGCGTGGCCGGGGAGCGGCGGCGGATCGCGGGCGTGTTCGTGAACCGCCTGCGACTTGGCATGAAGCTGCAATCGGACCCGACGGTGATCTACGGTCTCGGCAGCCGCTATCACGGCGCGATCAGCATCCGGGACCTCGCCACCGCCACGCCTTACAACACCTATACCCGCAGCGGACTGCCCCCGACACCCATCTGTCTGCCCGGGGTGAGGTCGCTGCGCGCCGCCGTGCACCCGCAGAAGACCCCCGACCTGTATTTCGTCGCCACCGGCAAGGGCGGCCATCACTTCTCCAGAACCCTCGCCACGCACGATGCGCAGGTGCGGCGCTACCTCGCGCGGCTGCGCCTCGATCGCGAGCAGGCCGCGCGCCCCAAGGCCGCGCAATGACCCCGGGCCGGCTCATCACGCTCGAGGGTATCGAGGGCGCCGGCAAGTCAACCGTCGCGCGCTGGGTGTGCGAGTGGCTGCAGGGGCGCTCGGTGAGCGCGCTCCTCACGCGCGAGCCCGGTGGCACGGAGCTCGCCGAGCGGGTGCGGCGAATCGTGCTCGAGCGGGGGAGCGAGTCGGTCTCCGCCACCGCCGAGACGTTGCTGATGTTCGCCGCGCGGGACATCCATCTCGAGAACCTCATCCGGCCGGCGCTCGCGCGCGGGGACTGGGTGGTGTGCGATCGCTTCACGGATGCCACCCGGGCCTACCAGGGGGCCGGACGGGGCGTCGAGGGAGCCTGGATCGAGCAGCTCGCGGCCCGGGTCCAGGGCGAGCTCGAGCCCGCCTGCACGCTGCTGCTCGATCTGCCGGTGGCGAGGGGCCTTGCGCGTGCGAAGAGCCGCCGCGAGGGGGCATCCGATCGCTTCGAGGCCGAGACGAGCGCGTTCTTCGAGCGGGTGCGGGCCGGGTACCTGCAGCTCGCCCGGCGTGAGCCGCGCCGGATCGAGCTCATCGACGCGGCCGCTCCGCTCGAGGACGTGCAGCGTCAGATCGCCGCGGTCCTCTCGCGACTGATGGCGGCGAGGGGCGGTGCATGACCCCTGAGTGGCTGCACGGGCAGATGCAGCGCCTGCGAGGCGCCTGGGCGGCCGGGAGGTTTCCCCATGCGCTGCTCATTCACGAGGCGCCGGGAGCGGGCGGGCAGTGGCTGGCGCTGTGGGCGGCGCAGCTCGTGCTGTGCACGCAGCCCACCCAGGCTCCCTGCGGGCAGTGCGCCGCCTGCGGACACGTGGCCCGGCGCCAGCATCCGGACCTGGCGCTGCTCGGGCCGCTCGAGGAGGCCACGCAGATCCGCATCGAGCAGGTGCGCGAGTTGAGCGCCGATCTCGCCTTGACGGCCCATCAGGGCGGCTACAAGGTGGGCATCCTCTCGCCCGCCGACAGCATGAACCGCTTCGCCGCCAACGCGCTGCTGAAGACGCTCGAGGAGCCGCCGCCGCACACGCTCCTGGCACTGGTCGCCACCCAACCCTCGCGCCTGCCGGCGACGATCTTGAGCCGCTGCCAGCGGGTGAGGGTGCAAGCGCCCACGCGCGAGCAGGCCCTAGAGTGGCTGCGCGCGAGCCGGGGGGAGGCCGACTGGGAGACGGTTCTGGGGGTGCTCGGCGAGGCGCCCGTGCTCGCCGCCGAGGCCGATCCGGCCGCGGTGATCGAGGCGGCGAGGGAGGCACGGCGGGACCTTGCGCAGGCGGGAGCCGGCGAAGGCGATCCGGTCGCCGCTGCCGAGCGCTGGGTGCGCTCGGAGCCGAAGCTGCGCCTCGCCTGTTTCGAGAACTGGGTCACGGAACGGATCCGGGAGCGGCTCCTGCCCCCCGGTCAATCCTCGGAAGTGCGCGCTGGCGCGCAACCGGGGGGCACCGGGCGGTTGAGCATAAGGGATTGGTTCGAGCTGCTGGACGCGGTGCGGGAGCTCAAGTCATCATTCGATGCGCCGATCAACCGGAGTATGGCGATCGAGACGCTGCTGCGGCGCATGGCGATGAATCGCCCCGTGTGAGCGCGGGGCGGGTGCTGCGGGTGCCGAACTTACGCCTGAGGCGGGGATCTTGAAAGCAGGTGGGAACAAACCGAGTCTGCTGACGCTCACCATCAAGGACAAGAGCGCGCTGTACATGGCCTACATGCCGTTCGTGAAGAACGGGGGGCTGTTCATTCCGACCAACAGCAACTATCGGCTGGGAGACGAGGTCTTCATGCTGCTCAACCTCATGGGCGAGGACGAGAAGCTGCCGGTGGCCGGGCGGGTGATCTGGGTCACGCCGAAGGGCGCGCAGGGCAAGCGCACCGCCGGCATCGGCGTGCAGTTCAGCGAGCAGGACCACGGCCAGACGCAGAAGAAAATCGAGACCTACCTCGCGGGCGCGCTCTCCGGGGACAAGCCGACGCACACCATGTAGCGCAGGAGGGGGAGCGCGGGGGCCTGGCCTCAGGCGCTGCGCCGAAGGGCCGCGATGTTCTGGTTCAGGCCGCCCTCGAGCACGTACGCATCGAACCCCCGCTCGATCAGGATGTAGGCCGCCGCGGAGCTGCGCCGGCCGCTATCGCAGTACACCACGTAGGGAGTGTGGCGATCGAGCAGGCCGAGCTTCATGCGGATGAAGTACAGCGGAATGTTGATCGAGCCCTCGATCGCGTGCGTCTGGCACTCCGCGGGCAGGCGCGCATCGAGCCAGCGGCCGCCGCGCGCGACGATCTCCCGCGCCCGCTCCCAGCCGACCCACTGCAGCAGCGGGTCGTTCATCAGCTCCCGGAAGTGGCGCTTGCCGAGGCGCATCAGCACCCCATCGGTGAGCATGCGCACCGTGGCGTTGCGCTGGGTTTCCGCGATGAGCGCATCCTCTCCGAAGGGGTCCCCGACGCCGAGCTCGGCGAGCTTCAGGCCCGCCCGGTTGAGCGGCGTCTCGCGGGTCACCTGCGCCCGGCCGCTGATGATGATGTAGAAATAGTCGCCTTCATCGCCCTGTCGGATCACGGTTTCCTCCGCCCCGACCGCCACGCGCTCCAGATGCGAGAAGATCGCCTGCAGGTTCGCCGGCGGGATGCGCCGGAAGGCCTCGCTTTGCAGCAGCGTCGTCATCCAGTCATCGGCGCCGCCCGCCGCCTCGGCGCACAGCTCGCTCACCTCGTACACCCCGGTCTGGTCCCAGGTGAGCACCAGGTCGAGCAGCTCGCTGTCGATCGAGAGGCAGCGCACCGGCTCGAGCGCGCGCACGCTCGAGGATCGCGGGCTCGTGGGACACAGCGCCCGGCGGGCCGGGTCCGTGCCGGCGCGGACGGTGCCGACGGTGCGCCCGCCCTCGAGGATCTCGACCGAGCCGGAGACGAGCCACATCGAGCGGCCGTCGAGATCGCCCTCGCTGAAGAGAGTCTGACCGGAGGAAAAGCGCTGCAGCGTCACCTTCTTGGCGAGCGCCGCGAGATTCTCGCGCTTGAGCCGATCGAGCGGCGCGAAGGACTTCAGCAGTTGTACGGCGGAGCTGCGCTCTGTGGACATCTGGAGCTCCGTGGACGGGAACGTGGCCCTATGCGCGGCTTGGGGCCGCCGACGGGGTCCATGCTAAGCGCCGGCCCGGTGCCGCCGCATGGGCATGGTTCACGGATTTGATTATGACAGCGCCCCGTCGCGGCGCCCGGCGCCGCCGGCGAGCAGCGACCAGCCCGGATCGGGCTGGAAGCGCTCGCCGTAGCGGGCGCTGAGCGCTGCGAGCCGCTCGAGGAGGGCCGTGATTCCCCGCGCGCGCGCATAGGTGAGGGGGCCGCCGCGAAAGGGCGCAAAGCCGGTGCCGAAGATCACGGCCGCATCGATCAGATCGGCATCGTCCGTCAGCCCCTCGCGCAGGCAGGCGACGGACTCGTTGACCAGCGCCAGGATGAGCCGGTCGGTGAGATCGGGCGGGGCGGCCTGAGCGGGTGCGGGCTTGACCGGCTTGCCCTCGCGCCAGGGATAGAAGCCCTCGCCCGACTTGCGGCCGAGCTTGCCGAGGGCGATCAACTCGTGCAGGCCCTTGAGCTTCGGTACGGGCCGTGCGGTCCCGGTGGCGATGATCTCCCCCACGTGGGCGAGCACGTCGAGGCCCACCACATCGGCAGTCTCAACCGGGCCCATGGGCATCCCGAATCGCTGCGCGGCCTGATCGATCGCGGCAGGCGGCACGCCCTCGTCGGCGGCAAGCAGCGCTTCCTGCAGGTAGGGCATCAACACTCGGTTGACGATGAATCCGGGCGCGCTGCGGCAGGGCAGCGGGAGCTTGTCGAGCTTGCGCGCAAAGGCGATGGCCGAGCGCAGGGCCTCGGGATCGGTCGCCGGCGAGTGAACGACTTCCACGAGCGGCATCTGCGCGACCGGATTGAAGAAATGCAGGCCCACCAGGCGGGAGGGCTCGGGGAGCCCGTGCGCGAGCGCATCGAGCCCGAGGCTCGAGGTGTTGGTGGCGAGCAGCGCCCCGGCCTTCAGGCGCGGTGCGATCGCCGCATACAGCTCGCGCTTGGCGGCAAGGCTCTCGATGATCGCCTCGATCACCACGTCCGCCTGGCCAACGCCGCCGCCGTGCGGATCGGCGCTGAGGCGGGCGGCGGCCGCGGCGATGCTCTGCGGATCGCGCAGCCGCCGGGCGAAGAGCTCCTGCGCGCGCCGCAACGCCGGCTCGATGAGGCGCATCTCGCGATCCTCGAGCGTCACGGTGCACCCGCGCAGCGCCGCCCAGGCCGCGATGTCCCCGCCCATCACCCCGGCGCCGATCACGTGCACCCGCTCGAGCGGGCCGGATGCCTTGCCGCCGAGCGCCTTCAGCCGATCCTGCAGCAGGAACACGCGGATGAGGTTGTGCGCGGTGTCGGTCGTGAACAGGTGGGCGATGGAGCGCGCCTCGGCCTCGAACGCCGCCGGGCCGTGCGCGCCGTAGCGGGCCCACAGATCGATGATGGCGTAGGGCGCGGGGTACTGCTCGGCAGGGGCCTTGCCCGCGACCTGGGCGATGAGCGAGCGCCGCAGCACCGAGCGCACCAGAGGCCAGCCGAGCATGCGCTCGGCGAGCGGGGCGCGCCTCGGCGGGGGGGCCTCGAGGAGGAGGGCGCGCGCGGCCTGCTTCAGGTCCGCCTCGCCGACCAGCCGGTCGAGGAGGCCGAGGCGCAGCGCCTGCTCGGCGCGCACAGGCTTGCCGGTGAGCATCAGCCGCATGGCGGGCCGCACGCCGATGAGGCGCACGCTGCGCACCGTGCCGCCGAAACCCGGATGAATGCCGAGCTGCACCTCCGGCAGCCCGAGCGAGAGCCGCTCGTCCCCCACCGCAACCCGATACCGGCAGGCGAGGGCGAGCTCCAGGCCCCCGCCCAAGGCAAAGCCGTGAAGGGCCGCGACGGTGGGGCAGGGGAGTGAGGCGAGCCGCTCGAGGACCTGCTGACCGGCGTGGATCAGACGGTAGCCGCTCTCGGGGTCGCTTGCGCTGGTGAACTCCTTGATGTCGGCCCCGGCGATGAAGCCGCTCTGCTTGGCCGAGAGCACCACCACACCGCGCGGGGGCGCGGCGAGGATCTGCGCAAGGTGCGAGTCGAGCTCTGCGAGCATGGCGCTGCCGAGCACATTGGTGGAGGAGCCCTGCCGGTCGGCCCACAGCCACAGGATATCGTCCCGGTCCCGCTCGAGGCGCCAGCCGGCGCCGGTGTCGTTCGACATTCGCTCTGCCCTCGGGGAAAAGTCTCAGGCCGCCGCGGTCTGCACGGAGGCGGCCGAGCGGACATGGAAATCGCAGACCAGCGGGCGGTGGTCGGAGAAGCGCACGTCGGGAATGCGGAAATCGGTGACCTCGATTCCCTCGCTCACCAGGATGAAATCGAGCTCGATGCGCGGGGCGCGCGCCGGAAACGACGGCAACCCCGCGGAGTTGGCGCTGTGCAGCCCCGCGGCGCGCATGAACAGATAGATCTCGTTGGTGCCCCAGAAGGTGTTGAAGTCCCCGGCCACGATCACGGGCTTTCGGGCCTGGACGATCAGGTCGTGCAGCGAGCGCAGCTGGTACTGGCGGTGGCGGAATTTCAGCGACAGGTGCACCAGGTACACGCACACATCGGCGAGCTCGAGCTCGATGATGAGCCGCTTGATGCCGGTATCGAAGTAGTGGAACCGCTCCCCGTGCACGTGCGGGGCCGAGAGCAGCGCATTGCCCTGCTTGCGCACGATCGGCAGCAGCGTGTTGACCGAGCGCGCGGCGTACTTGCATTGGAAGGTCGAGTAATGGCCGAGCTCGGTGGCGATGTGCTCGGCCTGGTTGACCATGCCGGTGCGCACCGAGCCGCTGTCGACCTCGATGAGGCCGACCACATCGGGGTGCTCGGCCCGCAGGAACGCCGTGATGCCCTCGAGCACCCGCGGGTTGCTGCGCAGGTAGCCCGCGCCCGGCACCGGCAGATGGAACGTCGGACCTGTGCCGGTGGCGTAGCGGATGTTGTAGACGACCAGACGCACCGGTACCGAAGCGCTCCGAGCGGCAAAGGTGGCATTCTATTCAATTGCCGCCCCGGGCGGCACCGCGAAGACCCGCACTTGGGCCCGCCGGTCGCATGTGAGAGACTTGCAAAGATTCTGGAGGGTGCCTTAAGAATATGTCGCAGGCCAATCCCATTCGCCTCTTCATCACCCACCTGTGGGAAGCGGGCGATGACTATCTGCGGGTATTCGAGTACCTGGAAAGCTCGCGCAACTTCTTTTACAAGAACTTCAGCGCCCCGGAGCGGCGGCCGCAGGGCGACCGGGAGGCCCAGAAGCAGGAGCTGCGCGCGCAGATCACCCCCGCCGAGGCCGTGGTGGCGCTCTCTGGCCTGTTCGAGCGCGACCAGGACCTGCTCATCTTTCAGCTGCTGTACGCCCGCACCAGCCAGAAGCCGGTGGTGTTGCTGACGCCCTTCGGCTCCGGCAGGGCGGTGCCGACGGTCCTGAGGGACCTCGCCGATGAGGTCATCGACTGGGACGAGCGCGCCCTGGTGGACGCCATCCGCCGGCAGGCCCGGCACGAGGACACCACGCGCTGGGACACCATCGAGTTCAAGCTCGATTGACGGGGGCTTGCGGTTGGCGCCGGATCCGCTCGCCGTGCCCCGCCCGGCGCAGCGTCGAGCACGTCCCCGTGGACGATGAGGCAGCCGGGTGGCCTGCGGGGGATCGGCGCGGACCGAGGCTCCCCCAATCCCTTCCGGGCCCTTCCGGGATGCCTCCCCCCGCCCCCGTCCCGCACCGAGGAAGGCGGTGCAGGACGGGGATGCTCCGCGGTCTTCAGAAGCTCACGGAGATCGTGCCGTAGACCGCGCGCGGGGCTCCGGGGTATGCCAGCAGGTAGTTCACATAGGGCGCAGCCGAGGTGGCGCCCGGCACGCCGCTGGTCGCGTACACCCCGCCACCGGAGAGCTCCTCGAACTCATTGTACTGTTTGTTGAGCGCGTTCATGACTTCGATTTTGAACTTGACGGCTTTCACGGCATCCCCGTACCAGGAGGAGGGCAGCGTCGCCGCCAGAGCGAGGTTCAGCACGCCGAAGGAGGGCTGCTCCCGGTTCGTCGGCGCGGACAGGAAGTTCGACCACAGGTACTGTTTGCCCACGTACTGGTACCACGCGCGCGGCTTGATCGCGATGCCGCCGGGAAGCGTGTGGGTCCAGTAGGCGCCGATGTTGAACGTCGTGTCCGGCACGTTCGATACCGGTGCGCCGTTGTAGCTGAATGCCGCGCTCTGGCCCTGCACGGGATGGAACGTGTAGTGGCTGAAGTACGCCTTCTCGAGATTCAAGTTGGCGAACATCTTGAGGGTGCCGAGATTCGCCTCGCCCGAGAGATTCACGCCGTGATAGAGCGAGTCGCCCACGCCCTCCCCGAGGAACACGCCGGTCGCGCTCTGCGTGGCGCCGATGAACTGGTTGCTGAAGTGCGTGTGGTAGTAATTGACGTTGAGCAGCACCTTGGTGAAGGCCCCGACCTCGGGCCAGAAGGCCTTCACGCCGGCCTGCCACTCGACGCTCTTCTCCAGGATGTCACCGATCGCCGGCACGCTCTGGTACAGGCCGCCGCCGCCGCCGACCTGCGGCAGGCGGTACGCGGTCGCCCAGTTGCCATAGGCGGCCAGCCAGTGCAGGGGCTGCCAGCGCAGGCTGACGGAGGGCTCGGTCTCGTCGTAGTTGGTGTGCGTGGCGGGCAGCTCTCCCTGATCGTGACCGCCGAACACCGAGGCGCCGGTGGGGTTTGACAGGGTGGGCTGGCTCAGGGCGTCCGATTCGGCGAAATACGTGCTGCCGTAGGGATAGTAGCTCGTGCTGAAGCTGACGGCGCGGATCCCCGGGGTGATGGTGAGGCTCGCGATCGGGGAGATCGCGTCCTGCACGAAGGCCGAGAGGAAGGTGGTGTACCAGAAATCGCTCCGGTGGGTCGCATTCGGAACCGTCACGGATCCGCACACGTTGGTGCCGGCGGGGATTTCCGCCTGGTTGTAGCCGTAGTATATGTTGGTGGTGGTCGTGGCGCAGACGGCGGGGTTGTAGAACGAGTTGCGAGAGTTGTACATCGCGTTGATGAAATATCCGCCGGCGCTCACCGTGTTGTACGGCAGATAGAGGTCGCTCCAGATCTTGTCGCCGTAATCGTGCGCCGTCGGGTTGTTGTGCTCGTACAGGTTGCCGGCGCCGGGAACCCAGTTGTTGTAGTGCACGTGCAGGCGGTCGCCCTGGCGGTACCACAGCTGGTTGTGCAGGGTGACTCGGCGGTCCAGGCGGATGTTCTGCCGGGAGTAGATGAGCCACACGCGGTTGTAGTCGTTCTTTCTCCAGACGTTCTCGTTCACGGCGCTGTAGAAGCCGGAGGTCTGCTCGCTGTAGAGCGGCCCGGGCACGGGGTTGTTGTTGGCGTCCATGCCGTTGACGGTGATCAGGGGGTTCGCGCCGACGGGAATCGGCGTCGGGCGCCAGCCGTGGCCGTCACCGAGGTAGGCCCCGAAGCTGACATCGCCCTTGCTGAAGACCTTGCGGGTCTTGAAGAAACCGGCGTAGTTGCGCGTCGGCCAGTCAAAGCCGTCCGGGGAGGTGCGAAAGCTGGTGGAGCGGCCCGCGCCGCCGGCGATGACCGTCTCCCAGCCGTCGATCTTGCCGGTCTGCAGGATGAGATCGGCGTTCTCGGTGCTGAAGCTGCCGTAGGTGAGCTCGGCGTAGCCGCCCGGCTGGCTCGTCGGCTGCACCGGCACGAAGTTGACGCCGCCGCCGATGTTGTTGAACCAGCGGTTCTCGGCGTTCCCGGGACCGTACGTGACGCGCGCGCCCTGCAGGAGCGCGGTCTGCGGAATCTCCGGCGTCTCCCACAGCCCGGTGATGGGGTCCCCCATCGGGATGCCGTCGAAGCTGATCGCGATGCTGCCGTTGTCGATCGTGTTGCCGGAGAAGCCGCCCCAGCCCTGCTTGAAGCCGTTCATGCTGATGGTGGCCTTGGTGCCGCCGGTCTGGCCGTAGCCCTCGACGTTGATTCCCGGGGCGAACGACAGGGCCTGGGCGGCGCCGCCGACCACGCCCGCGGACTTGAGCTGCTGGCGGTCGAGCGCCTTGTCGCCGTAGGCGGACTCGAAGATCGACTTCTGCTTCAGGCTCTTCAGCTGCAGCTTCTTGCCGGTGACCACGACCTCTTGCAGGGCACTCATGCTAGTCAGAACGGGAGAGGGCGCCGGTGCCGGGCTCGCCTGGGCCGCCGCCGCCGCCAGGATCGAGGTGACCGTCAAGGCGATGCGTGTGGTGTTCGAGACTCGGCTTGGCTGGGAGTGATTCATCGTGCGCTACCTCTGAGGTTTTTTTGCCGCACCCGGATGACCGCGGTGTGAGGCTGCGCACAGTAGCGAGCGATGGTTACGGAATCGTGACGGAATTATTACAGAATTATTTCAATGCCCCGGAGCCCTTCCCCGAGGGCCTGCAAAGCGTTCTCACGCGCGTTTTATCGGGGAGGCCGCGCAGTCCCGAGGGCGCGGCGCCGCTCGGTGACCGGGCCCGGCTGCCGGCGCGTTGTCACGTTCCGGCCCTGCCGAGCGGGCGGCACATCGTGTGGGTCTAATGCAACGGATGGCCCAGCCGTCCGTGCAGATAGAACGCCACGCCGTAGACCACGGCTGCCGCGAGCGGCCGCCATGGGCCGATCTCCGCGAGCGCCGGGCCGAGTCGATGGGCGCCCCGGCCGATGGCGGCGAACGGCACGCTGGAGGTCCCCCGGGAGAACGCCTCCCACCGCTCCCCGAAACGGCGGCGGCGCTTGGCGTCGATCGAGAGCGTGCCGCCGAGGGACAGCAGCAGCATCGAGCCGAACAGCAGGAGGGAGGCGAGATCCCCGTTGACCGCCAGATGGGTGCCCGCCCACAGCGCCGTCCCCCATAGAAAGGGGTGGCGGGTGATGCGCGTCATGCCCCGCACGCCTTGCGGGTCGAGGTGCGACTCCCCGCCGATCCCCGTCGGGCTCGGCGTCAGCACGCCGATCACGAGGAGCAGGAAGGCGATGAACACCAGCACATCGGCCTCGGGCCGGAACGCGAGCCACACCCCCCAGGTCACGATCACCGGAGCGCGCCGGTAGGCGACGATCAACCAGGCCATGCCCCCGAGCGAAGCCAGCGCGAACAGGCCCCGATAGATCGGCTCGCCGAGGACCCGGGTGAGCGCATCGCGCAGGCGCGTCCCCGAGACCCCGAAATGAATCAGCAGGAAGTACGCGCAGGCCGCGGCGAGATCCGCCATGATCCCCTCCCCGAGCGTTCTGGTCGGTACCGCGCAGTCTACAGCCACGGGGGACGAGGGGCGAGCTGCGGCTTCCTGCGGGACCGCCGGCCGCATTTCCGTACCCAAAGGGCGCACGGCACGCCAATCAACGGCAAGTACGTATGGCCTGGGACTGCGGGCCGCGGCGCAATGACGCCCGGATGCGGTCTGCATGCCGCGGGATGGAGCGTGCCTGTGCAAGGCCGTGCGAAACCGATGAAACGTATTGCCGTCGCCCTGGTGCTGATCGCGGCGCTCGGCGCGGGCCTTTCCCTCTGGCTGACCCGCTCCCCCGGGCGGCCCGATACGCTGGTCCTGTACGGCAATGTCGACATCCGCGAGCAGCTGCCGGCATTCAACGACAGCGGCCGTGTCACCTCCCTCCTCGTCGAGGAGGGCGCGGTGGTCAGGCGCGGTGAGCTGCTCGCCACGCTCGATGACACACGCTATGCCGCATCGCTCGCGCGGGCCATCGCGCAGATGCACAACCAGCGGGAGATCCTCGCGAGGCTGCTCGCCGGCTCGCGGCCCCAGGAGATCGCCGCGGCGAAAGCCACGATGCGGGCGCTGCGGACCACGTCCCTCGTGGACGGAATCATCTATCGCAGGAACGCCCGGCTGATCATCACCCACGCGGTCTCCCAGCAGAACCTGGATGAGGCGAGGGCGGCCTTCCGGTCCGCGCGCCACCGGTACCAGGCTGCGCGCCAGCAGTATCTGCTCGCCGTCATCGGTCCCAGATCGCAGGACATCGCTGCGGCCCGCGCGGCCTACCACGCCTCGGTGGCCGCGGCGGCGCTCGCGCGCCGTGAGCTGCACGACACCCGGCTCTATGCCTCGAGCGACGGGGTGGTCGAGGATCGCATCCTCGAGCCGGGCGACATGGCCTCGCCCGGCACCCCGGTCCTCACCATCGCGCTGCCGAGTCCGCTGTGGGTGCGGGCATATGTGTCCGAGCGCGACCTCGGCAGGGTACGGCTCGGGGAGGCCGCGACCGTGACCACCGACAGCTATCCCGGCCGGCTTTACCGGGGCTGGGTGGGCTATCTCTCCCCGACCGCGGAATTCACGCCGAAGACGGTGGAGACGCCGGGGCTGCGCACTTCGCTCGTCTACCAGCTGCGGGTGTATGTCTGTGATCCGCGCGGGCAGCTGCGCCTCGGCATGCCGGCCACGGTGCACCTCGACCTGCGCAGGCACGGCGCCGCCCCCGGCTGCGCGCCGGGAGCCGGGGCGCCGCGCCGGGGGCGGCCCAGGCGAGCTGGCGTATCCAGGAGACCGGCTCCCCCCGTCAAAGCCCCTCGGTCAGGAGGGGGACCCCCGTGAGCGACCGCACGGCAGACGCTGCGATCGTGCTCGAGGACGTGCGCCGCAGCTTTCGCACCGGCAGGCGCTCGGTCGAGGCGCTCGCCGGGGTGAGCGCCCGGGCCGCTCGGGCGCAGATCACCGGGCTCGTGGGGCCGGACGGGGCGGGCAAAACGACCCTGATGCGCCTCATCGCCGGTCTGCTGCGCCCGGATGCCGGGCGCATCGAGGTGCTCGGTCTCGACGTGGCGCGCAACCCCCTCGGCGTGCAGTCCCGTCTCGGCTACATGCCCCAGCGCTTTGGCCTGTACGAGGATCTGACGGTCCGCGAGAACCTCGAGCTCTACGCCGACCTGCAGGGCCTGTCCCCCGGGGGGCGCGCGGCCCGCTACGCCGAGCTGATGCGCATGACGGGACTGGAGCCGTTCCTCTCGCGCAGGGCCGGCCGGCTCTCCGGGGGCATGAAGCAGAAGCTCGGTCTCGCGTGCACTCTGGTCAACCCGCCGCAGCTGCTGTTGCTCGATGAGCCGACGGTGGGCGTCGATCCGGTCTCGCGCCGGGAGCTGTGGCAGATCATCGAGCACCTGGTGCGCGATGCGCGCGCCACGGTGCTCTTCAGCACCGCCTACCTCGATGAGGCGGAGCGCTGCGATCAGGTGCTGTTGATTCACGAGGGCCGCCTCCTCGGCAGCGGCCCGCCGGAGCATTTCACGGCTGCCATGAAGGGCCGCAGCTTCATCGCCACCGCTCCCATCGGCCGGCGCGCGTTGCAGGAGAGGCTGGCGCGCACCCCCGGTGTCCTCGACACGGTCATCCAGGGCGGCCGGGTGCGCGTCGTGACGACCGGGGACTCGCCCGGGCGCCAGGGGATCGCGGCGGCCGTGCCGGACCTCACCCTGACGCCCATCGCGCCTCGCTTCGAGGACGGCTTCGTGGCACGGCTGCGCGCACGAGGCCCCGACGGATCGGCGGCCCTCGCGGCCCCGGCGAGCTCGGGATCGGCACCGACCGGGGAGCCCGCGGAGGCCTCGGCCGGGCGCGAAGCAATCATCCGCGTGAGCGAAGTGACACGCCGCTTCGGGGAGTTCACCGCCGTCGACCAGGTGAGCTTCGAGGTGCAAAGGGGGGAGGTGTTCGGCCTGCTCGGCGCCAACGGTGCGGGCAAGTCGACCACGTTTCGCATGCTGTGCGGCCTGCTGCCGCCCACCGAAGGGGAGCTGAGGGTGGCCGGCTTCGACCTGCGCACCGCCGCGGCCGTGGCGCGCCGGCGGATCGGCTACATGGCCCAGCGCTTCTCACTGTACGGGGACCTCACCGTGAGCCAGAACCTGCGATTCTTCAGCAGTGTGTACGGCTTGAGCGGCCCGCAGCAGCGGCGGCGGATCGAATGGGCGGGCGGGGAGTTCAGCCTCGGTGCGCTCGCCGAGGCCAAGGCCGGTGAGCTGCCGCTCGGGTTCAAGCAGCGCCTCGCGCTCGCCTGCGCGCTGATGCACGAGCCCGAGATCCTCTTTCTCGATGAGCCGACCTCCGGCGTCGACCCGCTCGCCCGGCGCGAGTTCTGGCGTCGGATCAACGCCCTCGCCGGCCAGGGCGTGACGGTGCTGGTGACCACGCATTTCATGGAGGAGGCCGAGTACTGCGACCGGCTGCTCATCATGGCCCAGGGGCGGGTGCTCACCGAGGGCACCCCGGATGCGATCAAGGCCGCCGCCCGAGGGCCCGAGCGGCCCGATCCCACCCTGGAGGACGCGTTCATCGCCGCCATCGGCGCCGCCGGCGCGCCGGAGGCGGCATGAGGGCTTCCCCCCGGCGCCTGCTCGGCCTCATGCGCAAGGAGTTCCTGCAGATCCGGCGCGATCCTTCCGCGCTCGCCATCGCCTTCGTGCTGCCGGCGCTGCTGCTGCTCGTGTTCGGCTACGGCGTCTCGCTCGATGCGCGGCACGTGCCGATCGCGCTCGTCGTGCCAAGTCCCGACGCATTCACGACAAGCTTCACGGGCCAGCTCTACGGCTCGCCTTACTTCGAGCCGCGCTCCTTTCGCAGCATTCAGCGGGCCGAGCGGGCGCTCGCCGCGCGCCAGGTGCAGGGCGTCGTGTGGCTGCAAAGCGATTTCACCCGCCGCGCCGAATCCGTCGGCGATGCGCCGATCGGCGTGTTCGTCGACGGGGTCGATGCCAACACGGCGCGCATCATCGAGGGCTACCTGCGGCAGGTGTGGGCGAACTGGCTCGCCTCGCTCGCCCGCTCGCGCGGGCAGCCCCCCACCCTGGTGCTCGCCGAGCAGCCGCGCATGCGCTTCAACGCCGAAGTGAGCAGCCACGACTATCTCGTGCCGGGGCTGATCGCGGTGATCATGACCCTGACGGGGGCGCTGCTCACGGCGCTGGTGATCGCGAGGGAATGGGAGCGCGGCACGATGGAGGCGCTCATGGTGACTCCGGTTAGGGTGACCGAGATCCTGCTGGCGAAGCTGGCGCCGTACTTCGCGCTCGGCATGGGCGGCATGCTGGTGTCGGTGGGCCTCGCGGTGTTTCTGTTCGGGGTGCCGCTGCACGGCTCCTTCCTCGTGCTCACGGGCTGCTCGGCGCTGTTCATGCTGGCCGCCCTCGGCATGGGGCTGCTCATCTCGAGCGCGGCGCACACCCAGTTCGCGGCCGGACAGATCGCCATCGTCACCACCTTCCTGCCGGCCTTCATCCTCTCGGGCTTCGTGTTCGACATCCACAGCATGCCGCTCGCCATCCGGCTCATCACCCACCTCATCGCGGCACGCTACTTCGTCACCCTGCTGCAGTCGCAGTTCCTCGCGGGCGACATCCGCTCGGTGATCGTGCCGAACGCGGCGGCGCTCGCGCTGATGGCGGTCGTCTTTCTCGCCCTCGCCCGCGCCAGGGCGCGCAAACGGCTCGACTGAGCATGTGGAGGCGGGTACTGGCTCTGCTCGTGAAGGAGCTGCTGGCGGTGCTCGCCGATCCGCACGGGCGCTGGCTGCTCATCGGTCCGCCGCTCATCCAGCTCGTGGTGTTCGGCTACGCGGCGAGCTTCGATCTCAATCACGTGCCGATCGCCATCTACAACCAGGACCGGAGCCAGCCCTCGCGCTCGCTCGTGGCGCGCTTCGCGGGCTCGCCGACCTTCACCGTCGAGGCGCTGTTATCGAGCGGGCGGCGCGTCAACGAGCTCATCGACTCGCGGCGGGTCGAGGCCGTGGTGGTGATCGACCGGCGATTCACCCGCGACCTGTACCGTCACGTGCCCGCCCCGGTGCAGGTGATCGTCGACGGGCGCAACTCCAACACCGGTCTGCTGATCGAGGGATACGCGGGCGCCATCCTCACCGATTTCAGCCTGGCCTGGTCGCGGGCCCACGGCGGCGCTCGGCCGCCCGCGGTGCTCGATGCGCGCGCGCTCTACAACCAGACGCTCGACTCGCACTGGTTCATCATCCCGGGCATCATTGCGCTGCTCACCCAGGTGGAGACGCTGCTCGTCGTGGGCCTCACCGTGGCGCGCGAGCGTGAGCTCGGCACGTTCGATCAGCTGCTCGTCACGCCGCTCCGCCCGCTCGACATCCTGCTCGGCAAGGGACTGCCGGGGCTGCTCGTCGGGCTCACCGAGGCCTCGGTCATCATCGCCGCGACGGTGCTGTGGTTTCACGTGCCGCTGCGCGGCTCGCTCGCGGCGCTGTACCTCGGGCTGCTGCTGTTCGTGCTCGCGGTGACCGGGATCGGGCTTGCGATCTCGGCGCTCTCGGCAACGCAGCAACAGGCGCTGCTCGGAGCGTTCCTGTTCCTGGTGCCGTCCATCATCCTCTCCGGCTTCGCCACGCCGATCGCCAACATGCCGCGGTGGGTGCAGGAGCTGACGCTGGTGAACCCCATGCGCTACGTCCTGGTGATCGTACGGAGCGTGTTTCTGCGGGGCTCGGGAGTGGCCGCGCTGCTCTCGCAGCTCTGGCCGATGGCGCTCATCGGCCTCGCCACCCTGACGGCGGCCGGGTGGCTGTTTCGCAAGCGGGTGACGTGAGCGCACCGCCGGCGCGCGCGCCGGGTGCGGCCTGCCGCGGGCCCGAGGCGGCTCAGGCCGCGGGGGCGGGCGGCTGCACCCGGATGCGGTTGTCGATGTCCTTCACCCCGAGGCAGGCGTCGGTCAGGTCCTCGATCGCGTGTTTCATCCGCCGCGCCGGCACGGTGCCTTCGAGCAAGACTTTGCCTTGGGCGACCTCGACCGTGACCTCGCTCGAATCGATGTGGTTCGCCGCCCGCATGAGGTGCTCGCAGATGTCCTCGCGTACGCGCTCATCGGAGCGCTGATATCCCTTTGGACCGGGCGGATACCTGAAGACGCGCCGGGGGCGCGGCGCGCCGCCCGGACCGCCCGCAACGTATTCACCCGGTCCGTAGCCTGGCGACTCCCGGCCCGGCCCATAGACGTCCGCGGCATATTCCATTTCCAACTCCGTGGAGATCTCCGGCTGCTCGTCCCCGTAGCCGTAATACCCGCCGGTGAAGCCCGGTCCGCTCCTGTAGCCGGCGACACCGGTGCCGTAGTAGCGCGGCTCGCTGCCGTAGGTGAACGGCGCGCGGCCGAAAAGCTCCTCGCTCGGGCTCCTGCCCGGGCGCCGCGGCGCCCGGGGGTCCGGATGCGCCCACGGCGCGTACCGCCCGGGAGGTCCGCCTGCGCGGCGCCCGCCGCCGCGGAGGTTGGAATTTCGGTTGTGACTCATCGTCTGCTCCTGACACACCGCTTGCCGAAGACTGCGAGGCGATGCCACTGTGGTCGAGCGAGGCGGGGCCGGCAATCGTGGCAAATGCGGACCACGCGGCGGCGGGTCCCTCGCCCCGGGGACCGACGCCGCCGGTGTTGCCTTGTCCGTCAGCCGTTGGTGCCGCCCGCGCGGATGAAGCGACCGAGCGCGGCGAACGTCTCAACCACTTTCACCAGAAGGTCCGGGTCGGCGGGCTTGTGCGCGCAGAAAAGCGGCGCGCCCGGCAGCCACGGCAGGCTCGCGCTGCGCAGCGCGCCGCTCAGCAGGATGGTCGGCACGACGTGGCCCAGGGACCGGCAGATCGCCTGCGCGACCTCGGCCCCGTCCATCTCCCCCGGAATGAGGAAGTCGATGATCAGCACGTCAGGGCCGGCGGGGTGTGCGGCCACCCACGCAAGGGCGGCGGGGCCATCGGGCACCGTGAACACCTCGAGCCCGTGCGCGCGCAGCAGCGTTGCGACCGCGGCCCCGAGCTGCGCATCGTCCTCGAGGTGCAGAACGATTGGAGTCTCGGCCTTCTGTGACATCGCCGTCCCCGCCCCGCGCCGGCCTCATCGGGTTGATCGACCGTCCAATCCCGGGCACGGTACGGAGACCGGGGCGGCGCGTACATAAGGGAAAGGACGTAGAGCGAGGGCTTGGCTGCGAGTTGCCGCACTCGCACCTGCGCGCCGGTACGCATGGACAGGCGGCATGCTTCGCTTGAACATGAACCGGCCGATGCGGTGAAGCCTTGGTGCGAAGAATGCGCAGCGTCGTCATCGATTTCTCAGCCGCCCGGGCGAAGGGTTCCCGGCGCGCAGGCACGCGCGGTGTCGGGGAGTGCTCGATCCTGCCTTTTCCGGCCCGGGCGAATCGCATCGCCCCGGCAACGGTGTCCCGCACCCTCAGGCTGCTGCGGTTTGCCCTGCGGCTGCGGCGGATTTTCCGGCGCTGCGCTCGCCGCTGAGTCCGCCCGGCAGCGGCGCTACAGGCTCGGCGGGCGAATCGCCGCCGGCCGCGACTCGTGCGAGCGCTGACAGTCGAGGCAGCGCTTGGCGGCCGGGTAGATCCCGAGCCGCTCCGGATCGATGGGCTCGCCGCAGTCGAGGCACCCTCCATAGGTGCGGCTCGCGATCCGCCGCAGCGCCGAGTCGATGTCGCGGATCTCCTCTACGGCCCTGGAGATTTGCGCCAGATTGACATCGGTCAGAAGGTCGGCCAGGGCCTCCTCTTCGGCATCGTGCACCCGGCCGGCGAGCTCCCCGTACGACTCGGTGTCGGCGCGCAGCAATGCCTCGCGGATCTCACGGCGCAACACACCGAGGCGCGTGCGCAGCAAGCTGTCGAAGCGCCGGTAATCGAGAGGGGAGGCGATCCCGCACATGTGGGTCCTGACTCGGGCTCGTGAGGACGTGGACGCGCGGCTATCGTTGTCGCCGGCGCGAGCCGCCGGCAATGCGTACTCACCGCAGCGCGGTCTGCCGGGCCGGCGGCGCGCCTCGCGGGCTTTGCGCCCCCGCGGCGGGATGGATCCGCTCACCGGAAAGTGCGGATTTCAAAATGCGCCCGCGGGTGAGAAGGTCTGCGCGATGTCAGGTGCTCATCGGGAGTCAAAGTCATGGCGGGCGGTTACGTGTTCGCGCCGGCGCGGCTGCTGAGCTGCGCGGTGGCGGTGCTCGCGTTTGCGGCATGCGCGACGCTGCGTGTCGGCAGCGACTACAGTCGCACGGCGAGCTTCGCCGCTTATCACACCTTCGCGTGGATGCCTCCCCACAAGGGATACTACTCCGAGGCTTCCAATCCGCTCGTGGTGCAGCGAACGCATGAGGCCATACAACAGGCGCTGACGGCCAAGGGCTATCGGCGCGTCAGCGATCCTGCGCAGGCCGATTTCGTCGTCGACTTCACCATCGGCTCCCGAGAGCGCACCGATATCTACTCGTATCCGGCGCCCTACGGGGGGGCTTGGATCGGGGAGGGTCCGTACTGGTGGGGGGCGCCGTTCTGGGGCAGCACCATCGACGTCGATCAATATCGCCAGG
The DNA here is from genome assembly GCA_021805865.1 of Pseudomonadota bacterium. GTDB lineage: Bacteria > Pseudomonadota > Gammaproteobacteria > Steroidobacterales > Steroidobacteraceae > 13-2-20CM-66-19. Next base: position 42,728 of record JAJZDX010000022.1, read on the forward strand.
GGACGATTTCGATCGACGTGTTCGATGGGCGCACGCACCGGCCGGTGTGGCACGGGTGGGCCCGCAAGCGGCTGACCCGCGCCGACATCGAGCACTCGCGAAGCAGCATCCGGGAGGCGGTCGGGGCCATCCTGGCGCGATTCCCACCGAAGTGAGCATCCCATCAACCATTGCGGGAGTGGACCAGCCATGAAAGTCGGTGACATCTGCGGACGAAACATCGTCACGATCCGGGAGTTCGAGGAGCTCGCCGTCGCGGCGCAGCTCATGCGCGAGCACCACATTGGTTATCTGATCGTCGTCGAGCCGAACGTCGCCGATCGCATGGCCGCGCCGGTGGGTGTGATCACGGATCGGGACATCGTGGTCGGGGTCATCGCCCAGGGGGCCGATCCGCGCACCCTCAGGGTCGGTGATGTCATGACGCGCGAGCCGGTCCTCGCTCAGGAGGACAGCTCCGTGTCGGCCGCTCTTCAGCGCATGCGCGAAATCGGCGTTCGCCGGCTGCCGGTCGTCGGCTCGATGGGGCAGCTCGTCGGCGTGCTCTCGCTCGATGACGTGCTCGATGCGTTCGCGGAGGAGCTGATGGACGTGGCGCGATCGATCCGGCACGAGCTCAAGGTGGAAAGCGCGCTGCGTCCGTGAGCGGCAGCGGATTGCGCGGGGCGGGCGCCCTCGGCCGCACCCGGCTCGGATCGGACGGGAGTATCGATATGATCAAGACACTCGATGGTTTTCCGGACTCGGTGATCGCGCTCGCCGCCGAAGGGCGCGTCACCACGCAGGACTACGAAGAGGTTCTGATACCGCGGGTCAATCGAGCCCTCGCCGGGCACGGCAAGGTGCGCCTGTACTACGAGCTCGGCGGCTCCTTCGACGGGATCGACGCCGGGGCGGCCTGGGAGGACTTCAGGATCGGGCTCGAGCACTTCCGGCGCTGGGAGAGAATGGCGGTCGTCACGGACGTGCACTGGATCCGGATGACGCTCAACGCGTTCCGATTCGTCGTGCCCGGAAAGCTTCGCGTCTTCGACACGAGCCACGTCGCGGAGGCGCGCTCGTGGATCAGGGCCGATCAATAGGGCAGGGCGGTGTGGGGCTCGGGGATCGGTGCGGCCGCGATGCCCTGGAGTGACACGCACTTTCCGCGCTCGATGGCGCACCTGCCGGCGCCCGTGCGCGCAAAGGCCATCGAGATCGCCAACGCCCTGCTTGCGCAGGGATACGAGGAAGGGCGGGCGATCCGCATTGCCATCGCACAGGCCGCGCGGTGGGCGGGTGCGCACGGGACGGAGCCCTTGCCCCGGGAGGGACCGCGCCGCTGAGCGAAGGAGCGCGGATGCTGCAGCGTGGCCCGAATCGCCCCGGCCCGGCGGCACGCGCTCGAGTCGAGCGCGGCGGACGGACGTGACCGGCAACGGCTGGCGTAAACATTCCGAGCCATTATACTAGTGCGCTTCATGCCGGCGGGTGTCGGCGCTCGAGGCCCCGGGGAGCGCATCCGCTGCGGCGCGGCGGCGGCTTCGGCGCCTGAGGCCGTGACCTCCTTCAGCACGACCGACGGCGGATCATCCGCCGTGAACGCGGGGCAAACCTACGATGACTCTCTTGCATGTCGTGATTCTGGCGATCGTTCAAGGACTCGCCGAGCTTCTCCCGATCTCCAGCTCCGCGCACGTGATCGTCGCGGAGGAGCTGATGGGCATGAATCCCTCCGCGCCCAAAATGACGCTCTTGCTCGTCATGCTGCACACCGGCACGATGCTGGCCGTGATCGTGTACTTCTGGGGGCGCTGGCGGCGCACGTTCTTCCACTCCCTGGCGCAGTTCAAGAATTTCGCGATCGCGCTGATCGCCGCCACGCTCCTCACCGGCGTCGTCGGCGGCGGCCTGATCGAGTTCATCGAAAGAGTGCTGATGCGCAATCAGCCGCATGCCTGGATCGAGCAGCTCTTCAGCCACCTCGGGCTGATCGCCGCCGCGCTGGCCGTCGGGGGCGTGTTTATTCTCGCGGCGGGCCTGTTCGAAAGGCGCCGCGCACGGACCACCGCCGCGCCCGAACTGACACCCAGGCAATACGGCTGGATCGGCGCGATCCAGGGGCTTTGCGTTCCCTTCCGCGGCTTCTCGCGCTCCGGGGCGACGATCTCCACCGGCCTGCTGTTGGGCACCTCGCGTGCGACCGCCGAGGATTTCAGCTTCGCGCTCGCTGTCGTGCTCACTCCGCCGGCGGTCGCGCGCGAGCTCTGGCGCCTGTATCAATCGCAGCACCATCGGCTCGCTGCGGTGGTTCCGGCGGCGATGCCGAGCATTCTCGGGATGTTCTTTGCGTTTCTTGCCGGGCTTGTGGCGCTGAAATGGCTCAGCCGCTGGCTCGAGAGGGGCCGCTGGCATTTCTTCGGCATCTATTGCCTCTTCGCGGCGATCGTCGTCGGGTACCTCAACTACAGAGGCTTCTAGCCCTCGCGTTCCCGATGGACCGGCTCGGCGAGGGAGCGATCCGGCCTCCGCCTGCCCATGGCAGGCACACCGCTCAGCCAGGCGCGGCGGAAGCGCCGCGGCTCTCGGGCTCCTCCTCGGTGGCGAGCATCTGCTCGAGCGCCTGCAGCACCGGCTGCACCGCGAGCGAGGCCAAAGTCCTCTCCGGCGTGGATACGATTCTTCCCGCGGTGCCGTAAGGACCCCAGTGCGGGCTGCCGTTGCGGGCGAACATCACGACCACGGGCTTGCCCAAGGCCGAGGCGATGTGCGTCACGGAGGTGTCCGGGGTAAAGGCCACATCGCAGGTGGCCACGAGCGCCATCATCTGCCGGATGCGCGCGGTCTGGGCAACCGGCACGCCGCAGGCCTCGCTCACGCGTCGCTTGAGGGGCTCGTCCGAGGGAGCGCCGAGGAGCACGATCGGTATGTGCGCAAAACGCTCCCGCACCCGGCGAAGCGTCGTGATGAACCGCTCTTCGGTCCAGCAGCGCCAGGGCGCCCCCGCCGAGACGTTGACGAGAAGCCTGCGCCGGCCTCCGGCGCCGCGTGCCGCGGTCCTGGCTTCCACGAAGCGCCAGAAGGTCTCCGCCTCGGAGAGCTCGGCCGGCGTTAGAAAGAGTTTCGGCCGCCATACGCCCCAGCCGACACCGCCTTCGTTTGCCGCCCCCGGCTCGTGAGGGCTCCGCCGGGACTCGCTCTCCGGATGCGGTGCGCTGCGCGAGGGGTCGATGCCGAAGGGCTGGAGCAGGGCCGCGCTGTGGTCCACGTAGTGAATCGCGCCCGGCACCTTGGGGACGGGCAGCGTGAGAGCGAAGTCGTTGCCGCGGTCTGCGACTCCGATCCGGTGCAAGGCGCCGCTCGCCCACATGATGAGCATGGAGGTCAGGGAGGCACCGGTCACCATCGGGTCGAGCACGGCGTCGTACCGCACCCGCCGCACGCGCGCGAGCGCAGGCAGGAAGCTCCAAGGGCGTGCCTTATTGACGCGGTAGACCGTCCCTACGTCGGGATTGCCCGACAATACCGCCGCATTGCGCGCCGAGGCCAGCACATCGATGGTCACCGTCGGCTGGGCGAGCTTGATCGCACGGAAGATGCCCGTCACCAGCACCATGTCCCCGATGTGATCGTATCGCAAATAGAGGATGCGGTGCGGGCGCTCGCTCCAGTGTGGAGCAGGCCGTGTCGCCGGGGGGCGCGTGAGCCGCCCGAGCGCCGCGATGGCGAGGACCTTCAGCCGACGCTCGAGCTCGCGGAAGGGGTCGTGCCAGTGATAGCTCACGGTGCGGCCTCGGGGTCTGCGTCGCGGCAGGGCGAGGTCAGGTCGTAACGTATCCGCACACCGACATCCTCGTGCCGTGCATCGTATTTTCCATGAGTCATCGATGATAAGCCATGAGATCGACCCCTGTCTTGCGCGCCGGCAAAAGAGGGTTGTCGATGCCAGAGGCCTGTGCGAGGAGCGCGGCCTCGAGCGCCACGCCCCGCAAGCGGCGGCGCCTGAGAAGGCGCTCTTTACCACATGAGGCGCGGCCGCGGCTCCGATCCCGATGCGACAGCATGGGACTGGCGGCCCACCGGGGTGCGAAATCCCGGCGGCTTGACGATGAGCACATCACTCTCGAGCGCATCGAGCGCCCGCTCGGCGGTGTGGCCGATGAGGGCCCGGCGCAGCCGCGAGCGGGACACCGCCCCCATGGCGACGATGTCCGCCTTGTGCCGATTCGCATAGCGGGGCAGGGTCTCGGCAGCGGGGCCGTCCTCGATGTGCACCTGCTCAGCCGCGAGGGCGTGTCGCTGTGCAAGCTCCTGAACCTTCTCTTGCACCCGCGCCAGATACGCCCGATGGACCTCCTCGTCCCGGTATTCCGGCAAGTCGCGCAACTCCGGATCCATGCGAGCGGCCTCATCCCACGGAGTACGCGCGTGAAATGCCACCAGCTTCCCCGCCAGCGCATCGCTCAGGAGAGCGGCGGAGTCGAGGATGAGCTCATCGAGCGCGGCCGGCTTGTCGTGGGCGTGGCCGGGATCCACCGCGGCGATGACGAGCGGCTGGGAGTACCGATGATCGGTCCTGAGAAGGAGAAGGGGACACGGACAGGTTTCGATCAACTTCCAGTCCGTGTTCGACAGAAACAGGCGCTCGAGAGGTCCCCGGCGGCTCGACTGGGCGATGAGCAGGCGAGGCCGGTGACGCAAGACCTGGCGGACGATGCCCTCATGGACCGGATAGTCCCAGCGAACGCTGGCTCTCACCTGCGCTCCGAGCGCCCGAAACCGCTCAGCGGCCCGCTCGAGTCCCCGGCGCGCGTCCAGGACGAGCTGACGAATGTCCTCGGGGGCCTTCGCGGGCACGAACTGGCCCGAGCGCAAAGTGTCGACGTTGGATGCGCAATGGAAGAGCTCGAGCTGCGCACCGAGCGCCGTGGCGATTCGAGCCACTTTGTCCGCCTCGACCAGCCCGATTTCATGCGCCGAGGGGACGGCGAACATGACCGTGCTCCAATTCATCTTGCGCAACTCCTCGCCCTCGGGATGCACCCGGGCGCCTCCGTGATCCGAAGCGGACAGACGCCATGGTGTTCCTCCTCGCGGCGCAAGCCATCCGTATTGGTGCGTAGCGCGCGGCCCGCGCGCTCTCGATGCTGTGCGAAGCCGCCTGCGGGCGCCCGAGGGCGAGAGCGGCGGCGCGTGCGGTTTCACCCCCGAGCGGCCGGCGTGCGGTGGCTGCGCCGGATTGTCCGGGAGTCCGATGAGTTATGAGTCAGCCGCGCTCACAGGCGGGCGAGCCGCAGCCGCAGCGCATTGCCGATCACCGAGACCGAGCTCAGGCTCATGGCCGCCGCGGCGATCATCGGGCTCAGCAGCAGACCGAATTGCGGATAGAGCGCCCCCGCGGCGATCGGAATGCCGATGACGTTGTAGACGAAGGCAAGGAACAAGTTCTGACGGATGTTGCGCATCGTGAGGCGACTCAACGTGCGAGCGCGCACGATCCCCGCCAAGTCTCCCTTGACGAGGGTGACGCCGGCACTTTGAATCGCGACATCGGTCCCGGTGCCCATGGCGATCCCGACTTCGGCCTCGGCGAGCGCGGGCGCATCGTTCACACCGTCTCCCGCCATGGCCACCGAGCGACCCTCGCTGCGCAGGCGGCGCACGATGGCGTTCTTATGGTCCGGCAGTACTTCGGCCTCGATGTCGGTGATGCCGAGCTTGTGCGCAACCGCCTCTGCCGTGGCCCGGTGATCGCCCGTCACCATCACGATACGAATGGCGTCGCGCCTCAGCCTCTCGAGCGCCGCCGGCGTGCTTGCCTTGATCGGATCGGCGACGGCGATGATTCCGGCGGCCTGTCCGTCGATCGCCACGAACATGGAGGTGGCCCCGTCGCCGCGCAGGGCTTGCGCCTGCGACTCGAGCTCGCAAGTCGGGATCTGCAGCCGGTCAAGGAGGGCGGTATTACCAACGGCTAGCGGACGGCCGCCCACGACTCCGGTCACCCCCTCTCCGGTCACCGAGCGGAAATCCGCGACCGTTTCGAGGGCGAGGCGCCGCTCTTGGGCGGCTGCGGTGATGGCCGCCGCGAGAGGGTGCTCGCTCGAGCGCTCGAGGCTGGCGGCCAGAGACAGCAGAGTGGTGTCATCGAACGGTTGAGCCGGAAGCACGGCCGTGACCCGCGGTTTACCCTCCGTCAGGGTCCCTGTCTTGTCGACCACGAGCGTGTCGATCTTCTCGAAGCGCTCGAGAGACTCGGCGTTCTTGATCAGCACGCCGGCGGTGGCTCCTTTGCCCACTCCGACCATGATCGACATCGGGGTCGCGAGTCCGAGGGCGCACGGGCAGGCGATGATGAGCACCGACACGGCGGCGATCAGCGCATGGGCGAGCTGCGGGGCCGGACCCATCAGCATCCAGATGACGAATGCCCCGATGGCCGCGAGGATCACGGCGGGCACGAACCAGCTCGAGGCGAGATCCGCGAGCCGTTGGATCGGTGCGCGGCTGCGCTGAGCTTCGGCCACCATCTGCACGATGCGCGCGAGCATCGTGTCCGACCCGATATGCTCGGCCCGCATGACGAGCGCGCCGGTCCCGTTGAGGGTGCCGCCGATGAGCGTCGCGCCGGCCTCCTTGGCCACGGGGATCGCCTCGCCGCTCACCATCGACTCATCGACTGCGCTCGCGCCCTCGAGCACCGAGCCGTCCACGGGAACCGCCTCGCCAGGGCGCACGCGCAGCCGATCGCCGAGCTGCACCGCCTCCAGCGGGACCTCCTCATCGCTGCCGTCCGGACGGATGCGCCGCGCGGTCTTGGGGGCGAGGTTGAGAAGCGCGCGGATCGCTCCGCCGGTCGCCGCGCGCGCGCGCAGCTCGAGCACCTGCCCGAGAAGCACGAGCACCGTGATGACGGCGGCCGCCTCGAAATAAACGGGAACGACGCCGCCCGCACCGCGCAGGCTTCCCGGAAAGACACCCGGGACGAACAGCGCCACGAGGCTGTAGAGATAGGAGGCCCCGACACCGAGGCCGATGAGGCTGAACATGTTGAGCGAGCGGTGGCGCACCGAGTCCCACCCGCGCTGCAGCAGCGGCCAGCCGGCCCAGAGCACCACCGGCGTTGCGAGCGCAAACTGAATCCATGCCGAGGCGAGCGCTGAGATGTAGTGGTTCGGATTCAGCGCCGGAATGTCCCCGCCCATCTCGAGCAACAACAGTGGAACGGCGAGCGCCGCGCCCACCCAGAATCGCCGCCTCATGTCGCGCAGCTCGGGGTTCGGCTCCGCTGCGGCGGCCGGCTGCACCGGCTCGAGCGCCATGCCGCAGAGGGGGCAGCTGCCCGGCTCGCTGCGGCGGATCTGCGGGTGCATCGGACAGGTGTAGAGGGCGCCGGCGCTCGGCGCGCCGGCCGGGCGAGCGCGCGCCGGCTGAGCAGAGTGGGCGCTGTGCAGGTGCATCCGGGTGCGCCGGGTGAATGTGGATAATGACAAGGCCGATGGCCCCGATCCTGGTCGAGGGTCAAGCGTACCGCCGGGGACGGGCGTGGGGCAGGTGAAAAGTACATATGCGCTTCGGCCGAGGACCGAAACGTCCAAGATCGGACATTGCGTACCAGCCCGGATCCAGCGCCATCCGCGCTCCCTGCATGATGTTGTGACCGCGCAGGCGGGACCGGTCGCAGGTGCGCCCTCTCGCCCATCGCCGCGGCCCGTGTTCCGCCACGTTGCCTCGAGCCTCTCCACGGTCTACCTGACCGCCGGAGAGCAGTTGACGGTCACTCCCCTGCGGCGCATGCGGCCGGTGCGCACGAACGTCACCGACACCATTGCCTGGGTGCACCACAAGCTCATCTTCGCCTCGACGGCACTGCGAGATGTGGTCCAGGAGTTCAATCGCTACAACGCCCGGCAGCTGGTGATCGCATCGCCCTCGCTCGAGACCTTCAAGATCGACGGCGTGTTCTCCTCGACCAATCCGAACTCTCTGATCGCATTCCTTCGTCAGTACCCTGGGATCCAGGTGACGGACACCGGCGAGAGTGTGGTCATCTCCCGACAATAGCCCCGGGTGAGGTCTCATCCAGGCCCTCGGATAATATGGTGACGTAGGCCTGAGCATAGCCATTTGTGCCTCACAGGCTAAACAGCCTGCCGGCGCAGTCAAGTCAGCAGGGAATTGGATCCCGGAGGGACCAGCTGACGAGCCCCCGGTAGGCACGGAAGTCCGGAACCTGCGACAGCGGGTGAAGGACGGTGCCGTTGAAGTCATCGCGCAGCGCGACGTCCGCAGCAGGTGGCGAGTGTCGAGGGGTGTATTTCAGGCAATCGCCGAGTAAGGACGACCGCAGGGAAGTACGAGGCGCAAGCCTCCCGGAGACGCGAGGCTTCCGCCGCCTGGGCTACCACCTTCCTTGGCTCTTCGAGATCTCACACCAGTTGGCTATAGTCGAGCAAGTCCCGGCAGAGGTATCCGCGCTGAGTCAGCACTTCGCGCTGAGTGCGATTGAACTCCGGAGAAAACAGCACTTTCTCGGAGTGCCACTCTTGCAGATGGCGGTGGTCGCGTGTGTGCAGAAACGCTGCCACATGCCTCTCGAATTTTTCAATTGCAGCATTGTCGTGAGCGGATGCTGAACGCTTGCACGAACCTAAGCGAAACCGCCGGTTCGGCTCATCCAGTGCGACTAGGTCGATTGCGATCGCGTTTGCGGCATCCCTCGGTCTGTTCCAATATCCGAGCCGCATCTCCGAGAGTTCGAAATCACCCTTCCCCTTGCGGGACATCTCTGCGTGTAAATTGCGGATCAGCTTTTCGAACGCCACACCCTCCAAGGCCTCAAGCCTGCGCAATGCAGGAACGAGGGCCTTTTCCATAGGCTTCAGGCGGACGGCCTCCCGCGCAGGCTTTGCGACCGCCAGCCAAGCCTTAAGGAAGTTGTCGGTAATGTAGTAACGCGCGTTGCGGCTCTTGCTGTTTGAAAAGACCGGATGAAGCCCATCGACCATGCCGTAGCCGTTCACGAGCCGTGTGATGTGCGTACCGAGGGGAGTGCGATCATGCGGGTCATTCAATGCACTCACAAGTTCGGCGTGGTTACAGCCTGGGCGGTCCGCCAGGTAGTGAAGGATCGATACGGAGCGCCCACGAAGCTCTCGCAGGAACCAAGTGTCAGCTTCCTCGGAGAGTGGACTGGATCCGCGCAAGAACATTCGGATGAGCAGCTCACGGGACAGGTCTTGTGGCGCAACCTCATACAAGTACTGCTCAAAGGCATCGTGATAAAACTTGGGAACGCCTTCGAAGAAGGTCCACAACGTGAGCCACTGCGAAGGTGACTGGATATTCTGGTTACGGAAGACGCTCATCAGGTCCTGAAAGTCCCAGTGATCGAGCTTAAGCTGCGCAGTAATGCGACCGTAGAGGGGAGCCGCCTTGTCCTCCAGGAGCGCGCTCATTTCAGAATGCAGCGAGCCGAGCACAAACAGTCCGCCTCTGTTGAGTCCGGCGTTGCGCAGCTTGTCTACTTCCGCTTGCAGAAAGGAATTGAATGAACTGAGGCTTGCTCGCGTAAAGTACTGGAACTCATCCAGTACAACGATTCTGCCGTCTCGACACAACGTGCCGATGGCATCGGCCATCGTCGGAAAGTCAGTTACAGCCTCAGCAAGCGCGCGAATATCGTCGTGATCAGCCTCACTCAGACTTCGGCGGAATGTCGCCGCAACATCTCGCTCGTCGGAGTCCGGTGTCTGCATGTAGACGATCCGAGACCCTAGATCGTCGCTGGTTCGGGCGAGATTGCTGAGCAGCATTGTTTTGCCAATGCGCCGTCGACCTTCAATCCGGCAAAAGAACCAGCGGCCAGCTCCGACAATCCGAGGCAGTTCCGCCAAAGGTTCGGCGCGGCCGTAAAAACCCCATTCCCGCATGTTTCACCGCAAGAGACATTTTTGTATCTTAAGATAAATGAGCGGTTAACACATTGATTATGAATGCCTTTTCTGTGAACTGCAGTCTGAATTTCACAGCCGCCGTCCTCTGCCGGGGTCGGGTAGCTCATGAGGCGGGTTTTTCGCAGCCTCAGGCGGCATAGCCTCTAACTGTGCAGCACAGCCCAACCAGCGCAGCCAGACCCAGCGGCAGTGGAATCAAGAAGGTGTTTGGCGAAGGCAAGAGACAGATCCGCGGAGCAAGCAAGCGCCTTGCCAGAAATTCGCGAAAACGCATCGATCACCAGAAAGAGGCGGATTTGGATCCCCGTTAACACAGGGTGAACGCGAACCTGCTGCGCAAGGGGGTGACGCGGGAGTGTTCCGGTGTGTTCAGCCGGCGCAAGCGCCGCAGCGAGGTTCGGTTCCGCCAAGCGAAGCGGTACTGGTGCCGGTCAGGACGGTTGCGCCGGCTCGTGAGGCACCAGTGTGCGCGAGCGGTTACCTGGAACTTGTCGCTTCTGGCGGGACAGTACCAGGAGCCCTACCTGGATACTCCCTCGACGGTCACGCAGGTGCCGCGCCACGTCTCGGCATACGACACGATCAACACGCAGGCGTCGTACACGGGGCTGCGCCACTTCGACTTCACGCTCGGGGTGATCAATCTCTTCAACCAGAGCCCGCCATATGCGAACTATGCGTCCATCGCCAACAACTTCGTCGGCGGATACGACCTCACCTATGGCGATCCGCGCGGACGGTACATCTACGCTACCGTCCGGTATCACCTGCATTGACGGCGGCCCGCGCCGCATCACCCCTGAAGGACTGCGGAGGCTCAATTGAGAAGACTTGCACCGCTCATTGCGGCGGCGGCGGCCGCCGCCGCCGCGCCGGCCTTCGCCGGCACACCGCCCGATTTTGCCCTGCTGAGCCGGATCGTCGCGGTCTCGGGCTACGAGCAACCGCTCTCCGCGGCGATCTCGCAGCAGCTGCGCGGGCAGGGACTGCAGCCGCACACGGACAACATGGATGATGTGTGGGTGAGGGTCGGCAGCGGCGCCCCGCACCGGCTCATCGTCGCGGCCATCGATGAGCCGGGCTACGTCGTCGGCGCCATCGATTCGCGGGGGTATCTGCGCGTGCAGCGCTTGCCGATGCGCAAGCCGAATCCCGTGTTCGATACCCTGGAGTTTGCGCAGCCGGTGTACGTCGTGACGCCCAGGGGGCTGCTCAACGGCGGGTTCGCCGGGCTCCGCATCCATCTCGCCCCGGGGCACCTCAATCCGCCCTCGATGTCTCACGTCGGCAATCTGTATGTGGATGTCGGGGCGGATTCGGCGGCGGCGGCGCGCGCCGCGGGCGTCGATCTGCTCGACCCGGTCGAGCTGGCGCAGCCGCCGATCACCATCGGCGCGGATGATGAGGCGGGCGCCTCGGCCGGGGACCGCTTCGGCTGGGAGGCGCTGCTCGAGGCCTCGCAGGGGCTGGCGCACGCGCGCTTGCGCGGCACCACGACCCTCGCGTTCGTGACCCAACAGTGGCTGGGCGGGCGGGGCCTTGCGCGGGTGCTCTCACCGAGCGGCCGGCCGAGGAGATGATCTTCGTCGGCCGGATCGATCCGCAATCGCCGGGGGAGGGCGGAACGATTGCGGGCCTGCGCCCCGGGGACGGAGTGGTGATCGGGACGAGCGCCCCCTCGGGTCCGGGGAGCCTGCCCGATGCGCTCATGCGTCTGGCGCTCGCTCACCACATTGCCGCGCGGGTCGTGGCGGCCCGGCCGCCCCTCGTGAGCGGCTTCGGGCCCCTGCCGAAGCTTCCGGCGCGCACTGCGCAGCTCGGCGTGCCGACCCTCTTCCCGGTCACGCCGGCGGAGACGTTCTCGCGGGCGGACCTGCGCAAGCTGACGCGGCTGATCGAGGAGTATCTCGGGGAGCCGGTGACACCGATGAGCGCGGCGGACGATCCGTTCGATGCGGCGCGCATGCCCGGCCCCGGGACGGGACAGAAGGTGCTCGATCGGGCGCGTGCGCCGAGCGCACACCTGCTGAGAACGCTTCAGACCCTGACCACCGCCTACGGGGCGGGCGGCCACGAGCAGGGCGTCCGCGAGGCCATCCTCAGCCGCTTGCCGGCCTGGGCGCGCAAGCTCGCGCACGTCGATCCGGCGGGTAATCTGGTGCTGCACATCGGGCGGGCGGTGCCGGGCGTGCATGTGCCGACGATTCTCTTCGACGCCCACATGGATGAGATCGGCTATCAGGTCACGCGCATCCGGCGTGACGGGGATCTCATCGTGCGCGAGCTGGGCGGCTTCTACGGCCGCTATTACCTGGGCCATGTCATGCTGGTCCACCTGCCCGACGGGCACAGCATCGGCGCGGCGCTGGGGTTGCCCTCGGGATGGGAGCGGCCGGGGTTCCAGTGGCCGGCGCCGATGAGCACGCTCAATGAGCCGGCGGAGGCCTATGTCGGCACCGACTCCCGGGCGGGCACCGAGCGGCTCGGCATCCGGGTGGGGGATTTCCTCACGATGCCGAAAGTCTACCGGCCGCTGCTCGGCTCGCACTTCGAGGTCCGCAGCATCGATGACCGGGCCGGCGATACCGCGCTCATCGAGACGGTGCGCGCGCTGGGGCCGGATTTTGCGCGCGAGCATCCCGGCCGCCAGCTCACCTTCCTGTGGGCGACGCGGGAGGAAATCGGGCTCGAGGGCGCGGCCGCCTATGCCGCGCGGCTGGCCAAGCTCGGCCGGGAGCCGGATGTCGTGTTTGCCGTCGACATGTTCGTGAGCAGCCAATCCCCCCTGGAGGCCAGGCGCTACGGCGATCAGCCGCTCGGGAAGGGGTTCGTGGTCCGGGCGGTCGATTTTTCCCACATCGACCCGCCAGCGGATGTGGCGCGCGTGGTTGCCCTGGCTCGCGCCCATCATATTGCCGTGCAGTACGGGGCGACCGGGGGCGGCAATGACGCGGCGGTGTACACCCGCTACGGCGCCAATGCCATCGCACTCGGTTGGCCGACGAAGTACTCCCATTCCCCGGCTGAGCAATCCGACACGAAGGATGTCTACGCGCTCAGCCGCATCTGCACCGTGCTCGCCAAGGACTGGTAGGCCCGCCTCCGAGGCAGTCCTCGCGAGGTGCGTGAAATCGAGGGTCTGTGCGGCTCGCCGCAGCGGGCCGGGGGGGGGCGGTTCGCAGCGCCGCTCGCGCGGGCTTGCGGCTCGGTGCGCACCGTGCGGCACGGCCCCACCCCTTGCGCATCCGCAGATCCCCCGCCGGGCAGCTGAGCAAACCTCGGCCGAGCGGGCATAATGTCGAGAGAGCGGGGGAGGCGAAGCTCGCGCGCGAGGAGCAGCCGACCCACTTGACAGAGGGCGCATGCGGGGCTTGTGGCAATGCTCGATGGACACACTCCATTTCAGGTGACCGGAAGGCTGGGACTCGCCCTCGGAATGGCCGTCTTCATGGGACTCGCCTTCGAGGGGATCTACAAGCAGGAGCCGCGCTCGAGTCCGGGCGGGATCCGCACGTTCCCCATGCTCACCATCCTCGGGGCACTGCTGTATCTGCTCGAGCCCCATTCGCTCGTGCCGTATCTGGTCGGCCTGGGCGCGGTTGCCGTGTGGCTCTACGCGCACCTGCGGGTGGCGGGCCAGGCGGGGGTGCAGCAGCCGACCCTGATGGTCCCGACGGCGAATGTGCTGGCCTATGTTTTCGGTCCGGTCGCCCTCACCCAGCCGCCGTGGCTCATCGTCTCGGCCGCGGTGGCGGCGGTGCTGCTTCTCGAGAGCCGTGAGGCCCTGCACCGGGTCGCCCAGCAGGTGGGGCGGGAGGAGATTTACACGCTCGGCAAGTTCTTGATCCTGGTCGGGATCGTGCTGCCGCTGGTGCCGGATCAACCGATGGTCTCCTGGACGCCCATTACCCCGTTTGAGGTCTGGCTGGCGCTGGTGGCGGTGTCGACGCTCTCCTACCTGAGCTACCTGCTGCAGCGGTATCTGCCGCACAGAGGGGCCCTGGTCCCCTCGATTCTGGGCGGCGCCTATTCCTCGACGGCAACCACGGTCGCGCTCGCGCGCGAGCAGAGGGCCTCCGGAGCGCCGCGTCCGGAAGTAACGGTGGGCATCGTGATCGCCACGGCGGTGATGTATCTGCGCATCGATCTGGTCATCGCGCTGTTCAATCGGCCGCTCGCATGGCTCCTGTTGCCGCGGGTGGCCGCGCTGTCGGCGCTCGCCGGGGCGATCGCGGGCTGGCAGTGGCTGCGCCGCGATAAAGTCTCGCCCGTCTCCGCCGGGAAGTTGCCGGTGGTGAACCCGTTGCAGCTTCCGGCGGCAGTGACCTTTGCCGCGCTGTTCGTGGTCGTGGCGCTCGCCTCGAGCTGGGTGCGCAGCCGGTTCGGCAGTCCGGGGGTCTACGCCCTGGGCGGCATCGCGGGCGTCTCGGACATCAATCCGTTCGTCCTCAGCCTGGCGCAGGGCAGCGTCGCCGGGATGCCGGTCGCGGGCATCGGGGCGGCGATCCTGATCGCGGCCGCATCGAACAACGTGATGAATGCGGTCTATGCGCTGACTTTCGGAGGCCTGCAAGCCTGTCTGAAGCCGGCGCTCGCGCTGCTTGCGACGGCCGCCGCCGGCCTCGGCCTGGCGCTGATGACCCTGCCGCGCTAGGGGCAAGCGTGGCTCCAGCGCTTGCATTAGCGTCGCGACGGCCATAACCTACTTTGGTACGACAATGGTCGTAAATCGGACCGATGGAACAGTGATGGCTCCTGCCAAGACCGTGCGAAGCGGGGGCAAGGCCCTGATGCACGCGCAGTGCACCCGGCTGCTCCTGTGCGGGCTGCTGTGCGCGCTGCCCATGCGCGCCGCGCTCAGGGCGGCAAACGCCGCCGACGAGGGCCGGCCGGCTTTGCCGCTCGCCGCGGCGATCGCCACCGCGCTGCGTGTGGCGCCGCAAGTGCAGCAGGCCGGGGATCTGCGCAGGGCGGGGCGGTACGGCGCGCGCGCCGGCCGAGCGAGCTTGCTGCCGCACCTGTCGGTGATCGCGGGCCGCTTCTGGACGGAAACACGCAATGGTCAGCCGATCAACACCGCTGCCAATGGTCCGCGCGAGACGATCGGCCTGCTCAATCTGTCGCTGCCGCTGTATTCGCCGCAGCTGCGCGCGCTCGCCCGCCTGGCGAGCGACCAGGAAGCGCTCGCCCGCAGCGAGCAGGCGCAGGCCCGCTTGAGCGTGGCCGCGCAGGTCGCCGGCGCCTGGTATCAACTTGCGCTGTTGCGCGCCCGTGTGCGGATCTGGAGGAGTACGCTGCGGTCTGTCGATATCCTCTATCGCGGCACGCAACAGGAGTACTCCGTCGGAGCCGCCGCGGTCCTCGATCTGGCGCAGACGCGGCTCTTGCGGCACAACGCACAAAGCGGCCTGCAGCAGGCGCTCGCGCAGCGTCGCGCCGCGCGGCGCACGCTCAACCTGCTGCTCGCCCGCGCCCCATCGGCCCCCATCCTCATGCCGGCGCTGAATCCGGCCTCACGCCCTCTGCCGAGGGAGCCGCTGTGGATCGAGAAGGCCCGGCGGGCGCAGCCGCTGCTGCGCATCGCGGCACGGCAGATCGCCCTCGGACACGCCCAGGCGGACACCGTGCGCGCCGCGCGGCTGCCGACCATCACGGCGAATGTGAGCTACGGCGTCGATTCGCCCACGACTCCCGTGGCGCACGATCTCGGGTGGGAGGTCTTTCTCGGCGCGAGCATGCCCATTTTCGATTTCGGCGCCCATCGCGATCGCGTGGCTGCCGCCGAGGACCGTGTTGCGGCGCTGCGGGCGGCTCGGCGCTCGGTGCTGCTGCAGATCCGAACCACCATCGCACGCGATTACGGAAACGCCCAGGCGGCCGCGCGCGCGTACGCACAGGCGGTCAAGCAACTGCGGGACGCCCGCTCGGTCTATGACATGACCCGCGACGGCTACAAGACCGGAACGCTCAACGCGCTCGATCTGGCCCAGGCCGAAAACACCTGGCTGCAGGCGCGCCTGCAGGTGGCGAGCACGCTCGTCATGCTGCGCATGGCACATACCCAGCTGCGGCTCGATGCGGGAGCCTACCCCGGAGAGCGATCGTCCACATGAATGCAACGTGTCCTGCCACAACCCGATTCGATCGCCTCCCCGGTCTTGCGCTGACGGCGCTGCTGCTCGCGGTGTGCGGGGCCGCACGGGCGGCCGTGCCGGTGCAGACCGCCCCGGTGGAGCGCTCCCTGTGGCGCCCCCGGGTGCGCGCCATCGCCCGGGTGCGCAGCGTCAACCATGTCATCCTGGGCGCTCCCTTGAGCGGCAGGGTCTGGGAGCCGGGGCGCCCGGTGGGGCAGGTTCCCGCCGGGACGCTGCTCGCGCGCATCACACCGCCCGGCCTGCAGGCGAGTCTGCAGGCGGCGCGCACCCAGCTGCGCCTCGCGCAGATCAACGTGCAGCGCAACAGCACGCTGTATCACGACGGCGTGGTGTCACTTGAGGTGTTGCAGAGCAGCCGCGCGACGGAGAAGCAGATGCAGGCCCAGGCGCTGGCGCTTCAGGGACAGCTCGCCAACCAGGTGATCCGTGCGCCCTTCGCCGGCCTTCTCAATTACCAGGTTCCCTCCGGAGCGGTGGTCAGCGCCGGTACGCCCATCGTGACGCTCGATGGGCGCGGCACGCCCTGGATCGAAGCACTGCTGTCCCCGATGAGCGCGATGCGCCTGACCCGCACGGAGTCCGTCCGGATCCGTTTCGCCGGCTGGTCGGGCACGGGGCGCCTGAGCAGCGTCGGCCACAGCGCCCGACAATCCGGCCTGGTCGCCGTATACGTCACACCATCGCCGCACGCCCCGCTGTTGCCGGGCGAGTGGGTAGGGCTGCGTTTCCTCGAGCGGCCCGTCTTCGCCTTTGAAGTGCCCCTGCCGGCGGTGGTGATGCAGGGCGCGGACGCGATGGTGTTTTGTGATCAGGGCGGGCGAGCGCGCCGGGTGCCGGTCACGGTGCTCGGCACACGCGGGACCCGCGCCTGGGTGCAAGGGCCGCTTCGGGGCGGGGAGCCGGTGGTCGTGCGCGGCGCAGGGCGGCTCGCCGATGGCACGCCGCTCACCGTGAAGCCATGATCCAGCGCTACCTGCGATTCCAATGGGCGAATCGCTACACGGTGGCGCTTCTCGCCGCGGTGCTGCTGCTCGCCGGCTGGGTCGCGTTCGAGCACCTGCCGCAGAGCATCTTCCCGTCGGTGGACTTTCCGAAAGTCTCGGTCATCGTGCACACCGATGACCTGCCGGTGAAGTACATGCTGCTCGCGGTCACCGAGCCGATGGAGCAGGCCGCCAAGGGCGAGCCCGGGGTCACTCTGGTGCGCTCGCAGTCGGGCATCGGACTCACCAAGCTGCATGTGTATTTCAGCTCCAAGACCAACCCCGAGACCGCCTATCTGCTGCTGCAGGCGCGCCTCGCGCACATCCCGCTGCCCCCGGGCGCCACGTTGAGCGTGCGCCTGATGAGGCCCAACATCTATCCGCTCGCCGAGTATGCCCTGGTTTCCAACACCGTGAGCAGCGCGGCGATGAAGCCTGTGTTCGACTTCACGCTGCGGCCGGCGATCCTCGGAATTCGCGGCGTCTACCAGGCGAGGGACACCGGGCGCGGCTGGCCGGAAGTGCACGTGAAGCTCAGCCCGCGGCGCCTGGCCGAATATCACCTGAGCGCGGCCGAAGTCGTCACGGCGCTGCGCGCCTACCAGGGGCCGTTCTTCTCCGGGATGCTGCACGCCTTTCACCAGCAGTTCATGGTGGCGACGACGCCCCGCCCGGTCGATCCAGCGGCATTGGCGCGGCTGCCGCTGGCGCTTGGGCCGATGGGCGCCCACGGCTCGCGCACCACACTGGCGCTCGGGGCGCTCGGCTCGGTGCGCATGGGCTCACCGCCGCTCATGCGCGACGCCTCGGTGGTGGGCTACCGCCACGCCGTGATCATCGACATCGCTCCGCAGCAGGGAGCGAACCAGGTGGCGGTGGCGGCGCGCCTGCGTGCGAAGCTGCGCACCGTGGGCGCGCATCTGCCGCTGCACGTCCACCTCGTGCGCATCTACGACCTGAGCCGCCTCATCCGCTCGAGCCTGAGCGACGTGTGGACCGCCCTCGGGCTCGGCAGTCTCATCGCCTTCCTCGTCGTGTACCTGTTCCTCGGGCGCGGCGATGGGGCCATGGCCACCGTGGTCGTGGTGCCTTTGTCGGTCGCCGCCACCATGCTCGTGCTCGACATGCTCGGCATGGGAATCAACATCATGACGCTGGGCGGCATCACCGCCGCCATCGGCGCACTGATCGATCACGCCATCGTGATCGTCGAGCGTGGCGTGCACGGTCTTAACGGCGGCGCCGCGCAGCGGCGGGAAGCCGCGCTTCAGAAGGTGGCCGACATCCTGCCGATGATGACCATGGCGACGCTCACCTCGTGCGTCATCTTCCTGCCGCTCATTTTTCTTTCCGGGACAGTGGGGCTGCTGTTTCGCGGCATGGCCGCGGCGGTAGTCATCGCGCTGGTCACTTCCCAGCTGATCGCGATCGTGATCACCCCCGCGTTCGCGATGTGGGTCGCGCAGCGCGAGCGCCCCGTGCACCACCTCCCCGGGGAGCGCTGGGTGCGCCATGCCTACGGGCGGGCGCTGCTGCGCGGCATGCGCAAGCCCTGGCTCGCCGCGCCCATCGCCTTGGGTCTGCTCACCGTGGCGGCCATCGGCGCCTGGGAGCTGCCGACGGCGTTTCTGCCTCATTGGGACGAGGGAATTTTTGTCGTGCCGTTCCGCACGCCCGTCGGCATGGGGGTGCGCGAGACGCTTCAGGTCGGGCGGGATCTGATGCACATCGCCTTGAAGAACCCGAGTGTCGCGCGTGCCTCGCTGGTGGTGGGCCGCGGGTTCGGCAACCCGTATGCGACACCCAACAAAGGCGGCATCACGATCCTGTTGAAGCGGCATCGCCCCGAGAGCGCCCGGCAGGTGATGCGCCAGCTGCGGCATCGCTTTCGCGCGGCGGTCCCGGATCTCACCACGCTCGAGACCATGCAGGTGATGATCAACCGCCTGGGGAACCTGTCCGGATCGCACGCGCCGCTGGTCGTCGAGCTGTTCGGCAAGAGCTCGATTCAGTTGCACGACACCGGAGAGCGGCTGCTCGGCGCATTGCTCTCGAGCCATGATTTCCACTCCGTGGTGTTCAAGTCCCCCTCCGCCGGACCGGAGGTGCAGGTCACCCCGAACAGCCTGGCCGCCCTGCAGGGGCTCACGCCCGCGAGCCTCTCCCATCAACTTCTGACGCGCCACTGGGGCCGGCGCGCGGGAATCCTCCTGCGGGGCGAGCAGATCGTGCCCATCCGGGTGGAGGAGGCCGAGTCCGCGCAGCGCACGCCGGTGGATTACGCCGGTATGCGCATACGACTGCCCGACGGCCGCCTCGCCCCGCTCTCTCAAGTGGCGCACGTTCGCCTGCAGGGCGTCGTGCCGTACGTCACGCATCAGAACCTCGTTCCCTACGCCACCATCAAGCTCAATCCCGTGGCCGGAGAGGGGCTGTCCGTGGCGGCGCAGCGTGCCGATCGATTGATCGAGAAAGCGGGCGTGCCGCGCGGGGTCACGAGCCAGATCGGCGGCTACTACCGCGAGCAGCAGAAGAGCTTCCGGCAGATGCTGGTCATCCTCGGCGCGGCGCTGCTCATCCTGCTGGTGCTGCTCGGCTACCAGTTCGGCAGCCAGAAAGCGGCGATCGTCGCCATCGTCTCGATCGCGCTCACGGCGGCAGGGGTTCTCGTGGCGCTGCTCGCCTCCGGCACGGACCTCGACAGCACGGCGTTTCTCGGCATGCTGCTGGTGTTCGCCATCGCGGTGAACAACGTGATTCTCATCTTCTCGCGCGCGCATCAGCTCGAGGGCGCCGCGCCCAGGCCCGCGAGCGTGGCCCTGGCGGCGCACCAGCGGCTGCGACCGATTCTCATGACGATGCTGGCGGACGTGCTCGGGTTTCTGCCGCTCGCGATCGGCATCGGTCGCGGTACCGACCTGCTGCGTCCGCTCGCGATCGCCGTCATGGGGGGGCTCGTCATCGGGACGGTGATGACATTGTGGCTGGCGCCGGTGCTCTATGCCGCGTGGTGGCGTCCGAGCCGCGCGGCTGTCGCCGCGGACCGCTCCCACTAGTGCCGGGCTCGGGAGCAGCGCGCAGGCCCCGTGAGGGGCGGCGCCTTGCCCTGCGCGGCGGACCAGCTCACGGTCCGGCCGGCGTGCTCATCCGGTGCTCGGCGGTCCCGTCCGTGAGGCCCGCCGCCGGGCCGGCATCCGCGGGCGGGCAGGGTCCGGCCCTCCAGATCTCCCCGGCGTAGCCGGTGATCGCCCGGTCGCTCGAGAACCTCCCGCTCAGGGCGACGTTGCGGATGGCGCGCCGCGTCCAGGCATCCCGATCGAGATAGAGCCTCGCCACCTCGGCCTGCGCGCGGGCATAGGAGGCGAGGTCGGCCAGGTGCATGTAGTAATCGCCGTGCGTGAGCAGCGCATCGAGAATCGGGGTGAAGACCCCGGGCTCGCCGCGGCTGAAGTGGTTGTCTGCGATGAGATCGAGCGCGGCGCGGGTCTCGGGCTCGTGCGCGTAATGCCAGTGCGGGTCGTACCAGCCGCGGCTGCCGAGCACCTGCTCGGCGGTGAGTCCGAACAGGAAGAAATTCTCCTCGCCCGCCTCCTGCGCCATCTCTATGGTCGCCCCGTCGCGCGTGCCGACGGTGAGCGCCCCGTTCATCATGAACTTCATGTTGCTGGTGCCGCTCGCCTCGTAGCCGGCGGTGGAGATCTGCTCGGACACCTCGCTCCCCGGCAGCAACCGCTGCGCGAGGGTAACATCGTAATTGGGTAGAAAAAGCACCTTGAGGCGCCCCCGGACTGCCGGGTCGGCGTCGATCACGTCCGCGACATTGTTGATGAGCTTGATGATGAGCTTCGCGAGCGCATAGGCGGGAGCCGCTTTGCCCGCGAAGAAGAACGTTCGCGCGGGCTCCTCCGCAGCGGTGCCTTCGCGCCGCAGGCGATCATAGAGGATGAGGATGTGCAGGATGTTGAGCAGCTGGCGCTTGTACTCGTGGATGCGCTTGACCTGGAAATCGAACAGGGAGCCCGGATCGACCGTCTCGCCCAGGGCGGACTTGAGCCAGGCCGAGAAGCGGATCTTGGCGGCGTGCTTGACCTCGCGGAAACGGGCTCGAAACTCCGCATCCTCCGCCAGCGGCACGAGCGCGCGCAGCTTCCCGAGGTCGGTGATCCAGCCCTCGCCGATGGCCTGCGTCAGAAGATCGGCGAGCCCGGGATTCGTGCTGAGCAGCCAGCGCCGGGGCGTCACCCCGTTCGTTTGATTGTGGAAGCGCTCGGGCAGCATTTGCGCGAAATCCTTCAGCGTGCGCGTGCGCAGCAGCTCGCTGTGGATCGCCGAGACCCCGTTGGTGCTGTGCGAGCCGACGATGGCGAGATTCGCCATGCGCACGGCCTTGACCGGCCGCTCCTCGATGAGGCTCATGCGCTCGATGCGGGCCTCGTCGCGGGGAAAGCGCGCGCGTACCTCGGTGAGGAAGCGCCGGTTGATTTCATAGATGATCTCGAGCTGGCGCGGCAGCGCGATCTCGAACAGCTCGACGGGCCAGCGCTCGAGCGCCTCCGGGAGCAGGGTATGATTGGTGTAGGCGAGGGTGCGCCCGGTGAGCTCCCAGGATTCCTCCCAGCCGAGGCGGGCGCCGTCGAGGAGAATGCGCATGAGCTCGGCGACGGCCATCGCCGGATGGGTGTCGTTGAGCTGGATGGCGACCTGGTCCGCGAGCGAGGCCCACTCGCCCCCCGTGCGGCGGAAGCGCCGTACGATGTCGGCGAGCGAGCAGGCGGCGAGGAAATATTCCTGCAGGAAGCGCAGATGGCGGCCGGCGGAGGTGGCATCATCCGGATAGAGCACCCGGGTGAGGTTCTCCGCCAGGATCTTGTCGTGCACGGCGCCGAAGAAGTCGCCTTGGTTGAATTCGTTCAGGTCGAAGTAATCCGGCGAGGTCGCCTCCCACAGGCGCAGCGTATTCACCGTCCTGGCGCCGAAGCCGACCACCGGCCGGTCATAGGGTATGGCGCGCAGCGAGGTCGCACGGTGATCGGACAGGTGCGTGCCTCCTTCCTCGAACTTCAACGCGCACTGGATCTTCGCCTCGACCGCCTCCTGGTGACGGGCGATCTCCCAGGGGTCGGGACGGCGCAGCCAGTTGTCGGGGTGCTCGACTTGCCAGCCGTCGGCGATCTGCTGGCGGAACATGCCGTATTCGTAGCGCAGTCCGTAGCCGATCGCCGGGATCTGCAGGGTGGCGAGGGAGTCGAGGAAGCAGGCCGCCAGGCGCCCGAGACCGCCAT
This sequence comes from Pseudomonadota bacterium, assembly GCA_021805865.1. GTDB lineage: Bacteria > Pseudomonadota > Gammaproteobacteria > Steroidobacterales > Steroidobacteraceae > 13-2-20CM-66-19. Next base: position 65,083 of record JAJZDX010000022.1, read on the forward strand.
TGCCGAGCCCGGCATCCGGCTCGGCCTCGAGGAGCCGGTCGAGCTCGATGCCCCGGCGCTCGAGCATCTCGCGCACCTGCGGCTCGATCCGCAGGCCCGCCAGGTGGCTCTTGAGCGAGCGACCGGGCAGGTATTCCATCGACAGGTAGTAGACCCGCTTGGGCCGCTTCAGGTCGTACGCCTCGTCCGTCGCGAGCCAGCGCTCGCCGATCAGATCCCGCACCGCGGCGGCGAGGGCCTCGAAGCGATCACGGTCGCCCGCCTTGGCGGGCGGCAGCATCAGATCGAGCTTCAGATGACGCTCGAAAGCCTCGGCCAGGGACGTTGGATTCACGGGGTGCCTCCGCGGCTCGCTGCGGCGCCAGGGGCCGGCTAGGGCAGTGACGCCAGGTAATCGGCGACGGCCTGCATCTCCGGCTTGTGCAGCGTCTGAGCGACGCCGTGCATGATCGCGACCTTGCGCATGTTGCTGCGGAAGGAAGCGAGCTGCTTCATGATGTACTCGGCGTGCTGGCCGGCGAGGCGCGGGTAGAACTTGCTGCCGAGCGCCTGCGGCCCGTGGCAGGCCGCGCACGCCGGCACGCCCTGCGAGGGAATGCCGTGATGGAAGATGTCATTCCCCCTGGCGACGAGGGCGGCGGGGTGTGGCTTTCCGGGGCCGGTCTTCTGGTGCGAGAAGTACTGCGCCAGGGCGACGATGGTCGCATTCGAGAGGCCGTTTGCCATGCCCCACATGTAGGCCACCGCGTAAGGGTCGCCGCGGGTGTGGTCGCGGAACTCCTTCAGCTGCTGCTCGAGGTACCAGGCGTGCTGGCCGGCGAGTCGGGGAAACATGGAGTTCTTGCTGTTGCCTTCGACCCCGTGACAGGTGCCGCAGACGCCGATGGCGAGGTCCCTCGCCTGCGACGGGGGCGTGTACGTGCCCTCCTGCGCCGCGACCGGAAGACTCGCCGCGGCGAGCGCCGCCGCCGAGGCGGCGAGCAGGGCACGGCGCAACCAGACCTTCAGAGCATCGATTCGCATGGTCCACCTCGCAATGCATGCTACAGCATGAGGTTCAGCGCGCCAGGGTCGCAGGCGTTGCACCCGAACCGGTGAGGATTGCCGCCGGCTCCGTCGAGCTTGCCGTACGCGCTGCATTGGGCGAGGCGCTTCACGTTGTGCCAGGCGCATGATCCGGCTGCCGGGGGGATTCGCTCGCGCCGGCGGCGGGCCTTTGTCCGGGACGGCCTCGGGGAAGGGACGCAAGGGTCCTGGGGGATGTCCCCAAGCGTGCTGTGGGTCCTCATGACTTCGGCGCCGCGGATTTGGGATGGAATTTGCGCGGATTCTAGAGAACGGGGCGAGAGATGCAAGCCCGGCGCGGCGGTCGAGGTCTTGCGGATCCTGCGCACCGGAGCGAGACGGCATCGCCAACGGAAGGTGAGCCGTACGTGCAGTACGTATCGCAATCCCGGACGACGGGCAGGATACTCCCGACACTTGAAGGCTCGATACGGATCGCCGCTGGTCTGCGCGGGCGCACTGTTCATGCCGGTCGTAGACGTGTCCCTCTCGTTCCCCGCGGCTGCATCCGCTCGTGTACTCGGCGCTGTCACCGTGCTGTTGCTGCGCGCCCTGGCAACAGGCGCCGAAGCGCAGATCCCATCGGCACGGGCGGCATGGATCCAGGATGGTATCGGGGCGCGCGTCGAGGCGCTGACCATTCTGGGAGGTGACTTCGGGCTCTCCGACGGCAATTTTCATTCGACCGACCCGCAGGGGCGCAGAGCGGCCGCAGAGATCGATACGAGCGTAAGCAAATTCGGCGGCGATGGGGACGTGGGGAACCCTCGCCCGCTCGGTGATCTGAGCGTCAACTGGCAGCCCCGAGTGCAGGGCAATATGGGATATCTCGAGTCCACGTACCATCCGCGGGATCCGCTGTTGGCAGGGGACGCCAGCGAGATCAGAACCTTCGCCGCGGAATTCGGCGGTGGCGCACGGTTCTGGATCACCCGGCGCTTCAGCGTTGCGCCCACGGGGATGATTCTGTATGGACACGCCGAGGACGCCTACACGGCGCGAAGCGCGCTCGGCCGGCAGGATCTGCTGCAACTGCGTCAGCTCGGACTGGCCGACTGGAGCGTGCAGACCTGGTCGCTCAGGCCGGCGCTCAACGTGCAGTACCTCCTCGCCCTGGATCGCGTCCTCCTCACGTTCTCCTCCGATGCCGCCGGCTTCCTCACCCATGGGTTTGCGCGCTCGAATATGCGTCTGCGCGTAGGAGGCGACTCGGGGTTCGTCACGAACAAGATCGACGTGGACATTGCGCTCGGTATCCGCCTGCACGGCCATGAGCTGCGAACCGGAGGGTACTTGAGTCGAACGGACTTGTTCGGTGACCTCAAGACGGGGCTCGGCGTCGAGCATCTGAACGAGATTCATGGACGGCTGGTGCTTGATTTTCTGAACCAGCTCCCCGGGGTGCAGTGGCTCGGCCTCGGCGCCTCCTACATCTGGGGAACCAACATCAGCGGGTGGACGGTGGGGGCCGACGTGGCCTTCCACTTCTAGCGGCGCCGGCTCGCTCTGAAGGCAGTGAGCGCGGGGCGCGGCTGCGCAGGTGAAGCGTGGCCGGGCCCTCGATCACCGCCCCGGTGCAGGCAGCCCCATCTTCCGGTAGAGCATGGCGCGAAAGCGCAGGATCCGCGCGGCATTGCGGCCGAGGTCGCTTTCCCCGATGCGCGATTCGGACCGGATGTCCAGCCGGCTGCCCTCGGGCTGCGGCTCGATCCGGATCACCACATCATCCGTGAAGCCAAACCAGAACGTCGTGCTGCTCGCCTCGATGATGCCCATGCCGGGATGCTCGGAGTCGAGTTTCCACCCCATCGCCTTGACCGCGCGCAAGGCATCCGCGAACACCTCTCGGGCGGGCAACTTGAAGAGCATCGGGCGGATGTCCGGATAGGCCTTTTTCTGAAGGACGGCGATCTTCGGGCCGCCATAGACCGTGGAATTCGTCGCATGCGCGGCGGCCCGCAGGGCGAGCACATCCGGCAGGAACTGCGGCGGGTTTCTCGTGTCGGTCGTAATGTCGTGAATCGGCGGCACCGATTCGGCCTTCTTCAGCAACGTGTAGGGAACGCCCCAGGCGATCGCGCCCAACACGATCGCCAGCACCGGGCCGATGAAACGCCGGGCGCCGCTGCGGGCGATCGACATCAGCGGCAGCACCACCACCACCGCGAGCGCCGCGGCGGCGAGGCCGCCATACGCGCCATAGGTGATCGAGCGAAACGCTCCGCCCAGGCTGAATATCCCGATGCGATACAAGGGCCCGGGCAAAAGCACCGCAAGAAGCGCCAGAACGGCGATCGCCAGGACGGCGTAAAGAACCCAAAGCGCAGTCCGCTCGAGCGCCGTGCGTCCGTTGCGACCGGTGTTTTCCCCCCCGACTCCAGGCTTGGTCTGTTGCATAAGCCCCCCCTCGCCGCCGGTCATCGATCGGTCTTGTCCGGAGCGGGAGCTTGTTGGAGGTTGGTAGCTCGTATCCGGAATCATTGAATATGAACCACCCCCGGCGGCATTGTCAAGGATCCCGGCTGCCGGCCGTCGGCAGGGAAAGGCTCCCCCGAAGGCGCGCCGTCGAAGCCGTGTGCACGGGCGGATCGAGTGCTCGGGGAAGAGGAGGGCCATGGACGCCATTTCGGCGCCTCCCCGACCGCTGTCTCAGACAACGCCGGCGCGGACAGCGAGGGCGCCTTAGGCCGGGCGCCGGCGCGCTAGGCCTGGTCAGGGAGCGGCGCGCAAGGCGCGAGCAACGCCTTGAGCAGCCCCAACAGCTCATTGGGATCGACGGGCTTGCTGAGCAGATGCAGATGCGCATCGCCATCGGATCCTCGATCGGTCCCGCAGGGGTCGGCGCCGATCAGGACCGCCTTGAGGTCAGGTCCCAGAAGTTGCCGCACGGACGCGATGACCTGCCTGCCGGTCTCGCCTTCGCCCAGACAGTGAGCGGTGATGAGCAGCTCGAGATCGCGTGATTCGCGCGCTTGCTCGATCGCTTGCGCAACCGTGGCCGCCGTGGTGACGCCGAATCCCGCCGCCGTGAGCAGCAGCCTGGTTGCATCGAGGACGGCGGGCTCATCCTCGACGACCAACACCTGGCAGGGGCTCCCGGCCCCTCGTCTGGCGGCGGGCCTGAGGTGCGGGTGCCCGACTGGAGCGGGGGGGGCGTTGCCCGCGGGCACCTGGAGCGCACATGTCGTGCCCCTGCCGATCTCGGAGTGAACATCGAGCTCGAGGCTCAAGAGCTTCACGATGCGGCTCACGATGCTCAGGCCCAAGCCATAGCCCTCTCGGGTCGCGTTCGCCGGTACGCCGATCTGGTAGAACTCCTGGTTGATGTGGCTGAGCTCCTCCGCTGCCATGCCGATGCCGGTATCGCCTACCTCGATGTGCACTCGCTCGCCCACGGTCCGGGCGCGCAGCCGCACGCTGCCCCGGTGAGTGTATTTGATGGCGTTGGACAGGAGGTTGCGCAGCACCTGTCCCACGAGTGAGAGGTCGGAGCGCACCCACACAGAGGACCCTTCCACCTCGAGCTGCACACCCTTGTGCGCCGCGGGGCTCGCGAACTCGCCGCGGAGCGGCTCGAACAGCGCGGAGATCGGCCAGTCCGTGAGCACCGGCCTCACCGCGCCGGACTCGAGCTTGCTGATGTCGAGCAGCGAGTTGAGCAGCTGGGACATCACGCTGATGGCCGCGTCCTGTCGCGCCAGGGCGTCGGCGGGATCGGTATCCCTGCCCATGCGGCGCAATGCGCCGTTCAGGAGAGATATCGTCTGCAGCGGCTGGCGCAGATCATGGCTTGCCGTCGCGAGGAAGGTGCTCTTTGCGCGGTCGGCCTTTTCGGCCGCGGCGCGTGCCTCGCGCAGCTGCTCGAGCGCGCGCTTGCGCTCGGAAATATCGCGGATGGCGCTTGCGGTCTGCACCCCGCCCGATGCCGCGACCGGACTCGAGCTCACCTCCACGGGGATCTGCGAGCCGTCACGGCGGCGCGCGAAGAGCTCCACGCCCGCGCTCGTGGCGTGCGGCGATGGCTCCTGATCATACATGCCGCGATCGGCCGCGTGCTCGCTGTGATGTTGCTCGGGTATCAGGATCTCGATCGGTTTGCCGATCAGCTCCTGCCGGTCGTATCCGAACAACGCCTCCGTGCGCTCATTGACCACGACGATGCTGCCGTTGCCGTCCACGACCACCATCGCGTCCGGGGCGGACTCGAGCAGCGACCGAAAGCGCTCCTCCGCTCGCTGCAGGGCGAGCAGGTCCCCGCGGATGCGCACGGTGGCGACCAATCCGATGAGCGCCGCGAGGGCGCTGCCGGCCAGGATCAAATCGAGCGCCATGTTGCTGGCGCGGGAGATCTGGATCCGCCGTTGCGTGAGATGCCTGTGCTGCTCGGCGATCATCTGGGCGACATTGGTAGTGATGGCGTGCCGAAATGCCTGGCTGGTGCCGCTGAGCAGCAGCTTGGCGGCGGGCGCAACGCCCTGAGCGCGGCGAACGCTCAGCGTCCGGGCCGTGAACGCGAGCAGCTGATCGACCAGGGTGGTGATCACCTTCAGGCGGCGCTGCTGTGAGGGATCCTCCGCCATCAGCTCGCGTGCCCTGTGGAGAGTCGAGCCAGCCGAGACGACAGCCTCGTGGTACATCCTCAGGTACGCATCGTCGCCGGTGAGCACGTAGCCGCGCTCAGCGGTCAACAGGTCGGTGTCGACGGGAAAGATTGCGCGCAGCGCGCTGGCCACCTGCTGCTTGTGCGCCGCCCAGACCGCGTCATCACGGATTCGCGACGCGCTCCAGTAGGCGAGCATTCCGATGGCCAGCGAAACGAGCGCTGCCGCAATGAATGCAGTGACGAGCTTCTGCTGTGGCGCGAGCCTCATGAAGAGTATCGAAGAAAATCGCCCCCCAAAGGCAGCCGGAAGCCGGATTGCCCAAATCGGATGAGCCTACGGGTCTTGCGGCTGCGCCGAAATACGTAGAAATCCGAAACGTGGCTCGCGCCGGGCGCGGCGCGCCCGCTCGGCCGACTGCGCGCGCAAGCCGGGCGAGGTCGCGATTGCCTGCGCGGCTGCCCCGCGCGCCTCTCGGGGAGAAATCAGTCCTCACTCAGGCGGCGCGCCCGCGAACGAGAAGCACCGGTACGGGGCTGTGGCTCACGATGTATTCGGCGTCGCTGCCCATGAGTAATCGTCTCAGGCCGCGCCGGCCGTGGGTACCGCACACGATGAGCTGCGCGGGCCAGTCTCTTGCCTCCGAGACGATGAACTCTCCGGCCCGATCGCCCGGCGCTTCGATCAGGCGGTGGTCGACCTCGACACCGGCTGCGCGCACGGCCACCTTGGCCTCGTGGAGGATCGTCTCGCCCGAGCTGCGCAGGTGCGTGAGGATCTCCTCGAACACCTCGGGGGCGGTACCGGAGTAGAGCCACGGTCTCTCGCTGACGACGTGTACGAGCCGTATGCGGGAGCTTAGACGGCGTGCAAGCCCGATTGCCTCGCGCAGACCCAGCTGCGCGGTTTCGCTGCCGTCGATCGGGACGAGAATGCTCTGGTACATGGAATGTCTCGGGGCCTCGTTTCGAGGCAGGACAAACGCCCCTGAATCGATGATCTCTGCGGTTCACGCACCGGTTCGCAGCGTCTCACGGGTGACATGCGCAAGTAAGCCGCACTCTCCGCGTCTGCATACGCATAAGTGGCGTGGGCAACGGCAAGGGGCGCGGGAGGGCGTGAGACCCGGGGCACCCGCATGGATCAGGCGCACCGGCGGGGAAGGGGCCGCGACGGCCCCTGCGCGGTACGCAACGGCTCCCCGTGCGGGGGGGGGCTGCGAGATCTCAGGCGTGCACCCCGAGGGGACGGATCCCGAGGGGGCGTCAGCGCATTCAGGTTCCGCGGGCGAGGGCGCGGCCCACGATCTGTCCGGCTTCCCGCACCACGCTCTCGAGGTGTGCCGGATCGCGGAAACTCTCGGCATAGATCTTGTAAAGGCTCTCCGTGCCGGAGGGGCGCGCGGCAAACCAGCCGTGCCGGGCGATCACCTTCAGCCCGCCGATGGGCGCGCCGTTGCCCGGCGCCCGTGTGAGCTTCTCGAGGATGGGCTCCCCGGCGAGCTGCGCCTCCGTCACGAGCTCGGGTGCGAGTCTGGCGAGTGCCGCTTTCTCCCCGGGGGTGGCCGGTACGTCGATGCGCGTGTAGTGGGGCGTCCCGAGCATATCGGCCAGCCGGTGATAGTGCTCGCTCGGGTCCAATCCCGTGACCGCGGTGATCTCGGCGGCGAGCAGATTCATGACCGGTCCGTCCTTGTCCGTCGTCCAGGCGGCCCCGTTGCGCTGAAGCAGGCTTGCCCCGGCGCTTTCCTCGCCCCCGAAGCACAGGGAGCCTTCGAGCAGCCCCGAAGCGAACCATTTGAAACCCACCGGCACCTCGTAGAGCCGGCCGCCGAGATGGCCGACCACCCGGTCGATCAGGCTGCTGCTCACCACGGTCTTGCCCACCGGCGTGCCGGCACGCCACTCGGGGCGGTGGTGGAGCAGATAGTCGATCGCCACCGCCAGGTAATGATTCGGGTTCATGAGGCCCTGTGAGGGCGTCACGATGCCATGGCGGTCGGCATCCGGATCATTGCCGAATGCGAGCCGGAAGCGGTCCTTCAGCTGCACCAGTCTCGCCATCGCGTAGGGACTGGAGCAGTCCATGCGGATCTTGCCGTCGTGATCCACCGTCATGAACGCGAATCTCGGGTCCACCTGCGGGTTCACCACTTCGATGTCAAGACCGTAGCGCTCGTTGATCGGCTCCCAGCAGTACAGGGCCGCGCCCCCGAGCGGATCGACCCCGAGAGAAAGGCCTGCGCGCCGGATCGCGGCCATGTCGATCACGAGTCCGAGGTCATCGACGTACGGAGTGATGAAGTCGGTCCGATGCGTCGTGGCCGCCTTCAATGCGGAGGCATACGGCATGCGCCGGACCTCGCGGTTGCCGCCGGCGAGCAGCTCATTCGCGCGCCGCTCGATCCAGGCGGTCACTTCGGCGCCCGCCGGTCCGGCGTGCGGCGGGTTGTATTTGAATCCGCCGTCACGGGGCGGATTGTGCGACGGCGTCGCGATCAGGCCATCGGCCAAATGAGAGGCTCGCCCGCGGTTGTGTGTGAGAATGGCTCGGGAGATGACCGGCACCGGCGTAATGCCTGCGCCCTGGGCCAGTACGGCGGCGCTGCCGTTCGCCGCCAGGACTTCAATCGCCGTGCGCTCGGCCGGTATCGAGAGCGCGTGCGTGTCCTTGCCGATCAGCACCGGGCCGTCGATGCCCTGGGTCTTGCGGTACTCGCACACGGCCTGGGTGATGGCCAGAATGTGCGCCTCGTTGAAGGTGCCATCGAGCGATGAGCCGCGGTGGCCGCTGGTGCCGAATTGCACCCGTTGGGTCGGATCCGTCACATCCGGGCTGCGCTCGTAATACGCGCGCTCGAGAGAGGCCAGGTCCACCAGCATCTGCGCAGTGGCCGGCTGGCCAGCCAGGGCATCAATCGTCATCGCTTCGACTCCACCTGTCATGCATCGTGCGCCTTGCACTGCGCGGCGGCGGCTCCTTCGCACCACCTCCTGCCCATCCGGGGGCGGACAGGGTTTCACCGTCCGCGCCGGCTCGGGGTGCGCGCGGGCGCTCAAGAGCAAGCCGAGCCCCGCTCCGGGACGCCACCCGGCTGGATTCTCGCGCAACCTCCTGATTCGTCAAGAGAGCGTCTCCGGTGATGCCCCACAAGGCCATGACGGCCAAGCGGGAGAAGCGACGACGTGCCCTCGGCCATATCGGCTCGGGAGTGCCGCTTGAAATCGAGCGTCGTCTCGCGGCGCTTCTCGGGATCGCCAGGTCGCGCGGAGGCGCCTGCGCCGGCGCCGGCCCGAGGAAATGGCGCGGTCGGGGGTCCGGGTGAGCCGGATGCGCCGGCATTGCGGACCATTCCGTTCCAGGATCGGCATGGTCTTGCCGCCGGTACGAGCATTTCCAGGGTTTTTCCCGCCTTCCCGGGGGGCGAGGGGTAGACTCGGTCGAAATCCGGGCCCCGCGACAGGGGTGCGCCCGCTTGCAGCGAGGGGCACGTCTATGAATCGATGGCGGCATGATACGGTGCTGATGGGCTGCCTCCTCTCGGCAATGGGCGTGTGGCCGGCCCTGGCGCAATGCCCCTCGCTGCTCGTGGCCAAGGCGATCATCGCCGCGCAGCAGCGCATCGTCTCTTCCCGGGGCATTCAGCAGCATTTCCTGCTGCCGGTCAACGGCACCAAACAGTGGATCTCCATCGAGGGACGGGACCGGCGCAATCCGATTCTCCTCGTGCTGCACGGCGGTCCGGGATCGCCGGTCATGCCGCTCGCCTGGACCTTCCAGTCCCCTTGGGAGGATTACTTCACCGTCGTCGAGTGGTCGCAGCGCGGGACCGGAAAGACGTACGAGGCAAACACCGAGGCGCAGATGGCTCCGGGCATGACCATCGCCGGCATGACGCACGATGCGGCCCGGGTCGTGCAATATCTGCGCAGGCGATTTCACAAGAAGAAGATATTCATCCTGGGGCTTTCCTGGGGCTCGGTACTCGGGGTCCGCTTGGCGCAGCGTCATCCGAGCTGGTTCTATGCCTACATCGGCGCCGGTCAGGTCGTCAACGAGCGTCGCGGCGAAAAGATCGCTTATGCCTTCGCCTTGCATGCGGCCGAATCCCACCGTGATGCCAAGGCGATCCGCGAGTTGCGGGCCATCGCACCGTATCCCGGAAAGACGCTGAACCTCGCGCGAGTGGCCGTGCTCGACAAATGGGAGATGCGCTACGGGGCGCTGTTCCATGGCCGGAAGAAATTCTACTGGTATGATCAAAGCTGGGAGCTGTCGCCTCTTTACCGACCGGGTGAGATCGAGGCGCTCGCCAAGGGCAGCGAATTCTCGCTCGAGCACCTGCTCGGACCGTTGCTGCGCGTGAACTTCGATCACGTGACGCGCTTGCGCTGTCCGGTGATCGAATTCGTCGGTGCGCACGATTACACGACGCCCGCCAGCCTCACCATCGCATGGTTCAAGCGTCTGCACGCCCCCTCGAAGCGGCTGGTGATCTTCGCGGACTCCGCGCACATGATCATGCAGGAGCAGCCGGGACGGTTTCTCGTGCATCTGGTCGAGGACGCGTTGCCGTACGCCATCGAAGCCGGCGACGCGGCGCCCGCGGAGAAGGAAATCATCGACTGACAGTCTCTCTCTCGGGGAGTCTCGGCGCCGGGTCAGCCCATGGGCCGTACGCGCCAAGCCGCCGGGCTTTGCCACCGCCTGCGGCAGTGGGCCTCCCCTGCGCCGCAGCCGCCTGTGAGGGATGCCGGCCGCCCCTCATGGGCCGAGGTGCCGCGCGAGAGGACCGCCGGCTTCACCCTCTGGCAGGGCAGGCCGTGCGAGCCGTGCGCGCCACGGCGGGGCTCGCACGGCACAGCTTCCGCCCGGGCCTCGTGCGCTGAGCCGACCGAGCCTTCTTGCCCGAGCGGGTGACGGATGAGGGGCATCCGGCTCCGGTCGTGCGCGAAGAATTATATCGTAGCACGATATATAATGCAGGTCCTTTCCCGAGCCTCGATCCGATCGGAGAATCATGATGGATTCCGCTTCCAGCCGTGAAGGGCACGACACCCTGCGTGACTTCACGGCCGACCGGCGCCTGCTGGCGCTTTCCGCAATGGGACTCGTCACCGGCACCTTCGGTGCAATGGCGGCCTGGGCGCTTCTGAAGCTGATCGCACTCATCACGAATCTCGCCTATTTCCACCTCATCTCGACCGAGGCTGCCTACCTGAGCCATGCGAGGCTGGGGCCGGGCTCGATCCTGGTGCCGGTCCTCGGCGGCGTCCTCGTGGGTTTCATCGCCCGCTACGGCTCGGACAAGGTCCGCGGGCACGGCATTCCCGAGGCGCTCGAGGCCATTCTCGTCGGCCGCAGTCGCATCGAGCCGAAGGTGGCATTCTGGAAGCCGCTGTCCTCCGCAATCGCGATCGGCACCGGCGGTCCATTCGGGGCCGAGGGCCCGATCATCATGACAGGCGGCGCGCTCGGCTCGCTGTTCGCGCAGTTCTTCCGCTTGAGCTCCGCGGAGCGCAAGACGCTGCTTGCCGCCGGTGCGGCAGCCGGCATGACCGGCATTTTCGGCACGCCGGTGGCGGCCGTGCTCCTTGCCATCGAGGTGATGCTCTTTGAGTGGAAACCGCGCAGCTTCGTGCCCGTGATCGTTTCCGTCATCGTCGCCATCGCATGGCGGCCGTGGCTGGTGGGTCCGTGGCCGCTCTTCCCGCACACCGGCATCCCCGCCATGCCCTGGTGGGGGCTCGCGCTGTGCGCGGGCGTCGGTGTCGTGGCGGGGCTTCAATCGGCGATCACCACCGGCGCGCTTTATTGGTTCGAGGAGCTGTACGAGAGGCTTCCCATCCACTGGATGTGGTGGCCCGCGCTCGGCGGCATCATCGTCGGCATCGGGGGACTGATCGATCCTGCATCGCTCGGTGTCGGTTACGACTCGATCGGCGCCCTGATCAATGGCACTGTGCGGATGCACGCGGTGATTGCGCTGCTGCTCGTGAAGTCGATCATCTGGGTGGTGGCGCTCGCATCCGGCACCTCCGGCGGCACGCTCGCGCCGCTACTGTTGATGGGCGGCGCCGTCGGCACCCTCGAGGCGCATGTCCTGCCCTTCGGCGATCCCGGTTTCTGGGCGCTCATCGCCATGGCCGCGGCGCTGGGGGGAACTTTGCGCTGCCCGTTGACGGCGATGCTGTTTGCGGTCGAGCTTACCGGGGACGTGCGCGCGATGCCGGCTGTCGCGGTTGCCTGCGGGGCGTCCTTCGCGGTCACGGTGCTCCTGATGCGCCGCTCCATCCTGACCGAGCGCCTGGCGCGGCGCGGCCGTCACCTCACATACGAATACACCGTCGATCCATTCGAGGTGATGCGTGTGAGGGAGATCATGGCACACCCGGTTCAGACTCTGCCGGGGAGCCTGTCGACCGAGGAGGCGCTTGCGTTCTTCGACTCCGAGCCGGGGATCAAGCGCCACAAGAGCTACCCCGTGGTCGATGAGTCGGGACGGGTGCTCGGAATGATGTCACGGTCCGATGCCTTGCGCGGGTCCCGCGGGGGCGGGACGGGCGCTGAGACACTGCGCGAGCGACTCGATTCCGGTGAGGTCTGCGTCGGATACCCGGAGGAGCTGGTCGGCCAGCTCGCGGATCGCATGGTCTCGTTGGACATCGGCCGTGTGCCGATCGTTGATCGAGCCACCGGCAAATTGGCGGGTCTGGTGGCCCGCAGTGACGTGCTGCGCGTCCGCGCTCACGCGGCACAACTCGAGCGTGAGCGCGGGCGGGTCATGGGTATGTCTTGGCTCCAGCGACGCGCGCCACGGAAGCGAAGTCAGGTCACCTTGGATGCAAATGGCGACCTAGACTGAATGCTCCGTGCAAGCGACCGCCGCAGTCGGAAACGGCGCGCGGCCCGGGGGCGGAAGAGGGGGCTCACCATAGGTGCCCACCCCGAAGTCTTACGCCCGCTTACGCAGCCCATCGTAGCGCAGGACGCATCGTAGAGCGCGACCGCGGACCGCTCGATCGCAGAAGCCGCCGCGATCCGCCCCCGAAGCAGATCGGCGATGGATTGCGCATCGTCCCGAGTGGATCGCAACGCCTTGGCCGACACTGCGCGCGGGAGGAGCTCGGGCGGGCTCCCCCTCAGGACGGCACCGTGCAAGCCGAAGGTTGGCCGCCCGCAAGCGACACCTTCGAGCCGGCTTCAGTCCGCCGCCCCCTGCGCCGTGCGCCAGTACTGCGCCGGGGCGAAGATGCCCGTGCCAGGGGCCCGGATGCACCGGTCGTCGGCCCTTGAATTCACCCGCCCCTGTCCCCAAACCAGAGCGCCGGAGTGGTTCTTTCAACCAAACTGGAGGTGCTCATATGTTCGCAATTGCCTCGAGTGCGTCGGACCCGCTCTTTGATGAGCTGTGGCGGCTGCAGGAACAGGTGGACGAGCTGTTCGGCAACGGGACGTCCTCTTCCGGTGGCATCCGCTCCCTTCCCCGCGGCAGCTTTCCGGCGGTAAACATCGGCCACACGCCGGAGCGGGTCGACGTATACCTTTTTGCGCCCGGCATCGACCCGAAGTCGCTCGACATCTCGATCCAGCAGAACCTGCTCACCGTGGCAGGCAGGCGCGAGATCCCGACCGAGGAGCGGGCCACGTACTATCGCCAGGAGCGCTTCGGCGGCGAGTTCCACCGCGTCATCGCGTTGCCCGAGGACATCGACCCGGACCGGGTCCATGCCAGGTATCAGGACGGCATCGTGCAGATCGGCGTCGAGCGGCGTGAGGCGGCCCGCCCGCGCCAGATCGAGATCCGTTGACCGCAAGTGGAGGTTGCTCATATGGCCACGAACACAGACATCACCTCACGGGGCTCGGCCGCTGCGCAGGGGCGAGGCGGGGCCGCAGTCGATCGGCGCGGCAATGCAGGTGAAGCCCCCCTGCGTCCGCCGGTCGACATCTGGGAGGACGCGGATGGCATCACGCTGTGCGCCGACATGCCAGGGGTATCCAAAGACCGCCTCAATCTGCGAGTGGACGGCAACACCCTGATTCTCGAGGGCAATGCACGGCTGGAGTTGGCGGAGAAAGCGGAAGCGCTTTACGCCGACGTTCGCTCGAGCTTGTACCGCCGCACTTTCGCGTTGAGCGGGGAGCTGGAAACCGACCAGATCGAGGCGAGTCTCAAAGATGGAGTGCTGAGGGTGCGCATCCCCAAGCGGATGGAATTGCGTCCGCGCAAGATCGAAGTGAAGGCGACCTGACCGGCGTCGCGCCCGCCTCTGAGGAGCAGGACCGTTGCGCAGAGGCGGGCGCGCACGCGCCCTCGAATAGAAGAATAATCTGAAGGCTTATGTTCAATGGCGCTTCCTTCAGGGCGACTCCGGGAAACACGCAAAGTCCCGGCCATTCGTGAAACGCCGCATTGTTCCGGCAGCCGGATTATTCCGGCAACGGACGCTCGGGGGCTCTGTTCCCCGGGGGATCGCGCGAGCGGGTACGCATCAGTGGCGGAATAATCAGAGGCGCGTCCACGGCGCAAAGACCGGC
>JAJZDX010000056.1 GCA_021805865.1 Pseudomonadota bacterium
AGGGTTGCCACATGCAGCTGCTGCAGCGTGTGCCCGGTCAGCGCCTGCATCGTGATGGGCACGTCCTGCATGTTCTGCACGCGGCGGTTGGCGGTGACGATGACCTCGTGCAGCTGCGAGGCGCCGGAAATCGTGCCGGCTGTCGGACTCGCGGCCAACGCCGCATGGATGGCCGAAGCGCCGAGAATTGCGGCCACGGCGCGCGAAAGCCTGGTATGACGTCTCATGTTGAACTCCAGAATTTTCCGGTGGGACCGCGCCTCGCGATCCCGGCACGAACGACCCCGCTGCAAGCGTTTCGAATATTTGTGTCGCCCGCGATCACACGCAAGGTGGGCGGACTCGTTCGGCCCACCCATGATAGAAATCATACGCTAGCCGAAGCGGGAGGTGTTTTGCTTGAATGACGCCGACGCGGCGTTGTCGAATCGCGGCGATCGGGGGCGCCCTCGGGAAGAGCATGTTGCCCGATCCATTGATGCCGCATCGGGCGGCGGCGCGCCCCCCCCCGGGGGGGGCGGGACCTGTATGAAGTGCGCCGGTATCGCTCGCGGCCATGTGTCGGAGCCGTCACGGAAAGCGCGGGACTGTGTTGCATCGGATGGATGCCAGGGTGCACGCTACGGCCCTTACATTGCGCTTTCGTGACGCCCGCCGCCGCGGAGCGGGGCGCGCGCAGCGCGCGCTCCTGGTGGACTCTTGCGGCTCGCACGGGTGCTTGGCAGGCGCTCGGGGGCGCCCGCCCGGCGTTGCTCGGCGGGAGAGCGTCAGTGCGCCGTCACGGCGGGCGCCCGTTGCAGCGTGAGACCGACGGCGAAGGAGCGCTGAAAGCCCTTCCAGACTGTTATGTCACCGGTCCCCGGGCTGTACGCCGCGAAGCGGGCATGGTCGTGCGGCCAGACGCCCTGTCCCGCGTGCTCCGTGCGTACATCGAGGTACGCTGCGAAGCGTTTCTCGCCCTTGACGTACAGGTCGAGGAAGGCGGTGATGAAGTGCACGTTGACGGCGTTCACCCGGCGCGTGTTCCACACCGGATCCTGGAACCAGGAGATGTTCCAGAGCGAGCCGCGCATCTGGGGCGGCACCGGGTCGAGCCCGATGTCGTGGCCGGCTTCCTCGATGGTAAGCAGATATCGGGGCGCGTGAATCGCTTCCTGGAACACCCGCAGCCCCGCCCGCCGGTACCCGACGGTGTGGTCGCGATTGCCGTTGATCAGGAACAGCGGGGCGTGGATGGCGGCAATGCCGTGGTTTCCCCAGGCGTCCCACGGCGGGCCGCCCGCCGGGGAGATGGCGATCACCGCGCGCAGATGCGCCACCTTGATCGAGCTTTGCAGCGCACCGCCCCGGCAGTACGGCTCGAGCAGTCCTCCGGGAACCGCTTTGGCCATCGGACTGTGCGGATCGAGCACCGCGCCGGCGGCCGTGAGGACACCATAGCCGCCCATGGAGTAGCCGATGAGCGCGGTGCGGTCCGGATCGATCCAATGCTTGGCCGCGAGGGTTCGTTGCAGCGTCGCCGCGACGAACGCGATGTCGAGCGGCCGGCGCAGCACCGGCTCGACGAAATCGGCCCTGTCGGTGATCGGCGGGTCGTCGTGATGAATGGCCGCGACCACGTAGCCTTTGGAGGCGAGATTCTCCGTGAGCCAGGTCATTGCGGCCGGCGAGTTGCTGTACCCGTGCGAGACAATGACGAGAGGATAAGGGCCGCCGGCAAAAGGCGCGCCCCGCACGGCAATCCCCGGTACCGTGAAACGCACAGGTGGCGCGGGTGGCTGCGCCGGAAATGCCGCGCTGTACACGGCACGCGGCGCGCCGGGCTCGGCACGCGCCGGATACCAGATATCGACCGGCAGCACTCGATTGCGCTTCGGCGCGCGATGTGTCTTGGGGTTGTATGCCAGCACGTCAGGCTGCGCGTGCTCTACGAGGGTAATCCTCTCGACGCCGACCGGCCAGGGGCCAAGTCGCGCGAGCTGCGGGGTATCGGGACCGTAAACGCTCGGCGGCTGCTCGGCGCGAGCCGGCGCGGCGCCGAAGGAGAGCATGGCGAGCGCAAGGAGGAGGGCGGGCGCCAGAGGAGCTCCGTCGCGGCGCAAGGCGGTGCGTCTTGCGAGGATCGTCCTGCACGGGATTCGAGGTGTCATGGGATGCCTCTTCGATCTGTGGCGGTGCCGGCCGGCCATTCGGCCGCAAAGGACTCTGGTGCCTGTCGTGAATAGTGTGGTTCAGCGCTGCGCGCTCTGCCAGTTCTCCGCAACGTAGTAGGGAGCATCCTCGGGTGCGAGCGCAGCGCGGCCGCGGATGTGATCGGCCGCCTTCTCCGCGAGCATGATGGTCGGCGCATTGAGGTTGCCGGTGGTGATCGAGGGCATGATCGAGGAGTCGACCACCCGCAGGCCCGCAAGGCCCACCACCCGCGTCTCGGGATCGACCACCGTCATCGGGTCGGAGGGATCGCCCATGCGGCATGTGCAGGACGGATGGTAGGCGCTTTCCACGTGCCCTCGGACGAACTCGTCGATCTGCTCATCCGAGCGCACCTGCTCGCCGGGCTGGATCTCGCGGCCGCGGTACGGATCGAAGGCCGGCTGGGCGAAAATCTCGCGTGTCAGGCGCACGCAGGCACGCATCTCGATCCAATCCTCGGGCTGCGAGAGGTAGTTGAAGAACACCTTGGGCTTCTCGCGCGGATCGGCGGAGGCGAGCCGCACCCAGCCGCGGCTCTTCGAGCGCATCGGCCCCACGTGCGCCTGGAAACCGTGCTCCTTGGCGAGCGAGGAGCCGTCGTAACTCACGGCCATGGGCAGGAAGTGGTACTGGATGTCGGGGTGGCGGACGCCGGGGCGGCTGCGGATGAAGCCGCCGGTCTCGAAGTGATTGCTCGTTCCGAGGCCGTCCTTCCTCAGTATCCAGCGCGTGCCGATCAGCGTCTTGCGCCAGGGACTCAAGTCGGAGTAGAGGGTGATGGGCTGCGTGCAGGCCATCTGGAAGTAGAACTCCAGGTGATCCTGAAGATTCTCACCGACGCCCGGCAGATCGTGCACCAGGGGTATGCCGTGGCGGGAGAGCTCCTGCGCCGGGCCCACGCCGGAGAGCTTCAGGAGCTTCGGCGACTGGATCGGGCCGCAGCTCACGATCACTTCGCGCCGCGCCCGGGCGATGCATTCTTCGTTGCCCCGCAGGTATGCCACTCCCACAGCCCGGCGTCCCTCGAACAGGATGCGCGTCGCGAGCGCGTGCGTACGCACCGCGAGGTTGCCGCGGCGCATGGCCGGGCGCAGGTAGACGTTGGCGGCGCTGGCGCGCCGGCCTTCGCCGACGGTCATATCCATGCGTCCGAAGCCTTCCTGCTGGAAGCCATTCATGTCGTCGGTGACCGCATAGCCGGCCTGCCGGCCGGCTGTGAGCCAGGCCCGATGCAGGGGATTGGTCAGCAGGCCGTAGCGGGTGTGGAGCTTGCCCTCGCCGCCGCGATAGCGATCGCCGCCGCCATCGCGCCGCTCGGCGCGCTTGAAATACGGCAATACGTTTCGATACGCCCATCCGTCGGCGCCTTCCGCCTGCCAGCGCTCGAAGTCGAGCGGATTGCCCCGCACGTACACCAGCCCGTTGATCGAGGAGGAGCCGCCGAGCACCTTGCCGCGCGGGGTGTGCAGGCGCCGTCCGCCGAGATGGGGCTCGGGCTCGGTGTAGAAGAACCAGTTGTACTTCTCCATGTTCATCGGGATCGACAGCGCCGAGGGCATCTGGATGAACACCGAGCGGTCCGAGCCGCCGAACTCCAGCAGCAGCACCCGCTCGGCGCCGCCTTCGCTCAGGTGATCGGCGAGCACGCAGCCCGCCGAGCCCGCTCCGACGATCACGTAATCGAATGTCTCTTCTTTCATTAGTCTGTTCAACAGCCGTTCAGTATGGGGAGTCGATGTCGCCCATGGCGACGTAGACGCTCTTTAACTGGGTGTAGTGCTCGATGGCGGCCCGGCCGTTCTCGCGCCCGAGCCCGGAGAGCTTCACGCCGCCGAACGGCAGCTCGATCGGCGTGATGTTGTAGTGATTGATCCAGCAGGTGCCCGCTTCGAGCCGGGCGATGACCCGGTGGGCGCGGACGAGGTCGTTGGTGAAGACTCCCGCCGCCAGGCCGAACGGGGTGGCGTTGGCGCGTCGGATGACCTCCTCCTCCTCCTCGAACTCCAGCACCGCCATCACCGGGCCGAAGATCTCCTCACGCACGATGGTCATGTCGTCCTGGCAGCCATCGAACACCGTGGGGGTGACGAAGCAGCCGTTGGCGAGGTCGCCGGTGGTGAGCCGATGCCCGCCGCACAGAAGCCGCGCCCCTTCGTCCTTGCCCCGCCCGATGTAGCCGAGCACCTTTTTCATGTGCTCGGGCGAGATGAGCGAGCCCACCTGGGTGGCCGGGTCGAGGGGATCGCCGATGCGCATGGCGGCGGTGCGCTCGAGCAGCCGCTCGAGGAAGGCGCGCTTCAGCGAGCGGTGGACGAACACGCGCGTGCCGTTCGAGCAGACCTCGCCGGCGGAATAGAAGTTGCCGAGCAAAGCCCCCGAGACGGCGTTGTCGAGATGCGCGTCCTCGAACACGATGAGCGGGGATTTGCCGCCGAGCTCCAGGGTCACCTGTTTCAATGTGGCGGCGCAATCGGCCATGACCGCCTTGCCCGTGCCCACCTCGCCGGTGAGCGAGACCTTGCGGATCTGGGGGTGCGCGCTGAGGAGACGTCCCGTGTCGGCAAAGCCCTGGACCACCTGGAACACTCCCTCCGGGAGACCTGCCTCGGCGAGGATCTCGCGCAATCTCAGCGCGGTGAGCGGCGTCAGCTCGGCGGGCTTGAAGATCATGGCGTTGCCGCATGCGAGCGCCGGGGCGCTCTTCCAGCAGGCAATCTGCAACGGATAGTTCCAGGCGCCGATGCCGGCGACCACCCCGAGCGGCTCGCGCCGGGTATAGCCGAAGGCCGCCTGCCCGAGCTGCAGGTGCTCGCCGGCGAGCTGAGCGGCGAGCCCGGCGTAGTACTCGAAGCACTCCGCCCCCGAGACGACATCGACGACGCGGGTCTCCTGGATGGGTTTGCCGGTATCGCGCGTCTCGAGCTCGGCGAGCTCGTCATTGCGTGAGCGCAGAAGGTCCGCGGCACGACGCAGAATGCGGCCGCGCTCGGCGCCGGTCAGGGCGGCCCAGTCGCGCTGGGCCGCGGTGGCCCGAGCCACGCAGGTGGCCACCTCGGCGGTTCCGTCCACGCGCAGCTCGGCCAACACCTCGCCGGTGGCGGGGTTGAGCGTGGTGAAGCGCTTTGCGCCGAAGGAGGGCGCAGCCGGTGAGCGTGCGGCCGGCGGCTCGGCCGGGAGCTGATCCCGGGTATTCTCCCGCAAGCGGGTCTCGACAAACGCCGTGAGCAGCGCGCGCGCGCCCTCGCTATCGGCTTCCTCCCATTGCGACAGCGCGGCGCGCAGCCACACTCCATCGATCATGGCCGCGATCATGGAGGCGAGGCTCTGCGAGAGCTCCTGAGGCAGCAGGTGGCCGAGGGCGTGGCGCAGATTGGAGAGCATGCGTCGCTGGTAGGCCCTCTGGACCCGCATCAGGCCCGGCTCATGCGGCACCTGGCCCCAGAAAGCGAGCCAAGCGCTGCCGGTGCGCTGGTCGAACTCCTCGGGCCCGAGATTGGAGTCGATGATCGCCTGCACCCGGCCGCGCGGTGTCGTCGCGAGCTGGAGGCGTTGGTGGACCTGATCGGCTATGCGCCGGGCCAGGGTCCGGAAGGTCGCCTCCAGCAGTCCGTCCTTGTCCCCGAAATAGTGCGCGACCAGCCCGGGGGAGACGCCGGCTCGCTGGGCGATCTGAGCGAGCGTGCTGCCGACATAGCCGACCTCCGCCAGGCTGTCGATCGTGACCGCGATCAGTTGCCGGCGGCGCTGCTCTTCAGGCTCCTCCCGCCCAGGCGACGTATCTCGGGCTTCCCGGCTGCTTGATTGCTTGTTCAAATCAATACTCCGCAATGGGCGGACGGGTCACGCTATCGACTCTCCGGGAAACGGCGAGCATATCGAAATATCTCTTAATAAGCATTAGGTTAGACGGTCTGCTATGCGTCGCTCCAGGATAGATTAAACGGCCGTTCAAAATCTTGACCCATCATGCTGCGGCTGCCGCCTTGCCGTCAAGACACGCCGGGGCCCGAAAGCTCGTCCCCTGTCCCGGCCGAATCTCGATGCGAGCGTCCCGCCTATGAAAGCCGGTCCGGCTCCAGGCTCGCCCCCTGCTGGGGGCCAATGGACCGTGCCCCGAAGATCAGCCGGCCGCAGGCCCGCGTTGCTTGCGGGGAGGGTCTGCGGCCGTGCACGGGGATTTCGCAACGCGGTTGTGTGCTCTTTTGTGCCCACTCGCCCGTTCGGCCCCGCCCGTCAAACGCGCAGGGCCGAACGGGGCATCTCAGAAGTGGTAGCCCCACTCGATGCCGATCACGCGTGGCCGAAGCGGCGTCTGCGCGACGATGAACTGGTCCGTGCTGACGAACGTGCTGGCGAGGGAATTGGTGAGATTGTTTCCGTAGAGGTGCACGTACCAGTCGTTCTTGGACACGCCGAGCGAGGCCTCGTAGGTGGTGTAGGAGGGAACCTCGAAGCGCAGCCGCGCGGTGCTGACGGCGCCTCCCTGGGCGATCGTGGGGTTGGCGCCGGCCTGGGTGAAGGAGTGGTCGGTGTGCATGGCGCCGAACTCGATGGACGGGTAGTAGCCGTCCATCGGCCGGAACTGGTAGCGTACCCGCAGATTGAACTCCATGGGCGGGGAGTCGGCGGTCGGGGAGCCGACCGGACCGAACGGATTGGTGACCGCGGCGCAGCCGGTGCCCGTGCTCGAGCAGACCTCGGTGATCGGCTTGCCGTAGTTGACGCTCGCCGGATTGTTGTCGATCAGCGCCGGGGAGTTGACCTGGCGGCTTTGGTTCCACGAGGCCGCACCCTGCAGCGTGAGGCCGGGGGCGAGCCGCGCGATGAACGAGGTCTCGATCCCCTTGACCACGAAGTTCTGGCCGTTGGTGTCATAGAAGATATTGCCAACCAGGCCCGGATCGAAGAACTCCACCTGCACGTTGTTCCAGTTCTCCTGGTAGATCGCCCCATCCCATTCCAGGTGGTGGTCGAGCAGCACCGTCTTCCAGCCGAGCTCGTCGTTGGTCAGCGAGTCCGGTCTGTAGGACTTCGGCAGCACATACTGATCCACCCCGTCGGGCCCAGGGGCGTGCAACGTACCGCCGTTCTGGTTGAACCCGCCCGGACGGTAGCCCTGCGAGAAGGTGTAGTAGACCATCACGTTCGGGGTGATGTGCCAGCTGAGGTTCGCCCGACTGCGCCAGCCCGTCTCGGTGTCGTGCAGGTTCTGCGCATTCAAGTCGTACGCGTAGCCGCCGGCGACATCGGCGCAGCCGCCCGGGGGCGTACCCGCCTGGAAGCAGCCGAAGCTGCTGGTGACGCTGCCGACGGAGGAGTTTGTAAAGCTGAAGTGGCGGGTGCCGGCCGTCAGCGTCAGCACGTGCGGGATCAGGTCGTAGCTCGTCGACAGGAAGAAGGCGAGCTGCTTCGTCTCGCGCATGGTGTCCTGGTAGAAGGAGCTGTTCGGGGTCTGCAGTCCCGGGTGCTGAACCGTGGTGCCCGGCACCGTGCCGATGGTGGCGAAGCAGCCGGTGTTTCCGGGGCTGCCCGGCGCGGCGTTGCTGGTGCAGGTGGGCACCGTGCGGTAGCGCCAGTCCGTCTGATCCCAGAGCTTCAGGTCATCGGCGTACACACCGACGATGCCGCGCAGTCGCCAGGAACTCGGGGTGCTGAGGCGAAACTCGTTCTGCAGGTGGGTGTTGCGCTCCACCGATTGCCAGGTGGAACTCGGGGAGAAGCAGGTCGAGGTCAGGTTGTTGTTGTACCCGGTTCCCGGGCCATAGCACTGATAGTAATCCGCGTACACGCCGCGCGCATAATTGGTGTAGTCGCCCACCTGGTCGACGTTGCGGTCCAGGTAGCCGCCGGTGTAGACGGCACGCAGCGGGCCGATCTTGCCGTGCACGGTCCAGGCGGTGTTCTCGAAGCGGTCCTTGTTGTAGGAATTGTTGAACAGCGTGACATCGAGGGGCGCGAGCGGCCGGCCGTTCGAGGCGGTCGGCTGGTCGTAGAAGACGCCCTGCGCGTCCATGTTCTGATACATCTGCGAGATGAGCACGTTCCAGTTGTCGTTGATCTTGTACAGAGCCTCGACGCGCGCGCCCTGAAAAGTGACCGGGTTGATGGCGTGGCCGGCGATCGCATAGTTGTTGATCGAGGGACTGCCGGGCGGGACGCAGGCGCCCTCGCCGGCGGGGCTGCGATAGGGATTGGGTTGCCCGCCGTTCGGGCAGGCGCTGCTCAAGGGGACGAAGTAATTGGCGTAGTGGATGCCGACGTCGCTGTTGTGGCGGCTGAATGTCGCGGGTACGTTATTGATATAACCGCCGCGCCGGGCGTCGAAGATCACCGCGCGCACGGCCAGCTTGTTCTTGATCAACGGAAGGTTGAAGACGGCCGTGACATTGGTGTTCGGGTCGCCGTGGGCGGTGACGCTGTACCCCGCCTTGACGTTGCCCTCGGTCCGGTTGAGCCGCGGCTTGTTGGTGATGTAGCGGATCACGCCGGCCTCGGCGCCCGCGCCGAACAGGGTGCCCTGGGGGCCCTCGAGCACCTCGATGCGGTTGATATCGGCGGCGTAGACGTCGAGGTTGCGGTTCGGCAGCTGTACGGACTGGTTGTCGAGATAGATGGCCACGTTCGGCCACAGGCCGGTCGAGCCGCTGCCCTGGCTCGCCTGCGAGCCGGCCGACAGGCCGCGCATGAATACCTCGTTCTGACCCGGTCCGTTGTTCGCCACGGTGACGTTCGGCAGGAACTTGAGGTAGTCGCTTAAAGTGGAGATGTTCAGGTTCGTCAGCGTGCGCGAGGTCAGCGCCTGCATGGCGATCGGCACGTCCTGGATGTTCTGCCGCCGGCGCTGGGCGGTGACGATGATCTCCCTCAGGGCGCCGATGCCGGCGCCAGCGGGGGCGTTTGCCGGCGTGCTCGACGTTGCCGCCGGCGTCGCGGCTGCCGCGGTCTGGGGCGCGGGGGTGGCGGCAAATGCGCCAAGAGACGCGCCGCTCAGGATGGCGGCCACCGCATAAGACACCTTAGACTTCATCTCCTGGACCCTCCCGGAATTTAGTTATGGTGACGTCATACGATTATGATGACGTCGGCGAATCAATCACCATTGCAGTACATTACAGCCGACGCGCCCGGCGTGGGATTGAACGGATGCGTCAACCGGGTGTTACGTAACCGCCCTCGTGCGCGCCGCGTGAAAGTTGTCACAAGCGGATGTTGAGTCACATGCGCGGCGGGTCGCATGGAGCGGGCAAGCACATGACTCCCGCGCCCGGGCGGCGCCGGCGGGATGCGGAAGTTGGGTTGAAAAGCCGGTGAGTGGCGGCGCTATTCGAACACCCGCGCATGCGCCACGTCGGCGCTGCCTGTCTGGTGCGGTTGCACCCGGTGGTGGGACGGAGAGAAGCCGTATACGTCCTTGAACTGACGCGAGAAATGCGCGCAGTCGGCGAATCCGGCTTCAATGGCGATTTCCGTCACGGAGCGGTCGGTGTTCTCGATCAGCCAGTTGGCATAGCGCATGCGCAGCTGGCGATAGAGCGAGGCAGGGCCCAGTCCCAGGTGCTCGCGGCAGAGCCGCTCGAGCTGCCTCACCGAGACCCCGAGCTCCTCGGCGATTGCGGCGACCGCGATCGGCCGCGTCAGATTCTGCTCCATGAGCAGCAGGGCGCGGCGCACGCGCGGCTCGCTGACGCTTTCGGACATCGGTGGGTGCGGCTGCGCATCGGTTCCCTGGCGCGGCCCGTCAAACAGCAGCACCTGGCTCGCTTTGTAGGCGGTCGCCCGGCCCAAGTGGCGCTCGATCAGGTGCGAGGCGAGAGCCGCCGCGCCCGCCCCGCCGGCGCAGGTGATGCGCGGCCCATCGGCGAGGAACAGCCGGTCGGCGAGGACCTCGTGGTCGGGAAAGGCCTCGCGAAAGTCCTGATAGTGATACCAGCTGACGCAGGACCGGCGGCCCTTCATCAGGCCCGCACGGCACAGCACGAAGCTGCCGGTGCAGATGCCGATGATCGGGGTGCGGCTGGCGCCGGCCTCGCGCAGGTAGCGCAATGTGAACTCATCGACCTGGGGGCCCGCGTGCAGGATGCCGCCGACCACGACCACGTAATCCAGCGCCGCGGGCGACAGCAGGGCGGAGGTCGGTTGCAGCGCGACGCCGCAGCTGGCGCTGATCGGCTCGTGGCGGGCCGACATGATGGACCATTGCACCCGCATGGGGCGGCTTCTGTCTCCCTCATCGGCGGCGAGGCGCAGATGGTCGACGAATACCGCGAACGCCGACAGCGTGAAATGCTCGGCCAGAACGATACCAACGCGCAGCGAGGGGTGCATTGCCCCGATGGAAGCCTTACGAGGTCCGCATGACTGAAGCATTGAACGGTCACTCAAAGTGCTCGGGCTGCACGTATAAGTATAATCCACAAAGGAATCTTGGGATGCAATACCCTGGCACGCATTTCTGGAATATTTTTAAAAAACAATAGGATGAATGGACCTCATTCGTACGTCAGTTCCTTGACGATTATTGATTGAATATTTAGGGAGCGACTTTTTCCGCAGCGGCTACGCCTAGGGTGGGCGTGGACTCGAGCGGTGGCGGCCGCCGCTCACGGCTGGGCGGATGGCCGAAAAGAGCACGGTACGAGCGGCTGAAATGGCAGGGGGATCGGAAGCCGCAAGCCACCGTGATGTCCATGACCGGCATGGCGGTCTGCTGCAGAAGCTCGCGAGCGTGGCGCAGCCGCACCGTCGCGTAGTACTGAGCGGGGGTGAGGCCGAGGTTGCGGCGGAAGAGCCGCTGCAACTGGCGTTGGGACACCTCGGCGAGCTGTGCAAGCTCCTCGAGGGACAGCGGCTCCTCGATGTTGGCCTCCATCAGCTGCGCAGCCTGGGCAATCGAGGGGTGGGCGCCGCCCAGGCGGGCCGCCAGCGGGATGTGCTGTCGATCCTTGCTGTCGCGGATGCGTGCGACGATGAACTCCTCCGAGATGCCGGCCGCCAATGTCCGGCCGATGCGAGGAGTGATCAGGTTGAGCACGAGGTCGAGCGGGGCGACTCCGCCGGTACACGTGTAGCGGTCGCGGTCGATCGCGAACAGCTCCGGCGTGAACACGACGCGCGGGAAAGTCTCGCGCAGTGCCCAGAGGTTCTCCCAGTGGATGGCGCACCGGTAGCCCTCGAGCAGTCCCGCTTTGGCGAGCGCGTAGGCGCCGGTGCACAGGCCCCCGAGGGGCATGCGCCGCTGCGCCAGGCGGCGCAGCAGCCGCAGCAGCTCATCATCGACCGAGCGTGCGACCTCGACTCCGGCGCACACGAACAGGATGTCCGGCAGCGCCGTCTCATCGAGCCGCCGCGTGGGGGAGACCGCCAGGCCATTGCTGGCCGCGACCGGCTCGCCGTCGAGGGAGTACACCGACCAGCGGTACAGCTCGCGCCCCGCGAGGTAATTGGCCATGCGCAGCGGCTCGACCGCGTTGGTGAAGGCGATCATGGAAAACCGCCGCAGCGTGAGGAAGCCGAAGTGGCTGAATGGGGAGGGGGGGGCTGGCACGGAACGTTCCTGCGGCAACTTCACTGACACTACGCCGCGCCGATCTTGCCGTCCAGAGGCGCCAGGTCAAGACGTTGGGATCGCCTCACGAAAGCGCAGGCGTCGTGCCGTCCTTGAGGACCGTGCGAGGATTGACGTGACGGACGAATTCGGCCACATAGTCGTCTGCCGGCGTTTCGACGATCTGCCGCGGGGTGCCGGTTTGCACGATGCGCCCGCCCTCGAGGATCGAGATCCGATCGCCGATCTTCAGCGCCTCGTCGAGGTCGTGGCTGACGAACAGGATGGTTTTGCGCAGCCGCTCCTGAAGCGCCAGCAACTCGTCCTGGAGCTTGCGGCGGATCAGTGGATCGAGCGCGGAGAACGGCTCGTCCATCAGCAGGATCTCGGCGTCGGTGGCGAAAGCGCGGGCAAGGCCGACTCGCTGCTGCATGCCGCCGGAGAGCTCGCTGCAGTGCCGGTCGGCCCACTGGGAGAGCCCGACGAGTTCGAGCTGCTCATCGACGATGCGGTGGCGCCGCTCGGACGGCTCCCCGCGCAACTCGAGCCCGAAGCCGACGTTCTCGCGCACGGTTCGCCAAGGCAGCAGGGCAAACTGTTGGAACACCATGGCGATGCGCAGCCGGCGAACCCGGCGAAGGCTCGCCTGATTACAGCTCGCGAGATCGATGAACGCTTCGCCGTCGCGTACCAGCAAGTGGCCACGGGTGATGCGATTGAGGCCGTTGGCGGCGCGCAGGAGCGTGGATTTGCCCGAGCCCGAGAGCCCCATCAGCACCGAGATCTCCCCGCGCTCGACGGTCAGATTGGCGTTGCTCACTCCCACGATGACCCCGGTGCGCTCGGCGATCTCGGCGCGCGAGCCGCCGGCATCGAGGGCGGCGAGGGCACGGTTGAGCGCGCCCTGGGCACGGCGGCGGGTCGTGCCCGCGGGAGGGAAGAGGATATCGATGTTGCGGAACTCGAGCGCGCTCACTGCTTGGGCTCCTTGGCGGCGGGGCGGGTGGTGATGCGATCGAGGATGATGGCGAGCAGCACGATCACCAGGCCCGCCTCGAAGCCCATGCCGATCTGCACGGTGTCGAGCGCCCGCACCACCGGCACGCCGAGTCCGCCGGCGCCGACGAGCGCGGCGATGACCACCATGGAGAGGCTGAGCATGATGCACTGGGTGATGCCGGCGACGATGGTGGGAGCGGCGCTTGGCAGCTCGACCTTCCAGAGCATCTGCAGCGGCGTGGCGCCGAAGGCCTCGCCGGCTTCCAGCAGCGGCT
>JAJZDX010000057.1 GCA_021805865.1 Pseudomonadota bacterium
GGTTATCGTGCCGCTGCGGCCCGCCGGGCGGTGCTGCGCTCGGGGGCGGAGAAGACCTGCAGGTAGAGCTTCTCGTCGAGGGTGGTGATCTCGCGCTGAGCAGCGGTCATGAGGAGCTCGGCGGCCAGATACGGCGGCGAGCTGCCGGCGGCAGAGTGCCTCCGGCGAGCTCAAACGCTACCCACAGTTGTCGCGTAGCCAGCAGCAACTTATAGAAGCTCAGCCGCCGCGCGGGCATTTTCAGTCCGTCAGCCGTCTGCACACGCACGCGAGCGATGACTGCGCTGGCCAGAACTACGGCGGCGACCTCCTGCAGCGCCGTCTCAACGGTATGGCTGGAAAGAAGCGCCGTATTGCGCACGTCGGGCTTCAACTCCCGATAGTACAGCTCGTGTTCCCAGCGCTGGGCATATTGCTCGGCCAGCGAGGCGCCCGGATAGCGCTTCGGGTCCAGCAGCGTGGTCCACAGCCGCAGCGTAAATCTCTTGCCATTGGCGCCTATTGGGACTTGGGCATGGCTGCCTCCAATTCAGGTGGTCGTGCTCATGCCGCTCGGCTCGGAGTGGACCGGGCCGGGCGACGCATCGCCATGGGCAGCAAGCGAATGAAGCAGTGACGGCGCAGGGGTGGTTTTACCGTACTGCTACCGAGCTACTGCGAGGCGGGAATCTTGGGCCAACGGACTGGAAAGCGCCGCCTATAAGCCCATGATTGTATTGGCTCCCCGGGTTGGACTCGAACCAACGACCAACGGATTAACAGTCCGACGCTCTACCGACTGAGCTACCGGGGAACCGTGCGAGGCACGCGAAAGGGCGCGAATTTTGAGGCGCACGCCCCGCCCTCGTCAAGGAATTCCCGTTCAGGAAGCTCCCGCGTGCCGAGGCAGCCTCATCGAGTCGCCGGCCGCAAGTCCTCGCGGGGCCGGAAGCGGATCAGAGGCCTTTCGGGGGCTGGATTGCCGACCGGTGTTTTTTCCGCTGGGTCAGGATCCGCCGGTAGGCGACCACATTGATCACGAGCAGGGCCGCCGCCAGCAGCCATTGATTGGGCCGCGTGAGTCCCGGGGGGTAGAGGATGGGCAGCACGTAATGGTGCAGGAAACCGCCGTGGTAGCCGGCTTCGCCGGCAAGGTGGCGAAAGTGCTTCTCGAACGCAGTGAGGGGACAGATCTGTCCGGTGAGTTCGACCCAAAACCCCCAGGCGAGCGCCGGCAGATGTGCAAAGACGGCTCTCGGCCACTTCCAGGCGAGGAAGCCACCGAAAATCACGAACCCCACGAACGCGAGGTGGAAGACGACCAGCAGGTCCGCCAGCGCCCTCCAGCCCATGGCTCAGCCGCCCCGGGCGCCTACCCTGGCGAGCGTCTTGGCAATGCGGTCGAGCGCTTCCTTCAGCGTCTCCAGGCTGCAGGCGAAGGAGAGTCGGATGCGCCCCGGGGTGCCGAAGGCAGAGCCCGGCACTACCGCGACGCCGGCCTCGGTGAGCAGCAGCTCCGCAAAGTCGGTGTCCGAGGCGCAGTCCACAGCCGCCATGGCTTGGGAGACGTCCGCGAAGGCGTAGAAGGTTCCCGCGCCCGGCAGGCAGCTCACCCCCGGGAGGGCGTTCAGTGCGCTCACCACGAAATCATGCCGGGCCTTGAACGCCTCATTCATGCGCGCCACGCAACTCTGGTCGCCGTTGAGCGCCGCTACGGCGGCCTTCTGCGAGATGCTGCTGGCATTGGAGGTCGATTGGCCCTGGATGGTGGCCATGGCCGCGACCAGCTCCTTCGGCGCCCCGCAGTACCCGATACGCCAGCCGGTCATGGAGTAGGACTTCGATACGCCATTGATGGTCACGGTGCGCGGATAAAGCTCCGGCACCGCGGTGAGCAGGCTGCAGAAGGGCTCTTCCCCCCAATAGATCTTCTCGTACATGTCGTCGGTGCCGATGATGATGCGCGGCTGATCGATCAGCACCTCCCCCAGGGCGCGCAGCTCCGCGCGGGTATAGGCGGCGCCCGAGGGGTTGCAGGGGCTGTTGAGCAGCACCAGGCGCGTCTTCGGTGTGATGGCGGCCGCAAGCTGGCGCGGCGTGATCTTGTAGCCCTGGGCGGCGCCGGCGGTGAGGATGACCGGCTGCCCGTCGGCGAGCAGTACCATGTCCGGGTACGATACCCAGTAGGGCGCTGGGATGATCGCCTCGTCGTCTTTGTCGAGCACCGCCATGCACAGGTTGTAAATCGTCTGCTTGGCGCCCGAGGACACCAGGATTTGCGAGCGCTCGTACTGGATGCCGTTGTCGCGCGCGAACTTCGCGATGATGGCATCCTTGAGGTCGTTGATGCCCTCGACATTGGTGTAGCGGGTGAAGCCGCTGCCAATGGCATCGATCCCGCTCTGGCCGATGTGCGCCGGCGTGTCGAAGTCCGGCTCGCCCGCTCCGAGTCCGATCACGTCCTTGCCCTCTGCCTTCAGACGGGCGGCGCGGGCGGTGACGGTGAGCGTCGGCGAGGGCTTGACGCGCTGGACGCGTCGGGAAACGGTAACGGTCACTAGGGATCCTTGGGTGTGTGCCAAAGAAAGTGGCGCCGCTATAGTAAGACATCACGCGCATCGCCACCATCCGGCTGATGACGCATCCGCGCGACAATAGAGAGAGCATGGATCAAAATCCATTCAGACTCGAGTCGGAGTTCGAGCCCTCGGGCGATCAACCCCAGGCGATTGCCAAGCTCGTCGAGGGCCTGGAAGACGGCTTGAGCGCACAGACGCTTCTCGGAGTCACGGGCAGTGGCAAGACATACGTCGTCAGCCAAGTCATTGCACACGTACAGCGCCCTACGCTGGTGCTTGCGCACAACAAAACGCTGGCGGCGCAGCTGTACGGCGAATTTCGAGGCTTCTTCCCGCACAATGCGGTCGAGTACTTCGTTTCGTATTACGATTACTATCAACCGGAGGCCTACGTTCCTTCGTCGGATACCTATATAGAGAAGGACGCCTCGATCAACGAGCACATCGAGCAGATGCGCCTCTCGGCCACCAAGGCGCTGCTCGAGCGTCCCGACGCCATCATCGTGGCCACCGTCTCCTCGATCTACGGCCTGGGCGACCCCAAGGCTTACCTCGCCATGATCCTGCACCTGGTGCGGGGTGACCGGCTGGATCAGCGCAAGCTCCTCAGGCGGCTCGCCGACATGCAGTACACGCGCAACGAGCTCGACCTGACCCAGGGCACCTATCGCGTGCGCGGTGATGTCATCGATATCTTTCCGGCCGAGTCCGATCGCGAGGCGGTGCGGGTCGAGCTGTTCGACGACACGATCGAGTCCCTCTCGCTCTTCGATCCGCTCACCGGCGCGATCTCACGCAAGGTGCCGCGGTTCACCGTCTATCCGGGCACCCACTACGTCACGCCCAAGGAGCGCCTGATCGGCGCCGTCGACCGGATCCGCGAGGATCTGCGCGTTCGCCTGAAGGAGTTGCGCGAGGCCGGCAAGCCCCTCGAGGCGCAACGGCTCGAGCAGCGCACCCTGTACGACATGGAAATGATGCAGGAGGTCGGCTACTGCGCGGGCATCGAGAACTACTCGCGCTATCTGTCCGGCCGCGCCCCGGGCGAGCCGCCTCCGTGCCTGTTCGACTATCTGCCGAAGAATGCGCTGCTGGTGATCGATGAGAGCCACCAGACCATCCCGCAGCTCGGTGCGATGTACCGGGGTGATCGCTCACGCAAGGAAGTGCTGGTCGAATACGGGTTTCGCCTGCCGTCCGCGCTCGACAACCGGCCGCTGAAATTCGAGGAGTGGGAGCGCCTGGCGCCGCAGATGATCTTCGTGTCGGCGACTCCGGGGGCGTACGAGGCGCGCCACGCCGGTCAGACCGTGGAGCTCGTGGTGCGCCCCACGGGCCTCGTCGATCCGGAGGTCGAGGTGCGTCCGGTGAGCACCCAGGTGGACGATGTGCTCTCGGAAATCCGCAAGTGCGCGGAGCGCAACGAGCGCGTGCTCATCACGACGCTCACCAAGCGCATGGCGGAAGACCTGACCGAGTACCTGCACGAGCACGGCGCGCGCGTGCGCTACCTGCATGCCGATATCGAGACGGTGGAGCGTACGGAAATCATCCGCGACCTGCGCCTCGGGAAGTTCGATGTGCTCGTGGGCATCAACCTGCTGCGCGAGGGGCTCGACATGCCCGAGGTCTCCCTGGTCGCCATTCTGGATGCCGACAAGGAGGGCTTCCTGCGCTCGGACAATTCGCTCATCCAGACCATCGGCCGCGCGGCTCGCAATCTGCATGGCCGGGCCATCCTCTATGCCGATCAGATGACCGGCTCCATGCGCCGTGCCCTGGACGAGACCGACCGCCGCCGCCGCAGGCAGATGGAGTTCAACGTCGCCCACGGCATCACGCCTCGCGGCATCCACAAGTCCGTGGCCGACATCATGGAGGGCGCGCGGCCCGATGTCCCGGCGGCGCGGGGGCGCCGCGCCGGCGGGCAGACCAAGGGCAAGGGCCGGGGCAGGGGGGCGGCGGAGCCGCTCGACCTGCACCCCGAGGCCCTGGCGCGGCGGATGAAAAAGCTCGAGGCCGAGATGCTCGAGCGGGCGCGGAACCTGGAATTCGAGGAAGCGGCCCGGCTGCGGGACGAGATCGAGCGGCTGAAGCACCTGGAGCTCGGCATCGCCTGAGAGACGCTCCCGGGCAAATCCCCGCGGGTGGGCGCCACCGCGGGGCTTGCCCCCAGGACCGGGCTGGGGCCCGGTGCGAGAGCTTCTGCCGTAAGTGCTTGGCGGGGCTTGGATTAGCTTGCGCGGTCTGCGCCGCTCTTGTATTGTTCGCGGCCCTCCTGGAGGGAGATTCTCTACAGGCGCGTAGCTCAGTGGTAGAGCATCACCTTGACATGGTGGTGGTCGGTGGTTCGATCCCACTCGCGCCTACCAGATTCAGCAGGGGTGCTTCCGGCCAATGAGGCGGGAGGCACCCCTTCGGCCTTATCCAGCGCAAATCAGTCGAGAGAGCATCGCGATGCCTGTCGTGACCTTGCCCGATGGCAGTGAACGCCGCTTCGACCACCCGGTGACGGTGGACGAGGTAGCGGGCGCCATTGGCGCCGGCCTGCGCAAGGCCGCGCTCGCCGGGCGCGTCAACGGCAAGCTGGTCGACACCTCGTTCGTGGTTTCGGATGATGCCCAGGTCGCGATCGTCACCGACAAGGACCCCGCGGGACTCGAGATCATCCGCCACTCGACCGCTCACCTGCTCGCCCAGGCGGTCAAGCAGCTCTTCCCCGAGGCGCAGGTCACCATCGGCCCTGTGATCGAGGATGGGTTCTACTACGACTTCGCCTACCAGCGCCCCTTCACTCCGGAGGACCTCGCCGCGATCGAGGCGCGCATGGCCGAGCTCGCCAAGGCGGATGAGAAGGTCGCCCGGCGCCTGATGGAGCGCGACGAGGCCGTGGCTTTCTTCAATGGCCTGGGCGAGAAGTACAAGGCGCAGATCATCGGGAGCATCCCCGCGGGTGAGCCGATCAGCCTCTATGGCCAGGGCGACTGGGTCGACCTCTGCCGCGGCCCGCACGTGCCCTCGACCGGCAAGCTCAAGGCGTTCAAGCTCACCAAGGTTGCCGGCGCCTACTGGCGGGGCGACTCGCGCAACGAGATGCTGCAGCGCATCTACGGCACCGCCTGGCCCGACAAGCAGCAGCTCGCGGACTACCTGCACCGGCTGGAAGAGGCCGAGAAACGCGATCACCGGCGCATCGGCAAGGAGCTCGATCTGTTTCACCTGCAGGAGGAGGCCCCCGGTGCGGTGTTCTGGCACCCCAAGGGATGGAGCATTTTTCAGAGCCTGATCGAGTACATGCGGGAGCGTCAGAGCGAGGCCGGCTACCAGGAGGTCAATTCCCCGGAGCTCATGGACGCCTCGCTCTGGAGGCAGTCGGGGCACCTCGAGAAGTTCGGGGAGAACATGTTTCTCACCCAGACGCCCGATGAGCGCCTCTACGCCATCAAGCCCATGAACTGCCCCGGACACGTCCAGATCTTCAAGCACGGGCTGCGCAGCTACCGCGAGCTCCCGGTGCGCCTCTCGGAGTTCGGCAAGGTGCACCGTTACGAGCCCTCCGGGGCGCTGCACGGGCTCATGCGGGTGCGCGCGTTCACCCAGGATGATGCGCACCTCTTCATCACCGAGGAGCAGATCACCGAAGAATGCGTCGCGGTCACCAAGCTGATCCTCGATATCTACCGCGATTTCGGCTTCGAGGACGTGCGCATCAAGTTCTCCGACCGGCCCGAGAAGCGGGTGGGGAGCGATGCGGTCTGGGATCGCGCCGAGGAGGCGTTGAAGGCTGCCTCGCGCGCCGCAGGGATCGAATACTCGCTGAACCCGGGCGAGGGCGCCTTCTACGGTCCGAAGCTGGAATTCGTGCTGCGGGACGCCATCGGCCGGGACTGGCAGTGCGGGACGTTGCAGGTCGACCTCAATCTGCCCGGAAGACTCGGTGCCCATTACATCGACGAGACGAGCGCCAAGCGCACGCCCGTCATGCTGCATCGGGCTATATTCGGGTCTCTGGAGCGCTTCTTCGCCATTTTGCTCGAGCACCACGCCGGGCGGCTGCCGGCCTGGCTCGCGCCTGTGCAGGCGGTGGTGATGAGCATCACCGACCGGCAGGCCGATTACGTGCTTTCCGTAACGGAATCCCTGAAAAATCAGCACCTTCGGGTCGAGCCCGACTTGCGTAACGAGAAAGTGGGCTTTAAGATCCGCGAGCACACGCTCAAGCGTGTTCCGTATCTTCTGGTAGCGGGCGACAAGGAAGTAGCCGCGAATCTGTTGTCTGTGCGCACCCGAAACGGCAGGGATCTCGGCACGATGACCCCGGAGACGTTCGCCGAACGCCTCCGCATCGAGCTCGACAGCCGTGGGCGCCGTACTGTGGAGGATTGACGCATAGCCAGTGTAACCAAGCGGGTCCGGCGCAACGAGGAGATCCTCGCGCCGCAACTGCGCGTGATCGCGGCCGACGGATCGCAGGCCGGTGTGATGTCCCGTGCCGAGGCGTTGCAGATGGCATCGTCCTCGGAGCTCGATCTGGTGGAGGTCTCGCCGACGGCGGAGCCGCCGGTCGTGCGCATCATGGACTACGGCAAGTTCTTGTTCGAGCAGAACAAGAAGGCCCACTCGGCGAAGCGCAAGCAGAAACAGATCCAGGTCAAGGAGGTGAAGTTTCGTCCCGGCACCGGGGAGGCGGATTACCAGATCAAGCTGCGTAACCTCATCCGCTTCCTCACCGAGGGCGACAAGGCCAAGGTGACCTTGCGGTTCCGCGGCCGGGAGATGGTGCACCAGGACATCGGGCGCAAGCTCCTCGATCGGGTTGCCACCGACCTCGCTCCCCACAGCGTGGTCGAGCAAAACCCGCTCATGGAGGGTCGTCAGATGATCATGGTGTTCGCTCCGAAGAAGAAGTGACGATCGAGCCGCCTATGGAAGGCGGCCGGGTCGTTCGCCCGTAGCACCCGCTCCGAGGGCGGGTTGCGACCGGGCTATCAGTAACAGTCGAGGAGTTTTGTCATGCCTAAGTTGAAAACCAACCGGGCCGCGGCCAAGCGCTTTCGCAAGACGGCGAAGGGCTTCAAGCGGTACGCCTCCAAACGCCGCCACAACCTCGGCCACAAGGACCGCAAGGTCAAGCGCCATGCTCGCTCCGGCGGAACGAGCCTCGTGCACGAGACGGACGTCGGTCGTCTCGTCCAGCTCCTTCCCCACCACAAATAAGTTCGGGCGAGATAACACATGGCAAGAGTCAAACGTGGCGTGACGGCCGGGCGCCGTCACAAGAAAGTTCTGGGCAAGGCCAAGGGCTACTACAACGCCCGGCGCAAGGTCTATCGGACGGCCAAACAGGCCGTGATCAAGGCCGGACAGTACGCGTACCGCGACCGGCGGCAGAAGAAGCGTCAGTTCCGGGCGCTGTGGATCGCGCGCATCAACGCCGCGGCGCGCGGCTACGGGCTCTCCTACAGCCGCATGATCAACGGCCTCACCAAGGCCGGCGTCGACATCGACCGCAAGGTGCTGGCCGATCTCGCCGTGCACGATATCAACGCGTTCGGCGTGATCGCCGAGCAGGCCAAAGCCGCACTCGGCGCTGCCTGAT
Source organism: Pseudomonadota bacterium (assembly GCA_021805865.1). Taxonomy (GTDB): domain Bacteria; phylum Pseudomonadota; class Gammaproteobacteria; order Steroidobacterales; family Steroidobacteraceae; genus 13-2-20CM-66-19. Next base: position 8,158 of record JAJZDX010000057.1, read on the forward strand.
CCCAAGGCGGGCCTTGCGGCGTGCAGGACCTCGAGTCACTCGTGACGCAGGCGCTCGGCGAGGTGGTCGCCTGCGCCACCCTTGCAGGGCTCGATGAGGCGCGCGTGCGCTGGCTCGGCAAAAAGGGCGCGCTTACCGAGCAGCTGAAATCCCTGGGGGCGCTGGCGGCCGCCGAGCGGCCGGCAGCCGGCCAGAGGATCAACGAGGCCAAGGAGCGCCTGCAGGCGGCCATCGAGGCCCGCCGCGATGCGCTCACCCGCGCCGACATCGAGCGCGCGCTCGCCGCCGGCCGGATCGATGTGACGCTGCCCGGGCGGGGCGAGGGAAGAGGAGGGCTGCACCCGGTCACCAAGGCGAGGCTGCGGATCGAGACGCTGTTCCGCCGCGCCGGCTTCGATGTGGCCACCGGCCCGGAAATCGAGGACGATTTTCACAATTTCGAAGCGCTCAATTTTCCGCCCAACCATCCGGCGCGGGCGATGCACGACACGTTCTATTTCCCGGACGGAAGGCTGCTTCGCACCCACACCTCCCCGGTGCAGATCCGCGCCATGCTGAGCCATGGCGCCCCGATCGCCATCGTGGCCCCTGGGCGCGTGTATCGATGCGACTCGGACATGACGCACTCGCCGATGTTTCATCAGCTCGAGGGGCTGAAGGTCGGTGAGAGCGTGAGCTTCGCGAACATGAAGGCGGTGCTGCACGGGTTCCTGCAGGCGTTCTTCGAGAAGGACCTGGCGATGCGTCTGCGGCCCTCGTACTTCCCCTTCACCGAGCCCTCGGCCGAAGTGGACATGTCGTGCGTCTTCTGTGACGGCAAGGGCTGCCGGACCTGCAAGCAGACCGGGTGGCTCGAGATCGCCGGCTGCGGCATGGTGCATCCCAATGTGCTCATGGCGAGCGGCGTCGATGCCGAGTGCCACACCGGCTACGCCTTCGGCATGGGGATCGATCGGCTGGCGATGCTGCGCTATGGGGTGAACGATCTGCGCCTGTTCTTCGAGAGCGAACTGCGCTTTCTCGAGCAGTTCCGGACGCTCGGACCATGAAGCTGCCCTATTCCTGGCTCACGGACTGGATTGCGGTCCCCTGGGCGGCGTCCGAGCTCGGCGAGCGCCTCACGATGGCGGGCCTCGAGCTCGAGTCGCTCGCGCCGGCCGCGCCGCCCTTCTCGGGCGTGGTGGTGGCGGAGATCCTCTCGGCCGAGAAGCATCCCCAGGCCGACAAGCTCAAGGTGTGCCGGGTCGCGGCCGGGCGGGGCGAGCCGCTGCAGATCGTGTGCGGGGCGCCGAACGCCCGCGCGGGCTTGAGGAGCGCGCTCGCCACGGTCGGTGCGAGGCTCCCCGGCGATCTCGACATCAAGGCGGCGAGGCTGAGGGGCGTGGAGTCCATGGGCATGCTGTGCTCGGCCAAGGAGCTCGGGCTCGGCGACGCCTCGAGCGGCATCCTGGAGCTGTCCGCGGATGCGCCCGTGGGCCATCCAGTTCGTGACTACCTGCAGCTCGACGATACGGTTCTCGATCTCAACATCACGCCCAACCGGGGCGATGCGATGTCGGTGATCGGCATCGCGCGCGAGGTGGCGGCGATCTGCGGCGGCAAGCTCACCGGGCCCGAGCGCCGGCCCGCGGTTGCGGCCCTCGCCGACACGTTCGCGGTGTCCCTGGATGCGCCTGCGGGCTGTCCGAAGTTTGCCGGCTGCGTGATTCGCGGGGTCGACAACAGAGCGGCAACCCCGCTTTGGATGCGCGAGCGGTTGCGGCGCGCCGGCCTGCGCTCCATCAGCCCGGTGGTCGATGTCACCAACTACGTGATGCTCGAGCTCGGCCAGCCCATGCATGCCTACGATCTGGCGAGGCTGGATGGGCAGATCCACGTCCGCCTGGCCCGGGCCGGCGAGACAATCACGCTGCTCGATGGAAAATCCGTTGAGTTGCAGCCGGATGTGCTGTTGATCACGGATCGCTCAGGGCCCGTGGGTATCGCCGGCATCATGGGCGGCGAACGCACCGCTGTCGGTGCCGACACCACGGACGTGTTCCTGGAAGTGGCGTATTTTTCTCCCGATGCGGTCATGGGACGCGCCTTGCGCTGGGGTTTGGCGACGGATGCCAGCCAACGCTTCGAGCGGGGAGTGGACCCCTCGCAGCAGGAGCGCGCGATGGCGCGCTCGCTCGCGCTGTTGCTGTCGATTGCCGGCGGCCGGGCGGGACCCGTCGCCGTCGCGCGCTGCGATGAGCACCTGCCGGTGCGGCCCGCGGTGCTGCTGCGACGCAGGCAACTGGCCCGGCTGCTCGGCACCGGTTTCGAGGACGCGCGGGTGCAGGCGGTCCTCGAGGGACTTCAGATGCGGGTGGAGCCGGCCTGCGAGGGCTGGCGTGTGAGTCCGCCGCCGCACCGGTTCGATATCGCCATCGAGGCCGATCTGATCGAGGAAGTGGCCCGCATCATCGGGTACGAGGCGATCACGGAAAGCGAGGCCGCGGCGGTTGAGCAATTTCGCAGCCTGCCCGAGTCGCTTGCCTCCGAGCAGGGTCTGCTCGAGGCGCTTGCCATGCGCGGCTATCAGGAGGCGGTGACCTACGCCTTCGTCGATCCGCTGCTGCAGTCGCGGCTGTTTCCCGACAGTCACGCTCTCCCGCTCGCCAATCCCATCGCAAGCGATCTGTCGGTCATGCGGGTGTCGCTGTGGCCGGGTCTCATCAAGGCGACACTCGACAATCAGCGCCGCCAGCAGGAGCGGATCCGGCTGATCGAGCACGGCATACGATTCGAGCATACCGCAGAGGGGACGCGCGAGCTCGATACGCTCTCGGGAGTGGCCTGCGGGCTGCGCGTGCCGGAGCAGTGGGGGCTGCCGCGCGAGTTGCGCGCGCCGGCCGACTTCTTCGATGTGAAAGGCGATCTCGAGGCACTTTTTGCCTCCCTTGGCGCCGGTTGTGCCTTCCGCTTCGAGCCGGCCACGCTCTCGTGCCTGCATCCAGGCAGGACGGCGCGAGTGCTGCGCGAAGGCCGTCCCGTCGGCTGGCTGGGAGAGCTGCATCCCTCGCTGGTGAAAGAATTGGATTCAGTCCACACCCCGGTTCTGTTCGAGCTCGACGTGGCGGCGCTGACGGTGGTAAGGCCCGCGTATCGGGAGATTTCCCGCCTGCCGCACGTGCGCAGGGACCTGGCCGTGGTGGTGGACGAATCTGTGCCTTTAAGTCGCCTCGCCGAACGAGTAACCTTGTCGGCTTCAAGCCTTCTGCGCGACCTTCGCGTTTTCGACGTGTATCGAGGCCCAGGCATCGAAGCAGGTCGAAAAAGCATTGCTTTGGGCTTGATTTTTCAAGATATTTCTCGCACCCTTACAGATGATGACGTGGCTAGCCTCGTCGCTGCGGTGGTGGCCGATTTGCGTGCCAGCTTGGGCGCAAGCATTCGAGAATAAGCAAATGGCTTTGACGAAAGCGGAGATGGCCGAGGCGCTGTTCAACCAGCTGGGGTTGAACAAGCGGGAAGCGAGGGAGCTGGTGGACTTGTTCTTCGAGGAAGTGCGTACGGCGCTCTCGAGCGGTGAGCAGGTCAAGCTTTCCGGCTTCGGTAATTTCGACTTGAGGGACAAGAGTCCGCGGCCCGGCCGAAACCCCAAGACCGGAGAGGAGATCCCAATCACCGCTCGCCGAGTGGTGACGTTCCGTCCGGGGCAGAAGTTGAAGGCGCGGGTCGAAGCGTATGTTGGAGCCCAAGAATAACGCCGAGCTGCCGGTCATCCCCGGCAAGCGCTACTTCACCATCGGCGAGGTGAGCGAGCTGTGTGGCGTCAAGCCGCACGTGCTGCGCTACTGGGAGCAGGAATTCCCGCAGCTGAAGCCGGTGAAGCGCCGCGGCAACCGCCGCTACTACCAGCGCCAGGACGTGATCGTCATCCGCCAGATCCGAAGCCTCCTCTACGATCAGGGCTTCACCATCGGCGGCGCGCGCAATCACCTGACGGGCGAGGAGGCGCGCACGGACGTGTTCCAGAGCCACCAGATCGCCAAGCAGATGCGCGTCGAGCTCGAGGAGCTGCTGAAGATCCTGAAGCGCTGAAGGAGAGCGCGCTGCCGGGCGTCTCGCCTGCAACCTCTCCCGCAGGAGCGTAGATTGAGGGTAGAATGAGCCTTCGCGCGAGAAATCCCCGCTCGCGCTCAAGCGGCCGAAAATTCAATCGTCGGAGCGTGGCGCAGTCTGGTAGCGCACTTGCATGGGGTGCAAGGGGTCCCGAGTTC
>JAJZDX010000023.1 GCA_021805865.1 Pseudomonadota bacterium
TCGCTCTTGAAGCGCTCGAGGAGCCGCTGGTCACCGGCGAGCACGACGGTCAAGAGCAGATGCGAGTCCAGGCGCGCCGAGGACAGCAGGCGCAGCTCCGCCAGCACCGAGGCGATGACCTCCTGCGTCGCCGCTGGAAAATAAGGAGTTTTTTGAGCCAGATACCCCATGAAGGGTCCTGGCGGTGCAAATGGCGAATTCGACGGTGCATTAGGCCCCGACAGAGCCGCGCTGAAGTGCGTCAGTCCCACCCACCCACGGGTCTGGGCAGCGCTGCCATCGTGCGTGACGCGTGACGCCCGCGCATCGGCTCGAGTCTATGTGCACCCGGTACCGCAGCGCTCTCCGGCCGCAGGAAACCTTCGGTAAGCACCATCAGCTGCGATCCGGCCGGCTCCCGAACCGCGAGTTCATCATCCAGGAGAGCTTGAAGACCATACGCCGGCGGATCGGGCGCGCGGTATGGGCAATTCGCACCGCCGAATTGCCGTCGCCGTCGCGGTGCTCGCGACGGAGAGCGATCGGTAGGCCGCACCCGCTACGATCCCTGCCCGCCCCGCGCTCTGCCAGTTCCCGTTTCGCTCGATGATCGAAGGCTGTGCCGCGGTGGAAGTCTCCCGTGATGGTCACCGGGTGGCTGCCGCCGGAAATAGCCCCGTCCCGCGTGACCCCGGTTTACGCGTGGAGCGTGATTGGAGCGCAGCTGCTCCAGCTCTGCGGTGTCTTCCCTGTCGCGTGGGGTATTGCGAGGGTGCGGCGGCAGCCCGGTAAGCCGCCTGTCGGCGGCGGCGTGTGGTGCGACGATCAGGCAGCGGGCCGGTCCCAGGCACGGCCTCGGACTTGCGACTGAGCTCGTTGTTGCGGTGCCAAGCGAAGATCTGCGCTTCTAATTCCTTGGCGTGGCGATCCAGTTCCCGCAGGTGATCCAGTAGCCCCGCCAGCAACGAGTGCAGTGGATCGGGCAGCTCATTGTCCGCATCACCCGCGGCGGCGAGGAGGTCGTCACCGTTGCGCGAGCGAGCGGTGAACGGAGCACGATCCCGATCTGGATGATCGAGCCAAAGGCTGCTGCGCATCTCCGCGTTCATGAGCTCCCCGCGCTTCTCACGAGAATCTTTGAACGAACTGCGCCACTTCGTTGCCGTGGCTGCGGCAGCACTGAATGCCGCTGCGATGGTGAGCGACCAGGATAGGGGTGCGGCATGACCAGGGACAGCCTGGGGGGCGTCGGGCGTGCAACGTGGCACGGGGCCGCTCGGGCTCAGGGACGGCGGTCCGCTCGGGATTCGAGCGGTTGCTCACGGAGGTGCGTGCGAGGGCAAGGTCGGTGCCGTACTCGCGCGGGAAATCTCCCGCCGCGCGCGCCATGGACGCGAATGGCAATCCCATGAACTCGGTGGCGTCCAGCGAGCCTGATGATGGCTAGCGTTGTGACTTTGTCTGTCGCGGTCTAGAGGGAGCTTCGGAGTAACCGTGTCGAGCGAAGAAGCGCTCGAGTTCGCGCCGAGCCGGGGGAGTGGCAGTGAAGATCTCGACGTAGCTCGGAATGCGCGCCATTCGGGTGGCGAGCGACTCCGACGTTTGCATTGAGATATATCCGATTTGCGTGAGATAGATAGTTCTCGAACGGACATCGGCAGCCAGAGGCTTGTGGCCGAACCGGATAAACATGCTCTTCAGAGCTTCGAGACGTGTGTTGTCAGCAGCGGCAATCTCTGCCGCAACGTCGCCGGATCGCTGCGCCCAGTTGCGCACGGCAAATTCGAATCTCGAATCAAATAACCGCTGGTCCAGCCAACAGTCAAACACATTGAGGATGGCCTCGGAAATCGACTCAGCGTATGCCTCCGACTGTTGCACGAGGTTGCGTGTGTTCTTGGATTTCCAGCGCTCAAGAAGCGCCTTCAGGAGCGCGTCGCGATCCCTGAAGAACCAGTAAAAACTCGTTCGGGACAATTTGACGCGTTGCGACAACGGCATGATCCGGACAGAGTCGATGCCGCTGCAAATGAGACTGTCATATGCCGCGTCGAGCCATACATCGAATGAGCCCCGAACCATTGGCTCGACCGCTTTTGTGTTCACGGCGTGTTCCCCTGAATTGCGTGCATTGCACAGAGTATATACGGTGGTGTCGAGAACATATACACTGGAAGTGTTCGCGAAGGGATGATCTCGAGCGGAAGTGGGCGCCCTATCGGTGCCAAGCCATCCGAGGCCACTTTTAGGAGATCGGGGTGCGGTTGGCCATGTTGTGCGCCGGACAAACGCTTGCGGAGCATTTTGTGGGATAGGAAGAGTGACGAGCGCAGGGGGAGTCAGCGGCGGGATTTATCCGTTACCACCCCCCACATCAGGGGCGCTCGGAAAAGGCGGCGATTTCTAGAGATTCGGAAAATTCGCCGTCGTGCGGGCCGAGGCGAGCGACCGCCTGGCGGTGAATTTCAAGCAGTAGAGTGCTTGCGCCGACTCAACGGCGTGCGGCAATGAACGCTTGGAGATGGAAGGTGGCCTGCGCCGCGTCATAGCGATGCGCAGCGGCCACAGGACAGGCGTATCGCGCGAGGCAGCCACATGCGCGACAGGCAGTGCCATGCTCGGACACCACGTGGGTGTGGCACCGCTCAGGCAGGAATCGCTCGCTGGTCACGGCGCCGGCCGGGCACGCACTGAGGCATGGCCGCTCTCGACACGATTCGCACGGACTTGACCACGCCTTCAGCGGTGGCACGTCGATCGTTTCAGGCATTAGAAGTGCACCGCGATAGGCGTGCCACAGTCCGTAGTCTGCGTGCATCAGCACGCCGAGGGGTGAGACGTAGAGGCGTTCGGCACGCTGTGCCCAGCGCTGGAACGGCCACCATGGCGGACCCGTGAACGGATAAAGCGCCCGTGCACCGAAGCGCCGCGCAAGTTCATCGACGACGCGCTTCGACCATCGGTCGAGCGGGTGCAGCGCGCCATCGCCGTACTCTGGCGAAGCGGCGAAAGCCGCCCACTGCTCGCGCCCGGTGAATCCGAGGAGCACGACAGTCCGGGCGCAGCGTTCTTCCAAGACCGGTACGCCATCGCCCTCCTGCGGTTGGAATCCGCCCCGGCATGCGAGTCCGACTGCCGTCGCCGCAGCGCAGAGCTGATCGTAAGTCGTTATTTTCAGTTCGCTCATCTGCGTGCGGTCCGCCCCTGGTAGGGAAACCAATCCTCGCCCGGTGACTGGATCGGATCAATCTGCACCCGCCGCCCGGCCGTGTCCACGGTCGCCAGCGTCGGTGGTACATCGGCGGCGAACAGGTTGACCCTTACCACGCCCGTGTCCGGCCGATCGGCAAGCGCCTCGGACAGATTGCGCACCGGCGTGAGAATGATCACGGGACCGAGAATCTGATCGTCCGGCGCGCGCTCCTCGCCCGTGCCTTCGATCATCAGCGTCGGCTGGAAGAAGTAGCCCGTCAGACCCCAGGGCTGGTAGCGTCGGCCGCCCAGCTTGATCAGTGCGCCGCGCTTGAGGGCGTGCCCCACCCGGGTTTCGACTTCCTGGAGGCGCGCTGCGCTCGCCAGCGGTCCCAGGTCAGTCGCCGGCTTGACGGGATCACCCGCTTCGAGAAGCGCGAGATACTCGTGCAGACGGTCCGCGAACGTGTAGATGAATGATTGCTCAACGTAGACGCGTACGCTCTGTTCAGCACGTTGCCCGCTGTGATAAAGCCGCTTCGCGGCTGTCCCCGCCGCTGCCAGTTTGAGGTCAGCATCGCGGCTGATGTAGACGATGTCGGATGCAGCGGGCGGATCGGCCGGACACACGCGCTCGATGCTGAGCTCCTCCGCCACAGCCGGCTCGCCGACGAGCATGCTCAGCACGCCGTGGGGGAGTCCTTCGCACGCTGCCGCCGCGCGCAGCACTGTCAGGGGTGCCTGCGGTGGCAATGCGGCCACGCAGGCTACACCGCGTGCCAGTCGACACGCGGCCATGCGGGACCACTCCAGGAGCGCCCCGTCGATCCGCGGCGATACGATGCAAACGGCAGGCAGTGAAGCCGAACGAGGCATTGTCGCGTCCGGATCGATGTGCCAGCACTCCGCGGCACGCCGCACAAGATCGAGGGATTCGGCCAACGCCTGTCCGCTCTCGCGAGAGTGCAATAGCGCCAGCTCGCGGTGGTTGGCGAGCAGTCGCTCGCCCACGGTGGCAAGTAGGGCGGTGCGCTCCTCCGCACTGCGATTCAACCAGGCGGCGGCCGCGGTATTTGCCGCGCGCACGGCCGCTTGCCACTGTGGATAATCGGCCAGGCCAACCGAACCCACGGGTTGCAGTGTCGAGGGATTGGTGACGATCCGCGACCAGGGTCTGTCCGGCAGCTCTGCAATCATGATGTCCACGACCTCCGGCACACATAGTTTCCGCAGGCACGCCGCTGGCGATCAGCCCGAGGGCTTTGGTTTCGGCGCAGCGTCGCTGCGCCTTCACTGCAAGACACCCATCGGGCCTGGCGAATATCCGCGGCTTCAGTACTCGTCGTTGAGGGCTTCAACAGCCGGGATCTCGCGAGTCCGACGAGCAATATATGCCCTGAGCGCCTCGTCTTTCCCCGGGTCCAGTGCCGGTTCCTCATACTCGGCCAGCAATTGTCTGGCCCGTTCCAGGGCTCGTTGCGTCACCTCTTTCGAACCTTCAGATTTCCATTGCTCATACGAATTATTGTCGAAGAGCTTTGGAATAAAGAACGCACGCTCGAAATGCGCAAGGGTGTGGGGATGCCCCAGATAGTGCCCCCCCGGGCCCACGTCGCGCACGGCCGCCAAGGCCTCGTCAAAGTCGCCCCATTGAACCCCCTGGGCCATCCTGTACCCCATGGCGCAGACTTCGGAATCGACCACGAATTTTGCCACCGAGCAGTGCATGCCGGCTTCGTTCCAGCCAGCGGAGTGCCAGATGTAATTCGCTCCGGAGAGCAGAACCGCCATCATGGTCATCGCGCTTTCATAGCCCGCCTGCGCATCGAGCACCTTTGCCCCGCCGAGCAGATTGGACGTCCGCCATGGAACCTTGTAACGCCGCGCCATTTGGCCGATCATGAAATTCATGAGAGATATCTCGGGCGTGCCGGCCATGGGTGCGCCCGATTGCATTGAAACGGTCGACAGATAGTGGCCGTAGATGGCGGGACAGCCTTTGCGAACCACTTGCGTGTACGCCAAAGCCGATAGCGCTTCGGCGTTGAGCTGAGCCACAGCGGGTGCTGTCGAGGCGGGCGTATTGGCGCCCGCGAGGACGAAAGGGGAGCAAAGGACCGGCTGATTTCTTCGGCAGAAAGCCCGCATCGCACCGAGCATGACTCGGTCCCAGACGAGCGGAGAGTTGCCGTTGCAGTTTCCAGTGACCACGGCGTGATCTTCGAGGAAGTCCGCGCCGAAAAGGATGGCGCACATGTCGAGAACATCCTCGGCATTCTTGGGGGAGGTGGTCATCCCCATGAATGTCTTGTCGGAATACTTCATCGACGAATACGTAATATGCAAATGTCGATGCGCGACTATCATGTCCATAGGCTCAACGATGTGATGCGCCGATGAATGTAGAACGGGCATCATATGGGCCAACTTATGAAACATCCCCAAATCCGCGAGGGTAGGCAGCCGCCGAACGTCATCGAGGTCACGCAGATAGGGCGCGCCAGTCATGGGCACAAAGATGGAGTTCGGTCCGCCCAGCTCGACATTCTTGGCGGGATTTCGGGCATGCAGAGCAATATGCGGCGGAATGGAGCTGATCAGCTCCATGACGAGTCCGCGGTCAAGGTGGACCCGCTCATCTCGAACGTCCGCTCCCGCTTTCTGCCAGTCGGCGAGCGCGGTCGGATCGCGAAATACGACGCCCACCTCCTCCAGGATTGCCAGCGACGCCTGGTGAATGCGCTCCACCTGCTCCTCGACCATGGGCTCGACGATCGGTAGCCCTCGCTTTAACGTCGGGAGCATGTCGAAGATTGGCGTCAATCGCATGGCGCGACGTGCTTCTCGGCCGGCCCTGCGGGATGTGGTAATTTGGCCAGTCATACCGATGTTCGCTCCGCTAGGAAGTGGCACTTAACCCAAAATCATGACCGTGTTGCCTGATCGATCGGCTTCAGCGCGGCGAATTATCGATACCATCATTTCAGAGTGTCAATATGACTAATTCTCACGTGGATGTTGAACGAAACGACACTAAATAGCGCGAAAAACCCGATAAGAGAAAAAAATGAGCCGCCAGTATTACAATCTCCCGCCCTTTACCGCGCTCGCAGTCTTCGAATCGGCAGCTCGGCATCTCTCCTTCAAGCGTGCGGCCGCTGAGCTCGGGGTGACACCCGGTGCCGTCAGCAAGCAAATTCGGGTCATGGAGGATGAACTCGGAACATCGCTGTTCGTGCGGCTTGGCGCCGGCGTTTCATTGACTACAGCCGGTGAAGATCTTTACGGCGTCCTCTCGAGTACCTTTGCAAAAACCGCAGAGGTGATCGGAACGATCAAGCTTGGTGATCGCGCGAAAAACGTGACAGTCGCTTGCACGGACGCATTCGCGGCGTTCTGGCTCATTCCACGAATGCCGGATTTCTGGGAGCGATTCCCGCAAATCACCGTAGACCACCTGATCTCCGATGATCCCCGGGAATTCAGGCGAGCGGAGGTGGAGTTGCGTGTGCGCTATGGACTGGGTGCGTGGGCCGATGAGACGGCGGAGCTGCTCCTCGAGGAGACGATTTATCCGGTTTGCGGTCCTGGGTTTGCCAGGGCCCATCCCCGTATTGACGCAAAGACGCTTCCGGATCTCCCGCTGCTGCACGTCAACTGGGTCGATCCCGGATGGGCGAGCTGGGACGAGGTTCTACGTCGAGCCGGGATACCGCACGTGGCCAACAGAGGCCGACGATTTGGGAAATTCAGCGTCGCATTGCAGGCCGCGCAAGCCGATCAGGGTGTCGCAGTGGGGTGGCATCGGCTGGTGCGGCACCTGATCAAGGAACAAAAGCTGGTGCGATTGACCGATCTCGAGCTGCCCGCACCGGGTGGCTATTACCTCACGTGGAACGAGTCCAGACCGCTTTCCCCGGCCGCCGAGGTGGTCCGCGACTGGCTGAGAGAGATGTCTGTACGGGAACGTAAGCCCGGTGGTGGCGACATTTTGGCCTAGCGACGCTCGGCCTGGAGCCCGGGCACAGCCCTGTCTCCCGGGCGAGATTGCGCTCGGAACACCTGGCATGATCATTGCTTGCGCTGTGCTTCCACCTTGCGCACGGACGGCCGCTTCGCAATCAGTGCCGCATGATGAGCCAAAGATGGCCATTTCGCGTGAAGCGGCCCGGGGCCGCCCGGCAGCCAGCCGGCCAGCACGTACAGATAGAAATCCACCGCACAGATGTCTCGACCCAGGGCGAATGGAGTCAACGAGGGAACGAGCAGGCTGAGCACCCGCGCGAAGTCCTCGGTCGCCTGCTGCCGGATACCTTCTGCGGCACCGGATCCGGCGCTGCTGTAGCGATCCGGGTAATAGATACGCAATGCGCACTCATAGAGATTCGCCGAAAGATAGACCATCCACTGCAGGAACCGGGCATGCTCCACCGTTCCTGATGGCGGTGCCAGCTGCGCCTCGGGGTGTGAGGCGGCGAGGTGAATGCAAATCGCTGCCGATTCGAACATCGTTAGGCCCTGCGGAAGGATGAGCGCGGGCACTTTCTCCGTCAGCGCGATTTTCCGGTATGCTGCGATTTCTGCGGGATCGCGACCAACGGGAACCAGCTCATATGGGGAGCCAATCTCCTCCAGCATCATCTGGACGATATCGGAGCCACTGTTAGGCCGACCATAGAGCTTGTACTTTCCGTCATTCATGTCGGTTGCCCTCGTTATAAAATCGACATTGTATATTCATGGAGGTTTCGGCGGCGCCTATTCAAATACACGCGTGACTGTCCTGTCGGTGGCAGAAGATCGATGCGCCCAGCGCCTGCGACGAGGTGGAAGGAGACCGCAGGTTCCCTTGAACTGCCGACTGAAATGCGCGTCGTCGTTGAATCCCGCCCCAATGGCGATCTCAATGACGGGACGGTTCGTGTTCTCGATTGGCCAGTGCGCGAGGCGCATGCGCATCTGGCGATAGAGAGCGGCTGGGCCCACGCCGAAATGACGACGGCAGAGCCGCTCGAGCTGCCGAACCGAGATGCCGAGTTCTGTGGCGGCGGCTCTGAACGGCAGTCGTTGCGTCAGATTTTTCTCCATTGGAAACAGTGTCCGGCGCACGCGAGACTCGTCAACACATTTCGCTATCTGCGCATGAGGCTGGGCATCGCAGGCGCCGCGAGGTCGATCAAATAGAAGAAACTGGTCGGCCTTGAGTGCTGCCGCATGTACCAAATGACGCTCAAGGAGACTGGCTGCGAGCGCGGCAGTGCCCGCGCCACCCGCGCATGTGATACGCAGTCCGTCGGGCAGAAACAATCTATGCGCCACCACCTCGTGGTCCGGGAACCTTTCGCGAAAGTCCTGGTAGTGATACCAGCTGACACGCGATCGGCGTCGCTGCAGCACCCCGGCGCGGCAGAGGACGAAGCGTCCAGTGCGAATCCCAATTAGCGAAAAGCTCGTCGCGCCCGTCTGCAGTAGATAGCGCAGGGTAACTTCATCGACTTGAGTCCCAGCGCGCGGGACTCCGCCAACCATCATGACATAATCCAGCTCTTCGGGCGACGATAGTGAGCTGGTGGGCTCGACTCGTGCGCCACAGCTGGCCGAAATGGGCTCTTTGCGGGCCCACATGATGGACCACTTCACGCGCCACTGCCGGCTTTGGTGGCCTTCGTCGGCGGCGACCCGCAGGTGGTCCACTAATGTCGCGAAGGCACACAGCGTGAATCGCTCCGCTAGGATAATGCCCATTCGCAACAGGGGCCGTCGCGGAAGTACACGTGGGACCGCCTGGGCGTCGAATGAAATGAGCATGAGTCGTTTCAGGTCACTGGTAGCGGCAGCTTCTTTGTGCGTCCACCGTCTATGACGTAGACCTGCCCGGTGACGAAGCTGCTTTCCTCGGACGCAAGCCATACCGCGAGGTTTCCGACGTCCCTGGGCTCGCCCAGGCGTCCGACAGGGTGCATGAGGAGCAATTCGCGGCGAACCCGTGCGCTATCATGCATGCTGTCGATATAGACCTCACTGAGATCCGAATTGATCCACCCCGGTGCAATCGCATTGCAGCGGACGCCTTCTCGGCCATGATCCACCGCGACCGCAGCGGTGAATCCGTGCAGACCCGCCTTGGATGCGGAGTATGCCGGGTGCCCCGGGTTTGAGGCCAGTCCCTCGATCGAGCCGATGTTTATGATGCTTCCGCCGCCGCGCCTGCGAAATTCAGGCATTGCCCGCTTGGTGAGCAGAAACGGCGCCCTGAGATTGATAGCCATCATCCGGTCCCAGTCCTCTTCGGACATCTCATCGACGGTGCGCTCGAACATAATGCCCGCGTTGTTGACGAGGATGTCAAGACCATTGAGACGCGCTGCGCTTTCATCGACCGCCTCGGCAATCTCGCTGGACTGCGAGAGGTCAGCTTGCACGAAAATGATCTGACTATTGAGCAATTCCTTTGGAGGCGGATTTCTCTGGATCACAGCCACCCTGGCGCCTTCCTCGACAAACCGTCGCGTGATGCCTGAGCCGATTCCGCGGCCCCCGCCGGTGACAATGGCGGTCTTGCCTGCCAGTCTTTCAGTCATGGCCATCTCTCCTAGTAAACCGGTTTGGCGCCGTTTACTTCTATGGCAGTGCCGGCAACGTAGCGCGCCGCATCGGAAGTCAGAAAACAAATGACATCGGCGATGTCTTCCGGTTCCGCGATGCGCCCGAGCGGTACGCTTCGGTTGAGTTCCTCGATCGCCGTGTCGGGATCGAACCCGCGGCGCTCGAACCCGGTGCGAAGCATCGGTGTATTCACCTCGTTCGGACACACGGCATTGACCCGGACACCGTCGGGGGCGTGGTCGCGGCCCAGGCATTTGGACAGACTCGCCACCGCTGCTTTGCTTGATATATATGCGGGGTGATTCGGGCCGGGGTATAGGCCCCAACATGAAGCGACGTTTACAATGGAGCCACCACCGTGCGCCTTCATGTGGGCAATCGCTCTGCGACATGTGTAGAAGACTGCGGTCAGGTTCACATCCAGGGTCCTGGCCCAATCCTCGTCGCTCGTCTCCAGGATGTTTCCACGGGTGATTATCCCGGCATTATTGACCAGCACATCGAGCCGACCGGTAGCCTCGACCGAATGGTCGATCAGGGCCTCGCAGTAGCTCTTCGATCTCAGGTCGCCGGATTTGTGCCAAACATTTTGCCCAGAGGCGTTCAAGTCGGCGGCGAGCGCTTGCAGACCGGCAGTGTTCGCATCGCCCAGAATGACGCGGAAACCGCGTTCCACAAAGCGCCTGGCCACCGCCTTGCCGATTCCGCCCGCAGCGCCGGTCACGACCGCGGTCTTTCGCTCAGTCTTCGTCATCGAGGCACACCTCTCGAAATGGTTTGCGAATCAATAGACTGTATCCGCACATTGCGACATGCCCATCGCTCTTTAACCTTCCAGTCCCGCCCGCATTTCCTGCCAGCGGATTGCCGAATTGATGCCCAGGAAGGCGAGCGGCGCCGGCGGAAGCCGCTTCGGGGGTGGTAGTGCGAGGTACTCGCTGAGCAGGCTGGATGCCGTGCCGGTCGCGAGCTCGGCGGAAAGTACACCAGCCAAAGTACTCTTGACGGTACCGAGGCCGTTCTCGCAGCATGCGGAAAAGAGGCCGTCATCGATCTCGCCAAAGGCGGGAACATGGTTGAGGCTGAGGCAAAGGCGTCCCGCCCAGCTGTACTCGAAGGGGCTGTTCTTCAGGAGGGGGAAGCGGGCGCTGAAGGAGCGGCGCTGTGCGGCCGCAATCTTGGCGACCCGGGCGGGCGACACTTTCAGGCAGGGATCGTAGGTATATCGGGTGCGAATGACGACGCGCTCGTCGTTCCCCGTGGTGATTTTGCGCACCGTGGCACCCATTGAGTCGGCCGGTAGCAGACCCCACGCTGTAGTGCCTGTGGCGCCGTATCCATCGGCTCCGCGTCGCAGTGCTTTGGTCATGGATGCGTAGGTGAAGATATGGATGAGACGACCGCGGAATCCGTTGAAGTCTTCGATGTGGCCGTTCACACCCAGGATGACTTTTGGGGCCCTTATCGTGCCACGCGGCGTTTGAGCCGCCCAAATGTGGCCCTCTCGCTTAAGACCGATCACCGGGGCGTTCTCATAGAGGTCTGCCACGGACGTGAGACCGGCCGCGAGCGTGTAGATGTAGGCTGCGGGCTGGATCATGACCGCGCCGGGCGTGCGGATTCCGCCGACATAGTACGAGGAACCTGTCAGCTCTCGCATCTGTTGTGCGTCGAAATGCTCGAATGGCTCGCCGATGTCGGCCAGCGAGCGTGCAAATGCGGCATTGAGCTCATCGCCGCGCTCCGTGGCGGCGGCGTTGATCTTTCCGCAGGGGTTGAATGTATCTCGAGGCATTGCGTATTCGGCGGCCGCCGCTTTCGCGAAGGTGAGCGCGTGGCGATTGTGCGCAATTTCCCGCCGCGACTGGTCGGTGTCTCCGGGCGAGTAGCCGCCGGCCGCCAGGTTGTGTGGCAGGTCGATCATGAAGCCCGAATTGCGTCCTGCCGGTCCTTGCGCCACCTCTTTCGCCTCGAGGATCACAATCGTCTCCCCGGATCGGAGCTGGGCAAGGCGACGCGCCGCTGAAAGGCCGGCGAAGCCGGCCCCGATGATGAGCCAGTCCGCTGTCCGGTCGCGGTCGAGGACTTGAAGGGGAGAGCGGCGCCGGGTCAGAGCAACCCAGCCGGACTCCCCGGTGTCGACAGGCAGGCGACGGATCTTGCACTCCTGCATCAGATCTCTCCGTCGATCCGACGGTCCGCAGTGTCAATCCAGATGGTCTTCAGTTCCGTGTACTGATCGTGGGCGAAGATCGATTTATCGCGTCCCCCAAACCCCGATTGCTTGAAGCCGCCGAAGGGCGTGGTGATGTCACCCTCACCGAAGCAATTCACTGTCACAGTGCCGGCTCGGATCTCGCGTGCGACCTTCAGAGCCCGTTTGAGGCTGCCGGTGTAGATCGAGGCCGCAAGGCCATACGTCGAGTCATTCGCGAGCGCAATGGCTTCGGATACGCTCGAGAACGTTGTGACCGAGAGGAGCGGACCAAAGATCTCCTCCCGGAAGAAGCTGCTCTCGCGCGTCACACCGCACACAATGGTGGGCTCTACGAAAATCCCGAGCTCGGTTTTACCCCCAGCCACCAGATCCATCTTTTCCGTCCCGATGCGGTCGATGAAAGCCTTGACCTTCTCGAAATGCGTGCGACTGACCAGTGCCCCGACCCTGTTGCGCGGGTCAAGCGGATCGCCCATGCGCCAGTCACGCATGTACGCGAGAATACGAGAGAGGAGATCATCCTTGATCGTTTTGTGCACGATGAGGCGTGAGCTTGCGGAACAGTTCTCGCCCATGTTCCAGAATGCGCCGATGACGATCTGTTCAGCCACGAGGTCGAGATCCTCAGCGTCGTCAAACACGACGGCGGGATTCTTGCCGCCACATTCGAGCACGACTCGCTTCAGGTTCGAGTCGGCGGAGTAGCGCAGGAAGCGCTTGCCGGTTTCCGTGGAGCCCGTGAAGCTGACCATGTCGATGTCCGGATGAAGACCAATGGGCTCACCAACCGCAGGGCCTGTACCGGTAACGACGTTGAGGACGCCGGCAGGGATTCCGGCTTCGTACGCGATCTCGGCGAGGCGCAGGGCGGTGAGCGAGGTTTCTTCGGCGGGCTTTACGATGACCGAGCAGCCCGAAGCGAGCGCCGGACCGATCTTCCAGGCCATCATGAGCAAAGGGAAGTTCCACGGCAGCACGCAGCCCACCACGCCGATCGGCTCGCGCACGACGAGGGCAGTCACACCTGGGTCGACCGGAGCCGTGCTGCCGTAAATCTTGTCAATAAGCTCCGCATGCCAGCGTATGGTGTTCACCGTCTCGGGCAGGTCGATGGTCTGACACTCGGCGACAGGCTTACCGCTGTCCAGGCTTTCCAGCACCGCGAACTCGTGTCGATTACGCTCGATCCGTTTGGCGAAGGTGAGCAAAGTCCTCTTGCGCTCCGCCGGGGCAAGGTTCCGCCAGCGACCGTCCGCGAAAGCCTCCCGTGCCTTGAGAACCGCGAGATCCACATCAGCCTTCCCGCAGGCTGCCACGTGGGCCAGGGTGGCGCCGGTAGCCGGATTTGTGCTCGCGAACGTCTCACCAGAGATGGCGGGTCGGGCGATGCCTCCAATGAAGACGCCGCCACCGATTTCCATCGATTGTGCGAGAGCTTTGTACTCCTCGGCACTCAAGAGATCGCTCATGATTCAGTCTCCGGAGGTAATGTGCGCGATGGAGCGCTTGACGTTTGTAATGACAGTTTGAAGGCGGCGCATTTCTTCGTTGTTCAGCGGCCGCAGCGGTGTCCGTACGTTGCCGACTTGAAGGCCTTCGAGCTCGCATCCAAATTTGATGCACTGGACGAACTTGCCGCCGCCTTCGAGGACAGACATGAGGGGCAGCAGGGCCTTCATGATGGCCCGTCCTTTGTCGAAGTTTTTCTCGAGCACGCACGCTTTGTAGAGCGCGAGGTGCTCCAAGGGCAGAAAGTTCGAGCCACCGCATACCCAGCTCTTGGACCCCCAGGCAAAGAATTCGAGCGCCTGGTCGTCCATGCCGCAGCTCATCTCGATGTGCGGGAATTCGCGTGCCAGCAAGTGCACCCGGTTGATATCACCCGAGCTTTCCTTGATGGCTTGGAAATTCCGGGAGCGGCCCACGCGTGACAGGAATGCCTCACCCATCATAACGCCGGTCCGCCCGGGATAGTTGTAGAGCATGATCGGCAGGTTCGCCGCCCGATCGATCCGCAGCGCATGCGTCGAGTTTTCACGCTCCGTGGGGAGCGCATAGGGCGGCGAAGCGACCAAAATCGCATCGGCACCGATTTCGCGTGCGTGCTTCGCGTAGCCGACGGAATCTTCGGTACGGATCGCAGCCGTGCTGACGATGAGAGCGGCGCGATCCTTGACGACTTGCTTCGCAAAGGCGGCAAGGTCCCGTCGCTCCTCGGCGGTCTGTGCGTAATACTCCCCGGTGGAGCCGCCTATGACGATACCGTGGACACCCGCCGCGACGAGGTTTTCGAGCAAGTTGGCGAATCCGTCCCGGTCGATCGCGCCACCAAAGGCAAATGGTGTGACCGCCGGTGTGTAAATGCCTTCGAATTTCATGCCGTCTGGCTCCACATGGGTTCTCGCGTGATCATGGAATCATTTATGGGAGGTGGTTGCGGACACGAGGTAGGGTAGGAGAAGTGGCGGTGTCATATCCGACATGGCAGCCGGCTAGCAGAGGATTTCTGAAGCAGGCATATGGATGAGGCGAAGGTGGGAACGCCGTTGAGGGGTCGGGCAAAATGTATGCAAAGAGTATACACTATAGGTTCTCAGGTGTATACGAGGCGTTGCCGCGAGGATGGCGCAGGCGCGAGAGTCAGCATCGCGACCGCCTCGCCGCCGCCCCATGCTCAGGCCAGGTTGGGAGAGCGACAACAGGTGATCGGCCGTCCTAGGCGGGCGGCGCCGCGCCGAAAGGCGATTGCCTGGCGGGCGCGGCCGGGAGTGCGGCGGATGGAGCGTCGGGTACCGACGTCCTTATCGGAGCTTTTCGAGAGTCTTCGGTGAAGGACGGTGTCTGCGCGCAACCGCGACGGGCGGGACCGTCTTGCGGGACTTGGTGCCCTGCGCGGGTTCGGATGCCAGTGCCTTGCCCATTTCCTCCCACGCCTCCGATCTCAGTCTCTTGGGGACGATGAACATCTCCATGTTGCCACGCGAGAGTTCCCAATGCTCGAACGTGAGGCGGACTACGGCGGCCTCATCCCGGGCGGAGATCGCCTGAATGATCTCGTCATGGTGCTCGCAGGACTTCGCCAAATTCGTCTCGCCCGCCGGATCCGTCGGGCGATAAAAGATATGGCCGATCCGGGCGTGATCGATGAGGAGCCTGTTCAGGCTCGGCTTCAGGTAGCCGCTGCCGGCCATCTCACCAATGATTCCATGAAACCTGTTGTTCTCAATCACCATCGTTTCAGGATCGCGTCTCAAGACCGCAGAGCGGAACTGTTCCTGACATTCCTTCAGTTGTGCCATCTGAGCAGGAGTGAAATGCTGAACGGCAAGGCGGCCCACGGCCTCGTAGATCACCGGAGCGACGAGAAAGAAGTCCCGCAGAGTCTCATGATTCATCGGGATGACCCGAGCTCCCCTGTTCGCGCGAATGTCGAGGTAGCCTTCTCCCGCAAGATGTCTCAAGACTTCTCTGACAGGTGTACGGGAAATGCCGTACTTCTCGCTGAGACTGACTTCATCCAGATCGCTGTCGGGGGGGAGTTCGAGCGTCAGGATTTGATGCTTAAGCGTCTCGTAGAGAGAGGTCTTGCCGCTCTTCATGGAATCTCCGATCGGGTACAGCGAACAGCTTCATCTTGGGCGCGTAATCATCGCACCTCACTCATATTGACTCACCTTGAGAATACGTGCAATATACACAATGAATACAGTCGGTATACAAGTAGGCGTCCGGCTACCCGATTAGCGCTTTGAGTATGGCGTTTTGTGTGCCGGGGATGGGAGCCAGGGCAGGCGGGAATGTTCCCCCGTGACCAAAAGGGCGCCTGAGTGATTGACGAAGATTGATGGCCGGCACTGCTGTACGGCGGTGTGGAAAAAGAGAATTGACTCAATTCCCGCGCCAAGCCGCGGAATCGCATGCAAGGGGTAATGTGGTGAAGTCATGTATCGCGTATCCGGTAGGCGCGGACCCCGCCATACCGTCGTCGCTCGCACATGCCGTTGTGGCCAAAACCTTAGCAATTCAGAACGACGGCCAAGCTCCGCTCCTGGTCCTGGCCGCTATGATCCGCCGGGTATCTCGGATAAACGGAGCGCTCTTTAACGAGGGGATTTTCGCTGACTGCGGCGGCGAGAGATGCCGGGCAGACCATGAGCAAGTCAAGGGGGGACATCAGGACCTTTTCAGGGAACACGACACAAAGCTGCCCACAACCATGGCAGAGGTGAGCGAAGCGGCCGCTCACGGGGTTCTACGGCATGCACCGGTGATGGGGCCGTGAGCGCGGCGGGAAGCGCGGATCGAAAGGTCAGATAACCGATTTCGTACAACATCTGATGCAAAATCACAAAGGCGTTCGAATGAAACCGAATCACGCACTGTCACGTACCATCGCCGCGATCCTGAGCGCATCGGCAGCCCATGCAGTGATCGCGGCTACCGCCGCCGGTGCTGCCGCAGTCTCGGCCAGGTCGCCCGGTGGTTCACAGCTACAGGAGGTCATCGTCACCGCGCAACGCCGAGCCCAGAACATCCAGAATGTACCGATCACCATGCAGGCTCTGACCGGTAAGACACTGGCGCACCTGAACGTGCAGACGTTCGCCGAATACGTCAAATACCTTCCCAGCGTCACCACGAGCTCCGAAGGGCCAGGAAACACCACGATTGTCATGCGCGGCATATCGAACGGCGCCCTGAACGGCTCGTCTGTCAACACAATAGGTAGCTTTCCGAACGTTGCGGTCTATCTGGATGACCAATCGGCATCTGAGCCAGGCAGCAACCTCGACATTTACGCCGTAGACTTGCAACGCATCGAGGTTCTACAGGGACCTCAGGGCACCTTGTTCGGAGCCGGAGCTGAGGCCGGCGTCATACGTTACATTACCAACAAGCCAAATCTTAATCGGTACGAAGTGAATGTTAACGGTGGTTATGGAATTACCGCGCATGGGGATCCAAATCACAATCTGAACGCGGTATTCAACTGGCCGATTATCCCCGGAAAATTCGCCGCACGCTTTGTGTGGTTCACTGACCACCGTGGAGGCTACATCAACAACCTGCCGGCAACCTTCAGCCGCAGTCCGAATGACAACGGCCTCGCGTACGAAAACGGTGGTGTAGTTCCAAAAAATAGCGTCACGATTAACAACTATCAGATTGCCGCCAATGCGATAAATCCTCTTGACTACGGTGGTGGACGAATAGAGCTGAAATACAAGATAAACAACGACTGGAATGTTCTTCTTACAGACATGTATCAGGACATGAATGCGCAAGGAGTGTTCTATGAGATGCCCTACGCCAGCTACGGACCAAACGTCGGCTCGGCCCAAGTCTTCCTCGTTCCAGGCAGCATCAGCCCGCAACATCCCGCCGGTATCCCCGTTGGCCCGTTTAACGGCTCACCCCTGCCACCGTTGTCGGTGAACCTCTTCAATCCGTCATACGATAAGGATCGGTGGAACAGTACCGAGTTGCGGGTCAAGGGCAAGGTGGGTCCGCTGAGCCTGGTCTATGCCGGCTCATTTCTTGATCGGAACACCAATCAGGTGGTCGATTACACCAATTACGCCCGTGGTCGTTACGCATATTACTACCAATGCACCGGCGTCTCGTTCAGCTCGACCACCGGAAATCCAAACGCAACGTGTTATTCACCTTCGTCCACCTGGCACGCTACAAACCACTTGACCCACGTGTCTCAGGAGTTGCGGATAAGTACGCCGAGCGACTGGCGGCTGCGCGGAGTGGCGGGGCTGTACTACGAAGACTACAAGCTGCGCACTCTCACTCAGTGGCTGTATAGAAGTGCTCCGTTGTGCTCGCCCTCGGGGCCGACCACGGCATGTTTCCTGCCGATTGCCTCTTTTCCGGGGATGCCATATCAGTTCGGACCCGGGCAACCATCCCTCCAGCCGGCATTCTTCAACAATGATACGCGCGGTTTCATCCAAAGGGCGGCATACCTGTCGGTCAGCTTCGATATCATACCGAGAAAGCTGACGATTACGGGTGGTATACGCTACTTCAGAATGTCGGAAACGGAATCCGGCGGCTCGGTGGGAAGCTTTTTTTGCGAGAAATACACGCCGACGAACTATTACGGTCAGTGTCTAACATCAAACGCGACGTCTTTCAGTCCCGTGGGATCGAATTTGGGTGCATTGACCAACGATCCGAATCTTTCCTATTCCGTCAACTACCTGCAGCAGAACGGTATGCGTGGTCGAGCAAGTCTGGAATGGAGGATAACATCGCGAATAATGACGTACTATACCTATTCGCAGGGGTTCCGACCCGGGGGATTCAACCGGGGAACCGGCCTTTTCGAGCCGGATGCGAACGGAAACCCGCAATGGAGTAGACCTGGAGCGTATCTCTCAGACAATCTTACAAACAATGAGATTGGCTGGAAGACCCGGTGGCTTGATAACCGGCTGCAAGTGAACGGCTCGGTGTATCAAGAAGACTGGAGCCACGCGCAGACCGGACTGTTGTGCTCGCAATGCGGCTTTGGCAACCTGACCATGATGGTTAACGGTCCAAATTACCGGGTGCGGGGTATCGATGTGATGGTAGACGCATTGCCAATGCGCGGATTATCCGTGCACGCAGGAGCGGCATGGAATAGCGGCCAACAGACCAACTCACCGCGATTGATTGACAACGTACCTGGCAGTCCGAATTTTGGCAAGCCCATCACGGAGTACTATCTGAACGGTCAGGCGATACCGGTGCCAAATGTTTTCGGTACCGTGGGCGGACCGATGGCATATTCGCCGCCATTTGAAGCGGACATGAGAGTTCGTTATGACTGGTTGGTTGGATCATACATGCCGTACGTGCAAATTGGAGTTCAGCACCGCGCCCACTCGTATTCGCCAACGGGAGAGATCGAGATGGATCAACAACCGGCCTGGACGACGTATGATGCGTCGATAGGCGTTTCGAGGGGGCCGTGGACGCTGTCGCTGGTTGGAACGAATCTGACAAACGAAAACAAAAGCCTATTTACCTCACGCCGTGAGTTCATCCTTACGGAAACTCCTATGCGGCCGAGGGTGGTGGAATTGACCTTCAGCTACCACTATTCTTCCCGTTGAAGCGAAATCGAGCGGTCCCGGTGCGCAGTGCCTTGCGCAATTCGCGGCAGGCACTGCGCACGCTCATGGAGTGCTTGCGTCAGAATAGACCGGATGGCAAATGCACGTACTGAAAGCCGAAGGCTCGCGGGACGAATTGGCTGGCATTCCCCATCGAGAGCTCGACCGCGTCCCGTACGATGAAGCTCCTACCACCAGGTTTCACGCCCTGGTGGCCGTCGTGTCAGCCGGCGGTCAGTTCAGCGACGGCTATGCGCTCGGAACGATCGGTATAGCACTTAGTCTGGCTCGCGGTGCGCTACATTTGGATGCGCTGTGGTTGGGCATGCTCGGAAGCGCATCTCTCGCCGGGCTCTTTTTCGGAAGCCTTTTACTCGCCCCATTGGCGGATCGAGTCGGACGACGCCCGCTCTTCGTGCCTACCATGGCAGTCTTCGCTGTCGTGTCTTTTTTGCAGTTCTTTGTGACCTCCCCGTGGGAGCTGTTGCCCCTGCGCCTGTTTCTGGGCTTGATGCTCGGTATTGACTACGTGGTCTGTTGTGCGGTCGTTGCGGAATTCTCTCCGCGCCGCGCCAGAGGGCGCCTGCTGGCGCTGCTGGTGGTCATGTGGACGGTGGGTTACGCGCTAGCTTTCATTATCGGCGCTTTGTTGACGTCAGTTGGCCCGGATGCATGGAGATGGATTCTCGCAAGCGGTGCCGTGCCGGCCGCTGTCATTTTTTTGCTTCGAATGAAGATCCCGGAGTCTCCGCTTTGGCTCGTGCAACGTGGTAGAAACGCCGCTGCTCAGGAGATCGTCGGGCGATACATCGGTAAAAATATACGCCTTCCCGTCGTCTCGGCAGTACACCATTCTGCGCGGGCGGCGTGGAGGGAATTGTTTAGCGCGCGATACCGAAGAAGGACTGCCATCGGGGCGATATATTACACCGCGCTGGTCATTCCCTATTTTTCCATCGGTACCTTCATTCCGATCGTATTCGGTGCGCTTGGCATTCGCAATGCCTATGCGAGCGGAGCGGTGTTCAATGTCTTTATGCTTCTGGGATCAGTTTTCGGGCTCTGGCTGATCGACAGGCTGACTCGCCGACAGTACTTGGTCGGAGCATTTTATCTTTCCGCGGCGACCTTGCTCTTTCTAGCCCTCGCGGGCAATGCGTCGCCCGTCATCATAGTGGCGGCCTTCGCGGTCTTTGCATTCGCGCTATCCGCTGGCACGAATCTGTGCTACGTCTACCTGCCCGAGCTCTTTCCCACCAGGTTGCGGGCGTCGGGGGTGGGAATCGGAACCGCCGCGAGCCGCCTCGGGTCGGCTTCGGGAACTTTCCTGCTGCCACTATGTCTCGGGGCAATCGGTGTGCGTCCGAGTCTGGGGCTTTGCGTCGCCGTTCTCCTTTCCGGAGGCATCATTTGCCATCTGTTTGCGCCGGAAACTCAGGGCCGCTCGATAGAAGACACCTGAGCAATGTCCGGTCGCCTGCGATCGCTGACTTAATGGATGTGTGCCCTATGACCTCTCGCATTCCCCGTGTCATGGAAGCCGTGCTTCTTACCGAACACGGGGGACTCGACCGGCTGGAGTATCGCGATGACGTTCCGGTGCCCGCCGCCGATCGAAATGAGGTTCTCATCAGGGTGGCCGCGGCCGGAATCAACAATACGGACATCAATACGCGGATCGGCTGGTATTCCAAGACTATCCAAAGCGCCACCGCCGAGAGCGCTTCCGAGGGTACTGCCTCGGCGTCAGCGTCCGATGCTAGTTGGTCCGGAACTCCGATGTCCTTTCCCCGTATCCAGGGCGCCGACTGTTGCGGCTACATTGTCAACGTGGGGGAGGGGGTCGACCGTAAGCGAATTGGGGAGCGGGTAATCGTTCGCAACATGCTCCGCTCTTATGTGGATTATAGACCTTTTGAGTGTTGGACTTTCGGCTCGGAGTGTGACGGAGCATTCGCGCAGTACACGAAGGCGCCGGCGTCCGAGACATACAAGGTCGAGTGCAATTGGAGCGACGCGGAGCTGGCGTCGATTCCCTGCGCCTATTCGACAGCCGAAGGCATGCTGCATCGCGCTGAAGTCAAAGCGGGAGAACGCGTCCTCGTCACGGGTGCTTCGGGCGGGGTTGGATCAGCAGCGGTCCAGTTGGCTAAACGGCGCGGCGCCAAGGTGACCGCGATCGCAGCCAGGAGCAAAATCGGCGAGGTTGAGGCCGTGGGAGCCGAGCGGGTCGTTCCACGTGGGGAGAGTCTGGTCGAGCACCTCGGGACAGGAGGCTTCGACGTAGTCATCGACGTGGTGGCTGGGCCGCAGTGGCCGCAGCTGTTCGAGGTACTGAGGCGCGGCGGTCGCTACGCCGTGGCCGGTGCAATTGCGGGTCCCATCGTGCAACTCGACGTGCGTACGCTCTATTTGAAGGACCTCAGCTTCTTTGGCTGCACATTTCAGGATGACGTGGTGTTCGGGAATCTCATCGGGTACCTCGAACGCGGAGAAATTCGCCCCAATGTGGCCAGGACTTACCCGCTGAGGGATATCGCGAAGGCGCAGGAGGACTTTTTGTCGAAGCGATTTGCCGGAAAGCTTGTTCTTATTCCGCCCCCGTGACTTGGCCGACAGACAGGAGCTCGGATGAAAATTGTACAAATCGATGTATTTAAGGTGGACCTCCCGTATTCAGGGGGAGTTTACCTGCTGTCCGGGGGACGCGAGTACCGAAGCTTCGACGCGACAATCGTCCGCATATCGACCGATAATGGCATCGAGGGGTGGGGCGAGAGCACGCCATTTGGCACGACCTACATTGGCGCGCATGCGCGTGGAGTTCGGGCAGGGATTGAAGAGATTGCGCCGAGTCTTCTCGGGCTCGATCCGCGCCGGAGCGATCGGATCAACGACGCAATGGACTCCGCTCTGGTTGCTCACGAGCATGCCAAAACCGCACTCGATGTAGCCTGCTGGGACATCTTCGGGAAATCGGTCGATCTGCCGGTGTGCGAGCTCCTGGGCGGACGAACAGATGTCAGGATGCCGGTGATCTCATCGATATATACCGGAGATCCTGAAGACATGCGCAGGCGGGTGGCTGAGCACCGGGAAGCCGGATATACCAGTCATTCAATCAAGATTGGCGATGATCCGGCGCTCGATGCCGACCGCATCCAGGCCTCACTGGCGGACCGGAAGGCAGGGGAATATTTCATTGTGGACGCCAACGGTGGGATGACTCCAGAAATGGCCTTACGCATGCTGCGGCTGTTGCCTTCTGGCCTGGATTTCGTTTTGGAGGCACCTTGCGCGAGCTGGCGAGAGTGTTTATCGCTGCGTCGCCGGAGCAATGTGCCCATGATCTGGGACGAATTGGCGGTCAGCGATTCATCGATCGTCCAGCTCATCGGCGATGACGCTGCTGAAGGTATCGGACTCAAGATATCGAAGAACGGCGGCCTCACGCGGTGCAGGCGCCAGCGTGACATCTGTATTGCGGCAGGCCTCACGATCAGTGTTCAGGAAACGACGGGTTCTGACATCGCGTTTGCTGCGATCGTGCAGATGGGTCAGACCGTACCGAAGCGATTATTGCGCTGTGTCCTTGAAAGCCGGGATATGGTTTCTTTGAAAACGGCGGACGGGGACTTTCCGGTGGTCAATGGTCATGTGGTCGCTCCAGCCACGCCGGGCCTCGGAATTGCGCCCCGTCTGCAGGTACTTGGCGAACCGGTCGCCACGTATCGCTGAAAGGTCCCGCCTCTGGCTCCGTAACGAGCGCTACACCAGAAGATTCATCCAGATCACATCATCGAGATCGAAATGCGCATCACCGAGATACATGTCTATCAGCGGGACTTGCCGGTGCTCGGCAAACCTTACAAAATGTCTCGTTCGTCGGTGACCTCCCTCGATACGACGATCGTGGAGGTGGTAACCGAGAAGGGTATAAAGGGCTACGGGGAAACCTGCCCCGTGGGTCCCGTCTATCAGCCCGCGCATGCGCTGGGTGCCCGCGCGGCACTGGCGGAGATGGGGCCGCATCTCCTCGGTGAGGATGCGCTGCAGATTGAGAAAGTGCATCGAGCGATGGAGGGTGCGCTCAACGGCAGCCGTTATGCCAAGGCGGCCGTCGACATTGCGCTCTGGGACATAGCGGGGAAGGCATATGGCGCAAGGGTCTGCGACCTGCTTGGCGGCGCCACCAGAGAGAGGGTGCCTTCCTACTGGAGCGTGACCGTTGCCGGGCCGGACGAGGCGGCCCGAGTCGCGGTCGAGAAGCAACGGGAGGGCTTCACGCGCTTGCAGGTCAAAGTCGGCGGCAGGCCCGTGGAAGAGGATATTGCGACTATCCGCAAGGTCGCAGAAGTCATCCGACCCGGCGTTCGCCTCGCGGTCGACGGCAACCGTGGCTGGACGACGCGAGATGCATTGGCGGTTTCGCGCCTTTGTGCCGAACATATGTTTGTAATGGAGCAGCCGTGCGACAGTTACGAGGAGATCGCTGCGATCCGTCCGATGTTGCGTCATCCGGTGTATCTCGACGAGAGCACCGAAAATCTAGGCGTCGTGCTGCGGGCGATCGGTGACGGCATCGCGGACGGCTTCGGCTTGAAGGTGACGCGGCTAGGCGGTCTGTCGACGATGCGCACAGTCCGGGATATCTGCCGGGCTCGCAATCTTCCGCATACCTGCGATGATGCTTGGGGCGGGGATATTATCGCGGCCGCCTGCCTGCATATCGGCGCAACGGTCGAGCCGAGGCTTTGTGAGGGAGTCTGGGTCGCTGCCCCTTACATCGAGGGCCACTACGATGCCGAGAATGGCGTCTCCATCCGCGACGGCTGGCTCGATGTGCCTAAGGGGCCCGGCCTAGGCGTGGTCCCGAGTCCGAAGGCTCTCGGCAAGCCGGTCATGTCGTTCGGGTGAGGAAGGGTACTCATCGAGGACAGAGCGATGCGTTATGAGACAGGCGACGCTTTGGAAGTCGTGCGCCGGGCGGCAGTCAAAGCGGGTGCGAGCCGTGACGTTGCTCAGTCGCTGGCCAAAGCGGTGGTCGCTGCGGAGCGGGCTGGTAACCCTTCGGTTGGATTTGCCCATCTTCCGGATTATTTGGATGGCTTTGTCCAGGGACGTATCGCGGGACATGCGGAGCCGGAGATCTCCTTTCCAGCACCTGCGCTGATCCGGATCGACGCCAAAGGCGGAATCGCGCAGCTCGGCTTCGACCGCGCATTCGAGGCCATTGTCGAGCGCGCGAGCGTCGAAGGGGTGGCAGTGCTCGCGCAGACCGACAGCTATACTGTCGGCGAATTGGGGTACTACACCCGACGCCTGGCCGAGGTCGGGCTGGTGGCACTTGCGACCTGCAATGCTTCAGCACAGATGACGACTGTGGAGTGCGGTAAAGCGGTGTTCGGCACCAATCCTATCTCGTTCGCGGCGCCTTTGGAGGGCAGAAAGCCGCTCGTCATCGATCAGGCCTCGAGCGCAACGGCTTTTGTCAACGTGCGGCGAGCTGCGGAACGAGGTGAGTCGATCCCTGAAGGGTGGGCGATCGATGTTGCGGGAAATCCCACTACTAGCGCCCATGATGCCGCAAGGGGACTGCTCCTTGCATTCGGTGGGATGCGCGGAGCGAACATTGCACTTATTGTGGAAATCCTGGCGGCTGGTCTGACGGGCGCGAATTGGTCGATGGACGCACCGTCGTTTGCGAGCGGGAGCGAATGCCCGGGCATCGGGTTGTTCATTGTCGCGACCAAGCCGGATCTGCTTGCCCCGGGATTTGCGGCGCGATTGACCGTGCAGATTGAACGGCTGGCGGCGCAGGGCGTCCGGATCCCCGGAAGTCACATTCACGTCACCGAGCTGGATATTCCCGCATCGCTCATGGCAAGCATCGAAGGAAGATAGGTATCGCAGAGCCGATTGGTCCGTGTTTTTTGCACTGAGTGCGTCGTTCCCAAGAGATCATGTCCAAAAAATTTCCCCGCTTATTCTCCCCGCTGAGGCTGAATTCGCACACACTTCGGAACCGCATCGTCTTTGGTGCGCACACCGCAAACATGGCAGTGGAAGGCTTGCCCACGGAGCGCCACGTGGCGTATTACGCGGAACGCGCGATTGGCGGCGCGGCGATGATAGTCGTCGAGCCTATGCCCGTCCACGCGTCGACAGTCCTGACTCGAGGCAATTTCCGTCATGCCGATAATTCTGTGATTCCACATTTCAGGAAAGTGGTTGAGGCCATAAAGGGACACGGGGCGGTGGCAGTCCAACAGCTCTATCATGTTGGAGCGCATGGTGACTCGGACAACTCGTTCCACCCTCACTGGTCGCCTTCTGGTCTGCCGAGCTACCACGACAGCGACGGATCGCACCCGATGTCAGAAGACGAAATCCAGGCGACGATTGCCGGGTTCGTGCAGGCGGCAAGACGGTGCAAAGAGGCGGGTTTCGATGGGGTGGAGGTCTGGGCCGCCTATCTCGGCATGGTGGACCAGTTCTGGACGCCGTGGACAAACCGGAGAGAAGACCAATGGGGCGGCTCGCTCGAGAACCGGACACGGATATCACGAGAGATACTCAGCCAGATACGTCAGGTCTGCGGGCCGGATTTCATCGTTGGCCTTGCGGTGAGCGATGACCCGGAGAATTCGGTGACGTTGCAGCGTCAGGAGATGGCGGAAATAATCAAACTGCACGATGATCTCGGGCTCGTGGACTACGTCACTTGTGGTTCGGGAGGATATCTGGATTTCTACAGACTGATGCCGACGTTTCTCTTTCCGGAGAAGCTCGGGGTCGACCTGGCTTCCACGTTGAAGCGTGTCGTGCGAAACGCGGTCGTGATCGCCGAAAGCCATATCAGGACTCCGGAGAATGCGGAGACGGTATTGAGCGAAGGAGCGGCGGACCTTGTATCGATCGTGCGCGGCCAGATCGCCGACCCTCACCTGGCCAGGAAGGCCGGTGAGGGCCGCCCGGAGGATGTTCGCGGCTGCATCTCGTGCAATCAGATGTGCTGGGGACGCCGTTCCCGGGACTACTGGATCAGCTGCCTGATCAATCCCTCCGCGGGACGGGAGTTCGAGTGGAACGGAGATCGCTTCGTGAAGACCGACGCGCCGAAGCGCATTTTGGTGGTCGGTGGTGGCCCGGCAGGGCTGGAGGCTGCGAGAGTCGCTGCCGAGCGCGGGCACAAAGTGGTGCTGGCGGAAGCATCTAATCGCCTGGGAGGCAATTTCCTGCTCGCCGGCCTGCAGCCGCGGCGCGGACAGATCCTCGACCTGCTGAGGTGGTATGAACGACAGCTCGAGGCACTTGGCGTCGAGATACGGTTCAATACCTATGTCGAGGCTGATGAAGTGCCTGGCTTCGATGCCGACATCGTCATCCTGGCGACCGGGTCGGAATCTCCCGACATGGGGTTCCAGAAGGCTCTGCCGCACCTTGATAGACTGCCTGGAATTGAGAAGGGTGGGGTTCACTCCGTCGAAGCTGTCATGGCCAGGCAGGCGAGGCTCGGGGCCCGGGTCCTCCTATTGGACGAGGGGGGTGGATGGCGAGGCTGTGGCACGGCGTGGAAGCTGGCGCAAGACGGTCACCAGGTCACAATAGTCACCCCTGATCCTTTCGTCGGAAAGGAACTCCAGAGAACCGCGGCGGACGTGCCGTTGCGCGGGACGCTGAGGAAACTCGGCGTACAATGGATTCTGGAATCCAGTATCGCCGAATGGCACGGGCAGGGCGCGACGGTCCTGGATCACACTACGGGCGAGCGCCGTGTCGTGGAGGCGGACGCATTGGTCATGGCGGTCACGAATTCGCCTGCAAACGGGTTGGCGCTGGGCCTCGCGTCTTTCCCCAGACCAGTTCATCAGATCGGAGACTGTGCTGCTCCGCGTCAGGCGCCCTACGCGTTCTACGAAGGCAGAAAGATCGCACTCGAGCTTTGATGCAATCGAGAGTGATTTCACTGTGGCTGGATTCCTAGCAATAGCGTGCAGGAGCCAAGCTTCAGACGGTTCTCAGCGGGGTATTATCCCCGCTGTCCACCGAATCGGTGTCAGTTCGACGCATGACGGGAACGAGTGTCATGACCAATGAAACCATGCCAGCGCGCCGCGCCCGGCCGAGCGCGCGGGATTCACGCAAAGCGCAGCGCGCGGCCCGTCCTGCAGCCCCGGCGTACATCACGCGCGCAATTCCACCGTATGAACTGCTTTCACCGGAGGGGCTCGAGGCCGTTGAAAGGGCTGCCGATCAGCTGCTCGAGGAGGTCGGTCTGGAGATCCGCGGAGACGCCGATGCTATCCAGCTTTGGCGCCAAGCAGGTGCGACGATCACGGATCAATGGCGAGTCCACGTTCCAGCGGGCCTCGCTCGGGAAATTGTTCGCAGAACCGCTCCGAGCGAGTTCGTCCAGCATGCACGTAACCCGGCGCATAGCGTGCGGATCGGCGGCAAGAATACCGTGCTGGTGCCCGCTTACGGGTCGCCTTTCGTGTCCGATCTCGATTCCGGCAGGCGCTACGGCACAATAGAGGATTTCCGCAATTTCGTGAAGCTTGCCTATCTTTCGCCGTGGTTGCATCACTCCGGCGGA
This sequence comes from Pseudomonadota bacterium, assembly GCA_021805865.1. GTDB lineage: Bacteria > Pseudomonadota > Gammaproteobacteria > Steroidobacterales > Steroidobacteraceae > 13-2-20CM-66-19. Next base: position 27,707 of record JAJZDX010000023.1, read on the forward strand.
ACGGTATGCGAGCCTGTCGATGTGCCCGTCAACAAGCGGCACATGGATATGGTCTACGCGCATATGCGCTGGTCCGACAAGGCGTTCATGGGATCGGTGACGACGGCGGCGCGGGCGGCGGACTCGATCGATATGTGCCGGATCCTTTTCGGGAAGGAATTCGTCGCAAATAATTGCGTCATTCTCGGCAATGTCAACGTCAACTCGCCCCTCGTCCTTGATGGGGAGGCGAGCCGCGTCATCCGCACCTACGCCGCCGCCAACCAGGCGCCGGTGTGCGTGCCGTTCATCCTGGGTGGAGCAATGGGCCCGGTCACCACGGCAGGCGGCCTGGCGCAGTGTTTTGCCGAAGCCATGTTCTGCGTAGCCCTTGGCCAGCTCGAGCGACCCGGATCCCCGGCAATTCTGGGTAATTTCCTCTCCTCCATGTCGTTGCGCAGTGGCGCGCCCACCTTCGGTACCCCGGAGCCGGCCCTGGCCTACTTCGCTATCGGTCAGCTCGCCCGCAGACTCGGTGTTCCATTGCGCTGTGGGGGGAATCTGTGCGCCTCCAAGGTTCCGGACGCCCAAGCGGCCTACGAGAGCGCTAATTCGATGTGGCCGGCATTCCTTGCGGGAGCGAATTTCATACTGCATTCGGCTGGCTGGCTCGAAGGGGCGCTCACTATGTCCTATGAAAAGTTTGTCATGGACGTGGATCAGTGCGGCGCCTTGCATGTCCTTGCCCGGGGAATGAATCTCGATGAGAACGCGTTCGGGCTGTCGGCCTTCCGAGAGGTCGGGCCGGGAAAACACTTTCTCGGATCCCAGCACACGCTTGCCAATTACGAGACCGCGTTCTACGACTTCGAGCTCGCCGACAACAACTCCTTCGAGCAGTGGAGCGCCGATGGGTCCCATGATCAGCTGACCCGTGCGAACAAGCGGTGGAAGGCGATGCTCGAGAGCTACGAGGCACCGCCGTTGGACCCCGCCAAGGACGAGGAACTGCGGGAATATATCCAGCGCAGGAAGGCAAGCATGCCGGATGATATTGTGTAGATGAGCGATGACGGTCGGAGTGCCACGCTGACGGCTGAAGGCAGCCGCAGGCTTTTTTTTTGCGTCGAGCATCGGATCGGCAATCGCGTGGCGCGGCCGGGCGATAAGCTCCTTTGAATTCTCAGGGATTTATGCTACCGGCCTGCGGAAGCGTCGCTGGCGTATGCGTGAGCATGGTTCGGGGTGGGCGTCGCTCCCGGCTGGGAGCATGTCCGAAAAGAGCGCGGTAAGAGCGGCTGAAGTGGCAGGGGGAGCGAAAGCCGCAGGCCACTGCAATGTCCATGACTGACATGGTCGTCTGCTGTAAGAGGCTTCGGGCGCGGCCCAGGCGCACCGTGACGTAGTGCTGCTCTGGCGTGAGACCTAGGTTGCGGCGAAACAGGCGCTGCAGCTGGCGCTGGGACGTTTGACAGAGCTGTGCGAGTTCCTCGATAGACAACGGCTCCTCGATATTGGCTTCCATGAGCTGGGCTGCGAGTGCAATCGATGGATAGGTGCTGTTGAGGCGGGCCGCAAGAGGGATGTGCTGGCGATCTTTGCTGTCGCGGATGCGCTCCACAATGAAAGCCTCGGAGATGCCGGCCGCAAGCGTCCGGCCGATGCGCGGGGTGATCAGGTGCATCATGAAGTCGAGAGGCGCAATACCGCCGGTACAGGTATAGCGGTTGCGGTCGGTGACGAACAAGTTTGGCGTGAACACGATCTGCGGAAAGAGCTCGCGCGATCCCCAAAGGTTTTCCCAATGGATTGCGCACCGGTAGCCGTCGAGGAGCCCCGCTTTGGCGAGCGCGTATGCGCCGGTACATAGCGCGCCGAGGACAATGCGTCTCTGCGCCAAGCGGCACAATAGGTGCACCAGCCCGCTATCCACGGCAGTCGGTACATCGGCCCCGCCGCAAACGAACAGTATGTCCGGCAGCGCTGACTCGTCAATCTTGCGAGTTGGGGTAAGCGTCAGGCCACTGCTGGCGGCGACCGGCTCGCCGTCTGCGGAATACACCGACCAGCGATACAACTCACATCCGGCGAGGCGATTGGCCATGCGCAGCGGCTCGAGCGCGTTAGTCAACGCGATCATGGAAAAATGTCGCAGCGTGAGAAAGCCGAAGTGGCTGAGGGGGGCGGAATCTGTGCGCGGGAAATGCATCTTGTTGCCCGACGATGTGGATCAGGCCGGCAATGCGGCGTCTTCGAGCATCATCGGCGCGAGGTTCTTGCCGATGTCGTGAATGTCGCCCTCGGCGGTGCCGATCACGACATTGCCGATGGGCTCAGCCAGGGTCTCGGCCAAGAGCGGGAGCAGGATCTCCATCCCGGTCTTCACGGCGTTCGCCGCGAGCAGCACCTTGGGAAAGCACAGGATTCCGCCACGGAATCGATGCCGACGATGCCCATGCCTTCCGCCAGCGCATCGTTCAGCGCTTTCTCGGCGCCCCAACCGCGTTCGAGGAGAATATGGGGGCGCTTTCACGACCTCGTTCTTCGGGCCGTTGTAGAGATCGCCGTAAACCTGCTCGGTCGGCTCCTGATCGGTCATGTCGCGCAGATTGGAGTCGCTCTCGTCTGTCATTCTTGCTGCCCGGCGTGCTTTTGATACCCCTGAGGCATGTTCACTGTCCAGGAGATACTCATCCGATGTTGGGCGGGAAGCCTTTTGACCGGACAAGGATCGCCAATAAAATTATCGATGCTGGTTTCCATCTGTCAATATGACTAAATTTCACGCGTGCGTTGAATTGCGTGCCGCGCTATTGCTGTATTTGTGTAACGGCTCGGATGGTGAGAGCCACCGGTGCCAATGCCTGCAAGACGAGCGACGAGCGGGAAGGCGGCTTGCCTGGACCTAAAGCAGGATCACCGTTTACCCGCACGATCGGCGCGACATGGTGCGCGACTGTACTGAGAAGTCGAGATACTTGACACTAAAGTACAGTACGAATAAGATCGAAACAGTCGATCATCACTCGGTGGGGTCTTCCGTGTCCTCGGATCCGCTATTGCAGCCTTTTCGCCTGAAGCATCTGCTCCTGCGTAACCGGATTATGACGACATCGCATGAGCCGGCGTATTCAGAGGACGGCATGCCCAAGGCCCGCTATCGCGCCTATCACGTCGAGCGGGCGCGTGCGGGACTCGCGTTGACCATGACCGCTGGCTCCGCGGCGGTGTCCCGGGACAGCCCGCCGGTCTTCAGTAACCTATTGCTGTACAAGGATGAGGTTGTGCCGTGGCTCAAAGAGCTGGCGGAGGCGGTGCACGAGCACGGTACGGCGGTGATGATCCAGCTGACCCACCTCGGCCGGCGCACGCGATGGGACAAGGCAGATTGGCTGCCAGCGGTTTCTCCCTCCCACCGCCGGGAGGCGTCGCATCGTTCTTTTCCAAAGAGGATCGAGGACTGGGACATCGAGCGGATCCGCAAGGATTACGTCGACGCGGCGGAGCGGGTTCATGCCGCCGGTTTTGATGGCTTGGAATTGCAGGCCTATGGCCACTTGATGGATCAGTTCTGGTCGCCCCTCACCAACGATCTCGACAGCCTGTACGGTGGATCGCTGGACAACCGCTTGCGCTTCACCTTGGAGGTTCTCGCGGATATCCGCAAGCGGGTAGGCCCACACTTCATCTTGGGCGTTCGTTACACCGCGGATGAGGTCCTTGAAGGAGGACTATCGCGCGAAGAGGGGCTGGAAATCTCCAGAAAGCTCAAAGACAGCGGTCTGGTGGATTTTCTGAACGTCGTGCGCGGGCACATCGACACGGATGCCGGTCTGACGGACGTCATTCCAGTTCAGGGGATGGGGAGCGCGCCCCATCTTGAGTTTGCCGGGGAGATTCGAGCCGCCACCCGGTTTCCCACCTTTCATGCGGGGAGAATCCAAGATGTTGCGACCGCGCGCCACGCCATCGCATCGGGCAAACTCGATATGGTTGGCCTCACCCGGGCGCACATCGCGGATCCCCACATCGTGCGCAAGATCCTTGAGCGCCGGGAAGAGGAGATACGTCCCTGCGTGGGCGCGAATTATTGCCTGGACCGCATTTACCAGGGCGGCGCCGCCTATTGCATTCACAATGCCGCAAGCGGCCGCGAGCTTCAGATGCCGCATGAAGTTCAGCCCGCCGAGGTGAAGCGCAAGGTCGTTGTGGTCGGTGCGGGCCCTGGCGGTCTGGAAGCAGCGCGGGTGGCGTCCGAGCGAGGCCATACGGTCGTGGTGTTCGAGGCGAACAGCAAACCGGGTGGCCAGATTCGGCTCACGGCGCAGAGCCCTCGGCGTCGGGAAATGCTCGGAATCATCGACTGGCGGATGGCTCAATGCGCCGCCCACGGGGTGACCTTCCGGTTCGATACGTTGGCTGAGGCCGAGGATGTGCTCGCGGAGAGACCGGACGTGGTCATCATCGCCACTGGAGGCCTGCCGCATACGGAGGTCCTTGAGTCGGGGAACGAACACGTTGCATCGACCTGGGATATTCTTTCCGGTGGAATGAAGCCTGGGGCACGCGTGTTGCTCTTCGACGATGCCGGAGACCACTGCGCTTTGCAGGCCGCCGAATTCATAGCGCAAAGTGATGCGCGCCTGGAAATCATGACGCCTGACCGGAGTTTTGCGCCAGAGGTCATGGCGATGAACCTCGTGCCGTACATGCGCACCCTTCAGAGAGAGAATGTCACGTTTACGGTGACGTATCGACTGCAGAAAGTGGAGCGCCTCGGCAATGCGTTACGCGCGATCATCGGCAGCGACTACGGCGGCCCGAAGCAGGAGCGGGTCGTCGACCAAGTCGTCGTGAACCACGGGACCATTCCACTGGACGAGCTCTATCTCGCCCTCAAGCCATTGTCCAGAAATGGGGGAGCAGTCGACTACGGCGCTCTCCTTTCTGGAAGGCCACAGACCGTAACGGTGAACCATCAATCGCATTTCCGGTTGTTTCGAATCGGCGATGCGGTCGCAGCCCGCAACACCCATGCCGCGATTTACGACGCGTTGCGGTTGGTCAAGGAGTTGTAAAGAAAGCGGCCGGCGACTGCCAGAGCCAGCTGGGGGTCAATCATGTCGCTGAAAATCTCATCGTCCCATCACGATACAGTCGCACTTCCTGAATTCCTGGGGAGCGCATCCCGCGAGCATTGGCCTCGGCATTCGAGTAGTCAGCTCGAGGAACCCTGCGGGGGTCCGGCCAGCGAGCAAGGGCTGTTCAGGGCAATTCTGGCTGGTCGCGGCCATACCTTGCAGGATGCGTTCGAGAGCCTGGAACGAACGCCCCATGTGGAGCGCATCTCGGTCAATCCGGTTCGAGGCTTGATGGGCGTCAGGGTTGCTCTCGAGCCGCATGAGGGCAAAGGCTACTGGGATTTCATCCGCATTCGCCGGGAAATTTACGTTGTCGTCGCCAATCTGGCATACCATGAATCGCGACTGGAATTGTTGCCCGGGGAGGGGCTGATCAGTTTCAGCTTCAAGATCTCCGGTGACATGTCACTCGCAGTGAGCGGTACCAAGCCACTTCGTTGGAACAGACCGTCGCTGCTCGTATGGTCGCAGCCCGCCGGTGTAGACACCAGCGAATGGACGGCCCCCAGCGCCTACGAGCGCTTCGTGATCCTCAGCATGCATCCGGAGTATCTGGCCGATCACTTCTTCGGCTCGCGCGTCGCGGTGCCCGAGTCTATCAAGCAGTTCCTGTGGAACAATGGAGAAAAGATAAACTTCGGACGCTATCCGCTCTCGGCGCAGGCTTTTGAGGTTGCGGAAAGAATGATCAACAGTCGGTATACGGGGGCGCTTGGGCTCGCTCATGTCGAAGCTTTATCGACCGAGCTGCTCTGTCACGCGGTGGCAAGCCTCACCTCGTTGTCCGAAGGGGCTCCAAGGGGTTGTACCGATCGAGAGGTCAAGCGTCTGGAGATGGCGCGGGCGATCCTCGTACGACAGCTTGCGCCCGCACCCACGATCGCGGAATTGGTGCGCACGGTCGGCATGTCGAAGACGGCGCTGACCCAAGGGTTCAAAGCGCTCTACGGTGAAACCATCTTCGACTTTGGCGTGCGCTGCCGCATGCAACACGCGCTCATGATGATGCGTGACCGAGGCTGGTCGGTCGAGCAGGCGGCAGAAGCTGTAGGATATGCTCATCCGACCTCATTTGCGACGGCTTTCCGGAGCCACTTCGGCATGCGACCGATCGATGTACGCAAGAGAAGTCCGGCCAGCGAGGTGGCCTAGCGGGCGAATTTCATGAACGTTTCGGCGGCTGAGCAATACCATTCATCGAATCTCATCGTCATCTGCTCGGTGATCTGCGAATGCGGTCCAGGCTTATAGGCGATCGAGAGCACGCCGCGGTGATTGTTCTCGACGAGTGCGCGATGCTGCTCATTGATCGCGGTCCGGACCTCGATCAGTCGATACCTCTCATAGTCAACCTCTTCGACCGCATCTCCGTACACGACCCACGTTCCCGTCGCGGTGGTCTCCTGCGGGCCCGTCGGGAAGGCTCCGGGTGGCGATGCAAATTAAAGTCTGGGGGTTTTCTTTGGATTTTCCGTTCGTCCGCACTGAAAATGGAAGCGCTCTCGGGAGCGGGTTTCTGCCCTCCGTGGCCGCGCGGGCAGCCGCAGACCACAAACCGCCCCGGTGCTGCTGCGTCCAAAAGGCGTGGTGGTGAGCGACCGAGGAAAAGGCGCCACAACGGCAGTCAAGTGCGTGTCGAGAAGATGAGCGTAGGCGCCCGCCCCGGTTCATCGCCTGCAGCTCTAGGCGGCGCCAGTCGGCAAGCTGCTGATCCTACACGGCGGACGGGTAGCCGGAGAGAGTGACCTGGCAGGGCGAGCGCTTCAGCAGCTGAAGCAGCTCGATGTGATCGCGCTCTTGGTACTCGAACCGACATCGGCGCTCCGAGGTGCGCATCGAGGGCAGGTACGGCGGATCGCAGTAGATGAGATCCCGTCCCCGATAGTCGAAGTCCCCCCGGAACCGGCGCGTGCACCCCGGCACCCGCAGCACCGGATAGTCGTGCTGGAACTTCTCCAGTGCGCGCCCGTCGCCGAACCCGTCCTCTCGAAGGCGGGCGAGAGCATTTGGCGGTGAGCAGTTACCTCCCGGCTTCGGAATATCGGCTTCCAGGCTGGTCTGGAGCCAATGCCGGTGAAAGATAACCTGCATGTCAAACTCATATGCATGTCAGGGTCGGGATAAAGGTCCTGCGGGAGCGAGTACGTCCGCCTGCGGTCGGCGAACAGCTCACGGGGCGTCTGCGAAAAGCGCACCTTCGGCGCTCACGGTGAATGCAAGGCCGTCCGCAATACCGGCTGCGTACTTCGTCAGCTAGGCCCGTGCAGCGGGTTCATAGGATTTTGGATGGAATCGGCAGGGGGTAACGGCGGATCATTCGGTAAATCTTCCTGTACTGGGTGCGTGTGAGGGGGGGGCAGCATCGCCGACGCCTAGGTGTCGCGTGAGGTGTCTCTTGCGCTCACGAGTCCGGCGCGGTAATACATGAGAAAATATGCAGGGTAGGGCAGCCATGGGAAAGACTTTGAACACTCGCGCCTGGACGATCGGAGAGATGGATCGGTCGGGTATCGTGGGGCCCATCGCGGGGTCGGTCCGATATGCGTCGTCGTCGGCGACCTGGCATCCGACCGGGTTCGATGGATTTTGGATGAAGCTCCTGTTCGAAGATGCCGAAAGTGGAGAGAAGACGCTCTTGATGAAGGTTGATCCGGGAGCCTACGCGCCGATGCACGCTCATCCGGGTGAGATGGAGCAGATCTACGTGCTCGAAGGCACTCTGTATGATCAGGACGGGACACTGGGTCCCGGTGATTATTGCTGTCGGGAGCCGGGAGCAGCGCATGAGGCGGGATCGTTGGAGGGTGCGGTAGTGCTGCTCGTATATTCCAGACGCTGAGTGCGGTTGCTTTGCGGATTACGGTGCGGGAACAGCCAAGATGACGGTTAGTTCGATTGGGGGTCATTGTGGGCCGGGGCGTCATCGGCCGCGCCCTTGTTCAGGCGATCCTGGCTCGCTGAATTCTCAATAGAGCCAGAATTCCCTTCATGCTAAATGTCTTACGCCGCCGTCACCCCACAACGTTGGGACAGTGGCGGGAAGAATGATAGAGACTGAGCGCTCCCTGAAGTTCCGCAGGAGGCAGACCAAAAGAGGCATGAGCCGCATGCGGTTCCGGCCCAGGGAAGGGAAGATGCGTGAGAGGGAATTGGAACGGAGGTGTCGATGCACCCGAGTTCTGCCGCCGCGCGGGAAGAAAAAAGGAGGAAATCACCGAACAGATCGAGTGTCGGCCGAGCCGGTCCTGCAGCCGGCAGATCCTGCGGGCGGTCTACGCAGGCGCTAGGTCTTCGGCGATCGCGCAGCGAGTGATGTGGGTCCTGCAGCCGGTGTGCGATGACGTTGCTCCCTCGCGATCGCCCGGTAGCCGATATCCCGGCGGTAGCGCATGCCCGGCCAATGGATTGCGCCGGCGAGCCGATAGGCTGCCCGCTGCGCATCGGCCACCGAGTCACCGAGTCCCACCGCGCACAGCACCCGCCCGCCGTGGGTGAGCACATCGGACCCGGAGAGCGTCGTGCCGGCGTGGAACACTTTGCCCGAGCCGTCGCGCGCGAGGTCCGCCGCCCGAGCGAGTCCCTCGATCCGCTCGCCCCGGCTGCCCGAATCGGGGTAGCCTCCGGCCGCCAGCACCACCCCGAGGGCCGCCCTTGGGTCCCACTCGGCGCTCGCCGTATCGAGCCGCCCGGCAAGCGCAGCCTCGCACAGCTGCGTCAGGTCCGTTTTGAGCCGGCTCAGCACCGGCTGGGTTTCCGGGTCACCCAACCGGCAGTTGAATTCCAGCACCTTGGGCGTGCCATCCGCTGCGACCATGAGGCCGGCGTAGAGGAAGCCCGTGTACGGCGTCCCATCGGCGGCGAGGCCGAGAATCGTCGGCTCGATCACCTCGCGCATGATGCGGTCGTGCAGCTCAGGGGTGACCAGCGGAGCGGGCGAATAGGCTCCCATCCCCCCGGTGTTGGGTCCTCGATCGCCGTCGTCGCGGCGCTTGTGGTCCTGGGAGGTGGCGAGCGGCAGCACGTGGCGGCCATCGGCCATGACGATGAAGCTGACTTCCTCGCCCTGGAGGAACTCCTCCACCACGACCTCCTCGCCGGCGGAGCCGAAGCGGCCCTCGAACATGGCGGCGGCCGCATCCCAGGCCTCGGCGTGAGATTCGGCGATGATCACGCCCTTGCCCGCCGCGAGGCCGCTGGCTTTGATGACCAGGGGCAGGGGTTGCGCGTCGAGCCACGCCGGGTCGTAGCTGGAGCGGGTGAATGTCCGCGAGCGCGCCGTCGGTATGCCGTGCCGGCGCAGGAAGTCCTTGGTGAATGCCTTGGAGCCTTCGAGGCGTGCGGCGAGCCTCGTGGGCCCGAAGCAGGCGAGGCCCGCGGCCCTGAATGCATCGACCACTCCCGCGACCAGCGGCGCCTCCGGTCCGACGATCGCCAGCGAGATGCTCTCGCGCTTCGCCAGGCTCACCAGCGCGCTGATGTCCTCGGCGGCCACTTCCACGTTGCGGCACTTGGGCTCCAGGGCCGTGCCGGCATTCCCGGGCGCGACCAGCACTTCCGTGACGCGCGCGCACGCGGCGCATTTCCACGCGAGCGCATGCTCACGCCCTCCGGAGCCGATGATCAGGAGCTTCATCCAAGGCCCCTCAATGCCGGAAATGGCGCATGCCCGTGAACACCATCGCCATCCCGTGCTCATCGGCAGCGGCGATCACCTCGGCGTCGTTGCGCGAGCCGCCCGGTTGTATCACCGCCTCGATGCCGTACTGCGCCGCCACATCCAGCCCGTCCCGGAACGGGAAGAATGCATCCGAGGCCATCACCGCGCCCTCGACGCCGAGCTTCTCGTCGGCGGCCTTCATGGCGGCGATCCGGCTCGAGTACACACGGCTCATCTGGCCGGCGCCGATGCCGATCGTGGCGCCGTCGTGGGCGTAGACGATGGCATTGGATTTGACGAACTTCGCGACCCGCCAGGCGAACAGCAGGTCTGCAAGTTGCTGCGGTGTCGGGTGGCGGCGGGTGACCACCTTCAGATCGCTCGAGGCCACGCGGCCGCTGTCGTGCGTCTGCACCAGCAATCCGCCGGAGATGCTGCGGTATTCCAGGCTCTCGGAAGGCGGCGGGTCGAGCGTGCCGAGCTCGAGCACGCGGATGCTCGCCTTGCCCGAGAGCACCTCCGCCGCGTCCGCCTCGATCGCGGGCGCCGCGATGACTTCCACGAACTGCCGTCCGACAATGGCGCGGGCCGCGGCGGCATCGAGCGGCCGGTTGAGCGCGATGATGCCGCCGAAGGCCGAAGTGGGGTCGGTCCGGTGGGCACGCTCGTAGGCGTTGAGGAGCGAGTCCGCCACGGCGACGCCGCAGGGGTTGGCGTGCTTGACGATCACACAGGCGGGCTGCTCGAACTGCCGCACGCACTCGAGCGCGGTGTCCGCATCGGCAAGGTTGTTGAATGAGAGATCCTTGCCCTGCAGCATCCTCGCCCGGGCGAGCCCATCGCGGGCGCGCCCGTCCCGATACAGCGCGGCCTGCTGGTGCGGGTTCTCCCCGTAGCGCAGCACCTGCGCGCGCTCGAAGTAAAGCGCGAGCGTCGCAGGAAAGCGCTCGTTCCGCACGGGTTCCTCGCGCAGGGAGTGATGGGCGGCAAGGAAACCGGCGACCATGGCGTCGTAGCCGGCCGTATGGGCGAAAACCTTGGCTGCGAGCCGGGCGCGCGTAGCGGCCGTGGTTGCGCCCTGATGGGCATCGAGCTCCGTGATCAACGCGCCGTAATCGCCCGGATCGACCGCCACGGCGACTGACTCGTGGTTCTTGGCGGCCGCGCGCAGCATGGCGGGGCCCCCGATATCGATGTTCTCGATGGCCTCCTGGTAGCGGCAGTTGGGCCGCGCCACCGTCGCCGCGAACGGATACAGATTGACCACGAGAAGATCGATGGGCGGGATGTCGTGCAGCGCCATGACCGCATCGTCGAGGCCGCGTCGGCCGAGCAGGCCGCCGTGAATCTTCGGGTGCAGCGTCTTGACGCGCCCATCCATGATTTCCGGGAAGCCCGTGTAGTGCGACACCTCGCGCACCGTCAGGCCCTTGCTCACGAGCAGCCGGGCGGTGCCGCCGGTGGAGAGAATCTCCACGCCGTGCCGGGCGAGCGCCTGTGCGAGCTCCGTAAGGCCGGTCTTGTCGGAAACCGAAAGCAGTGCCCGCCGCACGGGCCGGAGCGTGTCAGTCATCAACTTATGTCAACCGGCAAGGCCGAATTGTCTGAGCTTCTTGCGCAGCGTGCCGCGGTTGATGCCGAGGATGACGGCGGCGCGGCTCTGGTTGCCTTCGGCGTAGTCGAGCACGACGCGGAACAGCGGCTCCTCGACTTCGCGCAGCACCAGGTTGTAGAGGTCCGCCGGATGAGAGCCGTCGAGGTGGGTGAAGTAATCGCTCAATGCCCGCTCGGCGTGGCTGCGCAGCGGCAGCTCATGCCCGTTGATTCTGACGCTGGCGACGAGCCGTTGCCCGGAGCTTTTTTTTCTTGCTGCCATGTGAGGTTCTCGGAAGGTTTCGATACGTCAGGCCGCATGTGCGGCTCCCCCAGCCCAAGCATCGAAATGCAGGATTGCCCGCGCGAGCTGCTCGCGCGCGTTCGCCGCCGCCATCAGATCCTGACGGGCCGGCGCGGGATCGGTGAAACATCGCTCGCAATACCAGCCTAAGTGCTTGCGGGCGATGCGCACACCGCTTTCCTCACCGTAGAAGCCGTACAGGGAATCGAGGTGAGCAAGGATGATATCACGCACCTCGGAGCGCAAGAGCGGGTGCGGATTTTCGCCGCTTTCGAGGAAAGAATTGACAGATCGAAAAATCCATGGCTCGCCGAAGCTCGCACGCCCGATCATGGCTGCGTCAGCGTCAGTGAAATCAAGCACCTTGCGCGCATCATGCGCGCCACGGATGTCACCGTTCGCGAACACCGGGATGCGCACGCTGGACTTGATCCAGCGGATCGTCTCGTATTCGGCCTCGCCCTGGTAGAAATCCGCGCGCGTGCGCCCGTGCACAGCGAGCGCCTGGATGCCGCACTGTTCCGCGCGCCGCGCGATCTCGAGGCCGTTGCGATGCTCGCGATCCCATCCAGTGCGGATCTTGAGTGTTACAGGCACGTTCACGGCGCGCACGACCGCATCGAGTATGCGGCCGACCAGCGCCTCATCCGTCAGCAGCGCCGAGCCGCAGAGCTTCCCGCAGACTTTCTTGGCCGGGCAGCCCATATTGATGTCGATGATCTGCGCCCCGCGGTCCACTGCGAGCCGCGCGGCCTCGGCGAGCCCCACGGGCTCGGCGCCCGCGAGCTGAACCACGCGGGGCTCGGGCTCACCGGCATGATCCAGCCGCAGGCGGGATTTGGGCGTTCCCCACAGGCGCGCATCCGAAGTCAACATCTCCGAGGCGGCCAGCGCCGCGCCGAGCCTGCGGCAGAGGATGCGGAAGGGGCGATCGGTGATGCCGGCCATCGGCGCGAGCACCGCCCATCCGGGCAAGGTGTAAGGCCCGATCCTCGGCAAGGGCTTCCTGCCCGGGTTACGGTCCATGGGCGCAGACGACCGTATGCCGCTCACGCAGACAGGCGTCGATGACGAACCCCACCGCGCGCCGGCCCGGACTGACGAAGGTCACCTTTGCGTCGACTCTGGCGCCCGCCGCGAGCATCGGCGGGGAGGGAACCGACGGCATGTAGTCGCGAGGCGGGACGTCGCGGGCGGCAATGGCGCGGCCGAATCGGTCCTGCAACGTCACCCTGAGCAGCGGCAGGGGCTGCGGGCGCCGTGCGAGGTTCGCGATGCTGGCCCGCACCGTGATCTTGGGGGGATGGGTGCCGGTGACCGTGGCGCCGAGCTGGCGAGCCTCGTAGGCATGCACATCCCATGCGGGGGCGAGCTCGATGCCGAGCGCGCGATATGCCCTGCGCAGCGCCCCGCCGATGGACGGGAGGGTTGCGAGTGCGCTCCGCTGTTGATTGACGATCTGCAGCGCCAGCACCAGGGCGAGCAGCACCGTTCCCACGGTCCAGAAGGCTGAGGTGCGCGTCTGCTCAGGCTCGAGCTCGAAAGCGGCTTCCGGCTGCGGCTCCTGCGCCACGGCCGGCTCCGGGCGTAGCGCCTCGGGCAGGAGATCGTCCGGGTCCGGGCGCAATGCCTCGGGCAAGGGCCTGTCCGGGTCCGGGGGCACCGGCTCCGCCCGCTCCGGTTGCTTCGCTTCAGGCAGCGGCCCGGCCGGCTCCTGAGGCTCGAACTCCACGGAAATCTCTGCGGCCGAGGGCGTCTCGGAGGAAGGCGCGACGTCAAGGGCAAGTGACGGCGGGGCCGAGGCAGGCTGCTCGGCGCGCGGCTCCGGAGCCGGCGCGTGTGGATGCTCTTCCGAAAGCGAATCCAACGCATTGAACACGTTCTGACAGCGCCCGCAGCGCACATGCCCCTGCGCCGCACGCAAATCCCGCACGGTGATCGTCAGGGTCAGGCCGCACTTGGGGCAGACCGTAAACACAGGCTTCCTCTAGGGCGCCGACCGGTCGTGTCGCCGGCCGCTCAGCGCCGTCCAGCCCTCGCGCGATCCGAAGGGCGCCATGTCGAACCAGCTCTCATAGGCGCGCGCCACCTCGCTCGCCTGGTGCTCCATCAGGCCCGAGAGCACCAGAGCCCCGTTCGCCCGGACAAGGGTTGCCAGGCGCGGCGCCAGGGCCACCAGGGGCGCGGACAGGATGTTGGCGAGCAGAAGGTCGGCCCGGGGCAATGCCTCGGAGGACTCGCACAGACGGATCTGCTCCCCGAGCCCATTGGCCAGTGTGTTCTCCCGGGTGGCGAGCAGGGCTTGGTCATCGATGTCGTAGCAGTGGACGGCGCGGGCGCCGAGCTTCGCGGCCGCGAGCGCCAGCACCCCGGAGCCGCAGCCGTAGTCGATGACCTCGCCTTCGGGCGGATGCGCGTCGAGCCACTCCAGGCACAGCGCCGTCGTGGGATGGGTGCCGGTGCCGAAGGCCAGCCCCGGGTCCATGTGGATGATGACGGCATCGGAGGCGTCGACCCGCTCATGATGCGGGCAGATCCACAGACGCTTGCCGAAGCGCATGGCGTGGAAATCGCGCAGCCATTCCCGCTCCCAGGCGCGATCCTCGAGCACGTGGGCCTGCAATTGCCCCACCGGGACGCCGAGCGAGCGGCTGAGCGATTCCAGGGTGGCTGCGGGCTCGGTGCCGGGCGCGAACAGCGCCTTGAGCCGTGTCGAGGGCCACAGGCGCACTTCACCCGGTGCCGGCTCGAGCACCGGCTCATCGCGCGCGTCCGCGAAGGTGATGGCGCTCGCACCGCACTCCAGACAGGCCTGCTCGGCGCTCTCGGGCGCCAGGGCGCCTAATTCGAAGCTGATTTCCAGGAACTGGGTCACTTCAGCCCGAGGCGCCTCTCCAGGTAGTGGATGTCGGTGCCGCCTTTCTGGAACGCACCATGATTGCAGATCTCCTGGTGCAGCGGCACGTTGGTCTTGATGCCCTCGATCACCATCTCCGCCAGCGCGTTCTTCATCCGGGCGATCGCAGTCTCTCGCGTGTCGCCGAGGGTGATGAGCTTGGCCAGCAGAGAGTCGTAGTGCGGCGGGACGTTGTAGCCCGAATATACATGGCTGTCGACACGCACGCCGGGCCCCCCAGGGGCGTGCCAGAGACGAATCGGGCCGGGGGAGGGCATGAAGGTCTTCGGATCCTCGGCGTTGATGCGGCACTCGATGGCATGACCGCGAATCTGTACGTCGCTCTGTACGTATGGCAACCGCTCGCCGGCGGCGATCAGCAACTGCGCTTTCACCAGGTCGATGCCGGTGATGAGCTCGGTGACCGGGTGCTCGACCTGGATGCGCGTGTTCATCTCGATGAAATAGAACTCGCCGTCCTGGTAGAGGAACTCGAGCGTGCCGGCGCTGCGGTAGCCGACCGCGAGGCACGCCTCGACGCAGCGCTCGCCCATGATTCTGCGCTGGCGGGCGCTGATGCCCGGCGCGGGGGCCTCCTCGAGGACCTTCTGGTGGCGGCGCTGCATGGAGCAGTCGCGCTCGCCGAGGTGGATCACGTTGCCGTGATTGTCGGCAAGCACCTGGAACTCGATGTGCCGCGGCCTGTCGAGAAACTTCTCCATGTAGACCTGATCGTTGCCGAAGGCGGCGCGGGCTTCGCTGCGGGTGACGCCGATGGAGTTGAGGAGCGAGGCGTCACTGTGCACCGCGCGCATTCCGCGGCCGCCACCGCCCCCGGAGGCCTTGATGATCACCGGATAGCCGAGGTCGCGGGCGATGCGCAGGTTCTCGTCCGGGTCCTCGCCGAGGGGACCGTCGGAGCCCGGCACGCACGGTACGCCGTGCCCCTTCATCACCCGGATCGCGGAAACCTTGTCGCCCATCGTGCGGATGGTCTCCGCCTTGGGACCGACGAACACGAAGCCGCTGTTTTCCACCCGTTCGGCGAAGTCGGCACTTTCGGAGAGAAAGCCGTAGCCGGGATGGATCGCCACCGAGTCCGTGACCTCCGCGGCGCTGATGATCGCCGGCATGTTGAGATAGCTCGCCATGGACGGCGGGGGGCCGATGCACACGGACTCATCGGCGAGCAGCACGTGCTTGAGGCTGTAATCCGCGGTGGAATGCACCGCGACGGTCTTGATGCCGAGCTCACGGCAGGCGCGCAGGATGCGCAGGGCGATTTCGCCGCGGTTGGCGATGAGGACCTTCTCGAGCATGGGGCGGCCGCGCCTATTCGATCACGAACAGCGGCTGGCCGAACTCGACCGGGTCGCCGCTGCGCGCCATGACCGAGGTGATGCGGCCGGCCCGGTCGGCTTCGATCTGGTTCATCATCTTCATGGCCTCGATGATGCACAGTACCTGACCGATCTTGATCTCATCGCCGATCTCGACGAACGGCTTCGCGCCCGGCGTGGGAGAGGCGTAGAACGTGCCGACCATCGGCGCGGTGACCACGTGCTCGTTCTGCCGGGCGTTGGGCGCGGCCTCCGCCGCCGGTGCGCTCGGGGCCGGCTGGGCGGGGATCGCGGCCGGAATGGCGGAGATCTGCGGCAAGGCATGCAAGACCGCCCCGCCGGTGGGCATCCGGCTGATCCGCACGGCCTCCTCCCCCTCCTTGATCTCGATTTCAGCGATGCCGGATTCCTCCAGCAACTCGATCAGTTTCTTGATCTTTCGAATATCCATGTGGCAATACCCCGCTTTACGGCATGGGAGGGTCTGAAACGAATGGGCCGGGAACTTTAGGCGCGCGCCCCGCGGGCGAGATGCCGGCAAGCCGCTTCGACCGCTAGCTCATAGCCGAGGGCGCCGAGCCCCGAGACCACGCCCACCGCGATATCGCTGAAATACGAGCGGCGCCGGAACGCCTCGCGCGCGTGGGGATTGGAGAGATGCACCTCGATCATCGGGAGCCGGACGGCCAGCACCGCATCGCGCAACGCGATGCTGGTATGGGTGAAAGCCCCCGGATTGAAGATCAGAAACCCGGTACCTTGGGCCGGCGCACGCTGGATGCGCTCGATGAGCTCATGCTCGGCATTGCTCTGGAAGCATTCCAGCTCGCAGCCCGCTGCCTGCGCACGCTCGGCCGAGCGGCGCTCGATGGACTCCAGGGTGTCAGCCCCGTAAATTCCCGGCTCGCGGTTGCCGAGCAGGTTCAGGTTCGGGCCGTTCAGCAGCAGCAGGCGGGACATGCGAAGTCTGGAGAGGCTCACACCAAATGGCGCCCGGGGAATTTACCTCAATCTCACGGAACATGGGCGGAATTTGTCTCGAATAGCCTGGATCAGGCCATGAACATGCTTTCGAATGGAGCTTAACGGCCCGTGGCCCCGACTACCGCCAGCTCCTGAATGCCGGCGGAGATCTGCGCCCGCGCCATGGCGAGGTCGATCCGTCCGCGATCCAGCGCGTCGATGCGTTTCAGGATCAGCCGGGCCGCCGCCTTGCGCAGGATGCCGATTTTCACGGTAACGATGTGCCCGCGTGCATCGACAAAGACCGAGAACGGAAAGGCCGGCTGCATGCCGAGAGCCCGGATGGTCTCAAGGCCCCGATGCTCGCCGATCAACAGAGGATAGCGGATCCCGGCGTGGCGGGCGTAGCGCAGAACGGGCGCCCGGCCATCGACCGCCACGCCGATCACCTGCAGGTGATCGGCGGGTGCGCGGCTCAGGCGCTCGAGCAGAGGGATTTCCTCGCGGCAGGGTCCGCACCAAGGCGCCCAGAAATTCACCAGGAGCGGCCGGCCTTTCCAGTCGGAGAACCGGCGCAGTCTGCCGCGGCGATCACGGAAGGCAATGTCGGGCAGGGTATCGGGGACGGTCCGGCGCACCCGCCGAGCCGGAGCGGCCGCTGTCACGGCCGCCGGGGCATGCCGTGTGACCAACGACGAGCCTCGGGCGAGAATACCCCGCGCCCAATAGCCGCCGGCGCCCGCCGCCGCCACGGCTGCCACGGCCACCAGGATGCGGGGCCAGCCCTGCCGCGCAGCGGCGCTCATGATGCCGGCAGCGACCCGAATGCCGCATGCAGCTGCCGCAGGAACTCGCCGGCGTCCAGGTACCCCACGACCTGGAAGCGCTGCAGCTCCCGGCCCTCATCGTTGTAGAAGGCGACTGTCGGCGGACCGAAAATCCCGAAATGCTTGAGCAGTGCGCGGTCGTCGGCATTGTTTGCCGTGACATCGGCGCGCAGCAGCACCGTGCGGGAAAGCGCTTGGCGCACCATCGGGTCGGCAAAGGTGGTTGCCTGCATCTCCTTGCAGGAGGTGCACCAGCTCGCGTAGAAATCGACCATCACGGTACGGTGCAGCCGCTGCGCCCGGGCCACATCCTGATCGAGGTCGGCCACCGAGTGTATGGCCGTGAAATGCAAGACCGGGGAGGGCCGCGCCAGAGCGGGGAAGGGCTCGAGCGGGTTGGTGCCTCCCAGGGCCGCGCCGGTCATCACGGCCAGCGCATACACACCGGCGAGGGCAGCGCCGAGCCGCAGCGTCCAGCGTCCCGAAGAGGGCGTCTGCCGGGCATCCGAGAGGAGCGCCCAGGCGGCGGCCAGCGCAGGCACGGCCCATAGCGCCAGAGTGATCCGGGCGGGCAGCAGGCGGGAAAGCATCCAAACCGCCACTGCGAGCATCATCGCGCCAAAGAGCCTTTTGACGGTGTCCATCCAGGGACCGGCTTTCGGCAGCAGCCGACCCGCCGAGGCGCCCACGGCGAGCAGCGGCGTTCCCATGCCGATGCTCAGCGCGAACAGCGCCGTGGCCCCCCGTGTCACCTCGCCCGTGCGGCCGATGACCGCCAGCGCCCCGACCAGCGCCGGGGCGACACAGCTGGTCACGATGAGCGCCGACAGGGCACCCATGAGGGCCACCCCGCCGAGTGTACCGGCCGACTGGCGGCCGCTGAGGGCCGCCAGTCGGGTCTGGAGCGTGGCGGGCATCTGCACGTTGAACAGGCCGATCATCGCCAGCCCCATTGCTGCGAGCACCCCCGCGAACGAGACAAGGATCCACGGACGCTGGAAGAAGGCTTGCACCTCCGCCCCCGCCGCCGCCGCCACTGCCCCGGCCAGCGTGTAAGTCGCGGCCATGCCGAGCACGTAGGTCAGCGACAGCACAAAGGCGCGCCCGGTCGTCACCTGCTTGCCGTGGCCGACGATGATGCCGGAAACGATGGGCAGCATCGGCAGGCAGCACGGAGTGAAGGCGAGCGCCAGTCCGGCCAGATAGAACCAGCCGAGCAGGGCCAGCCAGCTTCCCGAGCGGGCAAGGCCGGCAAAGCGGCCCTGGGGAGTGCTGAGGCTCCCATAGCCGGAGGCCGGCCCGCTGACGGGGGCCGATGCCGCCCGGCCCGGGGCGGCATGAGCCGCTCCCGTCCCGCCCCCGCCTGCGGCGGGCGGCAAGCCGACCATGACCGTCTTCGTGATGGGGGGATAGCACAGGCCGGCATCGGCGCAGCCCTGATAGGTGACCCTCAGCGTCACCTGGCCGGTACCGGCGGACGGGAGGGAGATCACCGCCACTCGCGCACGCATCCGGTGACGGTAGATCTGCTCCCGGCCGAAGTAGGGATCCACCTTGATCAGCCCGGGGGGCAGCTGAAGGGGGCCGAGCTTCGTGCCAGCCGGGGCGCTCACATGGATACGGTTGCGGTACAGGTAGTACCCGGTCCGGATGCGCCAATCGAGCCCGATATGGTGGCGACTTTCCGCATGCGCGCTGAAATGGAAGACCTTGTCCGGCGGGGGAAATTTGTGTCCGCCTACTGCGCCCGCGCCCAATGCCGCGAGAATCCCCGGGGAGAGCGTCGGGGGGGAGGCGGCCCGGCTCAAGCCAATGGAGCACAGCGCGAGCCATGCCGCCGCGGCGCACTGCCAGCGACCGGGCAAGCCTCGGCGAGGACGATGATGATGTGGACCTGTCATGCGGTGACGGCCTGTGTGAGCCAGGAAAGGTAGGCCTCGGAACCGGCCGCCACCGGCAGCGCGATGATCTCCGGCACCTCGTATGGGTGGATGGATTTCAGGCGCATTTCCAGATCCGGGTAGCGTGCGGTCAGCGTTTTGATGCTCAGCAGCATCTCGGGTTCATCCTGGACGGCCCCCTGCCACCGGAACGTCGAGCGTACCGTCTGCCGGCTGACGCAGGCGGCCAGGCCCGATTCGACCAGCTCCCGGGCGATCCGGGCGGCATCCGGCTCCGGGCACGTCGTCAGGACCAGAAGGTGCTCAGTCATAGAACCACGCAGGTACGCGAAGATCACATTCTATGCTGTAAGGGATTGCCGCATCCGCTTGGTATGAGGCGCCGGATCCGGGCAGCGGGCCGGGGGCCGGGGGTCGGCCCCGGTCCGGCGGCGGGGGGGCTTCCCGGCGCCTATGGGGAAAAAAATCGCCTCTGGGGTTGAAATCCGTCAGCGCCTACCTATGATTAGCAGCCACGCGGGGAGAGTGCTAATACCTCGCCCGCGATCCACATTTAACTTAAAACGTCCTGAAGGAGCGTTCCCCATGAAGATGCGTCCTCTTCATGATCGCGTCATCGTCAAGCGCCTGGAGGAGGAGCGTACCTCCCCCGGTGGCATCGTCATTCCCGATACCGCGGCCGAGAAGCCCGTTCAGGGAAAAATCGTCGCGGTCGGTAACGGCAAGATTCTCGAGAACGGCCAGGTCCGTGCTCTCGACGTCAAGGTCGGCGACAAGGTCCTGTTCGGCAAGTACGGCGGCACGGAAGTGAAGGTCGAGGGCGAGGACCTTCTCGTGATGAGAGAGGAAGATCTCATGGCCGTGATCGAGAGCAAGTAAGCGAGGAGCTAAGACAATGGCAGCCAAAGAAGTCAGGTTCAGCGACGATGCCCGCCAGCGCATGGTGAAGGGCGTCAACGTTCTCGCCAACGCCGTCAAGGCGACCCTCGGCCCCAAGGGCCGCAACGCCGTGCTCGAGAAGAGCTTCGGCGCCCCCACCATCACCAAGGACGGCGTGTCGGTCGCCAAAGAGATCGAGCTGAAGGACAAGTTCGAGAACATGGGCGCGCAGATGGTCAAGGAGGTCGCCTCCAACACCTCCGACGAGGCCGGTGACGGCACGACCACCGCGACGGTGCTCGCCCAGGCGATCATCCGCGAGGGCCTCAAGGCCATCTCCGCGGGCCGCAACCCGATGGACGTCAAGCGCGGAATCGACAAGGCGGTCACCGCCGCCGTCGAGGAGCTGAAGAAGCTCTCCAAGCCCTGCAAGGACTCCAAGGCCATCGCCCAGGTCGGCACGATCTCGGCGAACGGTGACGACTCGATCGGCAAGACCATTGCCGATGCGATGGAGAAGGTCGGCAAGGAAGGCGTGATCACCGTGGAGGAAGGCTCGGGCCTCGAGAACGAGCTCGAGGTGGTCGAGGGCATGCAGTTCGACCGCGGATATCTCTCCCCGTACTTCATCAACAGCCAGCAGAACCAGACCGCGGAGCTGGAGAAGCCCGTCATCCTGCTGGTCGACAAGAAGATCTCCAACATCCGCGAGCTGCTGCCGCTGCTCGAGGGCGTTGCCAAGTCCGGCCGGCCGCTGCTGGTCGTGGCCGAGGACGTGGAGGGCGAGGCGCTCGCCACGCTCGTCGTCAACAACATCCGTGGCATCCTCAAGGTGGCCTCCGTCAAGGCTCCGGGCTTCGGCGACCGCCGCAAGGCCATGCTGCAGGACATCGCCATACTCACCGGCGGCACGGTGATCTCCGATGAGGTTGGTCTGTCGCTCGAGAAGGCGACGCTCAACGATCTCGGCGAGGCGAAGAAGATCGTGGTGGAGAAGGAGAACACCACTATCATCGACGGCGCCGGCAAGCAGGCTGACATCAAGGCGCGCATCGAGTCGATCCGCCAGCAGATCGAGGATGCCACCTCCGATTACGACAAGGAGAAGTTGCAGGAGCGTGTCGCCAAGCTCTCCGGCGGCGTCGCCGTGATCAAGGTCGGCGCGGCCACCGAGGTGGAGATGAAGGAGAAGAAGGCCCGCGTCGAGGACGCGCTGCATGCAACGCGTGCGGCCGTCGAGGAAGGCGTGGTGCCGGGCGGCGGCGTGGCGCTGATCCGCGTGCAGAAGGCGGTCGAGAAGGTCGAGCCCGCCAACGAGGACCAGCACGTCGGCGTGCGCATTCTCGTCCGCTCCATCGAGGAGCCGCTGCGCCAGATCGTGGACAACGCCGGCGAGGACGCCGCGGTCGTGTTGAACCGGGTGCGGGATGGCAAGAGCGCCTTCGGTTACAACGCCGCCACGGGTGAGTACGGCGATATGATCGAGCTTGGCGTTCTCGATCCGGCCAAGGTCACGCGACTTGCGCTGCAGAATGCGGCCTCCGTGGCCGGTCTCCTTCTGACGACGGAAGTCATGGTGGCAGAGGCCCCGAAGGACGAGGAGCACAGCCATCCGATGCCTCCGGGCGGCATGGGCGGAATGGATATGTAAGCCCTCCCCCTAAAGAGGTATCGATTCCGAAGGACTCGGAAGGTATGATGCCAACAACGGTTAGGGACTGTGCCCGACCCCAAAGCGGGGACAGTCCTGAAAGACGCGGATCAAGACCCCCCTATTCCGCGCAATACTCAAGCCCCGGAACTTCCGGGGCTTTTTTTTGCTCTCCTGCGCCAAAGCACGGGTTTTTACGGGGTTCGCTTCGCAAACCCCGTACACGAAGCCGGCGCGGACGCGCCGGATAAAGAGCCGGGTTCACTTGACCTGGTGCCAGGGTTGAGGCTGTATGCCGCCGTGAAACCTGAGCTGCACGACTGCGTACAACGATACCTCGATGAGCTCGAGGCGGCCTCGCCAGGCCTGTGCAACACCCTGCCGTCGGAGGTGCGCGACACTCTGCCGCGGGTGTTCGCGGCCAGTGATTTCGTGGCCGAATCCTGCATCCGGAGCGCGGGGCTGCTGCCGGAGTTGATCGGCGCGGGGCTGCTTCGGCCGTTGGAGCAAGGGGAGCTCGCCCGGCGCGCCCCCGCTGCCGCGGGCGTGGAGGCCGACCTGTTGGAGGCGCTTCGCCGTTGGCGGCGCAGGGAGATGGTCCGGATCGCCTGGCGCGCGCTCGCCGGCTGGGCGTGCGCCGAAGAGACACTGACGGAGTCGTCGGATTTCGCCGATGCGGCCATTGCTGTCGCTGTGGCATATGCGCGACAGCAGCTCGTGGCGCGTTTCGGCGAGCCGCGATCGGCGGATGGGACGCCGCAGCCGCTGGTCGTGGTGGCGATGGGCAAGCTCGGCGGACGCGAGCTCAACTTCTCCTCCGACGTCGACCTGGTGCTGCTTTTTCCCGAGCATGGCGAAACCGACGGCGCGCGCGCCATCGCCAATGAGGAGTTTTTCACCCGCCTCGGGCAGGGTTTGATCAAACTGTTGGAAACCCCCACCCGTGACGGGCTGACATTGCGCGTCGACATGCGCCTGCGTCCTTTTGGCGACAGCGGGCCGCTGGTGACCAGTTTCGCCGCTCTCGAGGACTACCTGTCGTTGCACGGCCGCGACTGGGAGCGTTATGCGTACGTCAAGGCACGCGCCGTCACCGCCGCGGACCGCTTCGCCGAGATCCGCTCCAGCGCTCTGCGGCCTTTCGTGTACCGCCGCTACCTGGATTACGGGGTCTTCGAGAGCCTGCGCGAGATGAAGGCGCTGATCGAGCGCGAAGTGCAGCGGCGGGAGCTGGCCGGGCACATCAAGCTCGGGCCTGGCGGCATCCGCGAGGTCGAGTTCATCGTGCAGACCTTCCAGCTCATCCGGGGCGGACGCGACCCGAGGCTCCAGAGCCCTTCCTTGCTCGCGGCGCTCGATCTGCTCGGGCGGGAGAGGGTCCTGCCGCCGGAGGCGGCCGGGGCGTTGCGCGAGGCCTATCTGTACCTGCGCCGCCTGGAGAACAGCCTGCAGATGCTCGCCGACCGGCAGTGCCATCAGCTGCCCTCCGAGGAGCTCTCGCGCGCGCGAATCGCGGCGGCGATGGGTCACTCAGACTGGCCGGCGCTGATCGGCGAGCTGGACCGTCACCGCGAGTGCGTCGCCCGCCACTTCCGTAGGCTGGTGGCCGGCGAGAGCGCCCCCACCGGCATACCCATCGATCTTGGCCGGGGCTGGGACGAGGGTGCGGAGACCACCGCGCTCACGGACTCGCTCGCCGAGGCGGGGTTCGCAGCGCCGGCGGAAGCCGCCCGACTCCTGCTCGAGCTGCGGGCCTCGGCCTTGGTGCGCAAGCTCGATGAGCCCGGGCGCCGCAGACTGCAGGCGCTGCTGCCGCCGATGCTCGCCGATGTCGGCGCGGGCGCCGGCGGCGCCGAGGAGCAGCTCACGGCATTGCGTCGGATCCTCGCCATACTCGAGGCGACGGGTAAGCGCTCGGCTTATTTCGCGCTGTTGCGCGAGAGCGCGGCGGCGCGCAAGCGTCTGGTGCAGGTCTGCCGGCGGGGGGAGTTCCTTGCCCGGCAAATCGCCGCCTATCCGCTGCTGCTCGATGAGCTGGTCGACGAGCGGTCATTGTCCGAGCTGCCGGACCGCGGTGCGCTGGCCCGGGAGCTCGAGATCGGCTTGCAACGGGTCGAGGACGACGCGGAGCGCCAGGTGGAGGCTCTGTGCCATTTCCAACGTGCGGCCATGTTCCGGGTCGCCATGGCGGACCTCGCCGCAACGCTGCCGGTGATGCGAGTCAGCGATCACCTGACCGTCATCGCCGAGCTTATCCTCGATCGGGCGATCGAGCTGGGCTGGCGGCAGATCACGGCGCAGCACGGCGCTCCCTGCTGCGGGGAAGAGCGCCGCCCGGTGCGCGTGTGCGCCGTGGGATACGGCAAGCTTGGCGGCATCGAGCTCGGCTATGGGTCGGATCTCGATCTGGTTTTCCTGCACGACTCCCAAGGGGAGCGCCAGGAGACCTGTGGCGAGCGTCCGATCGACAATCAGGTTTTTTTCGTGCGTCTGGTCCAGCGCGTGGTGCACTTGCTCACCGTGCATTCGCCCGCCGGGCGGCTCTACGAAGTGGATGTGCGGCTGCGCCCGAGCGGCAAGGGCGGATTGCTGGTGACGCAGATCGATGCGTTCGCGGAATATCAACGCCACGAGGCATGGACGTGGGAGCACCAGGCGCTGCTGCATGCGCGAGCCGTGGCCGGCTCGCCGGGGTTGTGCGCGCAGTTCGAGCGCATCCGCATGGATGTGTTGCGGCATCACGTGCGCCGCGACACGCTGCGGGAGGAGGTGCGGGCCATGCGGGAGAGGATGCGCCGGGAGCTGTCCAAGGGCGGCGGGGGCAGAATGGACCTGAAACAGGATCCGGGGGGCATTGCGGACATCGAGTTCCTGGCTCAGTACTGGGCGCTCAAATGGGCCAGCGACTTTCCCCCGGTGGCCATGTACTCCGACACCATCCGCCAGCTCGAATCGGTCGCATCGGCCGCCCTGGTTCCGCAGTCCACGGCCGATACGCTGACCGCCGCCTACCGGACCTACCGAGCCCGCCGGCATCACCTGTCGCTCGCCGGTCAAGCCGGTCTCGCGCCGGCGGAGGAGTTCGCGGCCGAGCGCGCGGCGGTCACGGCGATCTGGCAGGAGGTCATGGAACGGTAGCGGTGACGGCTCGACCTCGGGCCGACTATACTGCGCGACTCGCGACGTCGCTTCGTCATTTCACAAGGTCAAGGTATTGAAATGGCCGCCAACGCGCAGCCCCTGATCCAGCCCAACGCGCAAAGCCGATACGAGGTGGGGCCGGAGGATTTGCCGCTGTCCTGTCCCATGCCCCAGATGCAGCTGTGGAACTCCCACCCCAGGGTGTATCTGCCGATCGAGCAGACCGGCTGGGCAAAGTGTCCGTATTGCAGCGCCGAGTACACCCTGAAGCGTTGAGGCCGGTCTCTTAGGCCCTGGGGCTCATCATCGGCTCGATGAGCCGCAGCAGCCTCTCCAGTGCGCCGCGGTTCTCCTCGACGGCGGCGCGGCCGAGCGCCCCGATCCGCTCCCGCTCACCCGCATCGGACAGCCACGTGCTCAGGCGCGCGGCCAGCTCGGCGGCGCTGTGCACGATCACGGCGCCGCCTCGCTCGGTCAGCAGCCGCGCGATCTCGGCACCGTTGGACTGATGCGGGCCGCTCAGAATGGGTACGCCGAGCGAAGCGGGCTCCAGCAGGTTGTGTCCGCCCACGGGCACGAGGCTGCCGCCGACGAAGGCCGCATCGGCCGCCGCGTAGAAATCGAGCAGCTCCCCCAGCGTGTCGAGCAGCAACACCTCGGCCGAGCCGGCCGTGCGCGCCGCAGCCGGTTGGGAGTGTCTGATGAAGGCGATGCCCTGCGCGCCGAGCAGGGCCGCCACCTCGGCGAAACGGTTGGGATGCCGGGGCGCGAGCACCAGCAACGCCCGCGGGTGGAGCTCGCGAACCCGCCGATGCGCCGTGAGGACCGCCTGCTCCTCGCCCTCGTGCGTGCTGCCGGCGACCCACAGCGGCCGGTCCGCCCCGTAGCGTGCGCGCAGCCTCTGTCCTCGTGCATCGATATCCGGTGGCGGGGAGAAATCGAACTTGAGATTGCCGGTGACGTGCATGCGATCGCCGGCCGCACCGATCGAGACGAAGCGCTCGGCGTCCGCCTCGCTTTGCGCGGCCACCGTGACCATCGCGAGCGCTTCCCGCACCAGCGTGCCGAGGAGGCGATACCGGCGGGCGGAGCGCGCCGACAGGCGTGCGCTCGCGATGACGAGCGGCACCCCTTTGCGCCGGCATTGCAGGTAGAGAGTGGGCCACAACTCGGTTTCCAGCATGATGGCGAGCCGGGGCTGCACACGATCGAGGAAGCGGCGTGCCGACCCCGGCAGGTCGTACGGAAGGCAGCGCGTGGTGACCGGCGGGCTCAGCGCCTGTGCACGGCCGATGCCGGTGGGCGTGAAGGCGGTGACCAGCACCGGCGTGGCCGGGAAGCGCTCGCGCAGCCCGTTGACCAGCACGGCGGCAACCTGGACCTCGCCGACCGAGGCGGCATGAATCCACACCGGCCGGCCCGGCACGGCCGCCCCGAGCCCCAAACGCTCACCGAAACGCCGCCATTGACTGCGGTCGTGCCGGCTGCGCCAGGCGAGCAGGGCGGCGTGCAGCGGGGCGGCCAGATATGCCGCGAGGAGGTAGAGCGCGCGCACTAGGGGCGCTGCGCAGCCGCGTCCGCCGGCTGCACGGAAGGTTGCCGGTAGCCGCCGAGGAGTGCGTGCCAATCCGCATCGGTGAAGCGCTCGGCGGGCAGGCCGTAGGCGATCTTCTCCAGCGAGCGGCGCAGGCGCACCAGATTGCCGTCGCGCCACAGGCCATCGGCGCGCAGCCGGCAGCGGTCGAAGTCCACGAGGTGGACAGTCTCCTCGCCGAGCAGCACGTTGTGGGCGTTGAGGTCGGCGTGGCAGACGCCCAGGTCGTGGAAGCGGCGGATGCAGCGGCCGATCGACACCCAGGTGAGCAGCGACAGCGCATCGATGCGCAACGCCTCGACGAGGGACCACGTCGGGGCAAGGCGCTCGGTGATGATGTCGCCCCGATAGACTCGTCCGTGGCGCACGTAGCGGGCGGCAACCGGCACCGGCACGGGCAGTCCCGCGCGGAGCAGCCGCTGGGTGAGCGCCCACTCGGCAAAGGGGCGTGTCCGCTCCTCGCCGCGCCACAGGTATCTGTCCTCGAGCAGGCGCGCGGTGAGCCCGCCGCGCTGATAATGGCGCAGGACCCAGTCGTGCCCGGCGCTGCGCACGAAGTGGGTCGTCCCACGGCCACGCGCCGTGCCGGCGAGCTCGCCGCGCTGTGCCCAGAACCCCGGCTCGAACCACAGGGGGTTGAAATTGCGGGTCAGCGCCGCGTTGTATAGCATGGCGCCCCCCGCAATGGTCAGGCGCTTGACCGAGGGTGCGAGCGGCGGGTGTTCGCTCACCGCTTGGTGCTCCCCTTTACGAGATGGAGTCCTTCCGTCGTGCAGCGCCGCTCGCACGGCGCAGCGGGCAAGGAGCCGCTCCCGAGCGCGCGGCAGCCGTGTAGGGTATCGCGGAAATCGTCTCGACGATTTCCGCCGTTGAACGAGATGTCCCGGATGTTGCCGAAAGACACACCGCCGCGCAGCGTTTGCATCCTCAGGCTCTCCGCGCTCGGCGACGCCTGCCACGTCGTTCCGGTCGTGCGCACTCTGCAGCAGGTATGGCCGCAAACGCGGCTGACATGGATCATCGGCAAGGCGGAGGCGCGCTTGATGGGGCTCATCGAGGGGGTGGAGTTTATCACCGTGGACAAGCGGGCCGGGCTGGCGGTGGGCCGGGAGCTGCGCTCCCGCCTCGCCGGCCGGCGGTTCGACGTCCTGCTGCACATGCAGCTGTCGCTGCGGGCGAGTCTGATCTCCCGCCTGGTGCCGGCGCGGATCCGCCTCGGGTTCGATCGGCCGAGGGCGCGCGAGCTGCAATGGCTATTCACCAATGCCAGGATCGCGCCCCGAACGCGCGAGCACGTGCTCGACAGCTTTTTCGGCTTCCTCGAGGCGTTGGGCATCGGCACGCGCGTGCTGCGCTGGGACGTGCCTCTGCCGCAGGAGGCCCTGGCCTACGCGAGGCAGCTGGTTCCCGAGGGGACGCGCACGCTGCTCATCAGCCCCTGCTCGAGCCACACGCTGCGCAACTGGAGCGCGCAGGGCTACGCGCAGGTGGCCGAGCATGCCGTGCGCCGGCACGGGATGCGGGTCATCCTGGCCGGCGGCCCGACCCAGGCCGAGCGTCAAACGGGCGCAGAGATCGAGCGCCTTGCAGGCGTGGCGATGGTCAACCAGATCGGCCGTGACACGCTGCCGCAGATGCTCGCGCTGCTGAAGCGCGCCACGGTGCTCGTGACCCCGGACTCGGGACCGGCTCACATGGCGACGATGGTCGCGACGCCGGTTATCGGATTGTACGCGGCCACCAATCCCGAGCGCAGCGGACCGTATCTCTCGCGCAAGTGGTGCGTGAATGCCTATCCGGAGGCGGCCCGGCGCTTTCGCGGTCGCGAGCCGCAGCAGCTGCCGTGGGCCGAGAAGATCGAGGAGCCGGGCGTGATGGATCTCATCCGTCCCGGGGCGGTCACCGCCAGGCTCGACGAATTGTTAGCATAGGGGCGCCTCATGAAAGACATCCTGGTGCCGATCTCCCCCGGGGAGCTGCTCGACAAGATCACCATCCTCAGGATCAAGTCGGCCCGCATCGCCGATGCTGCCAAGCTCGCCAATGTGCGCCTCGAGCTCGATCTGCTCGAGAGAACGTGGCGCGCGGCGTGCGGGGAGGCCGATGTCGCGGGCGATGAGGGGGCGCTTCAGGCGGTCAACGAGCGCCTGTGGGACATCGAGGACCGGATCCGGGCGAAGGAGGCCGGACGCAGCTTCGATCAGGAGTTCATCGAGCTCGCGCGCGCGGTCTACATCGAGAACGACCGGCGCGCGGCGCTCAAGAAGCGCATCAACCTCGCGCTCGGCTCGCGGCTGCTCGAGGAGAAATCCTACAAGGCCTATTAGGCGCCTCAGCCCTTCGGGGCCGGCGGCGGGGTCATCGCCGAGGGAGTGATCTCCCCGGGCGAGACCGGCACCCGCTTCGTCAACCAGCGATCGATGACCTGCACCTCGCCGGGACTCAAAATGCCGGCCGCATACTGCAGCTGAATGACGCTGTTGATGTAGCTGTAGCGGCTGGCGGCATAGTTCGTTCTGGCCTGGACCAGCACGCTCAGGGCGTTCAGGACATCGACTTCGGTCTGGGTGCCGACCTTGTAGCCCGCCGAGGTGGCCTCGTAGGCCGTCTCGCTCGACTTGAGCGCCTGACGCAGCGCCCGGACGTTGGCGATGCCGGTGATGACCCCCAGGTACGCATCACGGGTCTGCTGCACGGTCGTGCGGGAGGACTCATCGACCGCATCGTTGGCCGCGATCGACTGGTATTGGGCCTGATGGATGAGCGCCAGGTCGCCGCCGCCGCTGAAGATCGGCATCGAGAGCTCCACGCCGACCTGCCGGTCGTTGATGTCGCTGCCGAGGCCGTGGAAAACCTGGCCGAAGACGGTCTCGTTGTTATTGTCGTTGCTGTAGGAGCGGCTGGCCACCAGGCTGATGGTCGGCAGACTGTTGCCGAAGGCGGCGCGAACGTTGTACTGGGCCACGTTCGCCCCGAGACGGCTGGCGATCAGGGTCAGGTTCTGCTTGAGCGCGGTGCTGACCCACTGGCCCTGGCTGGCCGGGGTCGGCATCACGAGCGGCATGTCGCTCCCGGGCTCATCGAGGATCGTGTACTGGCGGCCGGTGATCACTTCGAGCTGGTCCTGGGCGTTGGCGAGGGTCTGCTTGGCGATGATCACGTTCGCGGCCGCCGTGTCGCGCGCGGCGCGCGCCTGCTCGACGTCGGTGATGGCGATCAGTCCGACCTTGAAGCGCTCCCGGGCCTGCTGCAGCTGCAGGGTGTACGCCTTGAGGGAGGATTCCTGCGCCTGCAGGGTGTCCACCGCCGAAAGCACGTTGAAGTACGCGGTCGCGGTGCGCAGGATGAGGGTCTGCGCGGCCTGCTGATAGATCGCCTGCGCCTGGGCCACCTGGCTGTCGGCGGCCTTGAGGTTCATCCAGTCCGTCCAGGAAAACAGCGGTGCACTGAGGTTGAGGCTCCACTGCTCCCCGTTGGAGTTTTCCGAATATGGCAGATGGAAGACGTATGGAGCTCCTGCCGACGTCGAGCTGATCGAGCCCTGGGAGCCGGCGGTGTGGTCCCAGGTCTTGCCGGCGGTGCCGGTGAGCTGCGGCAGCAGGGCCGCAAAGGCCTCCGGGCGCGCTTCGCGGGCGGCCATGTAGATGGCGTGCGCCTGACGGAAGATCGGATCGTGCGCCAGGGCGTCCCGGTACACGCCGACGAGGTTCGTGGCCGAGGCAGTGGCCGCAAAGCCGAATGCGAGGCCGCCGCAGAGCAGCGCCCGGATGGATTGACGTAGGATGGAACGCATGGTTGTCCGCAAGAACACGCGGGGGCGCGAAAAGTTGCGTACCGGGTGGCGGTGTGCGCGCGTCATCGGGTTCCCTAGCGCTCCGGCAGGGAGCGTCTGAATCTCAGAACGTGAATTCCACAGGCCGTGTCGCATCGACGAGCGGATCGATCACGGTCTCGAACAGGCTCTCGGTCGTCCAGGCATCCTCCGACACCCGGCGGATGAGGCGCGCTTCCATGACGGGCGCCTCGCCGACCACCACGAACAGCCGGCCGCCGACGGCGAGCTGGCTCTGGAAGCGCGGGTCGTAGACCGGCAGGGAGGCCGTGACGGCGATCGCCTCGAAGCGTCCCTGTGGCTCGTACCGCACGGCATCGCCGGTGAGGACCTCGATGTCCCGCAGGCCGAGCGTGGCGAGGTTCCGGCGGGCCATGCCGGCGAGCTCCGGGAGGATCTCGATCGAAAGGACGGCGGCGCTCGCGGCGCGCAGGCAAGCGGTCACGAACCCCGAGCCGGTGCCGATCTCGAACACCCGCTCCGTGCCGCCGAGCTGCAGAGCCTGCAGCAGCCGGCCGACTACGCTCGGTCGCAGCATGTGCTGGCCGCCGGGCAGGAGCACTTCCATGTCGGCATACGCCAGAAAGCGATACTGGGGCGGCACGAACGGCTCACGCGGCACCTTGCGCAGCGTGTCGAGGACCCGCTCGTTGAGCACGTCCCAGGCGCGCACCTGATGCTCGATCATCTGTTCGCGGGCGTTGGCCTGCATCGGATGGGGCTCCCAATTGGATCGATTGCGTCCCCGAGAATGGGGGAACGGTCAAATTACGGGTTTTCGGGGTTCCTGCCAAGACGATTTGCGATGAGATATGGTGAAATCGCGATGGAAGGCGAGGGTCCTTGGGCTATGCTCGAAGCGTCCGGGTTCCGAGGTACGGATATAGATCAATAGGCCGCGGCGCACTCCGGATGCGCCCGCTCGAGGGAAGCTGAATGTCGATCGGGCCATTAAGCCTCCTGCTGGCGCTTGTTGCGGCGGCGATCTTGTTGCTTTGGCTCTACCGGTTGCGGCGCCGGGACCTGCGCTCAATCGAGCTCATTTCACGCCACATCGATCACCTCGCCCGCGACGAGCACGGGGGCCGGCTCGAGGGCGGGGGGGGAGCCGAGGTCACCGCGCTGGTGAGCGCCGTCAATCGGCTGCTCACCCACCCGGCCGATGCCCCTCGCACCACGCCTGATCCCTTCGCTTTGCTCGGCGAGCGGATCCCACAGGTGGTGCTCGTGCACCGCGAGGCCATCCTGTATGCGAATCGTCAGTTCGGCGCCCTGGTCGGGGAGGATCCCGCGGACCTGGTGGGCCGGCCCCTCGCCGAGCTGGTGATGCCGGAGTACGCCGACCTCGTGAAAGAGGCCATCCGCCGCCATCTCATCGGCGAGCCGGCGGCCGATCGCTACGAGGTCGACGTGTCGGCGGAGGAGGGCGTGATCCGGCTGGAGATCTCCTCCGGACTCATCGACTACATGGGTGGCAGGGCCCTGCTGATGACGGGCTCGGAAATCATCCCGCCGCAGAGTGCGCAATCGCAGAGCGAGCACAGAGGCGGGACGCGGCCCGCGCATCTCTCGGTGCTCGATCTGCTCGCGGAAGCGGTCATCGTGACCGATGCCGCCGGCGCCATCACCTACCTCAACGCCTCGGCCGAGCGGCTCTCGGCGACCGCCGCCACACAGGCGCTCGGCAGGGGGATCGAGGAGATCGTGAGCCTCGTCGATGAGACCGATCGGCGGCTGCTCGTCGAGCCGGTACGCCAGGCGCTCGCGAGCGGCGCGTCCGTGAGCCTCGGCCGGCGCGCGCTCCTGGTCTCTCGCGCCGACGGCGGGGAGCGCTCGATCGAGCTGTCGGTTTCCCCGGTGCGGGATGCCGCCGGCCAGATCGCCGGGGCGCTCGTGCTGCTGCACGATGTGTCGGAGTTGCGGGGCATCGCCCGCCAGATGTCCTACCAGGCGACCCACGATGCCCTCACCGGCCTCGTCAACCGTCACGAGTTCGAGCGGCGGTTGCAGGAGGCCGCCGAGACGGGCCATCGCGGTGACGGCCAGCATGTGTTGTGTTGTCTCGATCTCGATCGCTTCAAGGTGGTCAACGACACCAGCGGGCACTTGGCCGGAGACAGCGTGCTGCGCGAGGTGGCCAAGGTGCTGCGCGATGCGGTGCGCGACAGCGACACCGTGGCCCGCGTGGGCGGGGATGAGTTCGGAATGCTGCTCATCGGCTGCCCGCTGGAGAAGGCGCGGCAGATCGCCGACGACGTGTGTCACGCGGTCGGGGATCATCGCTTCGTCTGGCGGGACAAGATGTTCAATCTCGGGGTGTCCGTCGGGCTGGTGGAAATCTCGCGCGAGAGCGGCACGATCGAGGAGCTGCTCGCCGCAGCGGATTCGGCCTGCTACGTCGCGAAGAAGCAGGGCTCGGGCCGCGTGGCCGTGTATTCGGCGCGCGATGAGGCCCTTGCCCGCCACAGCGGCGAGATCCAGTGGCTGCAGAGATTGCAGAGCTCCCTCAGAGAGAACCGCTTCCAGCTCTACCAGCAGCCGATCGTTCCGGCCTACGGCGATGACGGCGGACCGGCCATGGAGGTGTTCGTGCGCCTGATTGACGGGGAGGGCGAGGGGATCTCGCCTGCGGAGTTCGTTCGCGCCGCCGAGCGCTATCGGCTGATGGGCCTGGTCGACCGCTGGGTCGTGCAGACGACGCTGGCGGCGCTCGGCCGCGGGGTGCTGCACGTGTCTGCCGAGCGTTGCGTGGCCATCAACATCTCGAGTCAGACGCTGAGTGATGAGAGCTTCATGGAATTCGTGGTCGAGTGTCTCGACAGCACCGGAGTGCAGCCCGGGCAGGTGTGTTTCGAGCTCAGCGAATCGTCCGTGATGGACAACCTCGAGCACGCGCGGCGCTTCGTCGGCGTGCTGCACGGCATGGGCTGCCGGTTCGCGCTCGATGACTTCGGCTCCGGCGTCGGGTCCTTCTCGAGCCTGCGCAGCCTGCCGATGGACTACCTGAAGATCGACGGCTCCTTCATCCGCAACCTCTCGCGCGACTCGGTGAACCAGGCGATGGTCACCGCGATGATCAAGCTGGCCCGCACCCTGAATTTCAAGGTGATCGCCGAGCAGGTCGAGGACAGCGCCGCGCTCGAGGTGGCGCGGCGCATGGGCGTCGACTACATGCAGGGCTATGCCATCGCCCGGCCCAAGCCGCTGCCGCTCGCGGCCTGATCATGCCGGCTCGAATCGCAACGCCACGCCGTTGATGCAGTAGCGCATTCCGGTCGGCTCCGGACCGTCCGCAAACACGTGGCCCAGATGTCCGCCGCAGTGCGCGCAATGCACTTCCGTGCGCTTCATGAACAGGCTCCGGTCCTCCCTCGTCCCCAGCGCCTGCGGACGGGGCTGAAAGAAACTCGGCCAGCCGGTGCCGCTGTCGAACTTGTCCTGCGAGTCGAACAGCGCGGCGCCGCAGCCCGCGCAATGAAACATGCCTTGGCGGTGCTCGGCGTTGAGTCCGCTGCTGCCGGCCCGCTCGGTGCCGTGTCGGCGAAGTACCCGGTATTGCTCGGCGCTGAGCGCTTGCCGCCATTCGCCGTCGGTCTTGTGTACTGGAAACTGCTGTGAAGATTCCACGGCGTACCCCGTTGCGCGAGAACCCACGAATTCAACAGTAACAGTCTGTTACCGGTTCGTCGAGCGGCCGGGCCATGGGGCGGATTGCCGGACGTCGCCGAGGCGGAAAAGCAACGGCCTGTGCGGGGAAGCAGGCGCTTGCGCATCAAGCGCTTATGAACCTAGACAGAGTCTCGTGTGGCGAGGTGTCTACGCAGACCAACTCATAACCGGCCGAGGACCAGCAAAATCCCCGGTGCAAGTTGCTCATGGACATGGTATGAAGGACCTCCATTTCGTTACGAGAGCGAGCGGCAGGGAAGCCAAGAGCCTATGCAGCTTGCCCGTTTATGGTGTGAACACCTCGCCGCGGGCTGTCCCAGCGAACTCGCCGGAGTCGAGATCGCGGGCAGCGACGCGCGCGCGCTGGATGCCGAGATCACCGCGTGCGCCAGCGCGGTGCTCTGCAGGTCGATGGCGGTCGACGAGCGCATCGAGCGACGTCTCGCCGAGATCCGGACCGCGTTGATCGGCAAGCAGGCCGAGGCGGATGCGCCGGTGGCCGCGTACTGCGAGCGTCTGAACCGCCTGGTCAGCGCCATGCTCACCGAGTCGCGCGTCGGCCGGGCGTAATTTCCTCATCCCCCCGGCCGCTCCCGGCGCCGCGGGCGACGGACCCATCGGCTCTTTCAACGTGTCAGCCACGCAGGATGCGCGTGCCGGCCGCCGCCGGCTGCTCACCAGGCCCCCTTGCCGCGGTCCGGGCTCTCGGGTGAATGCCGAGCGCACGTGGCAGCCGGCACGTGCATCCACGCAAGTGCCGGCTGCCCGCGCGAGTCAGTGGGCTCGCCCCGGCCGCAGCGCCGCAGGCGGCCTTGGGCCGGTCAAAGCAACGGAATCATCAGCAGAGCGACGATGTTGACGATCTTGATGAGCGGGTTGATCGCAGGGCCTGCGGTGTCCTTGTAAGGATCGCCGACGGTGTCGCCGGTGATGGCCGCCTTGTGCGCCTCCGAGCCCTTGCCGCCGAAGTTGCCTTCCTCGATGTACTTCTTGGCGTTGTCCCAGGCGCCGCCGCCGGTGGTCATGGAAATCGCAACGAACAGCCCGGTCACGATGGTGCCGATCAGCAGTCCCCCGAGCGCCTTGATGCCGGCACCCGGGCCCATGAGGTGGTTCATCACCACCACCAGGACGATGGGCATCAGGATGGGCAGGAGCGAGGGGATGATCATCTCGCGGATCGCGGCACGGGTCAGCAAGTCGACCGCGCGCGAGTAATCGGGCTTGGCGGTGCCTTCCATGATGCCCTTGATCTCGCGGAACTGGCGGCGCACCTCGTTGACCACCGAGCCGGCCGCGCGGCCCACGGCCTCCATCGCCAGCGCCCCGAACAGATAGGGTATCAGGCCGCCGATGAACAGGCCGATGATCACCGCCGGGTCGGACAGCGAGAAGGTGACCAGCTTGCCGACGGCCTCGAGGTTGTGCGTGTAATCGGCGAACAGCACCAGCGCGGCGAGGGCCGCCGAGCCGATCGCGTAGCCCTTGGTCACCGCCTTGGTGGTGTTGCCCACCGCATCGAGCGGATCGGTGATATTACGCACCTGCTCGGGCAGGCCCGCCATCTCGGCGATGCCGCCGGCATTGTCGGTGATCGGGCCGTAGGCATCGAGCGCCACGATCATGCCCGTCATCGACAGCATTGCGGTCGCCGCCACCGCCACGCCGTACAAGCCCATCCCGTGCATGGCTCCGAGCTCGTACGAGCCCCAGATGGCGAGGCAGATCGCAATCACCGGCGCCGCGGTGGCCTTCATCGACACGCCGAGGCCCGCGATGATGTTGGTGGCATGTCCGGTCTGGCAGGCGGCCGAGATCTTGCGCACCGGGCTGTATTCCGTGGCCGTGTAGTATTCGGTGATCATGATCAGCGCCGTCGTGAGGACGAGGCCGATCAGGGAGCAGCCGAACAGCGCCAATCCCCCCTCGGGCATCAGGGCGCGGGTGATGAAGTAGAAGCCGACCGCGGAGACCAGGCCGGCCACGATGACGCCCTTGTACAGGGCGTTCATGATCTTGCCGCCTTCCTTCGTCGAGACGAAGAACGTGCCGACGATCGAGGAGACGATCGACATGGCGCCGAGGGCGAGCGGATAGACGACGGCATTGAGCCCGACCCCGTGTGCCTTTCCGCCGAACAGCAGTCCGCCGAGCAGCATGGTTGCGACAACCGTCACGGCGTAAGTCTCGAACAGGTCCGCCGCCATGCCGGCGCAGTCGCCGACGTTGTCACCGACGTTGTCCGCGATGACCGCGGGATTGCGAGGGTCGTCTTCGGGTATGCCGGCCTCCACCTTGCCGACGAGGTCGGCGCCGACATCCGCGCCCTTGGTGAAGATGCCGCCACCCAGGCGCGCGAAGATCGAGATCAGCGAGCCGCCGAAGGCGACCCCCACGATCGCGTGCAGCGCGGCCTGCTCGCCGATCGCCTCGCGCAGGATCGCGAAGTAGCCGGATACCCCGAGCAGCCCGAGGCCGGCCACCAGCATGCCGGTGATCGCGCCGCCGCGGAAAGCCACCGCGAGCGCGGCGTTCAGCCCCCGGGTGGCCGCTTGCGCGGTACGCACGTTCGCCTGCACCGAGATGTTCATGCCGATGTAGCCGGTCGCCCCCGAGAGCACGGCCCCGACGGCGAAGCCGCCGGCGATCGCCCAGCCGAGGAAGAAGCCGAGGATGAGGAAGACCACGATCCCCACCAGCAAAATGGTGGAGTACTGGCGGTTGAGATAGGCCTTGGCGCCGGAGCGCACGGCGGCGGCGATCTCCTGCATCCGGGCGTTGCCCGTGGGCAGGCGCAAAATGGCCGCCGTCGAGATCACGCCGTACAGAACGGCAAGCAGACCGGCCGCGATCGCAGCCCAGAGCCACATGTTGGCAGTCATCAGGTTACCTCCCCCCGTGAAAGAACGTAAAGTGAAGTGGTAAAGGCCGAAAACTATAGCAGACCGGGCCGGCCGCGCCCGTGGCGCCGCGCCGAAGGTCCGCCCGGTGTTCCCTTTTCTCGCAAACTCAAACCTTGAATTCCGTGCGCAGCTTCCTGCGCACCGGTGCGCCCTTGATGCGCACGTAATCCGGCAGCCCGTTGCGGTACGGCGGGTAGGATTCCCCGGCCACCAGCGGCTCGAGATAACGGCGGCAGGCCTCGGTAATGGCGAATCCGTCGGGCGAGATGTATTCGCGTGGAACCTTCTTTTCGCGGTTGGCCACCTCGCTCAGGGGAACGTGGCCGATCGTCCATTTGTAGGGCCTCGAGCTCTTGCGCACGATGGTCGGCATGACGGCATTATGGCCTTTGATCGCGAGGTCCACCGCCGCTTTGCCGACCGCATAGGCCTGCTCGACGTCCACCTTTGAGGCGATGTGGCGGGCCGAGCGCTGCAGGTAGTCGGCGACGGCCCAATGGTACTTGTATCCGTGGCGCTGACGGACCATGTCGGCCACGACCGGCGCGACGCCGCCGAGTTGGGTGTGCCCGAAGGCGTCCTTGGTGCCCGCGTCGGCGAGAAAACGGCCGTCGGCGTAGGCGGCGCCCTCGGAGACGACAACCACGCAGTAGCCGTAGTCGGTGACACTTCGCTTCACCCGCTCGAGGAAACGCTCCGGGTCGAAGGGGATCTCCGGGAACAGGATGAGGTGCGGCGGCTCCCCGGGCCGGCGCCCGGCGAGCCCCGCGGCGGCCGCGATCCAGCCGGCGTGCCGTCCCATCACTTCGAACACGAACACCTTGGTCGAGGTGCGCGCCATGGAGGCGACATCCATCGCCGCCTCGCGCGTCGAGACGGCGATGTACTTGGCCACCGAGCCGAATCCCGGGCAGCAGTCGGTGTGCGGCAGATCGTTGTCGACGGTCTTCGGCACCCCGACGCAGACGATGGGGTAGCCGAGCGCCTCGCCGATCTGCGACACCTTGTGCGCGGTGTCCATCGAGTCGTTGCCGCCGTTGTAGAAGAAATAGCCGATGTTGTGCGCGCGGAACACCTCGATCAGCCGCTCGTACTCGGCGCGATTCTGCTCGATGCCCTTGAGTTTGAAGCGCGCCGATCCGAACGCCCCCCCGGGGGTGTGCCTGAGGCCGCCGATCACCGCCGGGCTCTCGCGGCCGACGTCGATCAAGTCCTCGGTCAGCGCGCCGATGATGCCGTCGCGGCCGGCATAGACCTTGTCGATGTGTTTGGATTGCCGCAGCGCGGTCTCGATGACCCCGCAGGCCGAGGCGTTGATCACTGCCGAGACGCCGCCGGATTGGGCGTAGAAGGCATTCTTCCGGGCGATCTTCTTCATGTGAATCGGTCGCGGTTCGTGGCTGTGCCTTGGGGTGCGCCAAGGATAGCGCAGCGGCCCGCCCGTGCGCATGCGTTCAAGGGCCTCTCGCTTCGGGGTTTGACCCCGCCCCCCGTGCCCGGTAGTGTTCTTAACCCTTCGTCATCCAATTAGTACTACTCATGCGCATCGTCCTGTTGGGGGCCCCGGGCTCGGGGAAGGGCACGCAGTCTCAGCGGCTGGTCGAGCGGCACGGAATTCCGCAGGTCTCCACGGGCGACCTGTTGCGCGCCGCGGTGGCCAACGGCACGCCGCTCGGTCTGAAAGCCAAGGAGGCCATGGCGGCCGGCCGCCTGGTCGAGGACGAGATCGTGCTCGGCATGATCCGGGAGCGCCTGGCGGAGCCCGATACGGCAATGGGGTTCATCCTGGACGGCTTTCCACGCAATCTCGCCCAGGCGCGCGCCCTGGACGGACTGCTCCTGCAGATCGCCCAGCCGCTCGATGCGGTGGTGCAGATGAACGTCGATTATGCCGAGCTGTCTCGCCGCATCGCCGGCCGGCGCACCTGCTCGGACTGCGGCCGTGTGGTGAACCTGCTGACGTCCGCGTCCGGGGCCGCGCAAGGCGAGCGCTGCCCCAAGACCGGCCGGCCGCACCGCCTGTTCCAGCGGCCGGACGACAACGAGGCCACCGTGGCCGAGCGTCTGCGCGTCTACGAGGCGCAGACCCGCCCGCTGGTCGACTATTACCGGGAACAGGGCCTGCTGCGCAGCATCGACGCCGAGGGTGACGTCGAGGCGGTCTCCGGGCGCCTGGAAGCGGCCCTGGCGGCTGCCGCCCGACCCTGACGCCTTCGGCGTTCATCCGTCAAATAGCCGCCAGCAGCCGCTCTCCGATCACCTGCCGGCGCCAGCCGCGAAGCACCGGGACATCCCTGCGCTCGTCGGCCAGCTGCTCGAGCTCGCGCCGGGTGACCAGTACTTCCGGACTCAGGCCGAGCTCGATTGCCACGGCTTGGCTGATCGCGCCCAGCTTCCTCACCAGAGCGGTCTTGAGCGGATCGGGCCTGGCGCGGGTGGGGGCGGGTGGGGGCGGATCGGGAATGTCGGCCTCCCCGACGCATTCGAGCAGCTGCGCCGCGCAGTGCTTGACGAGGCCCGGGGGCATGTCCGGGACGGCGCCCAGCGCCTCCGGGGTGCGAGGCACGCGCAGGACGATCTCGCGCAGCACCGCGTCCTCGAGGATCCAGCCTCGGGGGCGGTCTCTCTCCATGGCCCGACGCTCCCGCCAGGCGCCGAGCAGCCGGGCGAGGCGCTCCCGGCCGGGATCGAGACCGGCCAGCCCCTTCAGACGCCGCCAGGCGTCTTCCGGCCGCACGCCGAGGCTGCTCGCGTCATCGAGCGTGGAAAGCTCCTCGGCGAGCCAGTCGAGCCGGCCGAGCCGCTCGAGCCGCTCCGTGAGAGCCTGTCTGAGCGGCAGCAGGTGCCGCACATCGTCGAGCGCGTACTCGATCTGCTCCGGGGAGAGCGGCCGGCGCGACCAGTCCGTGCGGGTGTGCGCCTTGGGCAGCTCGTGCCCGAGCAGGCGGCGCACCAGCTCGCCATAGCCGATCTGCGCCGCTTCACCGGCAAGCGCGGCGGCGATCTGCGTATCGAACACCGGGCGGACCATCCCGGCGGTCGGCAGCAGCACCTCGAGGTCCTGTCGAGACGCGTGCAGCACCTTGACCACGCGTGGATCGCCCAGCACCGGGGCCAGCGCGGACAGATCCGGTACGGCAATCGGATCGATGCAGGCGGCCTGCCCGGTGTCGGACACCTGCAGCAGGCACAATTGCGCCCTGTAGGTGCGCTCACGCAGAAATTCAGTGTCGAGCCCGATGGCGGGCTGGGTCGCGAGACGCGAGGCGATTTCGCCGAGGGCGGCGCAAGTGGTGGCGATTGAGTGCAATGAGGCGAGTTCCTGGCCGGTACAATCCACGTCAATTATGCACGTACACATCCTGGGAGTTTGCGGCACCTTCATGGGCGGCATTGCGGCGATCGCGCGCGAAGCCGGTCACCGCGTCACCGGATCGGACCGCAACGTCTATCCGCCCATGAGCACGCAGCTCGAGTCGCTCGGCATCGAGTTGATCGAGGGCCATGAGCCCGGGCAGCTCGACCTGCGGCCGGATGTGGTCGTCGTGGGCAATGTGATGACGCGCGGACAACCGGTGATCGAGGCTCTGCTCGATCGCGGCATCCCCTACGCATCCGGTCCCGAATGGTTGGCCCGCGAGGTGCTCCGGGACCGCTGGGTGCTCGCGGTGGCGGGCACGCACGGCAAGACCACGACGACCTCCATGCTGGCGTGGATCCTGGGGCGTGCCGGGCTCGAGCCCGGTTTTCTGATCGGCGGTGTGCCGGAGGATTTCGGCACCAGCGCGCGGCTCGGCCGCGCAGGGTTCTTCGTGATCGAGGCGGACGAGTACGATACCGCCTTTTTCGACAAGCGCGCCAAGTTCGTCCACTACCATCCGCGCACCGCCGTTCTGAACAACCTCGAATACGATCACGCGGACATCTACCCCGACGTCGCCTCGATCCAGCGCCAGTTCCATCATCTGGTGCGCACCATCCCCGGGGCCGGCCGCATCGTCTGGAATGCCGGGGACGCGCGCCTGAGGGAGACGCTGGCCATGGGGTGCTGGACCCCGCGGGAGGGGTTTTCCCGCCAGGGGCTGCCGGATGCGCAGTGGACGGCGCGCCCGGCCGCAGGCGTGTCCGACTATTCCTCCTTCGAGGTGTTGGAGGGCGGGCGGACGCGCGGGACGGTGCAGTGGAGCCTCATGGGGGCGCACAACATGGAGAATGCGCTGGGCGCGATCGCGGCCGCGCGTCACGCCGGCGTAACCGTCGAAAGCGCCATCGAATCCCTGGGGACGTTCCAAGGGGTTGCGCGCCGCATGCAGCTGCGCGGTGAAGTGAACGGTATTCGTGTGTACGATGACTTCGCCCACCACCCTACGGCGATCGCCACGACCGTGGATGGCCTGCGGCGGCACGTCGGTGCGGCTCGGATCATCGCGGTGCTCGAGCCGCGCTCGAACACCATGCGCATGGGGGTGCACCGGGAGAGGCTGGCCGGTGCGCTGGCAGGGGCGGATGAGGTCTGGCTGTACTTGCCGGCGGACCTCGGCTGGGATGCGATGCCGGTGCTGGGCGCCCTCGGCGCACGCGCCCACGGCACGGGCGACGTGGATGCGCTGGCGAAGGACCTCGCCCGCTCCCTGCGGCCGGGCGACCATGTGCTCATCATGAGCAATGGCGGCTTCGGCGGGTTGCATGGCAAGCTGCTGGCGCAGCTCGGCGCCTCAGGCGGCGCTTGAGCGGTATGACGCGCTTCGCCGCGAGTAGAACCAGCGCAGCGCGAAACCGAGCGGCACGGTCCAGGCGAGCACCAGCCAGCCGGTGAACCCGTCGTGGCGGCTGAGCAGGAAGTGCAGCGGCGAGCCGAGGTCGGGCGCGGACAGGCCATGCACGACCAGCATGACCCAGACCCAGCCGGCGTGCAGCCCCATGCTGGCGGCGGTATTGCCCGTGAGCGAGCGGACGATCGCGAGGACCACGCCGACCGCGGTGAGGCACAGGAACGCGTCGGCGATGCCGAGCGGATGGGCAAACTCACGCAAGGTGGCCTCGAGCAGCGCCACGCCGCTCCATGGATTCACCGCCGCCGGCGGGATGTGAGCCACGCCGAGGAAGTGGGTCCACGAATACACCACTGACGTCAGCGCGATGGCGAGGAGCGTGCCGGACTCTCGTTGAATGCCGGCGAACATCGCCCCCCGCAGCGCGGTCTCCTCGATGAGCCCGACGGCGAGGCCGCTCAGCAGCCGCTTGGCGATGAGCCCGGCGAGCGCCGCGCCCCCCAGGCGCGCCGCCCGGTGCCAGTCGAGCAGCCCAAGGAAGCTCATGCTCGCCACGACGAGCGCCATCGTGAGCACCCCGATCACGAGCCCGAGGGAAAGCTCGCGCAGGTAGATGCGCCGCGGGGCGCCGAACCCCAGGCTCGCCCGGTCCCCGAGCCGCAGTCGGCGCGCAAGCAGCAGGAAGCCCACCAGGAATCCGAGCATGCCGATGCGCTCGCCGATGCGAGGGAAGGGGAAATTGAAATGCGGATGCAGCAGCAGCCAGGCCGGATAGCTGAATACGGCCATGCAGCCGAGACTGAAGGCGATCAGCAGCAGGAACCACGCAAAGGTGCGCATCGTGACAGCATCCTTAGGGCTTTGGGCGCCCGCCGGACTGAGGGCCGACGGTCGCCGAGGCGCGCACTCTAAGGGTGAGGCCCGATCCGCGCAAATCTGCACGAACGCGTCGGTTTCGGGCCTGGAGATCCGCCCCTGAGCCTCCCGACAATGAGCGCTCGGCCCGAAGGGGCTATCACCGAGGGGAGCACGCATGCAAGAGAGCCCAGCTGACAAAGACCTCAGGGCCGGGCAGACGCTTCAATCGCTCATCCAGGGGCTCGATCCCCGCACCGGGGAGGCGCTGCCCACCGAGTCGGTGCTGCAGCAGGCCGAGGTGCTGCGGGCGTTGCTCGCCGCGGTCGCGGCGCTCGAGCAATCGGCCGCACGCGCGCAGCGGCGCTCGCTGTTGCCTGCCAATGTGGGGCGCACCTGGAGCAGCGAGGAGGAAGACAATCTGGTCGCGGAGTTCAAGGCGGGCGAGACTCCGGAGGCGATCGCCCGCCGGCACCGGCGCACGCTCCGTGCCATCGAGGCGCGGCTCGAGAGACTCGGACTGCTCAAGTCCGACCAGCGGGTCACGCGGGGCGGATTCTCGGGCGTCTCCGATACCGCACACGTCAGGTCGGTGCGACGCCGTGCAGTCGGGCGCCGGCCCCTCCTTCGCACAAAAAAGCCCCGGCGCCGCTCGGGGTAGGCGGTTTGCCGGCGGCGATAGAGGCGATGCTCGAAAAAAGCTCTGCGGAAATGTGAGAATGCGGCTCGGGATGATCGCAGAGGGCGGAGTCATTGCGAGTCGAGGCGGAAAATCTGGCGCGGCGGATGGCGGCGAGGATTCTGGGCGATTACCGGCCACCGCGCCTGCGCCACGTGGGGGAATTGCTGGCGGAGCTCGAGCGCGCGACTGCGCAAGATGTGCCGGCAGGGGAGTGGACTCGGTTCGCCGCCGACATCGCGGGCGCTCTGAGGGGCGGGGGCGTGGATCAGTTCCTGCGCCTGCCCCCCATAGCCAGGACGATGCACCCGCGCATACGCGGCGGCTCCAGGGGCTACCTGCGCCATGTGCTGGGGTCTGACCGGTTCTCGGGGCGATTTCAGCGGGCGCTGACCGAGTCTCCGGTCGGCAAGCCGCTGGTCAATCCGCATTATCCGTTGAGCAGCCCCGTGCTCCTCCAGCACGGCTATCATCTGATCCGCCTGCTCGAGGCGACGCAGCTCGATCTTGCGACGCTGCGGCTCGTCGCGGATTTTGGCGGAGGCTACGGCGGCTTCTGCCGACTCCTGCGCAATCTCGGCTACCGGGAGAAATACCTGATCTGGGACCTTCCCGTCCTGTGCGCGCTGCAGCGCTTTTATTTGCGCAACGTGTTTCCAAGCACGGCGGACGGCGCCGCGCCGTCGAATATCGAGTGGCTGACGTCGGCAGACCCCGATGCGCGCGAAGCCGCGGCGCGCCATGCCGCCGAGCGCGAGCCGTCCCTTTTCGTTGCGACCTGGTCGCTCAGCGAGACGCCGTCGATGGTTCGAGAGCAGATCGCGCCGGCTCTTGAAGGCTTCGGCTATGTTCTGCTCGCCTACCAGAGATATTTCGGCGGAATCGACAATGTCGCCTGGTTTGCGTCCCTCGAGAAACGGCTGCCGCAGTTTCACTGGTGGCATTTTGAATGCCCCGTGTACCGGAACAATTTCTATTTGATCGGAAGGAA
Source organism: Pseudomonadota bacterium (assembly GCA_021805865.1). Taxonomy (GTDB): domain Bacteria; phylum Pseudomonadota; class Gammaproteobacteria; order Steroidobacterales; family Steroidobacteraceae; genus 13-2-20CM-66-19. The sequence goes on from JAJZDX010000023.1 coordinate 72,274, forward strand.
TGCCGCCAGGAGTTAGGCTGTGGGCGAGTGCGCCGGGCACCCCCTGGGAGGGCGCGCGGGGTGCCGCGGAAGTCTTCCCAGGGGAGCCCTGCGGCTGAGAGAGCGACGCGAGGCACCATCGCCTGCTTTCACAATGCTGTGCCGGAAACACATGAGCTCCACCCTGTTCTACGATCCTCTCTGCGCTCATCCGTACGATACCGACACACTTCGGCGGCAGGCCATGGGCGGGACCGAAGCCACCGTGGTTCGCGTCGCCGACGCGCTCGGCGCGCTCGTCGTTCAGCACAACCGCACGGCGGCCGCCGGGCGCTACCTTCCCCCGGCCCGCGATCCCGATGTCGGCTGCGTCATCATCAACCGCGATTCACGCGCTTTGCCTGCGGTGCGCGCGCTGTATCCCAACGCGCGTGTGTTTCTGTGGCTGCACGACAGAATGCGGCCCGGCTCGCGGCGCGCCCGCTGGCTGGCCTCGACCGCCGCTCTGCTGCGAGATCTCGAGGTGCGCATCGTGTGCGTGTCGGATACCCAGCGTCAGGCCGTGGAGGCGACGTTGCGCTGGATGAAGGCGGATGAGGGTGTCGCCACGTGCACGATCTACAACCCGATAGATGACACGCTCCGGCCGGACGGTACGCCCGTCGACGAGCGCAAGCTGGTGTTTCTCTCCTCGCCCAACAAGGGGCTCAAGTTCACGCTGGACGCCTTTGCTGCGCTGCGGCGGCGGATGCCGGACCTGAGGCTCGTCGTCGGCAACCCGGGGTACAAGGAGGGGGAAGGCGGCCGCGCCGGCGGCGTCGAGTTCCTGGGGCCGCAGCCGCAGCAGCGTATGCATGCCGAGGTGCGCACGGCGCTGTGCACCTTTTTCCCCAACTTCGTCATCCCGGAGACCTTCGGCCTGGTGTTCGCCGAGTCCAACGCCCTCGGTACGCCCGTGCTCACCCACGATTGCGGCGCCGCGAGGGAGGTGATCGCAGATGAGCGGCAGATCCTGCCGGTCACCGCGGCCAAGCGCGCCTATGAGGGGTTGCTTGGCTCGTGCCCGTCGCGCTGGCGCGCGGCGCCGGCTCATCTGGCCGCCCGGCTCGGCCTGTTTGACGATTACCTGGAGCGGATCCGCGCCTGGCGCTCGGGGCAGCGTCCGGTGACCGGCCCCGATCCGCGCTTCCGGCTGTCCGTCGTGGAGCGGCGCTGGCGGGAGGTGTTGGGGAGTTGATCGGGGGCGGCCGGGGGGCTCGTCAGGCGGCGGAAACGGAGTCCTGGGCGGGCATGTCGGTCCAGAACACCTCGGTCGCGATGGAGCCGCCGGGCTTGAGCTCGAGCGTCCGATAGCCCGGCGGATTCTCATCGAGCGCAAACTGCTCGGCGCGAGGCAGGAACTGCGCGCAGGTGGAGGGCGTGGCGAGCAGCCGCACGTCGTTGCGCAGCGCATCGAAACTCTGATGCACGTGCCCCCAGAGAATGGCGCGCACGTTGACATGGCGGTCGATGACCGAGAAGAAGTCCTGGGCGTTCGCGAGCCCGACCTGGTCCAGCCACCGACTCATCATGGGCACGGGATGATGATGCAGGCACACCAGCGCATGGCGCTTGCCGGCGCGGGTGAGCGCCTCATCGAGCGCCGAGAGGCTCGCCTCGGACAAGGCGCCGCCGGCGCGGCCGGGAACGACGCTGTCGAGCAGGACGATGCGCCAACTTCCCAGATCGATATGACCTCGGGTCACGAACGGGCTGCGGGACAGCTCCCGATGCATCGCTTCCGGCCGGTCGTGGTTGCCGGGCAGACACAGCACCGGCACTCGAAGCGAGCCGAGCATCCGCCGCACATGCACATAGCCGGCGGAGTCGTCCTGTACCAGATCCCCGGTGACGAGCAGCGCATCGGGAGGCCATTGCCCTCCCCGGGCATGATCGAGCACTGTCGAGAGCGAGGCCAGCGTGGGCACGCCGCGCAGCCGGCCGCTCTCCTCGGCGTGCAGGTGCAGGTCGGTGAGGTGGGTCAGGCGCACGGTGCTCATGAGACTGAGCGTAACAGAGTTGCAATATGGCACGACAATGAACTGGATCGCGCTGGACGCAAGCTGTTTGTGAAATGGCGTGCAGACCTGCCTCGCTCCAGGCGCCGCCCGGGACAAATGTAAAAACCGCACGGAGCGAAGCCCGCTGCCCGCCGCTGCGCGGCCATCGCCGCGCGGTCCGGAGACAGGCCGGGGGAAACGGCGATTGAGCATTGAGCGCCGCTAAGGGACAATGCGCACCCCTTGTTCCTGGTGCGGCTTGGTGGCGGACCATCCGTCTCCGGGCAGAGATACGGTCGCCGGAGGCGACCCGTAACGTGTCCTCAAGGAAGACTACTTGCTGAAAGGACCACTTCAATGATCACACGTCGAGAGCTGGCCAATTGTCTGCGTGCGCTGTCGATGGACGCGGTGCAGAGGGCGGATTCGGGGCATCCTGGGATGCCGCTAGGGATGGCGGACATAGCGCAGGCGCTGTGGGGGG
>JAJZDX010000024.1:0-56053 GCA_021805865.1 Pseudomonadota bacterium
CATGTTACCGGCCGAGCAACTTCTACACCGCGCCGATCATCTCGACGACCACGGGCGTGAACTCCTCGACCGGCGACTCCTTCCGCGCGATCCTGCTCTACAAGCCCAACGACCGGCTCACGATCATCCCGATGATCATGTGGCAGAAGGACACGAGCAACGCGCCGAACGCGGTCGACGTCAACGGTTCCCCGACCAACCCCACCATGCCGAATCCGAAGGGCCATTACGAGATCTACCAGACCTCCGAGCCGCAATGGGATCGCTTCACGCTCGGGAGCTTCAAGGTCGAATACGCGGTCACACCGGACATCGGCCTCACCTCGATCACCGGCTTGTGGTCGAATCACTCCCAGTTCTCGCAGGACGGCACCGAGGAGAATGAAAGCTCCTCGGGGCTCGGGTCGGCCACGCAGGCCTATCCCTACAACGTCAATCCCTCCGATCCCGCCTACCCCTACCCGTCCCCGAGCAATGACGGCTTCGGCGGCAACGGCCTTGGCCCGACGGGCCCGGGCCCGTTCGGCCCCGGGGTCGAGGAGCGGGACTACACCAGGCAGATCAGCGAGGAGTTCCGCCTCGCCTCCACCGGACGGGGACCTGTGCAGTGGCTCGCGGGATACTACTACCAGGACCTGCAATCCGAATGGGACATGTGGTCGGTCATGCCGCAGGCGGGCGCCCTCGCCAATATTTACGTCGACTACCAGCCGCAGACCATTCTGCAGAACGCCTTCTTCGGCAACATCTCCTGGGAATTCGTGCACGGCCTCACCGCCTCGGCGGGAGTGCGCTGGTATCACTACTCCTATGCCCAGAGGAACTCCGAGTGGGGCGATTTCACGCCCTACGGCTTCGAGAATCTGCTGAGCGGCGCACCGACGGTGGCCGGAAACACCAAGGCCCTGGTCACCAGCGCCGGGGGCAGCGCAAGCGGAACCAATCCGCGCTTCAACCTCACCTGGCAGATCGACAGCGATCACATGGTGTACCTCACGATCGCCAAGGGATTCCGCCTGGGCGGCACCGACCAGCCCTTCGTCGGCTACAACCATGCGGTGACGCCCACGGACTGCGGGGCGCCCTCATCGCTGGTGGTGATTCAGCAGTGCGGCCTGCAGGCCAAACTCTCCGCCACGCCGACCCAGCCGGGCACCACCTACACCGCGCTCGCGAACTTCCCCAACGTCAACTCACAGGGCGTGCCGCAGTTCAGGTCGGACTCGGTGTGGGACTACGAGGTCGGAACCAAGAACGAGTTCTTCCACCACCGCGCCCTCTTCAACATGACGTGGTATTTCGAGCGGTGGATGGATCCGCAGATCGCGACGAACATCGCCGGCTTCGGCTTCACCGTGAACGGCGGCAACGCCAACATCTACGGCATGGAGACATCGTTCCGGGCGGAACTCGGCCACGGATTCGATTTCGCGACCGACTGGGGGTACACGCACAGCAAGTTCCTGACCAACAGCGCCATCGACGGCATACCCGCCGGATACTCCGTGCCGGATACGCCCAAGGTCACCGGCTCGGTGTCGCTCAATTACCATCACTACATGACCGACGAGATGACGTTCATCGGCAACGCCACCTACAGCTATGTCGGTTCGCGGTACGACCTGCCTTACGGCGTCACGGTGTATCTCAACAACATCAGCCAGACCCGGATCAATCTGCCGTCCTACGGAACACTCGATCTGCGCGCCGGTGTGCGCACGGCGAAATGGACCGCGGCGCTGTTTGTCGACAACGCGACGAATGAGCAGACGCTGCTCGATCCGCTGCCGCAGATCAATATTGCGATTCCGCAGTACACGCGCTTCATCGTGAATCAGCCAATCACCTACGGCATGGACCTGCGCTACAGCTTCGGGAAGTAAGTGCGGGACGCGAGGCGCTGCGGGCGGCGGCAGGGGCGCCGATGCCCTCGATGAGGGCATCGTGCCGAGCCCTTCCGGTGCCCGCGCGCGCACCGTCGGGCCGGAAGGATCGTTGAGCGCATGCGAGGGGCGCGCGCACGGGCCGCCTGGGGCTCCTTACCTGAGCCGTGCGCTTGTCAACGGCGTGGCGGGAGCCTCATCATGGTTCCGTCGATGTAGGGGCATGAATCCGCCGGGGCGGGGGAGGGGCCTGCCGTCGTGGTCGCTGCCTGCAACTGATATATCAAGTAATATCAAGTACCTATAAGCGACTCTTCGAGGTGCCGCGCACCACCAGTCCGCCTCGTCCCGCCGAGGGCCGCCCGAATCACCGGGCGGCGGACCGATGGGGACGGCCGCGCGGGCGCATCCGCCGCCTGTGGCTGTTGGCCGCGATCGGATGGATCGCCTCCCGGGCGCAGGCGGCGCAGCCCCTGCATCGTTTCCACATCCGCTCGCGGCCGCTCGCCGCGGCGCTGACCGCATTCGCGCGGCAGGCCGATGTCACGCTGCTTTCCTCGGCCCGTGCCGTGAGGGGTCTGCGAGCGCCCGCCCTTCAGGGGTATTTCACGGTCACGCAGGCGCTGCGGCACCTGCTCACCGGGACGGACCTGTCGTTCCGGGTGGTCAGCAACTCCGCCATCGCCGTCGTTCCCCGTGAGCGCGCTCCGTCCTCCGAGCGCCCCGCGGGCGCAACGACCGCGGGAGCAGCCGAGACGCCCTCCGTGCGGCGCCTCACACGCACCGCCGGGCGTGCGTGGGGCTCGCGGCGCCGGCGGCTCCGCGCTCGGACCGAGCACCTGGCCCGGATCATCGTCACCGCCACCAAGCGAGCGACCACCGTGCAGAGCACCCCGGCGAGCATCACGGCGATCACCGCTTCGGAGATCGCGAGGCGGGGCTTCACGGACTTCGATTCGCTCGCCCAGTCGATCGCGGGTCTCGCCGTGCGCACCTCCGGACCCGGACAGACCGAGTTCGAGATGCGGGGCCTCAACTCCTCCGGCGGCAACACTTCCATGGTGGGGCTGTACCTCGGGGAGATTCCGCTGTCCGCGCCGGCATCGGCGCAGCTCGGCAAGGTGCTCATCGATCTCGACCTCTACGATCTGAACCGCGTGGAGGTGCTGCGGGGTCCGCAGGGCACCCTCTATGGTGCGAGCTCCATGGGCGGCACCATCCGCCTGGTGCCGAACGCCCCGAGGCTGCGGCGGCTCGAGGCCGCCGGCGAGACGATCCTCTCCGGCACCGTCGCGGGCGGGGGCGTGAACCGCACCGAGAACGGCATGGTGAACCTGCCGCTCGGCGGCTCGGCGGCGCTGCGGATCGCCGCCTCTCTCGAGCGGCAAAGCGGCTGGATCGAGCGGCGGGTCATCGAGAACGGGGCGGTGGCGGTCGATTCGGGCACCTTTCCCGAGGTGTCACGGCCTGCGAACTTCTACACCGCGCCGCTGCAGGAACTGATCCACGGAGTCAACACTACGGTGGTGGATCTGGTGCGCGCCTCGATGCTGTGGAAGCCCTTGGCGCACCTCTCGATCCTGCCGCTTGCGATGTACCAGCTCACCCGCCAGGGCGGCCCCGACGCCGTCGATGTCAACGGCGCGCCGACCCATCCGTCGATGCCGCGCATCGAGGCGCACTGGCAGATCTACGACACGCCGGAGCCCCAGCGCGACCGATTCGCTCTGGCAAGCCTCACGCTCGTGTACCGGCTGGCGGCGGTGCGGGTGATCTCGGCGAGCGGCTACTGGAATCGGGACACCCGGGTGTCCCAGGACGGCACGGAGGAAACCGCCGCCTCGCTCAACGCGAGCTTCCCCGTGTACGGCGCTCCGGGGGGGCTCGGCCCGACCGGGCCCGCACCGGGCGCTCCGGGGGCGAGCGAGCGCGACTACACCCGCCAGGTGAGCGAGGAGCTGCGCCTCGCCTCCACCGGCCCCGGAGCGCTCAAGTGGCTCGCAGGCTGGTTCTACCAGGATCTGCGCTCGCGGTGGGATCTGTGGGTGCTCGCGCCCCAGGCCGCCCCGGTGCTCGGGGGACCGAACATCTACGTCGATTACCAGCCACAGGACATCAACCAGAGCTCGCAGTTCGGTGAGCTCTCCTGGCGCTTCTCGCCGCATCTCACCGCCACCTTGGGACTGCGCCACTATCACTACAGCCTGAGCCAGTCGAACCGCGAGTACGGGCTGTTCACGGTGTACGGCTTCGAGGGCAACAGGGTGCCGTACGACACCACGGCCTCGAACGGCGCCCAGGGCACCGTGCCCGAGCTAGGCCTGAAATACACCCTCGACCGCGCCCACATGGTGTATGCCACGGTATCCAAGGGCTTTCGCCTGGGCGGGGTGAACCAGCCCATTCCGGTGGCGCGCGCCACCAACAGCAACGCCGTGCTGGTGGGCAACGAGTGCGGCCTGCAGGAGAAGCTCCTCGGCCCGGGCCGCTGCAACCCCGGCCTGCTGCTCGAGGCGCCGATCCGGTTCGGCTCCGACTCGGTGTGGAGCTACGAAGTCGGGGAGAAATCCGCCTTCCTGCGCCGGCGTCTGATACTCGACATCTCGGCCTATTATGAGCGCTGGCTTCATCCGCAGCTCGCCACCAATCTCGCCGGCTTCGGAATCACCGCCAACGGGGCCGACGCCCGGATCGAGGGGATGGAGGGGGAGTTGCGCGCGCTGCTCGGGAGGGATTGGGCCATCCACGTGAATACCGGCTACACGCACGCCCGCTTCGTCCACGGCAGCGCCATCATCGGCTATCCCGCCGGCACCCCGGTTCCCGATATCCCGAGCGTGACGGCCGCGGCGGACCTCAACTGGCGGCGCGAGCTGTCAGGAAGGCTCGCGGCGTTCGCCTCGCTGGAGTGCGACTACGTGGGCTCGCGCACCGACGCGCCGTACGGGGAGACGATCACGCTGTGGAACATCGGCCAGTACATGGTGCACCTGCCCTCGTACAGCCTGGTGAGCGTGCGCCTGGGGCTCGATGGCGGGCACTGGAAGGCGGCGCTGTTCGTCGACAATCTGACGAACGTGCGGGTGCTGCTCGATCCACAGCCGCAGATCGACCTGCAGACGGCGGCATTCACCCGCTACACGGTCAACCCGCCCCTCACCGCCGGGCTCGATCTCACCTGGAAGCTCCGATGATCCCCCGCGGGCCCATCGGAGCGGACGAGGCTCGCCCCGTTAGAACATGCTGAAGAGGCTGCCGACCAGATCGCTCGCGAGCCCGAAGCCCGCGCCCATGCCGAGGCCGGACATGACGTTGCCCATGAAGCCGCCGCCGGAGCCGGCATAGGGCTGCTGGGACCAGCCGCGGGTCTGGTAGGTCTGCTGGGGCTGGGAGGTGAGGTGCGTCTCGAGCGAATGGATGTACTCGGCCATCTGCTGGATGAGTGCGACCGAGGACTGATTCTGCTGCTGGATGGCGACCGCAGCCTCCCGCAGATCGAGCAGGAGCTCGCGCGAGAGCGAGGGATCGGTCACTTTGGACTGCAGTTTGTCGGCCAGCTCCTTGAACTCCTGGGTGACCTGGTTGGCCTGATTCTGCAGCTGGATGGCTTGGTTTTCCGCGGTCTGGTAATCCATGGTGCGCTCCGGTAAAAGTCCGCAGGTTCGACCCGCGGGAAAGGGTTCGGTTCCGGCAGTGGTGGGGCCGGAGAGTGCGGTTTCAAGTCCGAGGCGATCACGTCAGGACTTGGTCAGCAATTGCGGCCAGCGTGCCCACATCGGTCTCACCGGCAAGGTCTCCCCCATGCCGATCAACGCCCGGCTGCCGCTTCTCTGGTACGCCATCCTATCTCTGATCTGCACCGCCGCCCAGGGCCACCCCTGGCGCGGGCCTCGAGCGGCTGGGCGAGCGGTACGTGCCCGGCAAGCCGCTCGGGGTATTCGACATCGGTTTTGTCAATTCCGGCGGCGTCCATGCGCTCTCGGACCGCTCCAACCGCGGCCTCGACTTCTTCGACGCCGCCACGGGGGCCTTTCTCGGGCGCGCGAGGGGGGATGATCCGCCTTTCGTGAGCTTCCTCTCCGCCCCCGCACCCGCAAGCTCCTCGGGCGTCTGCTGCTCACTCTGCTGCTCACGCGGGCCACCGAGGGCGCCGAGCAGCCGGTGTGGGACCCGGCCTCCGGGCTCATCTACCTGTTCATTCCCGAGCTCGATCACATCAAGGCGCACGGGGCGGTGACCAATCCGCGCACCCGCAAGCTCCTGCGCTCCCTGCCCGTCTCGCGCTGCATGCCCGCCGGGCTCGCACTGGGACCGCACCACCATCTGCTGCTCGGCTGCAGCGACGATGGGGTGGCGGCGGGCTTCCCCGCGCACTCGCTCCTCCTGAGCACCCGGGGGCCGAATCGTCGCGGACCTTCCCGTAGGCGGCTCGGATGAGGTCTGGTCCGACCCGGGATCCCATCGCGACTACCTCGCCGCGGTCGCGAACCCCGGCGAAGCGGTGCCCGCCGTGACCGACCCCCTCGATGACCGCTGGCGCGGGAACCTGCCGAGGGGACCCCACGCGCACTCGGTCGCCGCCGATGCGCGCACCGGCAGGGTGTTCATACCGGTCGCAGCCGGGGAGGGCAGCCCCTGCCCGAGGGGGTGCATCGAGGTGTTCAGGCGCAACCAGGGCAAGCGCGGCGCCCAAGGCCGGCAGCCCTCAGAGGCTTCCTGAGCCGCGGCGGGCGCGGCTACGAAGCGGGACCGCGGCAACGGCCGGCGCCCCCCGAGGCCGCACAGCCTAGTCACTTCCCCAGCAGGTCTGACTCGTGGCGGTTCCGGTCGAGGTCTGCGCCCCGGTGTTGGCAAGCGTGAAGCTCGTGCACTCCATGTCGGATGTTTGCGGGGAATTCGCCGCCGGGATGGCCGTGATCGTGTACGCATCGGCCGCGGTCGGGTCCACGGTGATGTCGTAGTAGCCTTCCGGCGAGGCGATCGGACCGGCGGCCACTCCCGTCACGCCGGTCGGCGCCGTCGCCGTAAGGCAGTTCTGGTAGTCATACGTCTGCGAGTAGCAGCGCTGCAGGAGCTGCGCATCGTTGAACAGCGCCGTGGTGGCATCGGTGCGATCGGAGCGCTCCACATAGGACCGATAAGCCGGAATCGCGATGGCGGACAGGATCCCGATGATGGCAATGGTGACCATCAGCTCGATCAGCGTGAACCCGCGCGAGGGAGCGGCCGCCCGCGCCACCCTCACCGGCGGGCTAGCGGCCCCGGGCTGCATGGATCGCCACCACTTGCGCCGATCTCGAGTCCGTCGGCGCATCGAGTATCACCTGCACCCTCTCGCCCCGGATGATGTCATTCACCTGCCGCTCCGCCGGGCTGCCCGTCTCGATCCGGTACGTGCGGCCGTTCACCGTGATGCTCTGACCGATCGGTACGGTCGTCACCTCGCCCGAAAAATTGTACACGGGCTTGTTCGCCCAGGCCGTGCCGGGCGCAACCCCCAAGGCAAGCGTCGCGACCGCAACGGCCGCCGCGAGGACTCTCGTGCTCATCTTGCTCTCCTCATCGTAATCGTAGCTCGCACGGGGCGCTCCCGCAGCGATCATTGGTTGCGGATTTCCCACCAGGCCGTGCGGCCCATGCCGCCGACCCTGGCGAGCTTCGTCAAAATGGGGTCACCGCACGCCGAGGTGCCGCCCGTGCAGGTCGGTGAAACCCCGCTGGTGCCGTAGCCCGTGTCCGCGCCCGCGCTGCTCGGGGTGCCGGACTCGTTGATGAAAATCGCCTGGTTGGCGCTGCCGAACGAGCCAGAGGCCGTGCGCGGCCCCGACGCATACACGTTCCCGAGGGACACGCCCGCCACATTCGGCTCGGTCGAGGACACCGTTCCGCTGTCGGTCGCATCGAGAACGGGCACGGGGAACAGGCCGCCGTCGCGGTAATTGAACGCATACAGCCAGGAGTTAAATCCGCCCTCACAGCTGATTCCCGAAGGCTGGTCGGTGGTGACGAACAAAGCGCCGTCGACGAGAGCGGGCTCGGTCACGACCGCCTCGCCCGGCGAGAGGCTGAAATCGATGTACCAGCCCATCTTCGTCGGCAGATCGAGCTGGTTCGATGTGACCGAGCGTGCGTTGATCGTGGTGCCGTTGACGGTCGTGACCGTCGTCGCCGTGATCGTCTGCTGCACCAGCTGCGAGCTTGTGATGACCGAGCCGTTGGGCATCGCGTCGTAGAGGCCATACAGGCTCTGGACCTGAGTGGAATCGAGATCGCTCGCCGTCAGCAGCTCCCCGGTACCGACGAACACCATCAGTCCCGGCAGCCGGGGGTAATCCGGATTGAGGGTGACGATGGGGGCCTCGGTGATCGGCTGCGGGTTGCCGGAAGGGTCGACCGCCTTGAACAGAAGCGAGGCCGTCCAATCGGCGGGATTGCTGTTGGAGAGGTCGACGCGCCAGACGTTGCCCTGCAGATCGCCCGCGTACAGTACGTTTGCGCCAGTGAGGTTCCCGCTGCTGTTCACTACCGTGACGGCGGACAGCCCGTTCGGCTCATTGGGATTGCAGGCACTCGTATCGAAGCTGCAAAGGTTGATCTTCGCCGCCACCGCGCCCGTCTGGGGATTGAGCGCGTAGAGGTACGGGGTTTCCGCAGCGCTGTCGTACCCGTTGCCGAAGAACACGAACGTCCCGGCATTCGTCGTGGCGAGCTGCGGAGTCCCGAACGTGTAGCCGAGGTCGCTGTCGGTGAACTCCCAGAGCACATTCTGCGCGACGCTCGCCTCGGTGGTCATGGCGGCCGGATTGGTCACATCGAGCGCGAAGATGCTCTGTCCGCCCGCCCCCTCTCCGCCCACGAGGACCGTGTGCCAGGAGCCGTCGCTGAACTGCACGTCCCAGGCGCCCGGAGTGGCGTCGACGAAGAACAGGTGGTTCTGGTTATAGAGCGGGTAGGTCAGATTGATCAGATTCGGGAACACGGCGTTCGGGATGTAGGCGAAAAGCTCCTGGCCGTTCTGCGCATCGAACGCGTGCAGCATTCCGTCGTTCGCTCCCACATAGATGACCGGCATGCGGTTCGCATACTGCTGCTCGAACTGCGTGTATGACGCGCCTTGATACGGCCCGTTCGGCGCTCCGACGTAAAGCGGGGCGCTGTCGACGATGTCGCCGAGAACATGGGTACGCGTACGATACGGCCCGCCGTTCACCTGCTCGAGCGCACGGTCGCCCCTCAGGTAATCGAGCGCGGCTTGGCCGTTCGGGTCCGCCGGATTGCTGCTGAGCTCCTGCCCGAGAGTCGTGGTGCTGCCGATGCCGGAGGTCGGGGTCCCGGCGGTCCACTCGAACGGGATTCCGGAGTGGGTCACCGGATCCCACGTCGCGATCAGCCTGGATTGCCAGGGCAGGGCGTCCAGCTGCGCCTGCGCGTTCCAGACGGCGTCCGCGGGGTTCGTGTCCACGACGCCGGTCGTGGGATTGATCGGGAACGCATACAGGTTTCCCGTCCAGTCCTGATAGGTGTCGGACGTGTTGAACTGCGCCTGGAAGGCGAGTGAGCCCACGTGAATGCCGGTCGAGTTGACTGCCGAGGAGGAAACCGACTGCGTCGCCTGCTGAACCTGCGCAAGGATGCCGTCGAGATCCTTGACGAGCGTGACGGGATCGGTGGCCGCGAAATACGTCGACGTGCCGCCGGCGATCGCCATGGCGGTGAGCACCTGGCTCGCCACCGAGCTCGTCACGCCCGAGCCAAGACCCACGATGTACGTCTTGATGCCCGCCTGCTTCAAAGACTGCAGAGTGGAGATCGTATCGAGCACCGCCTGGTCGTTCGTGCCGCTCGCATTGAGCGAGCCGTCGCTGTTGAACGCCACGGTCTCCCCATACTCCTCGGCCGCCATCGAGCCGGGCGGTGGCCAGGAGGCCCCGGAGAGGTCCTTGGTCGGCAGTCCGTCGGTGAGCAGGATGACGTAGCGCTGCGCCGTGCACCCGTTCGAGGACGGCGGATTCGCATACTTGAAATAATTCGATGCGTTCGCCAACAGGCCGGCGAGCGGCGACTGCTCGGCGCTCGCCTTGATCTCCCCGGTGCCGGTCGCGTTGGTTTCGGGCGCCAGAAAGGGCGTGAAGTAGGAGAGCGCGGTGCTGATGGTGGCGGGCGTCGGACTCTGTCCGGCGTTGCCCTGCGCGAAGGTGACGAGGGGCGACCAGTACCCGTCGCTCGGGGGCTCGTAGGACTGAGACGTCGCGTCAAATCCGAATCCCCGGGCGATGTACATCGTCTGCGGCGAGTAGGGCACGTAGCCCGCGTTCGTCGGGGTGGTCTCGGTCGCGCAGTAATTTATCTGGTCCGAATAGGTCTCCTTGATGTTGCTCGGGCTGGAGTTGTAATCGCTCAGATCGTAATTCGGCGGCCAGGGGTTCGGCGGGGTCGGTCCGCCGTACACCAGGCAGACCGGATCGATCTGGCCTGGCGAGGCGTAGAGCACGTCGTTGATGGCCGGATCGTCGCTCGTGTCGCCCACCTGCATGTAAGGCGCGCTCGCGAGCGTGAGCCCGCCGGCTATCGTCACCGTGCCGCTCGAGGCGATATTCGAGCAGTCCTGGTAGATGGTATTTCCCGACGACAGGCTGGTGTAGTCATAGCAGGGATTGGTGATGTAGCTGTCGCCCGAGATCTGCGAATTGGTGAACGCGAACGGGCTGTCCGACGGGCTCATGGCGTAAAGCCACGTCTGGTACTCGCCGAGGTTCGATGTTTGATAGTCCATGAGGGAAAAATCGGTATCGGCGAGGAACGACTGCAACACCGATTCGATGGCGGCCTTCGCGACATTGAGGCGGCTCGCGGAATTGTCGCACAGCTCGCTCGAGTTCGACGGACAGGGCGCCGTGTTCGGCGCGCTGGCGCCCGATCCGGCATCGATGGGGGGCGTGAAGCCGGCCGGCACGGTGTAGTCGGCCGGCGAGCTCGAGTTCTCGAGAAGGGAGTCGCCGGAGCCGAGCGAGCCCGCGCCGGTCATGATCGCCCCGGCGAGCGTCCCGTCCATGGATTGTGAATTGCCGATCGCGATGACGACCTGTGGATGGGCGGGTATCGTCACCGTGAGCGGTGTCTGCGCGAGATTGAGCGATGGCGCGGCCGCAAACGCAGTGCCGACGGTCCACGCGGCCGCGAGCGCGATGACCGCCAGGCGGCCTGCGATTCCGCCCTGGCACATGTTCCGATGCGCTGACTTGCGGATGCCCATGACTTACTCCACCATGTAGTAGATGCTGCGCAGCGCCGCGTTGCCGGTCTGATCGGCGCCCGTTGCGACGGCCGTGATTTGATAGACCTGTACGGTTCCGTTCCCGCCGTAGCCCCCGTTGCCGAGCGTCATGCCCGACCTCAGGCCGAATCCCGTCAGTTTCTCGATGATGAATTGCGGCGGTGCGGAAACCGAGCCGGGCACCAGACCGCTGTAGGTGAGCACGGCAGTGCCCGGGTCCTGCCAATTGATGAGGGAATACCAGCTGCCCTGCGCCGGATCGAGCGTGTAGAGTCCGCCGCCATTTTGCGAGAAGTCGGAATACTGCGGGTTGCCCGTCCGAAGGTTCATTTGAGCGAACCGCAGCGCCGCTCCCGCGGCCTCGAGAGCGAGATCCTGGTTGGCGTCATTCTCCGCCATGCGCTCCTCCGTGGTCTCCATGCGGGCGAGCATCACCGCAAGCAGCGTCAGCACCAGAAGGAAAATCAGCGCGACGAACAGCACGGCGCCACGTTGCCGTGAGGCGGTCGCTTCGGGTCGGGTTGCCTGGGCGGTCATGACTGATCCGGTAAGGACTCAATTGGTGGTATCGCGCAGCGACACGGTGGTCTCGAAGACTTCGCGCATGCGCGTATCGATCGGCGCAATGACGTGCGTACCGAGCAGGTCGTACGTACGAGCCTGGGTGGGCATTGGAACGGCGCCGGGAGGGCTTGCGACCAGCAGCGCGATCTTGACGCTGATCACACAGTTGAATTCCACCGGGCCGGATCCGGGCAGTGCCTGGCAGTCCGGGTTGCCGGCCACGGCGGCGGAAACCTGATCGGCGGTGACGTACTCCGTCGCGGCCATCGAGCCGTTGGTGTCGATGCCGTAGAGGATCTGCATATTCTCGACATCCGGCACGAGCTCCGCCGGTGGCGTATTGAATTGCGGCTGCCCGGAGGTCGAGTAGGTGTAAAGCGCGCCATCGCCATCCCTTCCGGTGCCGATGTAGAAGACGATGGTGTCGAACACCCCCACCTGCGATCCGGCGCCGAAGCTCTGGCCGAAGGACTGGTCGAACCGAACGGTATCGCCGCTTACACTGTCTATCTCATCTACTACCGATTGCGCACAATTCGACACGATCCCGACCTCACCTTGAGCGAGGCCGGTGGTGTTCTGGACGGTCACGGAACTCGCGCCGGAGGTCGCGGTCGTGTACGCAGGATCGACCTGGGGGTAGGTGGTGTGCACCGCGATCGCGTCGCTGCCTTGGATCGGCAGTGCGCCGTTGTTCTTCATTTGGCCCTCACTGATCACCGTGGAGTCGAGGGTGCCTCCCAGGCCGGCGGAGGTGGTCCAGTCTGCCTGCGAAGTGACGCCAGGCGGGTTCTCGACGAGCGTGATGGTCGAGCCCGGACCGGTATCTGCTCCATTGTATTGGGCTTCGTAGCCTGCGAGCGCCTCGCTGAAATCCTGTTGCAGCGGCGACTGGTTCACGCCCAGGCCGCCCTGCGCCACCATCTGCCCCCCCCACATGGTGCTGTTGCAGGCCATGTAGCCGGCGCCGCGCAGCGTCTCTTGCAGGATGTCGATCGCGATCCGGCCGTTGTCGGCCAGCTCGCCGATGGCCGCAGTATCCTTGGACGCCGAATGCACGCTCACGAAAGTCGAGATGACCGCGCCCGTGACGATCAACCCCAGCGTGAGGGCGATCATCAGCTCGATGAGGGAGAAGCCTCGGGCTCGCCGGGCGGCGCGCGCTCGCGTTCCAGGCCCATCGGTGACGACTCTCACAGCGCGCTCTCCAGCGTGAATTTCTGGGTATCCGGCGTCGTGTCCTTCGGAGCGCCCGGGGCGCTGCTGGCGTTCACCAAAGCCCATTGCGCGACGCTGTCGTTCCACTGAACCGTGATGGTCGCGGTAGCGACCTGACCGGCGGCAGGCGCAGGGGTCACGATAACCTGGCCGTTTCCTTGCGGAAGCGCGCTGGCGAGCTGCTGTCGCCATCGGTACAGGTCGTACTGAGCCATCTCGGCGGGCGTGCAGTCCGCGCCCAAGGCATCGCACTGGATGGTCATGTTGGGAGATTGGCCGAAGGAAAGCTGGTATCCGCCGGTGGTGGCCGCGTACGCCCGGTTCGCGCGCATCGCATCGAGGATCGAATAGGCGAGATCGGCGGCCTGGGTGCGGAAATAGGCGCTGTCGTTCGCCGTTACGGCGGTGAGAACGAGCTTCGCGACGCCAAGCATTCCTATGCTGATCACAAGGACGGCGACCAGCACTTCGACCAGAGTGAAGCCGCCTGCACGGGCATTGCCGCGGGCGCTGGCGGCGAATCGCCCGCGCGCAGTCCCCGCCTCCGCTGCCCTCACGGGCGCCGAGCCGATGGTCGGCGGCGGGCTGCTGTTGGGATCGCGGGCGCTCAGTGGATATGACGTCACGGGTGACCTCATGGGCAGGCGAGCGCTTGGCCATTCAGGGTTTGGCCGGGTGTGGGCGAAGCCTCGACCGCGCCGACCGCGGATATCTCGATGTCCCGGGCATAAGGCGCACCGCGGCTGTCGCACAGCGTGAAATAGGTGGTGTTGTACAGCCCGGACCCGGCCGCGGCCTTGACGAAGCCGTTTGGCTCGAACGTGATGTGGGTGACCCCCGCGCCGTTGAATGTCCCGGAGAGGGTGTTGCCGCCCTGGAGCGGGGATTTCACCTGCAGCACGGTGGGCGCCGGGCCGCTCGTCTCGACGATCCACCCGGTGCTCCAGGCCGTCGCATCGCTGCAGGCGGGGGTGGCGGCGCCGACCACCGAGGCGCAAGCCTCGACGTTCGCATCTCTCTTGACCGCCTCGCTGCGGGCGTAATCGAGGCTCGAGATGAGCGAGTCCGCCTCGGCGTCTTCGCGGTTGTTCTGGATGAACACTCTCAAGGCCGGCACGGCGATCGCGAGCAATATGGCGGCGACGGCCAGGGTGACCATGAGCTCGAGGAGAGTGAATCCCCGCTGCCTGCTCAGGCGAGAGTCTCGGCCCGTTGTCGAATCTCGCACGGGTTCTGCCGCTCCCAAAATGCGTTGGGCCCGGAGTCTAATGAATCGGCACCGCGGATTCCGCGTGAAAACACCCATATTCGCGAGGCATCCGACCAGCGGGCGTTGCGGGCGGACGAGCGGCCGTGGCGAGAAGGGGCGTGATGGAGTTCCTTGACAGATGCGATATCCCATGTTTACCCATCACGGCGGCACGGCGGATGACCATGGCGGCCGCGAGCAAAATCAACGAATTGCTCCCCGTCCGTCCCGGCGCCGGCAGAAGTCACCGGCTTGCCCTCAAGCCGCCTCAGGCTCTCGACTCGCTGCCGTGAGCGCCCGGGGTGGACCCCGTCACAGAATCGGGGACTGCAGGAGCGGAGACGGCCAAGCTCTTGACTTGGTCCAATATTGGTCCATCCTGTCGCCTTCCGCGTGCCTGGGCCGGGTCCTTCGGGGACTGCGCCCAACCGGCCTGTGGCTTCGTGCCACAGCGGGGGTCGGACGTGGCGCGGACCGCGACAACACCAAGCAGCGAATTCCAGTGGACGCCTCAATTCTGCTCACACCGCTCTCTGCCGACAGCCCCTGCGGAGTGGATCTTGAGGAATCCGAGCCTCTGCTGCTCGCGGCATTCGACGCCTACCGCCTCTTCGGACAGATGACCCCGTGGCCCAAGGACAGTCAGCCCGACTGGCGCGGGATTCGCGAGCGCTCGATGGAGGCGCTCGCCAAGAGCCGGGATCTGCGCATCCTGTCCCATCTCGCCGCCGCGCAGTTGCGCACCGAGGGCCTGGGCCCGTTCAGCCGGACCCTCGATGCGGCCGCGAAGTGGCTCGCCGAATGGTGGGATCAGACCTATCCGCGAATCGACGAGGACGCGATCCTGCGCCGCAATGCGCTCAACGGCCTGGCGGATCGAGTCGCCGCGCTCGACGGGCTGCGCCGCGTGTCGCTGCTCGAGCATCGCCAGCTCGGCTCGTATTGCATCCGCGACATCGAGATCGCCTACGGTCACCTCGCCCCGGGCCCGGACGAGTCCCCGAAGGATACCGGCCAGCTCGATGCCGTGCTCGCGGCCGTCGAGCTCGAGACTCTTCAATCGGTCGCCGCCCAGGTGCGCCAGACGGCCGAGAGTTATCGCGCGATCGAGGCGACCATGCGCGATCGCGGCGGCAGCGAAGCGGTGCCCGATTTCACCGCGCCGCTCACGCTGCTCGCGCGCACGCAAATGCTGCTCGATGCGCAGCTCGCCGCGCGGGCGCCGGCGCAAGCGGCCGACGCCGCGGGAGCGGGCGCCGATGGCGCGGACGAGCGGACCGCGCGGGCGCCGGGCACGATCGGCACCCGCGCCGAGGCGGTGAGGGCGCTCGATGCCGTGGCGGCGTATTTCCGCTCGAGCGAGCCCTCGAGTCCGGTGCCGTTGTTTGTCGAGCGCGCCAAGCGCCTGGTCGGCAAGGACTTTCTGGCGGTGCTCGAGGACGTCGTCCCCGACTCCGTCGACCAGGCGAAGAACGTCGGCGGCGTACGCGACGAGGCCGAGTAACCCCAATTATCAAGACGGAGACGAGCCGTGGCCAAGCAAAGCAGTCAGAAGTTCATCGCCCGCAACCGCGCGCCGCGCGTGCAGATCGAATACGACGTCGAGGTCTACGGGGCGCAGAAGAAGATTCAGATCCCCTTCGTCATGGGGGTGATGTCGGATCTCTCGGGCGATGCCCGCGAGCCGCTTGCGGGGGTGGAGGAGCGCAAGTTCCTGAATTTCGACGTCGACAACTTCGACGAGCGCATGAAATCGATGAAGCCGCGCGTCGCCTTCTCCGTGCCGAACACCCTCACGGGCGAGGGCAGCCTCAGCGTCGATATCACCTTCGAGAGCATGGAGGACTTCTCTCCCGCGGCGGTCGCGCGCAAGGTCGATGCGCTCAACAAGCTGCTCGAGGCGCGCAGCCAGCTCGCGAACCTCGTCACCTACATGGACGGCAAGTCGGGGGCCGAGGAGCTGATCGCCAAGGCGCTCAACGATCCGGCGCTGCTGAAATCCCTCGCCGCGCAACCCAAGCAGGAAGAATCCGGGAGTTGAGCCATGGCCGAAGCCACCCAATCCGCCGAAACCGCCGCCGCCGCGACCGAAGCCGATCAATTCGCGGCGCTGCTGCAGAAAGAGTTCAAGCCCAAGACCGATCGCGCGCGGGCGGAGGTCGAGCGCGCGGTGCAGACCCTCGCCGCGCAGGCGCTCAGCGAGACCGCCGTGATCTCCGACGATGTGGTCGGAACGATCAAGGCGATCATCGCCGAGATCGACAAGAAGCTCTCGGATCAGGTGAATCTGATCCTGCACCACGAGCGCTTCCAGCAGCTCGAGAGCGCCTGGCGCGGCCTGCACTATCTCGTCAACAACACCGAGACCGACGAGATGCTCAAGATCCGCGTCATGAACGTGTCGAAGAAAGACGTGGGCAGGACGCTCAAGAAGTACGCGGGAGCCGCCTGGGATCAGAGTCCGATCTTCAAGAAGCTCTACGAGGAGGAATACGGGCAGTTGGGCGGCGAGCCCTACGGCTGCCTCGTGGGCGACTATTATTTCGATCACACCCCGGGGGATGTGCAGCTGCTCGGGCAGATGGCGCAGGTCGCCGCCGCCGCGCACGCGCCCTTCATCGCCGGCGCCGGTCCCACCCTCATGGGCATGGACTCCTGGCAGGAACTCGCCAATCCGCGCGACCTCGGCAAGATCTTCGGGGCGCCGGATTATGCCGCGTGGCGCTCGCTGCGCGAATCGGACGATGCGAAGTACCTCGGGCTTGCCATGCCGCGCTTCCTCGCGCGCCTGCCCTACGGGGCGAAGACCAACCCCGTCGAGGAGTTCGAGTTCGAGGAGGACGCGACGGGCGGGCAGCACACGCGCTATTCCTGGGCCAACTCCGCCTATGCGATGGCCGTCAACGTCAATCGCGCCTTCAAGCTGTACGGCTGGTGCACCTCGATCCGCGGAGTGGAGTCCGGGGGGGCGGTCGAGGGGCTGCCGGTGCACGCATTCCCGAGCGACGACGGGGGCGTCGACATGAAGTGCCCGACCGAGATCGCGATCAGCGACCGGCGCGAGGCCGAGCTCGCCAACTGCGGGCTGATGCCGCTCATCCACCGCAAGAATACCGACACCGCCGCGTTCATCGGCGCCCAATCGCTGCAGAAGCCGCAGGAATACATGGACCCCGATGCGACGGCCAACGCCCGCCTCTCGGCGCGCCTGCCGTACCTCTTTGCGAGCTGCCGCTTCGCGCACTACCTGAAATGCATGGTGCGCGACAAGGTGGGCTCGTTCAAGGAGCGCGCCGACATGGAGCGCTTCCTCTCCGACTGGATCGCGAGCTACGTGATCCTCAATCCGGAGAACGCGGGGGAAACCGCCCGGGCACAGAAGCCGCTCGCGGGCGCGGAGGTCAAGGTGGAGGAAGTCGAGGGCAACCCCGGATACTACTCGGCGACGTTCCACCTGCGGCCGCACTACCAGCTGGAAGGCGTGAACATTTCCATGCGGCTGGTCTCGCGGCTGCCCTCGCAGCGCCAGGGCTGAGGCGGCCGGGCGCCGGCGGCGCACATTGGCCAATGCGGCGCCTCGGCGAGACTGACGGCCGATAGTCGACAAACGAACGAATCAACGAACGAACCAACGAACCACAAGAGGAGATGGGCCAATGGCAGTCGACATGTTTCTCGAGCTGAGCGGCATCGACGGCGAGACCGTGGATAAGGTGTTCAAGGACAAGAAGGCGATCGATATCCTCGCCTGGAGCTGGGGCATGTCCAACGCGGGCACGTTCCACGCCGGCACCGGCGGCGGGGCGGGCAAGGCAAGCTTCCAGGACATCAGCATCACGAAGTTCATCGATCTCTCCACTCCGAATATCATGCTGTGCTGCGCGAACGGCAAGCACATCGAGAAGGGCGTGATCACCGTGCGCAAGGCCGGAGAGAACCCGCTCGAATACCTCAAGATCACGATGCAGAACATTCTCGTGACCTCGTACTCGACGGGCGGCAGCGGCGGGGAGGATCGCCTGACGGAGAACCTGTCCCTCAACTTCGCCCAGGTGAAGGTCGAATACGCGCAGCAGGCGGACAAGGGCGGCAAGAAAGGAACGCAGAGCTTCGACTGGAACATCGCCGAGAACGCCAAGTCTTGAGCGACTCGCGGCAGCTGTTCCGGGACGGCAAGCTCCGCGAGTCTCTCGCGGCGCTGCAGAGTGAGGTGCGCGCTTCGCCGGCCGATGCGAAGCTGCGCACCTTCCTCGCCCAGCTGCTGATGCTGACGGGCGACTGGGACCGGGCCGTCAATCAGCTGCAGGTGGCCGCAGAGCTCGATGCCCCGGCGCTGCCGATGAAGCATGCCTACACCGCCGCCATCGGCTGCGAGCGGCTGCGCTCGGCGGTGTTCGCCGGGCAGAAGCGCCCGCTCATCCTCGGGGATCCGCCGACGTGGATCGCCGTGCTGCTTCAGGCCCTGACGGCGCTGGCGCAGGGCAGGGCGCAGGAGTCCGCGCAGCTGCGAGCGCAGGCGCTCGAGGAGGCGGAGGCGACGGCAGGGCGCTTGAATGGCGCCGAGTTCGACTGGATCGCGGATGCCGACTCGCGCCTGGGCCCGGTGCTCGAGGTGTTCCTGAACGGGGCGTATTACTGGGCACCATTCTCGAGGATCCGGCGCATCGTCATCGAGGCGCCGGCGGACGCGAGGGACCTGGTGTGGGTGCCGGCTCAGTTCACCTGGAGCAACGAGGGACAGGCGATGGGGTTCATCCCCGCTCGCTACCCGGGCTCCGAGCACAGCGAGGATGACGGGGTGCGAATGGGCCGCAGGACGCAGTGGCAGGACATCGGGGACGGCGCATTCGCCGGCTTCGGCCAACGGGTGCTCGCCACCGGCACCGATGAGTTGGGGCTGCTCGAGGTGCGAGAGCTCGTGCTCGAGAGCGGCTGAGCACGAGCCATGGCCGAACTTAGTCTGCGCGAGCGCCTGCAACCTGCGTTGCTCGATCGGCTCGAGGACGACGAGCGGTTCCTCACGGTCTTTCATGTCGAGGTCGCTCGTGCGCAACTCGCGCGGCTGAAGCTCACCGAGCGCGAATGGCTCGACATCCTCTTTGCCCAGGGGCTGCGAAGCGTCGAGGAGCCGCGGGACGGGGCGGTGAGGGGCGGCGGTGAGGACCTGCTGCACGCCCGGCTCTTCGCGCCGAGCGGGCGAGTGAGTCCCGCGCATCTCAAAGCGCTGGTGCTGAAGCCCCCGGGCGCGCCGCAGGGCATCGCGGTGCAGGAGTTCTGCCGGATCGAGACGCACAACGTGCCAAATGCCATGCTCGAATCGAGCGAGCGGCGCAACGTGTCGATGCGGCGGCTGCGCGAGTGCGTGCTGCGCGATGTCGCCTCGCTCCTCAATGCGCTCAACCTCGAGACGAGCGTCGCTCTCGAGCGCTATCCGCGCGTGCAGCGCTCGGTGCTGAACTACGGCATGCGCTCGCTGGCGGGGCTCTCGGCGGCCGCGGTCGATCCGGCCACGGCGGCCGCGGGCATCGAGGAGGCCATCCGCCGCTTCGAGCCGCGGCTGCGCAAGGTGCATGTCGCGCCCGAAACGCGCGGGGAGCGGCGCGAAGGCCATCCGCTCTCATTCCGGATCGACGCGGAGCTCTGGGGGCAGCCGGCGCCGCAGCAACTCATCTTGAGAACGCGTATCGAGACCGACTCCGGCGACGTCACCGTCAGCGATTCCGGCGCGGGTTGAGCCGATGGACCCGCGCATCCTCGAGTACTACAACCGGGAGCTGCAGTTCATCCAGGAGATGGGCGCGGAGTTCGCCGAATCCTATCCGAGGATCGCCGCGCGCCTCGGGCTCGAGGGACTCGAGTGCGCGGACCCGTACGTCGAGCGGCTTCTCGAGGGCTTCGCGTTCCTTGCCGCGCGCATTCAGCTGAAGCTCGATGCGCGCCACCCGGATTTCACGCAGCATCTCCTCGAGATGATCTACCCGCATTTCCTCGCGCCCGTGCCGTCCTGCACGGTCGTCGAGTTCGCCCCCGATCCGAAGGAAGGCGCTCAGCTCGCCGGCGTCACCATTCCCCGCGGCGCCGTTCTGAGGACGCCGCTCGGCAAGGGGGATCGGACGGCGTGCGAGTTTCGCACCGGTCACGCGGTGAGCCTCTGGCCGCTGACGGTGAGCGAGGCGAAGTATCTCTCGGGCACCGGCGCGCTCGCCATGCAGGGCATTCCGGTCGACGCCCGGGCCCGCGCGGGCATTCGCCTGCGGCTGAAAGCGGCCACGGGCGTGAGCCTCGAGACGCTCGATCTCGATTCCCTCACCTTTTTCCTCAAGGCGACACCCGGGCTCACTCAGGCGCTCTACGAGCAGATCAGCGCCGACTGCCTCGGCTTTTGCGTGCGCTCGACGCAGCAGGGCGCCACGGTCCTCACGCGCCCGGCCGCGAGCGTGCGCCAGGTGGGATTCGAGGACGAGGAGGCTCTGCTGCCGGTCACGCGGCGCGGCTTCCAGGGTTACCGCCTGCTGCAGGAATACTTCGCCTTTCCCGAGCGCTTCCATTTCTTCGCGCTCGATCATCTGCGGGAGGGCATCGCGCAGTGCGCGGGCGAGGAGCTCGAGATCCATCTGATGCTCTGCCGCGCCAACGCGGCGCTCGAGAACGCGCTCGATGCGAGCCACTTCCGCCTCTTCTGCGCGCCCGCGATCAACCTCTTCCCGCGCGCCGCCGACCGCATTCACGTCGAGCCGTTCGACACCGAGCAGCATCTGCTCGCCGACCGCAACCGGCCGATGGATTTCGAGATCTTCGGCATCGAGCGCCTGAGCGCCGTCGACACCGATGGTGAGCCGATCGGCGAGATCCGCCCCTTCTACGCGACCGATCACCAGACCGACCCGGGCTCGCCCGCGCTCTACTACACGATGCAGCGGCGAGCGCGGTTGCCGTCCGCACGCCAGCAGCAATTCGGTACGCGGGCGGCTTACGTCGGCAGCGAGTGCTTCGTCTCGGTCGTCGACAGCGCCCAGCGCCAGCTCGAAGGCCGGATCCGGCAGATCGACGCGCAGGTGCTGTGCACCAATCGGGATCTGCCGGTGCAGCTCGCCATGGGACAGGGACGCACGAGCTTTCTCATCGAGGGCGGCGTGCCCGTCGAGTCCGTCCGTTGCATCGCCGGTCCGAGCGCGCCTCGCCCGTCGCCGGCCTTCGGCGACACGGCGTGGAGGCTGATCGGACAACTCACCCTCAACTATCTCTCGCTCATCGAGGAGGGCGGCCCGGCCGCGGCGCAGATGCTGCGCGATATGCTCGCGCTCTACCGCGATCCGAATGACCCGGCGGCGGCGCGTCAGATCGAGGGCGTGGTGGGCGTGGGCTATCGGCCGCTCGTGCGGCGCATGCCCATCCCCGGTCCCATCAGCTACGGCCGCGGCCTCGAGATCACCCTGACGCTCGATGATGCGCCGTTCGAGGGCGCCGGCATCGTGGTGCTGGCCACGGTTCTGGAGCGGTTCTTCTCGCGCTACGTTTCCATCAACTCGTTCACCCAGACGCGCCTGGACTCCGCGGCGCGCGGGACGATCAAGACATGGCCGGTACGAGCGGGCAGACGTCAGATCGTGTGAGCGCCGAAGCGCCTGTGCGAGCGGCCGCGCCCGAACGCTCCGCGGCGCTCGAGCGGCTCGGCACCGAGCCGCATCGGTTCACGCTGTTTGCCGCGTTGCGGCTGCTCGAGCAGAGCTTCCCTGACCGTCCGCGTCTCGGGCAGTCGCGCAGGGCCGCGGACGATGCCGTGCGTCTCGGGCAGAAGCCGAGTCTGTCGTTCGCGCCCTCGGATGTCGCCGGCTTCCAGGGCGTCTCGGAAGAAAGGCCCGCTAGGCTCGAGCAGTTCTCGTTCGGCATCTTCGGTCCAAACGGGGCGCTGCCCCTGCATCTCACCGAGCACGCGTACGAGCGCTACCGGCAACGCGAGGACCCGACCCTCACCGATTTCGTCAATCTCTTCCAGCACCGCCTGATCTCGCTCCTCTATCGCGCCTGGGCCGAGTCCGATCCGGCGACGAGCTTCGACCGTCCCGAGAGCGATCGCTTCGCCTCGTACCTCGGCGCCCTGGCCGGGCTCGGCACATCCTCGGCGCTTTCCCGCGACGCCGCCCCCGATCGAGCAAAGCTCTGCCGGGTGGCGCATTTCGCGCCCCAGCCACGCTCCGCCGAGGCCCTGGAGAGCATTCTTGCGGAGTATTTCCGGCTCGCCGTCGAGGTGCGCCAGTTCGTCGGGGAGTGGATGGACGTGCCCGCAGAGCTCTTCAGCCGCCTGGGCCGGGATCGCGCAGCCGTCT
The DNA here is from genome assembly GCA_021805865.1 of Pseudomonadota bacterium. Taxonomy (GTDB): domain Bacteria; phylum Pseudomonadota; class Gammaproteobacteria; order Steroidobacterales; family Steroidobacteraceae; genus 13-2-20CM-66-19. Next base: position 22,516 of record JAJZDX010000024.1, read on the forward strand.
CGCTCGGGCGCACGACGACCCTCGGAGCGCTGAGCTGGCAGTGCCAGCACAAGTTCGAGATCGTCATCGGGCCGCTCGATCTGAGGAGCTTCCGGGACTTGCTTCCCGGCTCGTGCGGGCTCGCCGAGCTCGCCGCTCTCGTGCGCCTCTATACCAACGAGGAGTGGAGCTGGCAGCTGCGCCTGCTGCTGCGGGATGTCGAGGTGCCCGGGGTGCGCCTGGGGAGCGCCGGACAGCTCGGATGGACCACCTGGCTCGGCGGGCGGGGGCAGATGGCGGACGATGTGGTGATCCAGGAACCGACTCCAGACTGCAGTGTGCGGAAGAATAAACATGAGTGACATCAGTCGTGTGGCGCTTTTCGGCAAGCTCAACAGCCTCGCCTACAAGGCGATCGAGAGCGCCACCGTGTTTTGCAAGCTTCGGGGCAATCCGTACGTCGAGCTCGTGCACTGGCTGCACCAGGTCCTGCAGCTGCAGAGCTCCGACGTTCATCTGATCGTGCGCGCCTTCGGAGTCGAGCCGGCCCGGCTCGCCCGCGACATGACCGAGGCGCTCGACCGGCTGCCGCGCGGGGCGAGCTCAATCTCCGATCTGTCCTCGCACATCGAGGATGCCACCGAGCGCGCCTGGGTCTGGGCGACCCTCAAATACGGCGAGTCGCGCATCCGCACGGGCCACGTGCTCGTGGCCCTCGCGAAGACCCCGGGCTTGCGCAACGCCCTGCTCGCGATGTCGCGCGAGTTCGAGAAAGTGAATCCGGACAGGCTCGCGGACGATTTCGAGAAAATCGTCGCCAGCTCCCCGGAGGAAACCCTCGGGGCGAGCGACGGCAGTCAGCTCACCGAGGCGGCGGCTCCCGGGGAGGCGAGCGGAGCGCTGCCTCCGGCACAGCTCGGCAAGCAGGAGGCGCTCAAGCGCTTCACGGTGGACCTGACGGAGCAGGCGCGGCTCGGCAAGATCGATCCGGTGGTCGGCCGCGATGAGGAGATCCGCCAGATCGTCGACATCCTGATGCGGCGGCGCCAGAACAATCCGATCCTGACAGGCGAAGCGGGCGTCGGGAAAACGGCGGTCGTCGAGGGCTTCGCACGCCGCATCGCGGCCGGGGACGTGCCCCCGTCGCTGAGGGAGGTGACGCTGCGGGCGCTCGATGTCGGGTTGCTGCAGGCCGGGGCGAGCATGAAAGGCGAGTTCGAGCAGCGCCTGCGTCAGGTCATCGACGAGGTGCAGGCATCGCCGAAGCCGATCGTGCTGTTCATCGACGAGGTGCACACGCTGGTCGGGGCGGGCGGCGCGGCGGGCACCGGCGATGCGGCCAACTTGCTGAAGCCCGCGCTGGCGCGCGGCACGTTGCGCACGATCGGCGCGACGACCTGGGCGGAGTACAAGAAGTACATCGAGAAGGACCCCGCGCTCACGCGGCGATTTCAGACCGTCAAGATCGAGGAGCCGAGCGAAGCGAAGGCCGTGCAGATGATGCGCGGGGTCGTCTCGGTGATGGAAAAGCACCACCGCGTGCAGGTGCTCGATGAGGCGCTCGAGGCGGCCGTGAAGCTTGCCCATCGCTATGTGCCCGACCGCCAGCTGCCTGACAAGTCCGTGAGCCTGCTCGATACGGCGTGCGCGCGTGTCGCGGTGAGTCACCACGCGACGCCCGCGGAAGTCGAGGACAGCCAGCGCCGCATCGAGGCGCTGCAGACGGAGCTCGAGATCATCGGGCGGGAGGCGGCCATCGGCATCGAGGTGGCCGAGCGGTCCGAGAGCGCGCAATCGGCGTTGCGCGAGGAGCGCGAGCGGCTGAAGACGCTGCAGGCAGCGTGGGCGCGGGAGAAGGCGATCGTCGATGAGATCCTCTCGCTGCGTGCGAAGCTCAGGGCATCGGCAGCCGGCGCGGACGGCTCGGCGGCAACCGGGACGGGCGCCGATGCGCCGTTGACTGAGAGCGAGCGGACCGCCGCGCGCGCGCGCCTGCGGGAGCTGCAGGGCATGCTTGCCGAGACTCAGGGGGAGCGGCCGCTCGTGCTGCCGAGCGTAGATGAGCAGGCGGTCGCCGGGGTGATCGCCGACTGGACCGGCATCCCGGTCGGGCGCATGGTGAAGGACGAGGTGGCGACCGTGCTCACTCTCGCCGGGACCTTGCGCCAGCGCGTCGTCGGCCAGGATCACGCGCTCGAGATGATCACCCGGCGGATTCAGACCTCGCGCGCCAGCCTGGAGAACCCCAACAAGCCGATCGGGGTGTTCATGCTGGCCGGACCCTCGGGTGTCGGCAAGACCGAGACGGCGCTCGCGCTGGCCGAGGCGCTCTACGGCGGCGAGCAGAACCTCATCACCATCAACATGAGCGAGTTTCAGGAGGCGCACACGGTCTCCACGCTGAAGGGCGCGCCGCCCGGATATGTCGGCTATGGGGAGGGCGGAGTACTCACCGAGGCCGTGCGCCGCAGACCCTACAGCGTCGTGCTGCTCGATGAGGTGGAAAAGGCCCACCCCGACGTGCACGAGATCTTCTTCCAGGTCTTCGACAAGGGGATCATGGAGGACGGGGAGGGCCGGCTCATCGACTTCAAGAACACCCTCATCATCCTCACCACCAACGTCGGCACGGACCTCATCATGGGGATGTGCAAGGACCCGGAGCTGCTGCCCGAGCCGGAGGGCATCGCAAAGGCACTGCGCCCGCCCATGTTGAAGACCTTCCCGGCGGCGCTCCTCGGCAGGATCGTGGTGATTCCCTACTACCCGCTCGCCGATGCGGTGCTGCAGAGCATCATCCGCCTGCAGCTCGATCGGGTCGTGGCGCGCATCCGGCAGAATCACGCGGCGGCGCTGCGCTACGAGGAGGATGTCGTGCGCCTCATCGCCTCGCGCTGCACCGAGCCCGAGAGCGGCGGCCGCATGATCGATGCAATCCTCACCAACACGCTGCTGCCGCAGGTGAGCCGCGAGTTCCTCGAGCGGATTTCGCAGGGCGTCACCACGCGCGAGGTGGCGATATCGGTCAAGGACGGCGATTTCGGGTATTCCTTCGCCTAGCACTCCGGCGATGCCCCTATCAACACATTCAGTGCACACAAGCGGCGCCATGGCGCCGCGAGGAGACAACAGGTGAATCCAACGATGTGGATGCGCGATCTGCCGGACGACAAATGGCTGCGCCAGATCGTCATGCCGGGCAGCCATGACGCCGGCGTCTACGGTACGGCGCAGGTCATCTTGCGCACGACTTCGCTCGTCAAGCGGGAGTACACGGTCTGCCAGCACTCGGATTTCTCCAAGCAGGCCACCGCCGGATCCCGCTTCTTCGACTGCCGGGTATTCTTTCGCAAGCTCCCCCAGGCCGAGCGGGCTGGAAAACAGCTGTACGGGAAGGCGGGGCAGGCGACGCAGAAGTACGAGAACACCCTGGGCCACTTCGCGCGGGAGAAGGTGAAGGGCGCCGCGCAGCCCAAGATGGGCGGCTTCGGCGGCACGCTCGCGGTGATCGTGCGCGACGCCCTCGAGTTCGTGCTGGCCCATCCGACCGAATTCATCATCCTGCGCTTCTCGCATACCTATCATCCCACGGAGTGCGTGCACGAGATCAAGGACATCATCGCCGACCAGCGCTACGCCAACGCGGTGTTCAAGGAACAGGGCAATCTCGCCACGCGCCGCATCGGCGACCTGCGCGGCAAGGTCATCATGGTCTTCGACGAGCAGTTCAACCACCACATCACGCCGACCGAGGGCATCCTGCGCTTCAAGAAGTATTCCGACGGCCTCACCAACATCAGCGGACTGGCGACCTGCGGGACGTTTTCGAGCTCGCTCAAGATGTCGAAGGTGCACGAGGGGGCGATCGGCGCGGTAAACAAGCACCTGGCGCATCCGCCCGATCCCGGACATCTGCACTTCGTCTACTGGCAGCAGACCGGCGGCATCATCGGCGAGAAGGACGTGTTCAAGACCACGGTGGCGGCACGCGAGCCCGGCAAGCAGTGGAGCGGCGGCGCGCATGCGAATCTCGCTGACTTCGCCGCGGAGCTCAAGCGGATATACGACAATAATGGACACAGGATGCCGGCGAACGTGGTCTCGCACGACTTCGTGACCGCGCAAACCTGCGAAAGGATCATCCGCCTCAATCCCGATGTCAGGTGAGAACGGGGACGCCCGGTTCCGCGGCAGCTCCGCGCCAAATAACGCAGCAGGACGCCGAGCTCGCCGGTCGGCGCGCGCGCTGCGACCTGTTCTCGCTCATTTACCGCATCCAGAGCGCGGCGCGCTCTGCGCGTTGTTCGCGAGGCGGTCAGCGTACTCCTGCGCGGCCGCCTCCGGTCGGCGCAAGGCGATTGGCCTCGGCCGAGGCGTCGGTCCTGACCGGGCCACCGGCTTGGTTTGCCACGCTCATGAGCTGCTCGAGACGTTGGGCCGCGCGCACCGCGAGGGCCGTTGGACCGGCAGATGCGGATTTATTTGGCTCCTGCCGGGCGGGCGATGCGGCGCTCCGTGGAGGCGGAGCCGTCGAACCCCCATGCCTGGCTCAATCTCGGCAACCGGCGGGGGCTCCCGGGAGGCAGGAGCAAGCGAGCACGGCCTTCACGCGCGCGAGGGGGCGTCGGCGAGGCGCTGGAAGATGTGCCGGGTTCGATGGCATTTCGAGCGATACTGGGAGCATCAGGCCGGAGCGGGACCGTGGGGATCACGGGGCTCACCGTCCTCGGGAGAGCGAGCCGAGGCCAGGCTACGCCGCCCAAACGGGGACAGCCTCGCACTTAACTGCCGTAATCCTTGAAAACCCATGTCTTTTCCTGCTATTTGTAGCGCAATTTCTCAGCCTCGTCTGGAGCATCGATGGCGCGCGCGAAGGTAGTCGAGTTCGACTATTACCAGTTCATCGGGCTCATGCGCCGTGCGACCGACGCGGGCAAGCGGATCGACAAGACGGACGGCAAGCGCTGGGTGGATTACATAAAATCCCATGGAATCAATGAAATAGGCGCCACCGCCATCGCCCGCCAGAAATTCGAGCAGGCCATTGGGGTGATCATCGACGAGGGACTCGACACGGACGGTTTATACTTCTACTCGAAGAACGACGAAGGTTGCCTGCGCCTGCAGACGATCGAGTGACCGGCGGGCGCGATGCCGATCGCGGCGCGGCGGATGGGGCGGTCCGCCCGGGAGGGACCCGCTTGCGGGGGGCAACGAGAGCACCGATGACCACCAAGTACCAGGACCACCGGTCCGTCAAGGTGACGAGTCCTTTCGGGCCGAATGTGCTCGTGTTCGCGAGCATGAGGAGCGCGCAGCACCTGAGCCGGCCCTTCCAGTGCGACATTTCGCTGCTCAGCGACAGCGGGGATCTCGATCCTGACAAGATCCTCGGCAAACCGCTCGTGGTATCGCTCGCCACGACGGGGCAGAAACCGCTGCGCTGCTTCCACGGCCTGGTCACCGAATTCCAGCAGGTCGGCTACGACGAGCGGATGCACCAGTACCGGGCCGTCACGCGGCCGTGGTTCTGGTTTCTCACGCGCACGGCCGACTGCCGCGTCTTCCAGAACCAGAGCGCGCCGGAGATCTTCAAGCAGGTCTGCCAGAAGGCGGGCTTCAGCGACCTCGAATTGCACCTCGGCAGTCATCCGCAGCGCGAGTACTGTGTGCAGTACCGCGAGACCGATTTCAACTTCCTCAGCCGGCTGCTCGAGCACGAAGGCATCTTCTATTACTTCGAGCATACCGAGAACAAGCACGTCATGGTTCTCACCGACGACGTCGGCAATTGCAAGCCGGTCGAGGGCTACGATTCGGTGCCGTTCTATCCGGCCAGCGCGACGGACGCGCTGCGCGAGCGCGATCACTTGCAGACCTGGTCGTTCCAGAAGTCCTTTCAGCCGGTCAGCTACGCGGCCCGCGATTATGATTTCGAGCGCCCCTCGCCCGTTCCCGCGGGCACCTCCTCGATCTCGCGCTCGTACGAGGCATCGAAGTACGAAGTCTACGATTACCCGGCCGATGCGGACCAGGTCGGCCCGAGCGGCTCGGAAGTCACCTCCGATGGAGTCGAGCGCATCGCGAAACTGCGTGTGCAGGAGCTGCAGGTTTCCCAGATGGTCGCGCGGGGCGGCGGTGATGCGGCCGGGCTCGCGGCCGGACACGTCTTCAAGCTGAAGGGCTATCCGCGCAGCAGTCTCGATATCCAGTACCTCATCACCTCGACATCGATCGAGCTCAGCTCGCAGGCCTATCACGGCGGCTCGGGCTCCGAGACGCAGTTCACGATCGCCATCGAGGCCGTCGATGCGCGCGAGCCGTACCGGCCGCCGCGGCTTGCGCCGAAGCCGATGATCCACGGCACGCAGACGGCCGTGGTGGTCGGGCCGAGCGGGGAGGAGATCTACACCGATCCGTTCGGGCGGGTGAAAGTGCAGTTCCCCTGGGATCGCTACGGCAAGCTCGACGAGAAGAGCTCGTGCTTCGTGCGCGTCGGGCAGCTCTGGTCCGGCAAGAGCTGGGGCGGCATCCACATCCCGCGCATCGGCCAGGAGGTGATCGTGTCGTTTCTCGAGGGAGACCCCGATCGGCCGATCATCATCGGCAGCGTTTACAACGGCGCGAACAAGCCGCCGTACCCGCTGCCGGACAACAAGACCCAAAGCGGCATCCGCTCGCGCAGCTCATTGCAGGGGACCGGAGAGAACTTCAACGAGCTGCGCTTCGAGGACAAGAAGGGCGCGGAGCTGCTGCTGCTGCACGCGGAGAAGGATCAGACCATCGAGGTGGAGAACGACGAGCAGCACTCCGTCGGCCACGACCGCACCAAGAGCGTGAAGAACGACGAGACGACATCGATCGGCAAGGACCGGACCGAATCCGTCGGTGGGAAAGAACGCATCACCGTGAGCCAGGATCGAACCAAGACCGTCCAGGGAAGCGAGACGATCGACATCGGCAAGGATTATGCGAAGAGCATCTCCGGCAGCCGCACGCTCTCGGTGACCAAGGACGAGAGCACGACGGTGAGCGGCGGCCGCACCGAGCAGGTGGACAAGGACGAGCAGGTGAGCATCGGACAGAACCGCTCCCACAAGATCGGCAACAACGACACGCAGTCGGTCGGCCAGAAGCTCTCGATCAATGCCGGACAGGCCGTCGAGATCGTGACCGGCTCGGCGAGCCTCACGATGAATCAGGACGGCACGATCACCCTGAAGGGCAACAACATCACGCTGTCCGGGGAGGGTGACATCACCATCAAGGCCGGCGGCAACGTGGTCATCAAGGGCAGCAAGGTCACCCAGAACTGACCGGTGGCCCGCAGCCATCCGTCCCGTGCAGGGACCGGCGCGGCCGAAACACAGAGGAAAGAATGAGCGCAAATCAATCCGGGACGCCGACGCGCGCCGTTGGCGCCGAAGAGAAGGCGGCAGAAGGCGGTACGGAGCTCGGGGCGCTGCTGCGGGCCGAGTCGTTGCGCTCGCGGGCGGCGGCGGCGGCCGTCGTGCTCGGAAAGATCGTCGCGATCGATCCCGAGGGCACGGTCCGCATCCTGCTCCCCGGCACCCCGGACTCGCGCCCCGCTCGTGTCGCAGCGGATCTGTCGGCCGAGGCGCTGGCGGCGGCCGCAACCGAGGGCCGAGCGGCCATTCTGGCATTCGAGCATGGCGATCCGGCCCTGCCCATCGTGATGGGCCTCCTGCGGCGGACCGGGCCCGCGACCGGGGACGACCGCCGCGCACGGGAAGTGGAGGCACGGGTGGACGGCCGGCGCATGCATATCGTCGCGCAGGATGAGATCGTCCTCGAGTGCGGCAGCGCTTCGATCACGCTGCGCCGCAATGGCCGCGTCGTGATTCGCGGCGAATACGTGGAGACGTACTCCGAGGGAACCAACCGGATCAAGGGCGGGCAGGTACGGATCAACTGAGACGCCCGTCGCGATGAACGCCGTACGCAGCACCGCCGAGCCCTACTGGGATCTGGTGGAACAGAGCCTCGAGGAGGCCGCCTTCCTCTGGAAGCGCTGGGAAGCGGATCTCGGCAGCCTCACGCGCAACCTCGATGAAGTCTGGACCTGGACGGAGGAGCGACTGCATGGCGCGCTCGATGGCGTGCGGGTCGCCGGCGAGCGGGTCCTCGAGGTCACCGAGGCGGCGCTGCACGGAAAGGACATGGCCGCACGCTGCGCCGCGGCGCAGGTGCTCGCGGCCGGAACACCGGAGCGTGCCCGAGGCGCGCTCGCGGCCGCCGTCCGCGAGGCTCACGGCGCGCCGCTGCAAGCCCTGGCGCGGGGGATCGAGACCGCGGCGCTCGATGGGACCTTCGCCCCGGTGACTGCCGCGCTCGCGGCCGCCGGCCCGGAGCACGCCGCCGCGCTCTGCCGGATCAAAGCCTTCCGGCGCGTCGCGCCGGGCCGGGAAGCAACCGGCGCTCTGGAGGCAAACGATCCGCGGGCGCAGGCCGAGGTGTTGCGCTCGCTCGCATACGCCGCGGATGACTCCATCGCGGCGCCCTCGGTGTCCTGGGGCTTGAGCAGCGCCGATCCGGAAATTCGCCGGGCCGCGATCGGTACCGGCATTCGACGCGCGCATGCTCCCGCGTGGCACGCGGCAGTGGAGCTCTTGAGGCAGCGCCACCCGGACTGCGCGCCCTTCCTCTCCTGCGTGGCGGCGCTCGGCTCACCCGAGGAGCGCGAGCTCGTGATCGCGGTGCTGCGGGAGCCGGCGCTGCGGGAGCCGGGACTCTTTGCGCTCGCGTATGTCGGTACACCGCAGGCCGTTGAGATCGTCCTGTCCGGTATGCGCGATGAGACGCTCGCCCGCGCCGCCGGCGAGGCGTACTGCGCCATCACCGGCGCGGAGCTCGCCCGCGACCGGCTTGCCGCGGCCCACCCGCCCGATGGCCCCTCGCCCCCGCCTCTCGAGGCGGATGATCTCGATGCCTCTCCGGTGCCGAGCGCGCACGAGCTCTGGCCGGTGCCCGATCGTGCCGCAGTCGAGCGGCACTGGCAGGGGCTCAAACGACAGTTTGCGGCGGGCGTGCGCTACTGGCGGGGCCGCCCCCTCGACCTGCAGACGCTGATCGGCGCTGTCGAGACAGGACCGATGCTGCGCCGAGACGACCTTGCGCTGGAGCTCGCTGTGCGCACCGGCGGCAAGTATGACGTGGAGCCGCGCGCTTTTGCGCAGACCCAGCGAATCATGATGCGGGCGGCGCGCGCACGGCTCACCGCTGCGGCCGCGCGCTGACCGATGCTGCAGATCGACAATCAGACTCCGTTCCATGCCGTGCTGTCCGTCCTGCCCGATCGGGAAGCCATCGACACGTTGTATGTGATCCTCAAGGCGACGCTCGTTCTGCGCCCGAGGCTCGCCCTGGCGAGCGCGCAATTGCCGGTGACGCTCGCCGATGAGTACTACGGCGATCCGGCCGACTCGAGCCTGAAGGCGGTCTCGGAGATCCACATCGGCAAGCCGGGAACGGACGTGCTCCTGATCGGCCGCGCCTGGGGCCCGCAGGGTCGGACGGTTCGCGAGACCCTGGTTCGCGTCTCAGTCGCGGAGCGTCAGAAGCTCGTGCGGGTGCTCGGTGATCGAGTGTGGCAGCCGGACGGCACGCCCTCGGCGCCCGAGCCCTTCGAGGCGATGCCGCTCGTCTGGGAGCGCGCCTTCGGAGGCGCCCATGCGCTCCTCGAGCGCACGCTCGCCGAGGAGCGCAATCCCATCGGCATCGGCTACGCGGGCAGGCGCGGCGCGCAGGAGCTCACCGGGCAGCCGGTGCCCAATCTCGAGCATCCCGGCGAGGCGCTCGAGCGGCCGGGACAGAATCCCACCCCCGCCTGCTTCGCGCCGGCCGCGCCGCACTGGCTGCCGAGGCGGGGCTTCGCCGGCACCTACGACGAGAGCTGGCAGCGCAGGCGCGCTCCGTATCTGCCGGCGGACTTCGATCCGCGCTTCCTCAGCTGCGCGGCAGCGGAGCTCGCGTTCGATCGCTATCTCGTGGGGGGCGAGCCGGTCGAGGTCCTGGGAGCGGCCGCGGACGGACCGATCGCGTTCGTGATCCCCGCGGCGAACCTGCAGCTCGATGTGAGGGTCGCCGGCGGTGTCGAGCACCCGCCGGCGAACCTCGAGACCATCCTCATCGAGCCCGATGAGAATCGCGTCTGCTTCACCTGGCGGGCGGCGCTGCCCTGCGATCGCAAGGTGCTCAAGGTGGAAAAGGTCACGGTGCGGCGCGCGCGCGCAGGAGCTCCGGCCTGATGCCGGCGCAGATCACGGCAACGTCCGCCATCTGCTCGGCCGGGCGCGGCGTCGAGCAGCTGTGGGCATCCATCCGCGCCGGGTTGTCGCGGATTGGCAGCTCGCGCGTGCTGGATCGGCATGGCGAGCCCATCCAGATGGGACTCGTACCGGAGGAGGCTTTGGAGCCCGAGCTGCCCCCTGAGATCGACTCGTTGCCGCTGCCATCCCGGGCGCGCCGGATGCTGCGGCTCGGGGTGCCGGCGCTGCGCTCGGTGCTGGCGAGCGCCGCAGAGCCGCCGCTGCGCCTTTACCTCGGTCTGCCGCAGCTGAGTCTCGAGGAGGCGCCCTGGCTGAGGAGCCTTTCGTTGCATCTCGCGACGATGGCGGGCACGTCGCTCGATGTTCCGAATTGCCGCGTGGTGCCCTCGGGCAGGGCCGCCGCGCTCCTCGCGCTCGAGCTTGCACTGGGCGCCCTGGAGCGGGACCCGAAGAAGCCCGTCGTCGTCGGCGGAATCGATACCTACCTCGATCTGAAGGTGCTCGCGGCGCTCGATGCCGAAGGCCGTCTCCTCGGGCGCACGGTAAGCGACGGCTTCAACCCCGGGGAGGGGGCCTCGTTCCTCGTGCTGGCGCATCCGGAGGCCGCCGGCGGTACCGGAGTCAGGGTCGAGGCGGCTGCCTCGGCGCAGGATCCGGGACATCGATACGGCTCGGCCCCCGCGCGCGGGGAAGGGCTCGCCTCTGCGCTCGAGCTGCTGCGCGGGCGCCTGCCGAACCCGGGATCGATGGTCGGATCCACATTTGCGGCGCTCAACGGGGAGAGCTTCGACGCGAAGCAGTGGGGCGTGGCGCGGATGCGGCATGCGGACTTCTTCACTCCCGACTCGTCCGTCACCCATCCAGCGGACTGTTTCGGGGACGCGGGCGCGGCCATGGGCGCGCTGCTGCTCTCCCTCGGCGCTCGAGCCATGGAGCGCGGCGAGCGGCCGGGCCCGGCGCTTCTCTGGGCGGCCTCCGATGGCGAGACGCGCGCCTGTGCTTTATTGTCGGGTGCGCACAACTGAGCGGAGGAGAGTCGGCATGCCTGCAACAGTGTTCGCCAATATGCTCGGCATCGCCCACAAGGGCAGCGGCGGAATGAGCACGATATTTCCCGACGTGTGCAAGACCCCGACGCCCGCCGGACCGGTTCCTATTCCCTATCCGAACATCGGTCAGTCCTCGAATACGACCTCGGGACCGACCAGCGTCACGACCGACGGCCAGATGCCGATGACCAAGGGCGCAAAGTACATGATGTCCTCGGGGGATGACGCGGGCTCGGCTGGCGGGGTGATGAGCGGCAAGGTCGCCGGGGCATGCGAGTTCATGATGTACTCATTCGATGTGAAGTTCGAGGGCAAGAACGTCTGCCGGCTCGCCGATCCGCTCTTTCAGAACGACAAGAACGGCATGGGGTAGAGCGCGCATGGAAATCGGAGAATCGGTCGCCCCTCCCGGACTCGCGCACACCCGCTCCGATGCCAGCCGGCTGGTCGGGTGCGACTGGCAGGACTGTCTCACCACTCATGAGCGCAAGGTGTCCTATCCGGGGGGAGGCAAACTCGCGCGCTCGAACGGGTTCGCAGCGGCGTGGGTGGCCGCCGGACTCGAGCCGTGGGTGAAATATGGGGATGGAATCGACAGCATGGCGAGCGCTGCGGAGTATCGGCAAAAGACACCGGGCGCCGCCTACGCGGGCACGGCCGCCGCGATGAAGCACCCCGAGTACCACACTCAGAAGCATCACCTCATCTCGATCAATCTGTTCAAGAACTTCCCCAAGCTCAAGCACGACGCCACCCTGATCGGGTACGACGTCAACGCGCCGGAAAACGGGATCTGCCTGCCCTCGTACACGCTCGACATCGTCCGTCACGATCTGCAGGCCCACCGTGGCAGCCACCCCAATGCTCTTTACAACTCCAGGATCCTGCCGCTGCTCGAGCGACTCGAGCAGCGCGCGGCAAGGTACTGCGAGCCGGAGAGAAACGGGGCCTGCGAATTCCAAAGACAACTGCTCGGCGATCTCGACCGGCTCGCGCGCGAGATCGAGAACAGGGTGCGCGAGTGGGACTGGCTGCTGCGCTCCGAGGCGCCGACCGAGCGCAGCGAAGCCTATGAGCGCCTCGCGCGCCTGAAGGCCGCGAATGACTGAGCGCTATTGGATCTGGGCGAACGAGCCGACCGCAGAGGAGGACGCCATGATCTACGGCGTGCCGCCGGTCATCGCAACGCTCGGGCTGCTCTTCAACCAAGGGCGACTGGTCACCGCCCCGGTGCCGCTCATCGAGATCGAGCGGGACTCGGACTCCCAGGGGAGGCTCACGGACAATCTGATCGCGGGCGGCCTCAAGGGGCTGCTGTTCTCATCGCGGCTCAGGGAGCTCCTGCGCTCGACGGGCATCGAGAACCTGCAGCACTTTCCCACCGTCCTGCGCAATCCAACGGACGGCACCGAGACCGGTGACTACACTCTCACCAATGTGCTGGGGCGCATCGAGTGCGTCGATCGCGCCAAGTCGGTTCTGAAGCATCCGCCGGGCGACCCGGACCATATCGAGTTCATCGAGTCGCTCGCGCTCGACACTCGGCGCATCCGCGGGCACGATCTCTTCCGCATGGGAGAGGTGCCCGAGATCCTGGTTGCGAGCGAGAGGGTGAAGCGCGCGTGCGAGGGGGCGAACATCACGGGCGTGAGGTTCCATGCGCCCGAAGACTACATGTTCTGATGCCGTGTATCTTCACGCGAGCGGGCCGTGCCTTGCGTGAGCCGCAGTGTCGGTTTGCCTCTGCGCATCGGCCCGGCGCCGCCGCTGCATCCTCTCGCCCGCGGCCCGTGGTTCGATGCCGAGCCGGATGCGTGCCGTCCCTGGTTTCCCTGCCCGGGGCGCTCGCTTGCGGTCGTACCGCCGTAAGCCTTAAGCTTGCCTGCAAGCTCTGGGCGCCATGAATCTCACACTGGACATAATAAGTGGCAATGGTGAGCCACTGGGTGCGGCGCGCCGCAAGATCTTCGGCCCCGAGGGCGGACGGATCGGACGCGCGCCGGACTGCGAGTGGGTGCTAGCGAACCCCTACGTCTCGCGCCACCACGCGACCATCCGCTGGATCAGCGGCACCTACTACATCGAGAGCGCCGGCGAGAACGGCGTCGCGCTCGGGACACCCCAGGAGCTGATCCCGAAGCTCGAGCGCCGGCCGCTCAAGCACGGCGACCACCTCTTCATCGACGAATACGAAATCTCGGTCGGGCTCGACCCTGTCGCCCCCGATCCGCTCCCCGCGCCCGGTGCCGGCGCGGGGAGCGGCGCTTTCGTCCCCGCGGATGACCCCTTCGGTCTCGCGCCCACACCGGGCTCGCCGGTCCTGCCGGATCCTCTCGGGCCTTCCTCGGATGAGCTCGATCCGCTCAGCCATCTGGGCGGTCGGGGCGGCTCTGCCGCCCTCACTGCACCCCGCCCGGACCCGGGTTGGAATCATACCCCCGGGGTGAGCGACCATTTCGCACCGCCCGAGCCGGCCGCTTGCCCGGCACAGGTCATTCCCGACGATTGGAACCGGACGACACTCGGGCGCGAGAGGTCCTCACAGGCTACCCGGCCGCAGGCTGCGGTGTCGCCCGCCGCCCTCGCGGAACCTGCGGCGCCCGCGCCCGCCATCCCCGATGACTGGGACAAGACGAACTTCTCGCTGAAGTCGGCCCCTGCGGCCCCGAGGCCCGCACCCGCGCTTCGTCCGTCACTGCCCGCGACCGCCGTCCCGGTACACCGGCCGCTCTCGGGCGAGTCGGGAGCCGGCGGGGCAACGGCGCACGGGGCGGGCGCAGGTGCGAGCCCCGAGGGTCAGGCGGCGGGGGCGGGAGTGAGGCCTTCGGGGCCCTCGGGGCCCTCGGCGGCCATCGCCGCGGCGGCTCCGGCGCAGATGCCCGCCGCGCCGGGCGGGCTCGATGTGGCGGCACTCCTGGCCTCCGCCGGAGTCGACCCCGTGGGCCTGGCGCCGGATACGGCGGACTCCCTCGGACTGATCCTGCGCTCGGTCGTGCAGGGCATGATCGATGTGCTGCGGGCGAGGGCGGAAATCAAGGAGCAGTTTCGCCTCTCCCAGACGATCGTCAAAACAGCCGAGAACAACCCCCTGAAGTTCGCCGTGAACGCCGAGGACGCGCTCGGCTCGCTCCTCGGCAAGCGCAATCCCGCCTACCTGCCGCCGGTCGAAGCGTTCGAGGATGCGTTCGATGACATCCGCTTCCACCAGCTCGCCATGCTCGCCGGAATGCGCGCCGGGTTCGATCACATGATGAGCCGGTTCGATCCGCAGCAGCTGCAGGAGAGCTTCGAGAAGCGCACCCGGCGCGGGGGGCTGCTCTCGATGAGCGCGAAGTCGCGCTACTGGGAGCAATTCACGCAGGAGTACCAGGATCTCGCCGGTGACCGGGAGCGGGCGTTTCGGCGGCTGTTCGCCGAGGATTTCGCCCTGGCATACGAGAAGCAGCTCGAGCTTCTGAAGCGAACGCACAGCAAGCCGCCGCGCTAACGCTTACCATGAGCGTACGGTGGCTCGAAGCCCGCCGGCGCGCACCCGATCCTCGGGTGATGCAGTCCTTGGGGGAACATGAAAGTGCATCGAGGATCCGTCCCCATGATCCTGGCCCTTGGGGTGCTCGGGCTCAGCGCCTGCGCCTCCAGCCCGCCAAGGCCCGCGCGGACACAGGCCACCGTCATCGCCAGCGCGAGCGTCAATCCGGATCCTCGCGGTCAACCTTCCCCCGTGGTGGTGCGCATCTATCAGTTGCGGGGGGAGTCGAAGTTCATGAATGCCGGCTTCTTCGCGCTCTACGACCATGAGCGCCGCACGCTCGGCTCGAGCCTCATCATGCGCGATGAGCGCACGGTGTTTCCCGGACAGCGGGTAAGCCTCGATCTGGCACTATCCCCCGCAGCGCGCTTTCTCGGCGTTCTCGTCGCGTACCGCGACGTGCGCACGGCTCGCTGGCGTGCGGTGGTCGGTGTGCCGGAGAAATCGCTGCTCAAGCTGCTCGCCACCCGGCACGTGTCGGTGCACGTCGGCAAGGACGCGGTCCGCATTGCCGTCACGGACTGACTCGCGAGACGAGAATCAATCGAAGGTCCCACCCGAGATGTCCGACAAGAATCGAGTCGTCTGGTCCGAAGGGCTGTTTCTGCGGCCGCAGCATTTCCAGCAGCAGGAGCGCTATCTCGAGGCCTGCCTGCAGGGCCGCGCGGGGGCGCTTCGAGCGCACTCCTGGGGGCTCATGGAGCTCGAGATCGAGCGTGATCTGCTCGCCATCGGCAAGTTTGCGTTGCGCCGCGCGCGCGGCATCTTTCCCGACGGCACCCCGTTTGTCATGCCGGACACCGATCCGTTGCCGGCGCCGCTCGAGGTCGGCGCGCCGCTGCGCGATCAGGTGGTGCTCCTCGCCATTCCGCTGCACAAGGCGGGCGCCACGATGGCCGCGCGCGCCGATGAGTCGCCCGAGGCCACCCGCTACCGCACCATCGACCATCAGACGCGGGATGTGATGTCGGATGTCTCCTCGGTCGTCGAGCTGCAAGTCGCCGCCCTCAGCTCCCGGCTCATGCCCCAGAGCGAGCCGGGCGAGGACTTCGCGCAGATCCCGGTGGCTCACGTGATCGAGTGCCGGGCGGACAAGCAGGTCGTGCTCGATGAGCGGTTCATCCCGACCGTGCTCTCGTGCAGCGCCGCGCCGCGCCTGGCGACCTTCCTCTCGGAGCTTCAAGGGCTCCTGCACCAGCGCGGGGAGGCGCTTGCGGCGCGCGCCGTGGCGAGCGGCAGGGGCGGGGCGGCCGAGATCGCGGACTTCCTGATGCTGCAGGCGATCAACCGGTACGAGCCGCTCGTCACGCATCTTGCCGCGGGGGCCCGCTGCCACCCGGAGGATCTCTATCGGCTCGGGCTCGAGATCGCCGGCGATCTCGCCACGCTCACCTCGAGTGCGCGCCGTCCGGCGCGGTTCCCGGGATACCACCACGATGCGCTGCGGGACGGCTTCGAGCCGCTCATCGAGGCGCTGCGCGGCTCGCTCAGCGTCGTGCTCGAGCAGAACGCCGTTCCCATTGCCCTTGCGCAGAAGAAATTCGGCATCAGCGTCGGCACCGTGGCCGATCGCACGCTGTTCGATTCGGCGGTGTTCGTCCTCGCGGCCCGCGCGGAGATGCCGATGGAGGAGTTTCGCAGACAGTTCCCGCAACAGTTGAAGATCGGGCCGGTCGAGAAGATCCGCGACCTGGTCAACCTGCAGCTGCCCGGCATCGCGATCAACGCGATGCCCGTCGCTCCGCGGCAGATTCCCTACCATGCCGGGTTCGCCTACTTCGAGCTCGACCGCCAGAGCGAGTTGTGGCGGGCGCTGAAGGCCTCCGGCGGCATCGCGATTCACCAGTCCGGCGCCTTCCCGGGGCTCACGCTCGAGTTCTGGGCGATACGGAGCTGATCGATGAGCACGCCACCCGATGATCCGTTCGCTCCGAGCGATGCAACGATCTTGCGGCCACGCCCCGGGCGGCGTCCGACGCCGGGGACGCAGGGCGCACCGGGCCCGGCGCCGGGGGCGGGCTGGGCGGCACCGGGCGCCGCGCGGGCGGCACCCGAGTCAGGATCCGCCCCGATGGGGGGCGGTCCGGGTGTGGCGGAGTTTGTCTTCGCCGGCCGCAATCCGATCGTGCAGGCGGCGGTGCCGCTGCTCGTCCTGGCCGGGCGCCTGCGCGGGCAGATCGCCAACGCGGACGTGGAGGGACTGAGGCAGCAGTGCGTCCGGGAGATCCGCGCCTTCGAAGACCGGTGCCGGCGCGCTGAAGTGCCCGACGCGGACGTGCTCGCCGCGCGATACGCTCTGTGCACCGTGATCGATGAGGCGGTGCTCAACACACCCTGGGGCGCCCAGAGCGGCTGGGCCGGCCAGTCGCTTCTCGTCACCTTCCACCGCGAAGCGCAGGGCGGGGACAAGTTCTTTCAGATTCTCGATCGATTGCTCACCGAGCCGCAGCGCTACCTCGCGCTGCTCGAGCTCTGGTACCTCTGCCTGTCGCTCGGTTTCGAGGGGCGGTATCGCCTCGATGAGCGCGGCGCGATCCGGCTCGCGGACATCCGGCGCGACCTCATGCAGAGAATCGAGCAGCTGCGCGGGCGGCCCGAGCCCGCGCTCTCGCCTCACTGGAAGGGGGTCGAGGAGCGGCGCAACGCCGTCCTGCGCCTGGTGCCGCTGTGGGTGGTGGCGGCGGCGGCGGCGGCGATTCTGTTCGGGGCGTGGTGGCTGTTCAATTCCCGGCTCAACGAGCGCTCGGCGCCGATCAGCGCGGCGCTGGTCAACGTCGGCTTGCGGCCGCTGCAGCCGGCGGCAGGCGTCAGCCTGCCCCCGACCGGCCTCACGAGGCTCCTCGCCCGACAGATCTCCGCGGGACTCGTGACGGTGCAGAATCTGGGCGCGCGCGCGCGCATCACCATCACCGTGCCGGACCTGTTCGCATCGGGCAGCGCGCAGGTGACGCCGCGCTTCCTCTCCCTCATCGGGGCCATCGGCGCGGCGCTGCGCGCCGTCCCGGGCCGGATCATCGTGGTGGGGCACACCGATGACGTGCCGGTGCACTCGTTCGAGTTCCCCAACAACTACATGCTCTCCCGCGCCCGCGCGGCGACCGTCGCGGGGCTGCTCGGGCGCGAGATAGGGGACGCGAGCCGTATCGAGACGATCGGTAAGGGATCCTCCGATCCTCTGTACCGGCCGGCGAGTCTGCCGCAGAACCGCGCGCGCAACCGCCGTGTGGAAATCCTGCTCCTGCGAGGCGTTTAAGTGATCAAGCTCCTCAAGAGCCGGGTGTTCCTGGTCACGCTCGGCCTGGCGCTGCTTGCGCTCATCCTCTGGTTCGCCGGCCCGTATTTCGCCTTTGCGGGCCACGCGCCTCTCGCGAGCGTGACCGAGCGGCTGCTCGCCATTCTGATTCTGGCGGTCGGTTACGCGGTGTACGTGCAGCTGCGCCAGCTGAAGGGCGCGCGCGCGAGCGGCCAGCTCGGCGCGCAGGTGGCGGGCGAGGAGGGCGCGGCAGCCGTTGGGGCGGACGCCGCGCAGCTGCGCAAGCGCTTCGAGGAGGCGATCGAGGCGCTCAAGCGCTCGAGAAAGAAGGGCGCGGCGACCCTGTATGACCTGCCCTGGTACATCATCATCGGCCCGCCGGGGGCCGGCAAGACGACCCTGCTCGTGAACTCGGGGCTGAACTTCCCGCTTGCGCAGAAGTTCGGCAAGGAGGCGGTGCGCGGCGTCGGCGGCACCCGCAATTGCGATTGGTGGTTCACGGACGAGGCGATCCTCCTCGATACGGCCGGCCGCTTCACGACACAGGATTCAAACGCAAAGGCGGACGCCTCCGGCTGGAGCGCGTTCCTGCAGCTGCTGCGCAAGTTCCGCGCACACCAGCCGATCAACGGCGTGATCGTCGCCGTGAGCGCTACGGACCTGATCACCCTAAACGAGCGTGAGCGGGAGCAGCAGATCGGTGCGATTCGCTCCCGACTCGATGAGCTCGGGCGCGAGCTGCGGATCGAGGTGCCCGTCTATGTGCTGGTGACCAAGTGCGATCTCATCGCCGGCTTCAGCGAGTTCTTCGAGGAGCTCGATCCGGCCGCGCGCGCGCAGGTCTGGGGCATGACCTTCCCCATCGAGTCAACGGAATCGGGGCAGGCGGCCGGGCTTTTCGCCGCCGAGTTCGACGGCCTCGCCGAGCGGCTGCGGGAGCGGATGCTCGCGCGCATGGACGGGGAGCGCGACCCGCGGCGACGCACGAGCGTGCTCGCGTTCCCGCAGCAGATGAGCGCGCTGCAGCCTGCGCTCGATGATCTGTTGCAGCGGGTGTTCACGTCGTCCGGCTTCGATCGTCCGGTGCTGCTGCGGGGAGTGTATTTCACGAGCGGCACCCAGGAGGGCACGCCCATCGACCGCATGCTGGGGGCCATCGCGCGCACCTTCGGCGTGACGGGCGCCATCGCCCCGCCAGCGGCCGGACGCGGCAAGGCCTACTTCATCGAGACGCTGCTGAAGGGGGTCATCTTCCCCGAGTCGGGCCTCGCCGGAGTCAACCGCGGGCTGCGGGCGCGGATGATCGCCGCGCGCTCCGGCGCCTACATCGCCTGCCTGGCGGTGCTCGCGCTGTTGCTCTCGTGGATGGTGGTGAGCTACGACGCCAATGCCGCCTACCTCGCCGGAGTGCTCTCGGCAACGAGGTCCTTTGAGCGCGTGAAGGCGCCTGCCGGCTCGAGCGTCGCGGCCGTGCTGCCGCGGCTCGATGCGCTGCAGCGGCTCACGGCGCGCGCCGAGCAGTACCGGGGGAAGGTTCCGTGGTACATGCGCGCAGGGCTCTACCGCGGGGGCGACATCGGCGAGGAAGCCCGTGACGCCTACACCCGCGAGCTCAACGCGAAGCTCGTCCCGGCGCTGGCGGCGCGCTTTGAGAGGATGCTCCAGGCGAGTGTCGCCTCCCCGGACAGGCTGTACGCCTACCTCAAGGGCTATCTCATGCTCGGCAGCGCGAGCCACCGCGAGAGCGGGTATCTGCGCTATCTCGCACAGGTGTTGTGGCGGGAGATGTATCCGCAGGACACGACGACGGCGAACGACCTCGACCGGCAGTTCGATCAACTGCTCGCGGAGGATCGCCTGAGCTCGATCCCGCTCGATGCCCAGGCGGTGGCGCAGGCGCGCATTGCGCTGCGCAGCGCCTCGCTCCCGGTGCTGATCTACGATCAGCTGAAGCTGCGCTACCTGAACGATCCCCGCCATGCGCTGCGGCTCGACCTGAAGATCGGCACGGGCGCCTCGGTGCTCGTGCGCAGAAGCGGTGAGCCGCTGTCCCAGCCCGTGCCCGCGCTCTATACACGAGCCGTGTTCGAGCACGTCAACAGCCAGAGCCGCTATCAGCTCGTCGAGTCATTCCTCAAGGACTCGTGGGTGTTCGGCAGCGAGGTGCCAGACCTGCGCGCGAGCGGCACGCTCGCCTACCAGGTGATGAGCCTCTACGAGAGCGATTACCTCGAGTACTGGAAGTCGCTCGTCAAGGATGTCGGGATCCGCTACTCGGGCAGCCCGCAGCAGTTCATCGATACCTTGGGGATCCTCTCGAGCCCGGCATCGCCGCTGAAGGGCTTCCTGCGCGTGGTGGCGCACAACACCGACCTCGTGCAGCCGCCCGCGCCCGCGCCCGCCGGCGCCCCCGGGGCGCTCGCGGCCGCGAAGCTCGACACGCTCAAGAAGATCATCGGTCCGGGACCGCAGGGCGCGCCGCCGCCGGGCGCCCGCGTGAGCGCCTATTTCGCCCCCCTGCGCCAGCTGGTGCAGGGACCTCCCGGACAGGCGCCCATCGACCAGATGCTCGCCGCGCTCAATCAGCAGTATCAGCGGCTGCTCACGACGGGCTCGGGCGTCGGACAGCAGAGCGCGCTCGATCCGCAGGTCCAGGCCGCCATGCGCGGCGCCCGCCAGTCCCTCTCGCTCATGGCGCAGCAATTGCCCGCGCCGCTCGGCAACCTCGTGGCGCAGGTTGCGGTTCGTACGGCCTCCATCGTGAGCTCGGAGGCTAGCGGGGAGCTCACTCGACTCTATGACGCGCAGGTGGTGAGACAGTGCGCAGAGCTCGTCGGCGGCCGCTTCCCGCTCGATCCCTCGAGCGCGACCGACGCCGCCCTCGGGGATTTCGCTCACGTGTTTGGGCCGGGCGGCGTGTTCGATTCGTTCTTCCGCAAGCACCTGGCTGCGCTCGTTGACACCTCGCGCTCGCCGTGGCGATGGCGGCGCGGGGCG
Source organism: Pseudomonadota bacterium (assembly GCA_021805865.1). GTDB lineage: Bacteria > Pseudomonadota > Gammaproteobacteria > Steroidobacterales > Steroidobacteraceae > 13-2-20CM-66-19. The sequence goes on from JAJZDX010000024.1 coordinate 43,612, forward strand.
GCGGCGGGCTCGCAGGCGATGCTGCGGCAGTTCGAGCGCGCGCGGCGCATTCGCGAGGTGTTCTTCGGGTCCGGCTCCTCCCTGCCTCAGGTGCGCTTCAGCCTTCTGGCCGACACACTCGATCCGACCGTCACGAGCTTTCGCCTGAACGTCGATGGACAGCGGTTCAAGTATCAGCATGGGCCCGTGCAGAGCTTCTCCATGAAGTGGCCCGGCACCCTCGGGGAGGCCTCCTACGAGTTCACTTCCCCGGCGGGAGCCATCCCGGGACCCGCCCTGCAGGGTCCCTGGGCGTGGTTCCGGCTGCTCGGCCGGGCGCGCGTCGCGCCGCTCTCGGGAACGCGGTACCGCGCGAGTTTCCACGCGGGCGGCAAGTCGATGAGCGTTTTCCTCGAGGCCGATTCCATCCGCAACCCCTTCGGGCAGGACCCCGCGGTGGGGTTCAACTGCCAACCGTAGACGGGGTATGGTCGCGGCACTCGAGAGCGGGTTCTACGGGAAGCTTCCCTGCAGGGGGGATTTCATGCAGCGGCGCGTCCCGCAGGGGTTCGTGGACGCCTGGGACGCATGGCTACAGGAAGGCCTGCACGCGAGCCGCGAACAGCTCGGGTCACAGTGGCTCGAGGTGTATCTGACGAGCCCGGTGTGGCGCTTCGTGCTCGCCGAGGGCATCTGCGGCGAGAGCGCCTATGCCGGGGTGATGCTGCCGAGCGTCGATCGCGTGGGACGGTACTTCCCGCTCACCCTGGTCTCGCCGCTCGAGGTCGGCAGCTGTCTTCTCGAGGCCGCGTGCGGGGCCGGCCGGGCCTGGTTCGACGCCGCCGAGTCCCTGGCGCGCAAGGCGCTCGAGGCGGGCGATCTTGACTTCGAGGCGTTCGACGCCGAGGTCGAGGCGCTTGCGGCACTGATCGATCGCGCAGACCTCGAGACATCCAATCGGCTGATGCAGCGCATCGCGCACTCCGGTTTCCCTGGGGGCGCCGCGGCGTGGCACATCGGCATGCTCGCGGAAACACCCCAGCGGGCCGCGAACGCCCTCGCATCGATCGAGCTTCAGAGAGCCTTCAGACCCTGTGCCCTGTGGTGGACGCAGGGCGCCGAGGCTCTCGAGCCCGGCTGGCTCCTCACGAGCGGACTGCCTGCGCCCGCGAGCTTCGTGGCGCTGCTCTCGGGGCAATGGAGCGAGGCCGGTTGCACGAGCGTTGAGCTCCCCGAGCGCCCGCCGCAGCAGGAAGTGACGGAGGCTCGGCCGAGCCTCGAGCGGGCGCGGCATCCGCCCGCGCTGCGGATCGCTGCCGCGCATCCTGCACTGTGCCACGGACCCGGCGCCTCCGCGGAGCCTCGGTTCGTGCTCCGGCCCGAGATCGGGCTGTGGGGTGTCGTCATGGCCGTGGACGGCGCCGACTCGGGCGCTCGCGCGGACCTCCTCAGCGATGTCGCCCACGATCTGGCGCCGCAGGCGACGCTCACCGCGCAGGTCGAGTCGGCGCGCCGGGCGCTGCACAGGGCGCTCGGCGCGCGTCCGGGCGCGGCTTGGGGGGCGAACGCCGCGGTCGCAGCCGTATTCCTGCTGGCGCAGGGGTGCGAGTGTGCGCTGCTCTGCAGCGGCGCCGTACGGGCCGTCAGAATCCGCCGCGGCACGGCGACTCAACTCCTCGGCACCGAGCCGATGAGCCCGCCGCAGGCAATCCCGAGCGATCCGATGGAGACAGGGGGCGCCGAGGGCGCTCTGCTGGCGCTGCTCGCCGCGCCGGCGCGGGCGGAACCGGGCGTTGACCTGCGCTACGAGCCCCTGGAAGCGGGTGACCTGTGGGTGCTCGGCACGGATCAGGCGATTGCGCAGGCGCTCACCGGGCGGCTCCCGGGCGAGTGGCCGCCCGAGGCCGATCCGCCGGACGGCACGGTCAGCGTGGATGAGGCGCTCGCCGCCTTGCTGGCGCGCCATTCGCCGCCCGCAGGAGCCGCCGGGGCGAGCCCGCTGATGCTGCTCGCGGCCCGAGTCGCGGCGTGCGACGCCGGCTGAGTCAGGAGACCGGCACTAGGGTATGTCCGGGCAGAGCGCGACCACAGCCTTCACATGGCGCTCGGCGTCGTTCACCTCGCAGGGCAATGTGAGGGGGCACAACGAGGATGCGGTGCTCGAGCTGCCCGCGGCCGGATTGTGGGCCGTCGCCGACGGCATGGGAGGCCACAATGCCGGGGATGTGGCGAGCCGGATGATCGTCGAGGCGCTCTGCGAGGTCCCCCGGCGCGAGCGCCTGAGCGAGCTTGTGGATGACGCGGAAGACCGCGTGCAGCTCGTCAACGAGCGCCTCTATCGCAAGTCGCTTGCCGAGGGCGGCCTGTGCGGCAGCACCGTTGCCGTGCTGCTCGCGTTCGACGGCTACTGTCTCAGCCTCTGGGCCGGAGACAGCCGGATCTATCGCTCCCGCGCGGGCACGCTGAGCTGCGTCACGCGCGATCACAGCGAAGCGCAGGCGATGCTGGAGGAGGGCATCCTCGATGCCGCCGAGGCGGGCCGGCACAGCGCACAGAACATCATCACCCGCGCCGTCGGGGGGGCGGAGGCGCTCTACCTCGATCTCGAGTTGCGCCGGCTCGAGCATCGGGATCGTTACCTCATCTGCAGCGACGGCCTCTACAAGGAGGTCGCCGAAGATCGGCTCCGCGCTCTTCTCGCGGCGAACGACCCGGAGGGCGCCTGCCGCTCGCTCCTGAGGGAGGCGCTGGCCGGGGTGTGCAATGACAACGTGTCGGCCGTCGTGATCGAGTTCTCGCGCACATGAGCGAATTTCACCAGGCCCTCGATGCCTACACCGCCGGGCGCACCGATCTTGCGGCGCTGCAGCGCGCGCTCGCTTCAAGTCTCGAGCGCGAGCCGCATCTCTCGGCCGCCTTCGGCGCCGAAGTCGAGGCGCTTTATCGGGGTGACCGTATCCCGGGGCAGACGTATCTCGCGCTCATGCAGGCGATTCGTGCCGGGACTGCGAGCGGCGCGGGCGCCGCGATGCCCGAAGCGGACCAGACCCTGTTCCGTGCGCCAAAGGCTGCCGGCACGCCCGCCGCCGAGGCGCCGGCGGACCGGACGCGATTCCGTGCGCCCGCCGCCGAGCCACCGACACCCGTCGCCGATGCGACCCGGCTGCGCGCTCGGGCAGTGCCGGAAGGGAGCGAGGCGCGAGTGCCGGCGCGGGAAGCGGTGGCCGCCGGGGGCGACTCGTCGTGGTCGGCGACGACCGGCTCGCAGCGCCGCTCGGACACCGGCGGGCGCTCCTTCACCGGCACCGGCTCCTCGAGCTGGGGCGATCCGAGCCAGTGGTCGGCCGCGAGGACGGCGCCCCTGGCGGTAGGCAGCGTGCTCAAGGAGCGGTTCGTGCTCGAAGAGGAGATCGGGCGCGGAGGCATGGGAATCGTGTTCAAGTCGCGCGACCTGCGCATGGAGGAGGCACAGGACCGCAACCCCTACGTGGCGCTCAAGATCCTCAACGACGAGTTCAAGCGCCATCCGGAATCGCTGAAAGCGCTGCAGCGCGAGTTCCGCAAGGCGCAAAGCCTCGCGCATCCGAACGTCGTCACGGTCGGCGACTTCGACCGCGACGGCGCCAATGTCTTCATGACGATGGAGCTGCTCGAGGGCGAGCCGCTCGATCGCATCATCAAGCGTGCCGGCAGCGCCGGCCTCGAGAAGCACAAGGCGTTGCAGATCACGCGCGACATCTGCCGCGCGATGGCCTACGCGCACGAGCGCGGCATCGTGCATTCCGATTTCAAGCCGGCCAACGCCTTCCTGACACGCGATGGCATCGTCAAGGTGTTTGACTTCGGCATCGCGCGCGCGGCGAAGCAGGGCGACATGGCGGCCGGCACGGTGACGCTGTTCGACGCCGGCACGCTCGGCGGGATCACCCCCGCGTACGCGAGCTGCGAGATGATCGAAGGCCTCGAGCCCGACATTCGCGATGATGTCTACGCGATCGCGTGCGTGGTGTACGAGCTGCTCACCGGCAGGCATCCGTTCGCTCGCAAGTCCGCCGTGCAAGCGCGCGCCGCCGGGCTCGCGCCCGCACGGCCGGCCGGCCTGTCCCGCGGCCAGTGGCGCGCGCTCAAGCGCGGGCTCGCGTTCCGGCGCGAGCAGCGCTGCGCCTCCGCGATCGAGCTGCTCAACGGACTGCTGCCGCCGAAACGCTCCCCGGCCGTCTACGTCGGTGTCGGCGTCACCCTCATCGCCATCGCGGTGGTGGCGATCGTCGTCGTGCCGGGGCAGATCCAGCGCTACGATCGAGACCGATGGGTCGCTGCGCTGCGCAGCGGGAATGCGGCGCGGATCAAGGCCGTCCTGCCGGTGCTCGAGCGTCAATCGAGGACCCGCCGCGACGCCATCTTCGCCGACCGCACCGCAAGGAACGGCCTCATCCGTTACTACGACGGGAAGATCCGCGGCGCGGAGTCGCGCGGGGACTACTGGATCGCAGGCCGGCTCGCCCAAAGGCTGCTCGCCTATCTGCCCGACTATGCCGACGCGCAGCGCATCGCACAGCGGGTGAGGGGTGACTCGAACGATGCGATCGAGCGGCAAAGCAACTTTTTCGATGCCGACCTCGCGGCCGGCCGGCTCGTTGCGGCGCAGGGAGCGGACAACATCGATGCGGTGCTCGCGGCGGTGCGCCGCATCGATCCGCACAGCGAGCTGCTGCACGATCCGCGGCTGCCCGGCGCATTCGCCGCCCAGGCGCGCCTCGCGCTCGAGCACTCCGACACGGCGCTCGCCGATGAGCTGCTCAGGAGTGCTCTCAAGAGCGCGCCATCCAATCCGGTGCTGCGCAATCTGCACGAGCGCGTGCGCGCGAGGCTCCTCAAGCAGCAGACCGCTGCACTCGTCGCGCACCTCGGGCAATCGCTGAGCGCGCTGCTCGAGACGCATCCGGCGCTCCCCGATCTTCTCTCGCATCGCAAGAGCCTCGCGGAGTTGCGCATCGATGCGCCCGCCAGCGCGGTGCTCGCCGAAGTCGAGCGATACGCCGAGGGGCAGATCGAGAGCGCGGTGCGCGCACTCGAGCAGCGGCACGATGATCCGCAGGCGCAGTCGCTGCTCCATGAGTACTCCGCGCTCGCCTCGGCGGCCTTCGTTGAGCGTCTGCGCGCGAGGCTGAGCGAGGCGCGCCTCATCGCCGAGCACAAGGGAGCGCAGGTGGCTCGCCTGCGGCAAGCGCGAGTCACGGAACTCGAGGCGCGGCTCGCCGCCTCGCTGAGTCAGGGACCCGGGGCCGCTCCGGGGAGCTGGGATGCGAAGCTGCGCGAGCTGCAGGGCGCCTTGAGCGCGTATCTGGCGCCGAACGATCCGTACTTCGCCCGGGTGCGCTCGCAGGCCGCGGCGGACTATCTGAGGCAAGCCGGCCGGCTGCGCCGGGAGGAGCGGCTCACCGAGGCCGGACAGATGCTCGAGCACGCGCGGGCCTACGGGCCGCCCCCGGCGCAGCTCGCGCGCGAGGTCCATCTCCTCTCCGTCGCGCGCGCGCGGCTGGACACGGCCGCGGCCGCGCAGCAGCAGCAGGCGCAGACCCAGGCCCTCGAGCAGCGGCTTCTGGTGCAGGCGCGCGCGGACAACGTGAACGATGCGCTCGCCTCGCTCAAGGCGCTCAGCGCGCATCTGGCGGCCAACGACCCGTTCCTCGTTAAGGATGCGCCGGATGCGATCGGCCGCGCCTATCTGCGTCTCGCCGAGAGCGCCGCGCTCGACGGCCGCTTCGATGAGGCACAGCGCCTCGTGCACAAGGGCCGCATCACGGTGCCGTCGTTCACGCCACTCGCCGGCGCTTCGCAGCGATACGCGCTCTACGGGAGTCTTGATCGCGCCATGGCAAGGGTCGATGCGCGCAACGTCGGTCGGGTCCGCGCGCGGATCGGGCAGGCAACGAGACTCGCGCCGCAGGAGGCGCGAGCGCTCGAGCAGGCCCTGGCAGGACGCTTCGCCGCGCGCATCGCAGCGGCCCCCGATGCGGCGGCGGCGCGTCGGCTGACGGCGCTCGGCCACAGCCTCTTCCCGCACGACAACCGGTTCCTGAAGGCGCCAGCGGCGCCGCCGGCTCCCTCGGGTCCGACACACCTCGCGCGAGCCGGCAATGCTCCTTCGGCCGCGGCGCCCATGTCGGCACACCGCGCAGCGTCTTCGCTCGCCGCACCGCTCATCGCGAGGGCGGCGACACCGGCATCCGAATCCACTCCCGCGGCGGTGCCCGCCGCGCCGCCGCTCTCCTTGCACAATTGCGCCAATCCCGAGCTGGTCGGCGAGGGCGGCAATCCGCGCGCCAGCTGCTGGGATGAGATCGCGGGGGGCCGGGGGCCGGTCCTCGTCGTGGTGCCGGCGCCCCCGGGCGGGCATGCGTTTGCGATCGGCCGCTACGATGTCAGCAACGCGGACTTTGCGCGCTACTGCCGCGCGAGCGGCAAGTGCCATGTGAGCGGGGCCTCGCCCGCTTTGCCGGTCACCTCGATCCCGATCGCCGAGGCGCAGGGCTACCTGCACTGGCTGTCGCGCAAATCCGGGGCCCTCTATCGGCTGCCGACCGCGGCCGAATATGTGTATGCGGCCGATGCGGGGACCTCCGGGGGTGAGGATCTCGATGCAAACTGCCGAAAGCCCGGAGTGGCCGCGACGCTCCTGCCGGTGAACTCCGGGGAGCCCAACGCCTGGGGGCTTTACAACTTCGACGGCAATGTCCAGCAATGGGTGCGCAGCGCGGGCCGGCTGCAGGCTCGCGGGGGCGACTATCGCGACAGCTTCTCGGAGTGCAAGCCGACCACGGCGCGCCCGCAAAGCGGCGCTCCCTCGGCCGTGACGGGCTTCCGTGTGCTGCGGGAGATCAAGTGAGGCGGCGGCGCGGCTGTTATGACAGCGGACATCGGTGACAGCCTGCGTGCGCTCGTGCGCGATCATCTCGAGGGCCGCCTGAGCCGGCAGGCCTATCGCAGGCGGCGCGCGCAGCTGCTTGATGGCTTGCCCGCCTGCACCGACACGACCCGGCCCCGGGCGGTGACGGAATTTGAGATCACGACCCAGCCGCGCACGGTGCTAGCGCAGCTCAACGCAGATCCGCCCGCGCCGCGGGCCCGCAACAAGGCGGGCAGGGGGCCAATCGCCGCCCTGACGGTGCTTGTCCTTGCCCTGGCGGTCGCCGTGGTGCTTCTCGTATGGTCTGAGATCGAGGCGAGCGCACCGCAACGCGCTCCGGCGGCAGCGAGCGGCGCGGCGAGCTCGCGCAAGAGCGCCGATCCGATTCGCGCGCTCCTGCAGCCGCTGCGCCAGGACACCCACTGGAGCGATGCTCGACTGCTTGCGATCAATGCTGCGCTCCTGCGGATCGGCCCGGCGAGGATCGCGGCCGCTCGCAACCGCGACTGGTTCAACGCCGTCGTGGACAGGGTGCGCACTCGGCTGAGGCAGCGGCAGGCTCTCGCCGCCGCACCGCTCACCCCCCGGACGAGCCCGCTCGCGGCGCTTGCGAGAACGCTCGGAATCCCTCTCGCCTCCCCCGAAGCGAGCGCCCCCGCGGCGAGCAAATCCGACTGAATCCGCCTTCGGCTCGACTTCGCAGGTCGCTTGCAAAGCGCAGGGGGAGCGGCTACCGTAAAGTGGCTCAGGTCGAGCAAAAGCCACAGCAGCCTTCGCGGGGTATTCGAGGCTGCGGCAAGAACACAAATGGCGGACCGGTCACCGCTCTTCAAAATCCGGTCCGTGGAGCGCGTCGCGTGCGTCTCGGCAAGCCTTCGATGGGAAGCAGCAAGGGTTTACTTCTCTACGCGATCTGTCTCGCAGCCGGCATCGGGCCGATCGCCCGGGCGCAATCGGCGCCGGTGAATCCGCCCGGTGGAGTGTTGCCGCCGACCCCGCAGAGCAGGCTCCCCCTGCCCCTGGCCGCCGCCCCGTCATGGGTCATTCCCGGCGTCAACGAGCGGCCGTTCGGCCTCACTCAGGGACCGAAGATCCTCGTCAAGGCGTTTCACCTGGTGGGCGCCGTGGATCTGCCGCGCTACGGCATCCGGGTCTCCCAGGCGCGGCGGATCCTGAGCGAGGCGCTCGCGAGGGAGCCCGCGCAGGGCTACGCGATCAACCAGCTGCAGGCGATCGCCGAGGAAGTGGCGGACTATTACCACGCCAAGGGGCTCGTGCTGGCGCAGGCCTTCGTGCCCGCGCAGACCGTTCGAGACGGCACGGTCACCGTCGAGGTCCTGCCCGCGACGCTCGGCACCGTACGGGTGGTCGGGAACGAGTGGTATTCGGCCCGGACCCTGACCCGGCCCTTCCGGGGTCTGATCGGCCGCCCGCTCGAGAAGGATGCCATCGAGTCGGCGCTCCTCACCGTGAACAACTATCCCGGCGTGAGCGCATTCGGTCTGCTCGCGGCAGGGCGCGAGCTCGGCACCACCGACATGACGCTGCGCGTGCAGCGCCTGAGGCGGGTGCAGGGCGTGGTTTCCGTCGACAACGAGGGGGTGGCGGTCTCGGGCAGGTATCGCACGCAGGTCGGTCTCACCGTGAACGACCCGTTCGGCCTCGCCGACAAGCTGCAGTTCTCCGGCATGTACGAGTTCAACCCGTCACACAGCTCCGAGCACGGCGTCTACGGCGGCGCGGCGTACACCGTGCCGATCTTCACACCGCGTGACTTCCTCGAGCTCTCGTACTACACGAACGCCTACGTGATCGGTGGACTCACCGGAAGCCTGCGCCTGATTCACCCCACGGGCCACTCCTCGATCGCCGAGGTGGGCTACCGCCACGATTTCGCGCCGAGCCGACTCGGCACGGCCAGCCTCGCCGTCGCCTTCGACGTGAAGCGCGCGAGCTTCTCCGCGAGCGGCGCGAAGCTCTTCCAGGACAACCTGAGCACGGTGCGGGTCGATTTCAACTGGACCCGCATCGATACGCGCTTCCATGGCGTCAATCAGTTGCTGCTGTCCTACGTCCACGGCTTCAAGAACCTGCTGAGCTCCCTCGGCAACTACTCGCCAATGGCGAGCCCCAACGCGAGCCGGTACGGCGCGACGGGCGAGTTCAACAAAGGGGCCATCTCGCTGCAGCGCCTGCAACGCATCTCCTCCAGCGTGTCGTTGCTGCTGCACGTGCAGGGCCAGGAGACCAATGACCCGCTCGTCTCGCTCGAGCAGCTCTCGCTGTCCGGACCGGACGCCGTGCGCGCCTACCCGGTCGCCGATGTGCTGGTCGACAAGGGAGTCATCGGCACCGCGGAGCTGATCGTCGGCGCGCCCGGATTCGCGAGCCGCCCGGCCTTCCGCGGCCGCACCTGGGGGCAGGAGCTGCAGCTCTCGCTGTTCGTCGACTACGGGGCGGGGTGGCTGAACGATTTCTCGACGTCCGTGCCCGAGCCCGCCAGCTCCCGCTACGTCCACCTTGGGGGCTGGGGAGGGGCGGTGCAGTTCAACGTACCCGATCGGGTGTTCGCGCGGATCGATGTGGCGACCCCGATCACCGCGAGGCTGGCGGGCACCGGGGGCGGTCCCCAGTACTTCTTCAGAGTGGGCGTGAGCTTCTAGCGCGACGCGAAGCCCGGCGCGGCGGCGCGGCCGGCGGGCGTGGAGTGAACATGGGCAATCAAACCATTCGTCTGTTCATCCGCAGGGAGCTGCGGGCGGTCACGGTGGGACTTGCGACCGCGATCGGCATCTGCGGCGTGTCGCCGGCGGCGCTGGCCGCCGGCCCGGGCGGGGGCGTGGTCGTGAGCGGCAGCGGCAGCATCACGCGCCCGAGCGCCACCACGACTCTGATCAACCAGCAGTCGAGCCAGTTGACGCTCAATTGGACGAGCTTCAACGTCGGGGCCGATGACACGGTGCGGTTCGAGCAGCCCTCGGCCACCGCCGTGGCGCTCAACAACATCCTGAGCCAGAGCCCGAGCCAGATTTTCGGCAAGATCGATGCCAACGGAAGGATCGTGCTCGTCAACCCGAACGGCATCCTGTTTGGCCGCAGCGCGCAGCTCAATGTCGGATCGCTGATCGCGAGCTCCCTGGAGGTGACGGGATTCGATGCGGCGAGCGGCCGCTTCTCGTTCCGGGCCTTGAGCACGAGCCCGGGCTCGATCATCAACGACGGCACCATCACCGCCGGCCGCGGCGGCTCGGTCGCGCTGCTCGGCGGCACGGTCCTCAACAACGGGCTGGTCGTCGCCGATTATGGGACGGTCGCGATGGGCGCCGGCAAAGTCGCGACGCTCGATTTCTATGGCGGGGGGTTGCTGCGCCTGAAGGTGAGCGGCGATCTGACGAGCAATCCCACCAAGGCCGGCGCGGCGGTGCAGAACAGCGGCCGCATCCAGGCGGACGGCGGCCAGGTGTTGCTGACGGCGCGCGCCGCGAACGACGTGTTCGCATCCGCAGTGAACAACACCGGCCTCGTGCGCGCGAGCCGCATCGAGAATGTGGGCGGCGTCATCGAGCTGTCGGGGCCGGGTGGAACCGTCGCGAGCAGCGGGACGCTCGATGCGAGCGGCAGCGGCAGCGCGTCCAAGGGCGGGACCGTGAAGGTTCTCGGCCAGGATGTCGCGCTCACGGGGCAGTCGGTCATCGATGCGAACGGCGCCGCCGGCGGCGGTACCGTGTACGTGGGCGGCGGCGCGCACGGGGCCAATCCCGCCATCGAAGACGCCAGCCGGACCTACGTCAGCCCCGATGCGTCGCTCACCGCCAACGCCCTCGGCAACGGCACCGGGGGCAACGTCACGGTCTGGTCCAATGACGGCACCCGGTTCTACGGCCATATCGGCGCGCTCGGCAGCGGGGCAGGGGCAGGGGGAACGGCGGAAGTCTCCGGCAAGGGGAGCCTGGACTTCCAGGGCACGGTCGACCTGCGCGCGCCGTCGGGGAAGACCGGCACCCTGCTGCTCGACCCGACGCAGATCACGATCGAGCATGGCTCGGGCACCACCACCACGGCCATCACCACCACCGGATCCGGCCCTTTCACCGACACCAGCTCCGGCTCGGGCTCCATCCTCAGCGATGGCACGATCGACAGCGAGCTCGGCTCCGCCAACGTCACGGTGACGACCTCAGCGGGCGACATCGCGATCTCGAATGCCGCCGGCACGGTCGCGATCGGGCCCACGACGGCCAACAGCAGCACGTTGACGTTGAATTCCTCGGCGGGCATCACCTGGAACGCGCCGTGGTCGTACAGCAACTCCGGGCAGCTCACCTTGTATGCCAAGGGCGGCAGCATCGCCGCGGGCGCGACCGGCGAGGCGTTGACGTTAGGGGGGTTCTCGCCGTTGCTGATGCAGGCGAGCGGCGGCATCGGAACGAGTTCCGTTCCGATCGAGACCATCGGGCTCACCCAGCTTGCGGCCACGGACACGAGCAGCGCCAAGGGCATCTACCTCAGCAACAGCGGCACAAGCCCCGGCAACGTCGCGGTGACTGCGCTCACCAATCCCCTCACGAGCACGGCGGTCATGGGCCTGAGCACGACCGGCAGCGACATTTCCCTGACGAACAGCGCCGGCAATCTGGCCATCAACTACAGCATCGATGCGGGCGTGGGCGGCGGCACGGTGACTCTGGCGGCCACGACGGGCTCGATTTCCGAGGCGAGTACCGCGGGCATCACCGGCGGTACGCTCACGAGCAGTTCGGCGGGCGGCACGACGCTCGGGGGCGCGAATGCAGTCGGCACGTTCAACGCGACGAATTCGACCAGCGGCAACGTGAGCCTGACGAACACCGCCGCGCCGCTGACGATCACCGGAATCAGCCAGACGGGCAGCGGGACGACGACCATCTCCAATGCGGGAGCATTGACGACCAGCGGGACGGTGACGACGAGCGGAACGGGACTGATCATGCTGACAGCTTCGGGCGAGGAGACGATCGGCGCGCCCGTCATGGCAACGGCGCAATCGGCGAACATTGCGCTCGAATCAACCGGGGGCAATCTGGCGCTCAACGGCAACGTGGATGCGGGCGCGGGCACCGTGGCGGTGTCGGCGCCGACGGGCACGATCAGCCAGGCCACGGGCAGCACCCTCACGGCGAGCGGCCTCGGCGTGCAGGCGAGCACCGCTCCGGCCCTGACGACGAGCGCCCCGCTGTCCACCATCGCCGCGGACATCACCGGCGCGGGCAACGGCTTCAGCTTCTCCCAGAGCGGGCCGTTCAGCGTCGGCAGCGTCGGTGGCATCTCGGGCGTGACGACCAACGGCGGCGCCATCTCCCTCACCGCATCGAGCGGCGCTCTCACCGTTTCCCAGCCGGTGGGCTCCGCGGGCGGCGATATCTCCCTGACCAGCAGCGCGGGCAACGTGGCTCTCGATGGCAACGTGGATGCGGGCGCGGGCACCGTGGCGGTGTCGGCGCCGACGGGCACGATCAGCCAGGCCACGGGCAGCACCCTCACGGCGAGCGGCCTCGGCGTGCAGGCGAGCACCGC
>JAJZDX010000024.1:56063-67014 GCA_021805865.1 Pseudomonadota bacterium
TGGCTCTCGATGGCAACGTGGATGCGGGCGCGGGCACCGTGGCGGTGTCGGCGCCGACGGGCACGATCAGCCAGGCCACGGGCAGCACCCTCACGGCGAGCGGCCTCGGCGTGCAGGCGAGCACCGCCCCGGCCCTGACGACGAGTGCCCCGCTGTCCACCATCGCCGCGGACATCACCGGCGCGGGCAACGGCTTCAGCTTCTCCCAGAGCGGGCCGTTCAGCGTCGGCAGCGTCGGTGGCATCTCGGGCGTGACGACCAACGGCGGCGCCATCTCCCTCACCGCATCGAGCGGCGCTCTCACCGTTTCCCAGCCGGTGGGCTCCGCGGGCGGCGATATCTCCCTGACCAGCAGCGCGGGCAACGTGGCTCTCGATGGCAACGTGGATGCGGGCGCGGGCACCGTGGCGGTGTCGGCGCCGACGGGCACGATCAGCCAGGCCACGGGCAGCACCCTCACGGCGAGCGGCCTCGGCGTGCAGGCGAGCACCGCCCCGGCCCTGACGACGAGTGCCCCGCTGTCCACCATCGCCGCGGACATCACCGGCGCGGGCAACGGCTTCAGCTTCTCCCAGAGCGGGCCGTTCAGCGTCGGCAGCGTCGGTGGCATCTCGGGGGTAAGCACCAATGGCGGACCCATTTCACTCGCTGCAACCGGCGGCACTCTCGCCCTGGGTCCCTACGAGGTGAGCGGCGCCGGGGTGACCCTCGAGGGCGTCGGGGTCGCTCAGGCCGCGGGAAGCACGGTGGATGCCGGCTCCGCAGACATTCTGGTCAACGGCGGCGGCGGGGCGATCAGCCTGGCCGGAGCGCTGACGACGGGCAGCGACTCCTCGACGGCCGTGATGGTGCGCAACGCGACGACGGTCGCTTTGCCCTCGATCACCACCGGGACGAGCGGAACGACGACGATCGGAGCGGGAGACATCACCGGGGCGGTGAGTCAAAGCAGCGCGACGGTGATCGCCACGGGGACGCTCACGGGCAACACCTCGGGCCCGGTGAGTCTCGCGGATGCGAACGCCATACCCGCACTCGGCTCATTCACGAGTGACGGGTTGAGTCTCAATGACCTCGATCCGATGAGCATCACCGGGGCAATCGCCGGCGGCGCCGGCGGGGTGAATCTCACGTCCTCGGGGTCCATCTCCGAGAGCGGCGGACTGATCAGCACGACGGGCACTCTGAGCACGGTGTCCGTTGGCGGCACGAACCTCATTGGCGCGAACACCGTCAGCACGCTGGATGCGACGAATACCGGCAGCGGCGCGGTGAGTCTGACGAACAGCGCCTCGCCCCTCACGATCGCCGCGCTCAAGGAAACCGGAGGCGGCTCGGTCGCGGTGAGCAACAGCGGTGACATCACCGTGAGCGGCACGGTGGCGTCCGGGTCCGCGAGCATCGGGCTCACATCCACCGGCGCGATCACGGAAAGCGGCGGCGGACGCGTGAGCACGAGCGGCACGCTGACGACGAGCTCGGTCGGCGGCACCACGCTCGTTGGCGCGAACACCGTGAGCGGGCTCAATGCGACCAATACCGGCGGGGGCGATGTGAGCCTGACGAACAGCGCCTCGCCGCTCACGCTCACGGGGATCAATGAGACCGGCAGCGGCTCGGTCGCGGTGAGCAACAGCGGCGGCATCACCCTCGGTGGCACGGTGTCGGCGGGAATCGGCTCAGTGACGCTGACCGACGCGAGCGGGGCTGTTGCGCTCGGCCCTTACGATGTGATCGGCTCAGGGGTGACACTCGAAGGCGCCGGAATCACCCAGGCCGCAGGCAGCACGGTGGTTGCCGGATCGGGGGACATCCTGGTCGATGGCGGCGGCGGGGCCATCGACATGGCTGGAGAGCTGACGACGACCAGCAACTCCTCCGCGGCGGTGACGGTGAGGAATGCGACCACGGTGGCCTTGCCGGGGATCACCACCGGAGCGAGCGGGGGCACGACGACGATCGGAGCGGGAGACATCATCGGGGCGGTGAGTCAGAGCGGCTCGACGGCGATTGCCACGGGGACGCTCACGGGCGACACCTCCGGCACGGTGACGCTGACCAATGCGAATGCGCTGGCGACCCTCTGGGCGTTCACGAGCAACGGGCTCAGCCTCGACGACACAAGCCCCTTGACCATCGATGGGGTGCTCAACGGGGGCGCCGGTGGAGTGAATCTCACCTCCTCCGGATCCATTGAAGAGACCGGCGGCGCGATAGTCAGGACGACCGGCGCCTCGGCGCTGACAGCGGGCAACGGCGGCGACATCACCCTCGGTGGAGCGAACACCTTCGGCGGCAATGTCGCCTTCAACGGGCACGACGTCACGCTGAGCACCGGCACCGGCGGCCTGTCGAGCTCCGGCACGGCGAGCGGAACGCTGACGGAGACGGCCGCCGGGGCGATTACCCAAGGCGGGACGCTGCAGGTGAGCGGCGCCTCCGAGCTGACCGCACTCGGCGGGTCCGACATCATTCTTGGTGATGATGCGAACGCCTTCGGCGGCGGTGTCGCCTTCAGCGGCCGCAATGTGACGTTGACGGCCGGCGCGGGCGGGCTGTCGGCCTCGGGCACGGCGGCGGGGAACCTCACGCTCCGGGCGGAAGGTCCTTCCTCGAGCCTGCGCCTCGGAACGATCAGCGCCGGGGAGGAGGTCCTGCTCATCGCCGGCGACAGCATTTTCGCCACCGCCTCACCGGCGACCGTGACGGCGAACAATATCGAAGTGCGGTACGGAATCGAGAACCCCGACGGGCAGTTGAGCAGCCCGAATGCGGGACAGCAGCTAGGCTGGGCAGCGGCCTCGGGATCGGCCATCACGGCGACCGTGTGGGCGCCTGCGGGGGTGAAGTCGCCAACGAAGAATGTCGCGTTGCCGACCGGATCGATCCTGAACGCCACTGGCCACGGGTTTCCGGCGAACAATCTGTTCCTGGAACGTTCTCTCTACACGGCTCCATTCGGCGCGAGCGTCGCCCAAATCACCCAAGGGTCGTTGACCTCGGTCACCTCGGCGAACTTCTCGCAGCTCAACACCGGCGAGGAGACGGCAGGGGACGAGGATATCAGCGGGGGCGGCACCGCCCAGTTGGTCTACGTCGACTGGGCGTCCTACAACCCGGACGTCACCCTCTTCGGGACACTCAATCCGGCCGTGTGCCTGCCCGCCGATCAGCGCATCGCGGGCGCCGGATCCTCTTCGGCCTGCACGGCACCCGCCGCTGCCGTCGTCTCCAACCGCCTGCGCACGCCGGTTCTGCTCGCGATGATGCTCACCCGGGGCAGCTGGAAGGAGGAGCCGCTTCTGAAGAAATCAATGAAATAAGTCAGTAATCACTGCTCATCCACCCAGTCCAGACCCGTACCCGGTGGGACGCTTTCGTCGCGCGGGAACTGACCGGCGCGGATCGACCGGCGGCGGGAGGTGATTGCGCCAGAGGGCACCGGCTGGGAATCCATTGGAGCTGCGCCTGCGCTCATGCAAGGATCCACGGGGGCAGTGCGGGGAAGCGGGGACGGCGCAGAACCATTGCTCGCTTGCGAGAGTCTCATCGCTCGTGCCGTGCGCGGGGTGATCCTATCGGCAGCGTTCTCGGCTCCCTCTCAGCGATGAGCGTCTCAATGCACGAATCGATTCGAACGAGCCGCACCACCCTCGGGTTCGGCGCAAGGACCCGGGGTGTCGAGTGGCGCGCCGCTCGGTTGACGGCCGGCCTGCTTGCCGCGGCCCTGCTCAGCGTGGCCGTGGCGCGGGCGGCCCCGCCCCGGCGCCCGGGCGGGTGCCCGGTCAGCTCGCAAGAGCTGGCATCCGTTTCGAAAATGAGCGCGCTACGCGGCCGCTCGGCACAGGCCATGAACGAGGCTTACGCCCTCATGATGCGCTGCCCGAAGGATGCCGGCGCGTGGTTTGCGCTCGCGAAAGTCGAGGATCGATCGGGGCTGAAGTGGAAGGCTCGAACGTCGCTGGCGAAGGCATTCTCGCTCGATCCGAGCGGGTCATTTGCTCCGCGGGCGGAAGTCACCCGCGTCCGCCACGATCTGCGCTCATTTGAGTTGGAGATCTCGGCCCTGGTTGCCGTGCTGGCGGTGGCACTGTTCTCACTGTTGGTGGTGGTGGCCGTGCGGGTGCGCCGCAGAGCCAAGGGGGAGACTTCCGGATGCCCCGAGCAGGACGAACGGGCATGAGTAAAGCAACTGCAAAGCCGGCACATCGAACGCCAATCGGCGGCAGAGGAACCGGGGCGCCAACGAGCCGCCGCGATCTGGTGAACCGGCTTGACGGGATTGGCCGATGGCCCTGCAAATCCGAGGCCATGCGCGCTGCAGGGCACTTTCGTTCGCTGCAGATCTCACCCAGGAACGAGTGCATCCTGGAGGTCTGCGGCGCCATACCGGCCGAACGCCGATGAATCCAGCCGTTTGCTGCACGATCGCCGCGTTGCTGATCCTCATGGGAGTCCTCGGCACTTTCCTGCCCGCCGCCCCCCCGGGGGGGGGATCCTGAGCTTTGGCGGCATGCTGCTCGGTGCGTGGATAGATGGCTTCAGGCGAATTGGCTGGGTGACACTCACCATCCTGGGAGTGCCCACGATCCTCGCACTTCTTGGCGACGTGCCGGGAGCCCTCATAGGCGCCAGGCGGGTCGGCGCGAGCAGAGCCGCTCTGCTCGAGGCCGCGATCGGCGGCCTTCTTTATCACGAGCTATCTGGAATAAACTATCGGGATGTGCGAGAGGTATGTCCTGCCGGATCAGGACCTTGCCGAGCGCGAGCTGGCGCCGCAGCGCACGTGGTGGCGCTACGCGGCGAGCTTCAACGTTGCGCCCTCGCGCTACGTGCCGGCGGTGCGCCTGCACGAGGGCCACTCCGAGGCCATCATGATGCGCTGGGGGCTCATTCCCGCGTGGGCGCATGGTGATGCGTGCGCCGGGCAGTGGCCTCACCTGTCGTGTCAGACCCTCGAGGACAGTCCGCTGTTGCGCGCTCCCTGGCTCAATGGCCAGAGATGCATCCTCCCGTTCGCAGGCTTCTATACGTGGCGGTTGATGCCTGCCGGATACCGCCAGCCGTACTTCGTACAGGTGAACGGCCGCCCGATATTCGCCGTCGCAGGCCTCTGGGATCGCACCGAGTCCGACGACGGCGACGTGATCGAGGGCTGCGCGATCCTCACGGTACCCGCAAGCGCGCTGCTTGCATCCATTCAATCGGCAACCCGGCAGATGCCGGCGATCCTCGGTGCCGGGGACTGCGCAGCCTGGCTGCGCGGTACACCCGTCGAGGCGAAGGGGCTGTTGCGCACGGCGCCCGATGAGCTGCTGACCAGCCATGCAGTGAGCCCGCGGATCAATTCGCTCGCTTACGACGATGCGGGCCTCGCGCAGTCGGTCGGTGATCGAGGGGCCGCCGAGCGGCGCATTTCCCCCGGCCATTGATTCGGCAACGGCGGCGGCTGCGAGAGCTCCGGGGCACGGAGCGAAAGGCGAGGGGCCGCCGGGGCCCCTGAATTGCCGCATTTCGGCTTGCTCAGGCCTCGATTCCAATCGGCACCGGGTAGCCGGCCCTGGGCAGCAGCAGCCTGAGCAACGGACCGGTCAGGATCGTCGTCACCACCGCCATGACGACCAGCATCGTGAACACCGTCTGGGGAATGAAGCCAAGATCAAACCCGATGTTGAGCACAATGAGCTCCATCAGCGCGCGGGTGTTCATGAGGGAGCCGAGGATTGTCGCCTCCGTGCGGCTGAATCCGCCTGCGCGGCCCGCAACATACACCGGAATCATCTTGCCGAGGATCGCCGCCGCCAGTATGACGGAGAGCCAAATCCAGTCGGAGGCGCTGGTCAATCCCAGCACATTGGTGCGCAGACCCGTGTACGTGAAGAATACCGGAAGAAAGAAGACGAGCACGAACTTGCCGACTTGCGCACGCCATGCCTCGACGAATCGCCGGTCACGATGGAACAGCAGGCCGGCGAGGAAGCCTCCGAATATGGTGAAGATGCCGAGCTTTGAGGTGCAGATGCCCACGGCAAAGATCAGGCAGATGACCACCGTCATCAGGTTTGCGGGAACATGGCCATGGTCCATGGGCATGCGCGCGAGCAGCCAGCCGATCGCCCGGCGCAAGCCCAGCCAGGTCACCGCGCCCAGCAGCACGATGCCCCCAACCTGCAGAGCGACTCCGGCGGCGGAAAACCGTGCGGAGGCGTACGCCGAGGTGCCTGCAAGGAGAACCCAGCCGGTCACATCATTGAGCGCGGCGGCCGAGATTGCGACCACGCCGATCTCCGTCTGCGTCAAGTCGAACTCGCGCAGGATGCGGCCGAGGATCGGCACGGCGGTGATCGCCAAACCCACTCCGACAAACAGGCTGTACGTGAGCGGGTCGATCGATGGGGCGAGCCGTCGGGCCGACAGTTCTCCGATTCCGAATCCGAGCGCGAACGGAACGCAGATCGAAGCCGCAGCGATGGCGAGCGCGGTGTTGCGGTTCCTCGCCTGCATCAGATGTGCGAACTCGAAATCCGCGCCGATCTGGAACATCAGCAGGACGAGGCCGATCTGGCTGATGATGGTGATCGGAGCGGAAGATCCGGCCCCGAACAACGCCATCGAAGTCGCGGGGAAGAAGTGCCCGAAGAGCGATGGTCCGAGCAGCAGCCCGGAGATGATCTCCCCGATCACCCCCGGCTGGCCGAACCGACGCAGAACCTGATTGCCCAGGCGCGCCGCGGCAATCATGACGATAAGTTGCACGAGGACACTGGAGAGCAGACTCTCCGTCTGATCAACCGCGGTATGCATGCGTGCCGATCCCCCTGCGCGCTCGCAGGCATGGCAAGCGGGCGCGCCGCGCTCTCGGGCGCGTCAACGACTTGAAAATGGGTTTCCGGCACGGCCTGCGAGCGCGTGCGTTAAGATTAGTATGACAAAGGTATGGTACCGGAATCAAGTCCATGACCGACAGGCGAATCCGAAGCCTGGTGATCCTCGGGGGCGGCACGGCGGGCTGGATGGCCGCTGCCGCGCTTTGCAGGTCATCGAGCGGGATGAACATACGGCTTCGCCTGATCGAGGCCGCCCGCATCGAACCGATCGGCGTGGGGGAGGGCGACCATACCGCCGATCATGGACTTCATCCGTCAGCTCGGCATCGATGAGGACGATCTGGTGCGGCAGCTCAAGGCGACTTACAAGCTGGGCATCGGCTTTCGCGATTGGACTCGGGCAGGCCATTCTTACTTCCATCCGTTCGGCCCGATCGGCGCCGGAATGGGCAGCATTCCGTTTCAGGCCTGCTGGTTGAAGATGCTCCTCGACGGCAAGACGCAACCGCTGGAGGAATACTCGATCTCCGGTGCAACGCGCGCCTGGGTTCCGACGACGCCCAGTATTCCTTTTTCCCGTGCAAGCGCCGCTGGCGGAGGACGACGGCAAGGCGTTTGGGACGTTTTGCCCGCCGGTGGCCAAGTCCACCGCCTCACATCACTTCCGGGTGCTGTGGGAAGCGGGTGTGATCCAGATGCGCGTAGTCCTGGCCGCAGTGCGGCCGGGTGGCTGCCCCGGGCAAGGATATGCCGAGGTGCGCCAGAGATTATCCGGGTCTGCTAGCGTCTTTTTCGCTCGCGCGAGGGGCCAATCGGTAGCGACCGCCGTTGCCCTCGTTGGGCAGCACGCCCTCGTGAGCAGGGAAACCCCTGCCCTGATGAATGTCAATGGCATGACGCGCATCGTGCGGTACGCGCGTGATACGATCCGCGCGCTTCAGGTGCCCGGCGTCGCCGGGAGAATCGGGAAAGCGGTGCGACTCCGCTACGTGCCCAACGCTGTGACGGGTACCGTCCGCGCAATCTGCCACTGGCTTCGGCCGGGAAGGCGTGCGGATGGGGTGAACCGAAGTCAGAAGACCGGCCTGCAAGTTCCAGAGCGCCGTTCCCGGAAACACGGCCGCTCGCCGTATATCGTGCAGGGGACACCATGAGCGCCAATCCGATCCAGACAACCCGGTTCACCTCCGAGGAGCGCGACGCCGTATACAAGTGCATCTACAACCGCCGGGATGTCCGCGGGCAGTTCCTGCCCGATCCGATTCCTGATGAGGTGTTGGCACGGATTCTGACCGCCAGCCACCACGCGCCTTCTGTCGGGTTCATGCAACCTTGGGACTACATCGTGGTGCGGGACCCCGCCGTCAAGCACCGGGTCTGGGAGTCCTTCCAGGACGCCAACCGCGAGGCCTTGGAGATGTTCGACGGGAAGCGCCGAACGCTCTACGGCACTTTGAAGCTCGAGGGCATCCTCGAGGCGCCCGTCGGAATCTGCATTACCTGCGACCGAAAGCGCAACGGACCGGTGGTGATCGGACGCACCCACCAGGGTGAGATGGACTTGTACAGCGCCGTGTGCGCGGTGCAGAACCTCTGGCTCGCCGCGCGCGCCGAGAACGTCGGCGTTGGCTGGGTCAGCATCTTGCGTCATCGGGATCTGAGATCGGCCCTGGATATCCCCTCGACCGTCTGGCCCATCGCCTACCTCTGTGTCGGATATGTGTCCCATTTCTTCGCCCGGCCGGAGCTCGAGACCGCGGGCTGGCTGCCCCGGATACCGCTGCGGGAGGTGTTGTGGTTCGATCGCTGGCAAAACCGGTCAGGCTCCGAAGAGCTGCTCGGTCACCTGGACGAGAACCCGCAGGGGAAGCAGGATTTCAGATAATTAAGTTCGCATAATGTATATTATGTTAAATTATATCTGCGGCTGATCCTGGGCGGCAGAGTCGATGTCGGCGCAACGAGATTTCGGTAACCCCCGCCGAGATTTTGGTAACCCAGGGCCTGCAAATGTGACCTGGCACCCGCTTCCATTCCCACTGCGTTCGGAATGGCTTCTACGCCCTAATGGCGGCCGCACTCGAGCGCACGGGAGGCAAATCCCGGGCGCCTTCGCCATGGGTTTCTGCGACGCTGCGCTCTGCTTGCCTGGCATGGCGAACTGGCTGAGCAACTTTTTGGCCAGGTGGCTGGAAAGGCTGTGTCTCTGGGGTCGGGTAGCAAAGCCTGCCACGCCCTCCATGGGAGGTCGAGGCGCACAATCGTTGAGCCGCTATGAATGGAATTTCGCACCGTTGAGGAACTTCAACAATTCAACGAAGCCCCGGCGCCTTGAAGATGTCCACCTTCGTCTCTAGGCACTTGCGCAGGTTTAAGTCGTGAGCACCCACTTCGAACCAGCTTGCAGGCTTCTGGTAGAAGTCCAAGCCTCGTCCTATCTTGATGACCCACCCGTTATCTAGGCGGATCTCGCGGTCGTGAATGTTGGGGTTCAGTTTCACTGTCAGCTCAACGTCTAACTGCTGTAGAGCGTATTCCACCGCATCCATCAGCACCTCGCGCTGGGCGTCGGTCTTGGCAGCGGGGATATTCCCAGCGATTCCCACCGGATCCTTCAAGGCGCGGCATTGGCGCGTCGCGAGCAGTCGAAAAGCTGAATAGAGGCAGTGGGTGTAGGGTTTCGCGCCGACGCAGGCGTCTTCCACCGCAAACAGGATGTCCGTGTGGAAGGTCTGGAGGGGAATAGGCTGGGCACGACTAAATTTCCACCATCGCATGAGGCGACACAGCCGCTCGAGCTTACGAGCGCTTCGAAGGTTGGCGATTCGGAACTGCCGATTATGGGCCTCGGGAGAGGTTTCCAGCCAGCCACCATACCCGTCCGGAATGGAGTAGACCGGCCGTTTCGCCGAGAAACGTCCCCACAGGGCGGGAACAACATCCAGACTTTGGCGGCCCTGGGCAAAGCCGACGACCGCCGCCTGTTGATCTGCGCGGATATGCGTTGACTGAAAGCGTTCCTTAAGATCTTCTCGGACACGCGAGAGCAGCGTTTCCGAGGATACAATCCGCCGACCCCACTTGGCTTCGTTGCGCCGCAAGACGGCGAGGACATCGAGATCGCTATACGAGCGCACTGCGGTCCCCCGGGCGTGGCTCCCAATGCGCACGATATTTGCCATGTCAAAGGAGCGAAGCAGTCGCGACCTTACCGTCGCGAGGTGCCCTTCGGCGGAAGCGAATTCGCTGGGCCGGGGCTCGATGCGTGCCACGAGCGCTAGCATATTCAGTTGCGGTTTGAGGCTGATTCTCATGGGCATAGCCCTATTCGGAGCGCGCAGTCGAGGCGCGCGCCGCTCATTGAGCGGTACGGGCGGCGGCAGTGCTCACATGGACCCATACTTGCCCCCCCTTCCCCCTCGGACGACTATCAGCCCCGCTACCAATGAACCAATTGCAAGAGATTGAGCGGCGGGAGTCCCAAAACTTGAGACCGACGTAAAACCTGCGCAGGTGGTGTGACTGTTACCCTATTGACCTCTATGGCCTGAGATAACTGGATTTTTACCTCGGCTCGGACCCCTTCGGGCTCAAGCACCCGGCCATGCGGCCCATGTCGGATATGTCCACGACGAGTTCGCGCGAGTCACGGTATGGAAGGTATCATTTCTGGGAGTGAGGTCACCTCCGCTATTAGTACGGAATCGGAGTAGAATCCACCCACGCAAGCCCGACGAACTCGTGCCCAGGCGCAGTCAGGCGATCCCGGCGAGCGGACGCGGATCTGTTTGACACGCAAGCCTGATAGCGCCTGCAGGGTCGATAGCAAGGAAGTAAGCGCCTGGGCGCTTCTTGGCATCATATTCAGACTTGGCATCTAAGTTATAGAAGATCAACCGCCTAGCGTCTGAATCAAGCTTCATCAATTTCTTATAGCTCTTCCGAAGCTTTTCAGGCCAGAGCGACGTCGAGACGCAAAACACCTCACCCAGAACCTGGTGTTACGTCCCGCGATAAAAGCGGCCGGTTGGCCCGAGCTGTTCCAGAGAGACGAGCGGCGTGATGGGAAGCGGATTCGGGCGGTTTGAGCCGCGACACGTTCCCGGCGGATAGCGGGATATCCC
>JAJZDX010000025.1 GCA_021805865.1 Pseudomonadota bacterium
TCCGGAGTCCGCCTCACCGTCCGCCGGATCTGCTCGATTTGCGCGGCGCAGAGCCGATTTCCGGACGATCCCCATCGGCCGAGGCTGGCCGCCTCCAAAATGGACGCTCGCCGGCCGGCAAGCGGAACGGTCGTCTACTCATACCGTGACTCCCAGTTTCGCAGGGCCGCCCGCGCCAAGTCGCTTGTGCTCTGCTCCACGGTGGCTAGGACACAGCGGGTCTGAGCCAGGGCTTGGCGCTGTTCGGGCGGTAAAGGGCTTCCCTGCGCGCCAGAGCGAGCCATTCGCGAAAGGACCCGCCCTACCCCTGCCAGCACGACCACGGCTTGCTTGACCGTGTGGAGCTCGTCGGCGGTGAGGATGGGACTGGCGGCGAGATGCGCGCGCACCAGTGCCGCGAGATAGGTGGAAGCCTTCATCCCTCGTTGCGCCGCGCGGGCATCCAGGGCCGCGCCATCCCCTGGGCGCAATCGGATAGTGATCCGGTCCGTCGCCGGCTCTCGGGGTGACGCAGTCGGGATATTGAGCGCAGCAGCTCCACCGGGCGCCAGCACCGCGCGGATGGCCACTAAGGCCAGTCCGGCTTTCGTGAGCCCATGATCTGCGGCCACCTCGACGAACTGCCGCTTCTCGTCCGGCGTGAGGCGCACCGTGAGGGTCGGTAGCCATGAGCGAGCGCCGATGCTCACGAGAGTCGATTCCCTCTTGCTGCACAACGCGGACCGCTCGCTATCCGGCCATCAACCAAACACCAACTCGGAAACTTCGCTCTGCGTCTGAGCTGCGGCGCCTGGAAGCGGATCATACGGCAAACCGGACCAGGGCTTGCCCGCACCGGCGAGCCCATCGGTCGGATGGCCTCGTGGTCGAGTGCGTCATCGTGGCCCTGAGTGCAAGTCATGGGCACGTCCGCCAAGGGGTCAGCCTTTTCCGACCGGTCTGCGCACTCGGCTCGGCGGCGGCGGCAAGAGCCCCAGAGACGGCTGCCTCGGCATGGTTCGCGACGCCTGGATGGCAGGACTTCGGGTGGTCGTCAACCGCTTCACGAACGCCGAGATGGCCTCTGCGGAGATGAAGCGCCGGCCCCCAATGACCACGCTCGGCAGCTCACCGCTTCGCAGCAGGCCATAGATCATGTTCCGGGACATCTTGCCCATGAGCTCCCGGCCCTCGGTGATGGAGTACAGCACGCGATCGTTCATGGCGGATACCTCACTGTGAAGACTCGTGGGATCGGCGGCGGACTCGGCAGGATGGAAAGTTGACTCTCGCGAATCAACATAGGAGCCGAGTGTATGCCGTCAGACGCAAAATTGAAGCCTGCAAACACACAAATTGCCTCGTCGTGCTAGCTAGTGTTGCTGTTGCAGGACGCATCGAGACAAGCCTGATTTCAAGACATGGACACCACAACACACTCATGGACACTGTTGGACGTTTGCACGTGCCGAATTCCTACCCGTGCATCTCATTGCGCTCGGTCTCGCACGCGCGTCACCCATGCGCCGCCCTCCTCCGTGACATCAATGACGCTGTTGAGAGCTCGTGACAACCTGTGTTCGCCTGTGGACGTCGATGATGGCAAGGTCGAGCCCTGTGTAGAGGGCATCGAGCGCGGCAAGACCCGTGCGCAACACGAATTCCTCATCCCCGAGGTGCTCGCGCGTATTGAGCGACCGGTGCGAGACGCGGATCATCGAGATGGCGTGGGCGAACCTGCCGAGCAACGCGTCCAGATCCGGCTCTGGAGTTGGCATCTTTCGTCGCCGGACAGTCGCTGACATCCGGGAAGTGCGTGAGCGTGAGGTGCGGGTAGAATCCCGCCGAGTGACCGTACCCATGATCGGCCTCCAGCAAGGCTGGTTGTGGTAGACCCTCGTCGGTGTTGTCGCACCGGCGGGGGTCGCCTTGGATCGCGGCGGCAGGCCCGGGCGAGAACCGGGGCAGGCTTTTCAGATGAGGCCGGAATATCCATTTTTGGATCAGCCGCTTACGCAGCAATCTTCAGTCCGGCCCCGGGGATCGCCTTGCACTTTGTCTGTTATTGATATACAAATGCCCCGCACACAGGAAACCTCATGCTTCGAATCGACCTTGCCTCACGCGTGCCGGTCTACGAGCAGATCGCCAACGGTCTGCGAGCCGAGCTTGTTGCCGGCCGCTTCGGCCCGGGCGACAGATTGCCGACCGTTCGGGCGCTGGCGATCGATCTGGGGGTTCACCACAACACCGTGGCGCAGGCCTATCGGCAGCTCGCCGAGGAGGGATGGCTCGAGCTGAAAAGACACCGCGGCGCAACGGTCCGTGAGCGTCACCGGCCATCGAATCGGCCAGACGGCCCCGAAACGTTTGCACGCCCGTTGAGGGAGCTGCTCGCCAAGGCATTGGCGCAGGGGCTGTCGCGTCAAATGCTGATCCGCGAGCTGATGGACAGCGTGCATCGGCTCGAGGGGGGAGTGCTTTGAAAGCGATTGATTCAGATTGCACGCAAGCCGAGAGAACATCAGCGAGGTGATGACGTGAACCCACCCCTCATCGTACGCATCATGCCGCTTGCAATGGGGATCCTGGCCGCGCTCGTTCACTGGTTCATACCGCGATTGACACGGCCCGATCTGTACTTTGCGGTCACCGTAGCGCCCGGATTCCGCGACAGCACCGAGGGCAGGTCCATTCTGCGCCGGTACCGCCTGGAAGTCATCGGCGTGTCTGCCCTGGCGTTGCCTCTGCTTGCGGCGTGCTCCCTGACACGGGCGCTCGCACTGGCTCCCTTGCTCATCCTGTTGCTGCTCGGCGGATGCTTTGGCGCCTTCTATCGGGCAAGACGCCTTGTATTGCCCCACGCGGTCTCTCCGACCACGGTCCGGGAAGCCCAAGTCACGCACGGCAATCGAAGGATCCCCGGGGGTTGGGTGATCGCCTCCGGGCCGTTCGTCCTGCTCGCGGCATGCGCCGGTTATCTGCGGACGCACTGGTCGCGGATCCCTGCCCGTCTGGTCATGCACTGGGGTGCTCGGGGCCAGCCCGACCGCTGGGCGGCGCGCAGCGCAGGCGTCGTCTTCTTCCCCCTGCTCATTGCCGCGGCGGTCCTGCTCGGAATGACACTCATTCTGTACGGGATAGCCCATTGGCTGCGGCCGATCTACGCAGGCGGCCCCCAGGGCGCGCGCGAGTCACGGTTTCGCAGGACAATTTCAACCCTGCTCCTTGCGGTGGAATATTGCATCGCGCTGCTGTTCTCGTGGATCGCGATCCGGCCTCTTCTTCCCGACCCCTACCAGTACCCGCCCGCAGCCATTGCAATTCTTCCCGGCCTGATCGCAGTGGCGATGGTCGCGATCTTGATGTGGCTCGGTCAAGGCGGCAGCAGGACGCCGCCTGCGCAACGGCTGCAATCGGAATCACCGAAGCCGGTGGGGGACCGTACAGACGACAGGTGCTGGAAGCTCGGTGTCTTCTACTTCAACCGTGATGACCCTTCCGTGATGGTCGAGAAGCGATTTGGAATCGGATACACCATGAACTTTGCGCACCCCCTCGCCTGGGCCATCCTTCTTCTCCTGCTGCTGGTGCCCATCGCCATCACGACTTCCATCCTCCTCAGGCACGCAGTGCGGTGACGACGAGCCGCCCTGCGGCCGCCGGCAGACTCCGCCAGGCCGGCCGCCATCCAGCGAGGCTCAGCGCCCGTTCCGCGCCGGCATCCGCGATCGCTGCCGCGCAACGGCCGCGGCAAGCCGCTCGAGCACCTTCATCGACGTCGGCCAATCGATGCACCCGTCCGTGATGCTCTGGCCGTAGAGCAATGCCCGCCCGGGCACGAGGTCCTGCCGCCCCGCGACGAGATTGCTCTCGATCATGACGCCGCCGATCCGACGGTCACCCGCTTCGACCTGTGCGGCGATGTCCTCGACAACGGCCGGCTGACGCTCCGGACGCTTGCCGCTGTTGCCGTGGCTCGCATCAATCATCAGTCGAGTCGCGACGCCCGCCGTCGCCATCTCCCGGCACGCCGCCTCGACGCCCGCCGAGTCATAGTTGGGAGCTCGTCCGCCCCTCAGGATGACATGGCAGTCCCCGTTGCCCGAGGTCGCGGCGATCGCACTACGGCCCTGCTTGGTGACGGCCAGGAAGTGGTGTGGCTGCGAGGCCGCCCGTACCGCATCCACCGCGACCCGCACATTGCCGTCCGTTGCATTCTTGAAGCCGATCGGACAAGAGAGGCCCGAGGCGAGCTCGCGGTGAACCTGGCTTTCCGTCGTGCGCGCGCCGATCGCGCCCCACGCGACGAGGTCCGCGATGTACTGCGGCGTGATCATGTCCAGGAACTCGCATCCGGCCGGCAGGCCGAGCTCATTGACCTCGACCAGCAGCTCGCGCGCCAGCCTCAGACCGGCGTTGATGCGGAAACTGCCGTCGAGATCCGGGTCGTTGATGAGCCCCTTCCACCCCACGGTCGTTCTCGGCTTCTCAAAGTACACCCGCATGACGAGCTCGAGCTCGCCGCCGAGCCTCGCACGCTCGCGTGCGAGGCGCTCGGCATATTCGCGCGCGGCGCGCACATCGTGTATGGAGCAGGGTCCGATCACCACGGCGAGCCGGTCGTCCCGGCCGTGCAGAATCCGCTGCAGCGCCTCGCGGGCGCCACTGATCGTGCCGGCCGCGCGCTCGCTGCAGGGACGCTCACGGATCACCTCCTCGGGCGTCGTGAGCTCGGTCATTGCGCGTATGCGCAGGTCATCGGTCTGGGAATGCATGGTCGGCTCCGGTTGCGAGTCCCCAGGCCGAAAAAAAACCGCCAGGGGACCGGCGGTTCTTTCGGGTTTGCTCGTCTCGACTACATCATGGAAGCGACGACAGCCCGCCAACCGCCCGCGAATGCGGCCAATAGATTCGATAATACGCGCGACGGTCTGAGGGGAATTCGGGCATGGGCTATTGTTATCATGAGGAGGCCGGACTCGGCAAGCCCGACGGACACGGGCCCGGAAGGTGCGCACGCAACGATTCGTTGCCGCGCCCGAGGTCCCCCCCCCGAGGTGCCGCTTCGCGTACGAGCCGCACAGGCCCGGACCCGGCGCCGCGTATACTTTGCCCCGGATCCCAGCCCCGGAGCACGCTCGGATGGACAGCCCTGGTCTCATCGGCCGAATTCGCGAGCTACAGCGGGCGGCGGCGCTCCTCGAGCCGGACCGGCAGACACGCCGCGTCCTTCTGGAAACCGTAGCCACCCATGCCGAGACATTTCTCGAGCGGCTCCCGGCCGCACCCGTGTTCGAGAGCCACGCCGCTTCGGCCGCGGAGCTGGCCCGACACCCGCCCGGGGAAAGGCCGCAGGCGCTCGATGCGCTGCTGCAGCTTTTCCGGCGCAGCGTGGAGGACACCGGACTCAAAGCCTCCTCGGCGGGACACCTGGCCTATATCCCGGGCGGGGGCTTGTATGCCTCGGCGCTGGGGGACTACCTGGCCGCCGTCACGGACGAGTATGCCGGGGTCCGCTTCGCGGGCCCCGGGGCGGTCGAGATGGAAAACCTGCTGCTGCGCTGGATGGCCGATCTCACCGGCTACCCCGCCGATGCGCGGGGCAACCTCGCCTCCGGCGGGAGCATCGCAAACCTCATTGCCGTCGTCACGGCCCGCGAAGCGCGCGAGTTGCGCTGCACAGACATTCCGAGAGCCGTCGTGTATCTCACCGCCCGGACGCACCACTCCCTCGAGAAGGCCCTGCGCATTGCGGGGCTGAACGAGTGTGTGCGGCGTCGGGTGGCCACCGATGCCTGCCATCGCATGGATCCGGCGGCTCTGCAGGCGGTGATCGAGCACGACCGCGCGGCGGGTCTGCGCCCTTGGCTGGTGCTCGCCACCGCGGGCAGCACCGATGTCGGTGCGATCGATCCGTTGGAGCCGATCGGGCGGATCGCGGCGGCCGAAGGACTCTGGTATCACATCGACGCGGCATACGGCGGTTTCTTCCTGCTGTGCCCGGAAATGCGCGAATGCTTGCGCGGACTCGAGCTATCCGACTCGCTCGTCATGGACCCCCACAAGAGCCTCTTCCTCCCCTATGGAATCGGCGCGGTCCTGGTGAGGGACGGCGCGATGTTGGCCCGCGCCCATGCCTATCAGGCGGACTACATGCAGGACGCCGTTGCGGGCTCGCCGCCCGCGGACTCGCCCGCCGACCTTTCCCCCGAGCTCAGCAAGCACTTCCGCGGTCCGAGACTGTGGCTTCCCCTGCTTCTGTACGGTGTGGCGCCCTTCCGCGCGTGCCTGCAGGAGAAGCGCCTGCTCACCCGCTACTTCCACGAGCGGGTGCGTGCCCTGGGCTTCGAGGTCGGTCCGCAGCCCGAGCTGACAGTGAGCACGTACCGATGGGTGCCCGAAAGCGGCGACCCGGATGCGTTCAACGAAGCACTGGTCCAGGCGATCCATCGGGACGGCCGTGTCTTTGTGTCCTCGACCCGGCTCGGCGGGCGCTACTTCCTGCGTCTGGCGGTCCTGGGCTTCCGCACCCACCTCGAGACCATCGAACTCACGCTCCGGGTGCTCGCTGAGAAGGTGGCCGAGCTGGAGAGCACCGGCAGTCGGTAGGAGTATGCTCCTGCCTCGATCCGCCCAGCCATGCAGCTACGGTCCCTGCGGCCGGGCACGTCCCTTTAAACGCTTCCGCATGTGCGCGTATCTAATGGGATGCATGGTCTTGGCTGCACAAAGCGAGGGGATCGAGTGGGAAGCCGGCCTCCCGCGCAGTCCCTGGGCAGGAATCGACAGACCCCTCAGGATCGCGAGACCCGCGCCGCGCTTCTGAGCGCCTCGATGAAATGCTCCCGCGGCGGGCTGTCGGAATTGCGCAGACGCAGGATGCCAAGCTCGACGGGGGCGGCCTTGCGGCGCAGATGCCGGTATTGGACGCCGGCGCGCCTGAGGTTCCGAACGGAGGAAGGCACCAGAGCAAATCCCATCCCGCAGGCAACCAGGCCGATCACGGTCTGCATCTGCCGCGCCTGCTGGGTGATGCGCGGAGCGAAGCCGAACGAGCGGCAATAGCTGATGGTGAGGTCATAGAGACCCGGAGCAATATCGCGCGGCGGGACGATGAAACTCTCCTTCGACAGCGCCCGCAGATCCATCGGGCCGGCGCCTTTGACCGCGGGATGGCCCGACGGTGCCGCGAGCACCAGCGCTTCGCGCCGCACGCGCTCGAATTGGAGATCCGGCTCATCCACGGGCGCGAGGCCGATGCCGAGATCGAGCCGGGCCGCGCGAAGCTCGGGGATCTGCGCATCCGTCGTGAGCTCGTGCAGCTGGACTTCGACCGAGGGAAAGCACGAGCGAAAGCTCTTCAGAGCCGGCGGCAGGATGCTGTAATCGGCGATCGAGACGAAACCGACCGAGAGCTTGCCGATCTCACCGCGATCGGCCCGCAGCGCCATGGCCTTGGCGTGCTGAAGCCGGGCGAGCGTGGCACGCGCCTCCCCGAGGAAAGCCCGGCCCGCCGCGGTCGTGGAAACGCCGCGATTGCTGCGCTCGAGAAGCCGCACTCCGAGCTCCCCTTCCAGGCTTTTGATCTGGGTGGAAAGGGGGGGTTGGGAGACATGCAGCCGTCTCGCGGCGCGTGAAAAGCTGCTCTCCTCCGCGACGGCGATGAAGTAGCGCAGTTGCCGCAGTTCCACTATTCGTCAATCCTATAGCGACCTGTGCGATATTGTATTGGCTGATATACGAGACGCCAAATCAGAATACCCCGCCGCCGGCTGCCGCCGGAGAGGAGGAGATCCCGCCATGCCCGCCTACCGTTCCCGCACCAGCACCGCCGGCCGCAACATGGCCGGAGCCCGCTCACTGTGGCGCGCCACCGGCATGAAGGATGCCGACTTCGAAAAGCCCATCATCGCGGTCGCCAACTCCTTCACCCAGTTCGTGCCCGGCCACGTACATCTCAAGAACCTCGGCCAGCTGGTGATCGAGGAAATCGAGCGCGCCGGCGGCGTCGGCAAGGAGTTCAACACCATCGCGGTGGATGACGGCATCGCCATGGGCCATGACGGCATGCTCTACAGCCTGCCCTCCCGCGACATCATCGCCGACAGCGTGGAGTACATGTGCAACGCGCACACCGCCGATGCGCTGGTGTGCATCTCGAACTGCGACAAGATCACCCCCGGCATGCTGATGGCGGCTCTGCGCCTGAACATTCCGGCCGTGTTCGTCTCCGGCGGCCCGATGGAAGCGGGCAAGGCGCGCCTTGGGGGCAAGAACGCTTCGCTCGATCTGATCGATGCCATCGTGGCGGCGGCGGACGACAGCGTGTCCGACGCCGATGTGCGCACGATAGAGCGTTCCGCCTGCCCCACCTGCGGATCGTGCTCGGGGATGTTCACCGCCAATTCGATGAACTGCCTCACCGAAGCGCTCGGCCTCTCCCTTCCGGGCAACGGCACGCTCATCGCCACGCATGCGGATCGCGAGCAGCTGTTCCGCCGGGCGGGACGGGTCATCGTGGACCTCACCAGGCGGTACTACCTGCAGGACGATGCGCGTGTCCTGCCGCGAAGCATCGCCAGCAAGGCTGCGTTCGAGAACGCCATATCGCTCGACATCGCGATGGGCGGCTCGACCAACACCGTGCTGCATCTGCTCGCCGCCGCGCGGGAAGCGGAAGTCGGCTTCGGCATGAGCGACATCGACCGGCTGTCGCGCCGCGTTCCCAATCTGTGCAAGGTAGCCCCCTCCAGCCACTATCACCTCGAGGACGTGCATCGCGCCGGCGGCGTCATGGCGATCTTGGGCGAGCTCGATCGCGCTCATCTGCTCGACTGCTCCGTGCCGACGGTTCACTCGGCCTCGCTGGCCGATGCGCTCGAGAAATGGGATGTGGCGCGCACGAAGGATCCGGCGGTACAGGAATTCTTCCGCGCCGCTCCCGCCGGCATCCCCACCCAGAGCGCGTTCTCGCAAAGCTGCCGGTATCCGGACCTCGACACCGACCGCGCATCCGGCTGCATTCGAAGCACCGAAGCCGCCTACAGCAAGGACGGCGGCCTCGCCGTGCTCTATGGAAACCTTGCCGAGCGCGGCTGCATCGTCAAGACCGCGGGCGTCGACAAGAGCATCCTCACCTTCCGCGGCCCCGCGGTGGTGGTAGAGAGCCAGGATGAAGCAGTGGAGGCCATCTTGGGCGGCAAAGTCAAGGCCGGGGACGTCGTGGTCATCCGCTACGAGGGACCGCGCGGCGGCCCGGGAATGCAGGAGATGCTCTATCCGACGAGCTACCTGAAATCCAAGGGCCTGGGCAAGGTCTGTGCGCTGATCACCGACGGGCGCTTCTCGGGCGGCACCGCCGGCCTCTCGATCGGTCACGTGTCGCCCGAAGCCGCCGAGGGGGGCAATATCGGCCTGGTCGAGACCGGCGATACCCTCGTGATCGACATTCCGGCCCGCACCGTGCGCTTCGAGGTGGGGGAGGAGGAAATCGCCCGCCGGCGCGCGATCCAGGCCGCCAAGGGCTGGAAGCCGGCCGCACCGCGCAAGCGCAAGGTCAGCGCGGCGTTGAGGGCCTATGCAAAGCTCGTGACGAGCGCCGACCGCGGCGCGGTGCGCGATCTCGGCCTGCTGCCGGAGTAACCCTGCGGCGACGGCGCCGCAGATCCGCGCGAGAGCCTGCCTGCTGCCTCGGCCCCCTCGCGCATCACCACGGCGACTGATACTGCGGAGTGCCGGTGCCGATCAGCGCCGAAACCAGCCGGTTGTCTGGATCATCGGAGTGGCTGATGCTCTCGGCGGTCGGCGAGGGCCGGCAGTCTTGCCAGAGCAATCACGCCCTGACATCGACCGGACCAACCAGCCGGACCCCAGGGAAACCGGCGATGATTATGTGAAAAATCACCCTGTCGGAAGCCCGATGCGAGTCGTCCGCCCCCTACTGCCGATCGATGCGGGCCGCGAAACAGCCGAACTTTGCGTAATGGGCATGGATGTAGGCGGTCTCGGGACTCGCCAGCAACCGCTCGATGAGACCCTCGACTGCCGCGCCTTCCACGATGTCCGCGTCGCGCAGCATATCGTTTCGATCGAACGCGCGCAGTGACAGCACCCTCGAGCGCAACTGCTCGGGCACTTCGTTGACGCGGTCGTATCGCGACTGTGCGCCTTCGCGAACGTAGATCGCGTAAGAGGAGCGAAACGGCGTCTCGACCGGCAGGTGGGTGTAGTTCAAGAGCAGAACCGACTCGCCGGGATCCGGGTCGCGCAGCTCGATCCGGTCGGGGTAGCCCGGCTTGCGATCGACGATTTGACGCAGCGCGCCGCGGCGAGCGAGCTCCGCTTCGGAAAGGCCGAACAGCGGCCGGAAAGGCTCGGGCGAGAGGCCGGTGATGCGAAAGTCCATTGACGGCTCCTTGGGCTGACGGGAGCAATCAGCCTAAAGCCCGCGCCCGTGCACAGCTCGCCGGAATCGGACTTCGCATCGGTGCGACCGGACGGGTTCGCGGTTTCTCCGGGCGATGGCCGCCGCCGCGCCAAGGGCTTCAGCCGCACGGACGGCGACACGAGGAGCGATGGGCGTATGCAGCTGGCACGCTCTTCTGCAGCAGGTTGCGGCGCCGCTGCGGGCGCGCGCTGCACGGCCCGAGGGCGATCATGGGCGATGCCACACGATTGAGTTCGATCCGCAGACCTGTGCGCGACTCACCTTCCCTGCCTTTCACAGCGCCATCACGGCGGCCGCGACCCCTCAGGTCGCAAGCAGCCCGGCGGTGATATTGATGGCGAACCCGATGATTGCGACATTGAATGCAAACGAAATGATCTCGTGGACGATCAGCACCCGGCGAATGGGGGTCTGCGTCGCCGATACATCGGCGGTCTGGCTCGCCGCGGCAATCGTGATGGAGAAATAGGCGAAGTCCCAGAACGTCGGCAGCTCGGTCCTTGGGAACAAGAGCGGGCGGTTCTCCGGAGGAGCGCTGTAGAAGAGATCCGCGTAGTGCATGGTGAACATGGTCGGCACGAGCAGCCAGGAATCGACCAGCGTCAGGGCCGCGAGCACGACCCGCCACACCCGCTCGCCCTGCGGGACATGCGGCAGCGTCGCAAGCGGCTCGACGATGGCGACCACGCTGAGAAGCGCGGCGACAATCACCATCACCAGGATGACCGGCGCCGACGGATCCTCCTCCATGTACCTGGAGCGAATGTCCTCGGCCGTGAGGCGTCTCATCCACAGATAGATCATCGCAAGAAAAAGCGTGACGCCGCCGTCCCAGCTGACGAGGACGCGCACGGCGAGCGACCATCTCGCCGGCAGGAGAAAGTAACCCGCCAGGCCGACGGCCAGCGCGATCCAGAATCTGAGATGTCGCTGAAAGAGCTTGATCGGGAGCCCCCGTGTCCCACCGCGTGCGAAAAGCAGGCCTTCGAGCCGGTGATGTTCCCGGCCGCCCCCTCCGGCCGGCGCCCATCGAATTCGACCCGGATGGCCGGCCCGCCTTCATACCATACAGGCAGCAGCCGAATTTGGCCATATGCGGGTCTTTCAAACGCCGGTCTGACACGAGCGCACGCGGGCCGGTACACGGTGGCAACATCCGAAACACCCAGGGCGCGATCGGCGGCGCCGCCCGAAAGCGCGTGATCAGACTTTCTCGACCGCGATGCGCAGGCCGAGGCCGATAAAGAGCGCGCCCAAGCCTCTGCGCAGCCACAGGGAGGCGGAGGCATTGCGACGCAGGCCCCCGGCGATCCGGGCCGCAAAGCAAACGATCACGATGTTGGTCGGTAGCGCGATGACGCTGACCGTCAGGCCGAGGAGCAGGATCTGCAGGGCCGGGTGCGGCGCGGAGCGATTGACGAACTGCGGCAGGAGGGCGAGGAAGAACAGGGCGACCTTGGGGTTCAAGACATCGCTCAGGAAGGCCTGCCGGAGGATGGTCCGGCCGTGGCGGGTGTCGAGGGCCTCCGCGCCGATCGCCAGCCGGTCCCGCTTGCGCCACAGCGTGCTCACCCCGAGGTATATGAGATACGCCGCGCCGATCCATTTGACGACCGTGAATGCCGTGGCCGAGGCGGCGAGCAGCGCCGAGAGCCCGAGCACGGCGGCGGTGATATGGACGCATCCTCCCAGACTGAACCCGATGGCGGAGAGGATGCCGGCGCGGCGCCCCTGCGCAAGACACCGACCGAGCATGTACATCATGTCGGGTCCGGGCACGAGGACGAGCGCCAGGGCGGCCAGGACGAAGAGCAGGTAGCTGTGGAGAGTCATTGCACCCAGTCCCGAACTCGTGTGCCTACCGCATGTCGCAACGCTCGAGGGCGCTCGTGACTGCGGCGACATGACGAGATTGGCAGACTTCGTGCAGGTTCACAATACAACTTGGCGCAACGGAGACGGGACCAATGCGAACGCCTCCCCGGCGCGGGCGAGGAAGACCCTCAGGGCGCTCGTGCCGAGAGCGTCGCGCCGACGCACAAACACCGTGTCCGCGGTCGCCTCCCCCGCCGGCGGGGCGAGAACGGACAGAGAGGCTGCCGCAGCGGCTCCTTCGGCCAAGGCGCGCGGCAGCATCGTGATGCCGAGCCCCGTGCCGGCATCGGCGACATTCGCAATCACCTCGCCGCATTCACCGTCGTGCGGGCGGTATCCCAGGAGGCCGCGGCGCGGCTCTTCCCCGATCATCCGCATTTCGCGATCTTCCCCGGTGATGGCGTCGAGGTGATGGAGATCCTGCCGGTCCCCTCGATGTAGCCCCGGCCGGCCGGCCTCATTGCGCCGCGCGCCCACCGGCAAGCGCCAGCGGCAGGTCGCTGGCGCTTGCGGATGATACCGCTATCATATATCGTCGGAGTGGTGCTCGAGGGCGGGAAGCGCCGCGCCGGGCCTGTCACGTGTGGAGCCGCCTCATGCGCCGACTGCGAGCCGTTCTGGTGATGACTTTGCTCGCCGCGCCGGCTCCGAGCCGCGCCGCGCCGAACGCCGATCTCGCGCTGAAGATCACCCGCAGCGGCTACCTCTATGCGCCGGGCGTGAGCGTCATGCTCTACAGCGACAATTACAGCCCCGTATTCTTCGATCAGAAAGACGCGGCGCTGCAGATCATTCTGCATGACCATCGCATCGCCACCAACGGCAGCGTTCGGCTGCTGCCCACGCCTCAGCAATGGGACGCCATCCCGCACCTCATCAGCCGCAGCGCCAACGAGGCGCGCGAGCGGCTCAGCGCGCGGCTCTCCTATCCCGCCTATCACCTGCGCTATCGAGTCGTGGTGTCCGCGGAACCCGGCGGAGTGCGTGTCAGCGTCAATCTCGCCAAGCCCCTGCCGAAAGCCCTCGTCGGCCGCGCAGGCTTCAATCTGGAGTTGCTGCCCTCCCTCTACATGGACAAGGCCTACGAAGTGGACGGCAAGGTGTTCGGGGTGCTGCCTCGCTATCCGGAGGATCAGATGGTCTCGGCTCCCGGGAAGCTCGGCTACCCCGGCGAGCCCTGGTATGTGCGCCAGTGGCACAAGGCCCTGCACTACATGGAGCCACTGCCCTTCGCGCAGGGCCGGCGCATCACCTTGGCGGTCGAGGACCCCCTGGATCGCATCAGCATCCGCTCCCAGACCGGGCCCCTGATGCTCTATGACGGACGCGACGTGGCGCAGAACGGCTGGTACGTGCTGCGCACGCTGATTCCAGCCGGCAGGACCCGCAACGCGGTGGTCTGGCACATCCGCCCGAGCTACATTCCAGGCTGGGTCCGCTCGCCCATGATCGCGCACAGCCAGGTCGGGTACGCCTCGGACTTCCGCAAGATCGCCATCATCGAGCTCGGTCGGCGCTTCAAGGGCCCGAGGACCGCGACGCTCCTGCGGCTGACGGCGAACGGGGCGTACCGGAAAGCCTTCACCGCCACGGTCTCAAAGCCGCTGCGCTGGCTGCGCTACGACTACGTGAAGTTCAATTTCTCAGCCGTGAGGAAGCCGGGCCTCTACGAGATCGAATACGCCGGCCGGCGCACCGACGTGTTCCCCATCGCCAAGGATGTCTACGGCAATACGTGGCAGACCTCGCTTGACGGCTTTCTCGCCGAGCAGATGGATCACGTCTCGGTGCGCGACGCCTACCACATGTGGCACGGGGTCGCGCACCTGGGCGATGCGCTGCAGGCGCCGCCGAACCTCACCCACTTCGACGGCTACTGGATGGGGGCGAAGACCGACTCTCCCTACAAGCCCGGCCAGCACATCCCGGGATTGAACGTCGGTGGGTGGTTCGATGCCGGTGATTTCGACAATGACGCCTTCGGCCAGTACGGCACCATCCTCAATCTGGCCACCGCGTACAACACGTTCCACCTGAAGTGGGACGAGCTCACGGTGAACGAGAAGACCCGCTCGGTCATCATGCACCAGCCCGATGGCATACCGGACATCGTCGAGCAGGTCGAGCACGGCGTGCTGCAGACGCTCGCACAGATCCACGCCGTGGGACATCCATTCACCGGCATTCAGTCCCCGTACCTGCTGGGCTACACGTTCATCGGCGACGCCGCGTCCCAGACCGATGGGCTCATCTATGATCCGAAGCTGCGTCCCTTTCAGATCAAGGGGGACTACTCCGGTACGCCCGATGACCGATGGGCCTGGACGATGACCTCACCGAAGATGGAATTCGGGGCCGCAGCCGCGCTCGCGGCCGCCTCCCGCACCTTGAAAGGCTGGAACGGGCCGCTCGCGAAGCAGTGCCTCGATGCGGCGATGAGGCTCTGGAACAAGGCGGCGGCTCCATCCGATCACGAGCGCTACCGGCCGGACCGGGAGGGCTCCGGCGGGTTCCGCGAACACGCCTTGAACCCGCCGCAGTGGACAGCCGCCGTCGAGCTCGCCCTCGCCACCCGCGGCGCGGCGCCCTATAAGCGGCGTCTGGAAGCGCTCCTTCCCGCGATGCTGCAGCGAATCGGCTCAGGCGGCTGGCAAGCAGTGCAGGCGCGAGCGTATCTCAATGCGCGCGACAGAGCGCGCCTGAAGGCGGCGGTCCAGGCCTACGTTCCCAGGTTGAACCGCGAACTCGCCGCCACTCCGTTCGGCGTGCCGCCCTCACTCGGCTCCTGGGGCGACTCCGCCCAGGTGGCGGAATTCGGCGTCGAGATGTACTTCCTCCACGAGGCGTATCCCGGCATCGTCGGTTCGCAATACACGCTTCGAGCCGCCAACTACCTCCTCGGCACGCATCCGGTTTCCAGCGTCTCGTACATCTCTGCGATCGGCACCGCCTCGAAACTCAAGGCCTACGGCAACAACCGTGCCGACAATACGTTCATTCCGGGCGGCATGATCCCAGGCTACATCATCATCAAGCCGGACTTCCCGGAGTGCATCACCAACTTCGGCTTCCTCTGGTACGAGGACGAATACACCATCGATGCGGCGGCCACCTGGGTCCTCGAAGCCAACGCGGCAAACGCCATCGTCAAACAGGCCGCGCACGCCCGGATGGGGGAATAGCCTTCCTCGGCGAAGACCGCAGATTGACCGAATCCCTTTCAGGCTCGAGCCGGAGGTGAAATCCCAGCGGGCCTGTGCTCGCGGGACCCGGTGCACCCCCTCCTCGCGCGAGCACTGCCGCAGCAGGCTCGCCTCCGCCAGGAGCGCCATGTTCCTGCACGCAACGGCAAGGATTTCCGCCCGCCTGCCCCACCCCGCCCACCGTGAGATTCGCGCATGCGCGACCGACATCCGCCAGAGGCCACACATGCCGAAGGTGCGCCGTACGATCCCCGGCATCTGGTCGGACCCTCGCGCTTGCCAGCCATTCAGCGCAGTAGCGCCGGACAACAAAAGGCGCTCCGGGAGCGGCTTTGCAACAGGCCCAAACCTGTTGTGCCAGAACCACGATCACAAAAATAATTTGCCACGCCAATGACTTGGACCGAGAACCTCCCTCGGCATAAGCGCAACTGTCAAGATCCCGCAATCATTTCGCAACGCTGGCGTCACATCGGGTCACTACCTTGCCGGACTTTCGTACTGTCCTGAGTCCAAGAAAAGCAAGCAATGAACCCACATGTGCGATGCGCGGTGCAAATGATCCTGGGAACGGTGTTGTTGAGCGGTGCGCTCACCGGCTACGCGGCGCAAAGCTCGGCCCGCAGCGGCGCCGCTCGTGCGCCGGCGAATCTCGCCGGCCACGCCGGGTCGGCGGTTGCTGCCGACCCTCCGGCCCCAGCCCTGGCGAGAGCGCTCACGCAGATCAAGATCGAGGGCTATCGCGACTTCACCAGCCAGGTGTTGACCGCCAAGCAGCTGCGCGACTCCTCCCAGCCGGCCGAATCCGTGACGCGCTCCCTCATCGACCTCTTCGGTCCCGATGCCGGCGGCACTCAGGCGCTCACCGCGCTACCGAACGTCTATGTGTCCGGCACCGACAATTTCAGCGCGACCGGACGCCAGCAGATCTCGATTCGCGGCATCAAGGTCGGATACAACAGCATTCCCGGCGACATCGAGACGAACGCAATCACGGCCGAGTTCGACGGCGTGCCGCTCAACAGCCTGAGCCAGGGCACCGGCTGGCACTCGGTGGAGATTCCGCTCGGCGTGCTCATGTCCGGCGAGAACGTCATCATCGGTCCCGGCAATCCCGCCGAGCGCTGGTACAACAGCCTGGGCGGCACGATCGACTTCATTCCCGTACAGCCCACGCCGATCGCCGGCGGCAAAGTCATGCTCGCCGGCGGCAGCTCCCAGACCTTCGATACCTCGGCGGTGTACAACACCGGCGACATTCACGGCTGGTCGACCGTGTTCGGCCTCGCATCGGGGCGCAGCAAGTCGATCCGCACCACAGCCGACAGCCTGCCCGCGGACACCGAAGAGGTCTATATCAAGACGCGCAAGCAGCTCTCTGACGGCGACGTGAGTTTCGGGGCCTACTATCAGCGCAACCACGAGTGGCGCCCGAACATGATTCCGTTGACGGCGCAGCAGTACGTCGGCACGGAAGGCCTCGGTCTGGGCGCACCCTACAGCCAGCAGACCTCGGGATTCTACGCCACGCTGCCGCGCTCGGTGTGGCACAAGACCATCCTCATCAACAACTGGCTGCTCTGGTCGCATCTGCACCTGAAGCTCTCGTCGACCATGAACATGTCGAACATGATCTGGGTGCGCATCGGCAAGGTGCGCCATCTGAGGGCCAACAATTACCTGCTGCCGGCCAATCCGCTGTACGCCCAGTACGGAAATTCAACCAACTACGAGCACTACATCGAGCGATCCAAGAACTTCGGCGACCGGCTCGCGTTCCACGAGCGCTTCGATCGCATGGATACGCTGAGCTTCGGCGGCTATCTGATCATGGCGCGCGCCACGAGCGACTACCAGGGCTACTCGACCTTCGACGGAAGCTCGCTCGCCCAGCCGGAGCAGACCGACTTCAACACGACGACGAACATCTACTGGGCCGGTTTCCTGCAGGACGATTTCCGACCGCTGCCGCGGCTCAAGATCGTGCCGGGAATCCGGATCGTCGAGTTCATCACCGACTTCTCCAACATGAGCCCCTCGCAGGTCTGCGCAGAGTACCACATCACCAACGGCAGCTGCGCATACGGCCAGCCCGGCCCAAACATCGGCACAAGCGGCTCGATCAGCGTCAACGGCAAGACGTTCTCGTTCTCCGGCTACGACACGGCCCCGGATGAGTCCACCGACTTCCTGCGCTACGAGCCCTCGATCGGTGTGAACTACGAGGTTGTTCGGAATCTCAATCTATTCGGCAACTTCTCGATCACACGCCACAACCCGAATTCCGGAAACCTCGACCAATATCCGCTCGATGTCGCGTCGCTGAAACCGGCGCGTGCCGAGGAATATGACGTCGGCGTTCGATTCGCGGCGCTACGGCTCGGCTCGATGCGCAACGTGTACGCCTCGGTCGACTTCTTCCACACGCTTCTCAACGATCAGACACTGACTTACAATACCTCCGCTCTCGGGGCCAATCCGAATGAGGTGTTTTTCGGCTACGGCTCCGCGGTGCTCAAGGGCATCGATGTCTCCGTGCGAGCCGATTTCTCCCGGCACTGGAACGGCTTTGCGAACTTCGGCTACCTGAGCAGCCGCTGGAACCAGTTCCAGGCGGCCGTAACCCCCACCGGCCCGCAGCCCACCGGCTACGGCCTGCCAGTGCCGAACTCGCCGAAGGACACGGTCAATGCCGGGGCCACCTACCGGTTCCGCCTGCCGGTCGGCCGGATACGCGCGACGCTCTGGGATCAATACGTCGGGGCTCGGTATCTGTTCAACAAGAACACCGGCTTGCCATCCAACTTGACGAACCCGTCGTATAACCTGGTGAACCTCTCGATCGCGGCCCATACGCACTGGTTCAACCATCTGATACCGGGAGTGCGCAGCAGCACACTCGCCGTGCAGGTGCTCAATCTCACCAACAAGGAGTACAACTCCACGGAGTACGTCAGCTCCGGCGGATATTTCCAGACCCCCACCGGCGGCTACGTGATCGCCAATCCGGGCGCGCCGCGTCTGATATATGGCTCGCTGACGGTGACCTTCTGACGTTCGCCATCCGGGGAAGCAGGATGAACTCCGCAGGTCTTCGCGGACCGCCCGGAGATGGGGCGCCTCACGCCGGGCTGCGGCCGATCGGTCGGGCAATGCCCGGTGCGATATCCTGCGCGCCTTGCGCGGCCGTTCCGGGCGACCCCGCAGCCGTGCCCGATCCAATAGAGAAACCGAGCGCGAGGAGCCCGGATGAGCAGCCCCGCGCGTGATCGCAGAGCCTTTCTCAAATCCCTTGCATTCACCGGCAGCGCGGCGCTTGCCGCCCGAGGCTTCCTGCCGCGGCCGGCGCGGGCCTCGAGCATCGGGGCCCTGCGTGAGCACATCGATCATATCGTCGTGATCTTCCAGGAGAACCGCAGCTTCGATCATTACTTCGGGACGTACCGGCATCCGCAGGAGGCGTTTGTCGACAACCTCCTCGATCGCGATGGAAAAATCGATCCGCGCTTCGACGGTTTGCAAAAGAATCCGGCGGGAATCGCATATTCGGCGCTGCCGATGCCCGGGAACATCCCCGCCTTCCAGGAGAGGCTCTTCGCAAATCGCCCGTTTCATCTGGCGCCCTACATTCCGCCGGGCGAGAATGTTCCCTGGGACCCCGAGCACGCATTCTTCCGAATGTACGCTCAGGTGGACCGTGGCGCGATGGACCGTTTCGTGGCACTTGCGCTCTCGCACCATCATCGCCCCTTCGGCGCGGCGATCGAGCACGATCGGACCGCCATGATGATCGCCGAATCGAGGCCCTCGGGCGCCGTGCTCGGCCACTATACGCGTGAGGACATCCCGGTCTACCACCGCCTCGCCGATGAGTACGTGCTCTTCGATCGGTTCTTCCAGGCGATGTCCGGAGGCTCGACGGGCAACGCGCTGTACCTGGTTTCGGCGCGCTCGGCGGTCTGGCCGCAGGCGCCTGCGAGCTTGCGCGGGAGCTTCGAGCCGCCGATCTTCGACATGCCCTACGACGAGCGGGGCACACTCATCAACGACCTGCCGCCGCTCATCGGACCAACCGGGGCGTCGATCGAGGACCTGAAGCGCAGCCCGCCGCCAAAGGACCAGCAGTACCCCAGCATCGGCGACCGCTTGAGCGATGCGGGCCTCTCGTGGGCCTGGTACAACGAGGGCTGGAACGCCGTCAAGCCGTGGGCGCTGAAGAGCGCCTTCGGCCGCGGCACCGGTTCGGCAGTCGTCGATACCGCAAAGCTGTACGTCCCCCATCACAACCCGTTTCAGTATTACCCGAGCTGGTTCGACAATGTTCGCGCCGGGCACATCCGGGACAGCGAAGATTTTCTCGCCGACGCCCGAACGGGCCGCCTCGCGCACGTTTCCTTCATCAAGGCGACCGGCGCTCATGACGAGCATCCGGCCGACTCCACGCCCCGCTGGGGCGAGGACTGGGTCATGACATTGCTCAAGGCGGTGGGGGACGGCCCTGCCTGGGACAGGACGGCCATCGTCATCACCTACGATGAGGGCGGCGGCTTCTGGGACCACGTCGCCCCACCCCGCCCGGACGCCTATGGCTGCGGGACGCGAATTCCCGCGCTTCTCATCAGTCCCTGGGCGCGGCGCGGCTATGTCGATCACCGCATCGCCAACACCACCTCCGTTCTGGCGCTCATCGAGACGCGATTCGGGCTCAAGGCCCTGACCAGGCGCGATGCCGAGGCTTACAACATGCTCGATGGTCTTGACTTCAGCGGAAAAGCGCGCGAGGCGAGCTTCGGCTGAGCCCGCATCGCGCTGCCCGCAGGGGGCGCGAACGGCTTGCGGGGTGGCGCGGCTTCACGCGGGCTGCGACGGGCGGCCCCGCAGTCAGCTCGCAAAGAGCTGCCCCGCGATATCCTTGAACGACTTGAACTCGAGCGCGTTGCCGCTCGGGTCGAGCAGGAACAGGGTCGCCTGCTCGCCGGGCTCGCCTTTGAAGCGCACGCAGGGCTCGATCACGAAGCGGACCTGATGACGCCTCAGCCGCTCGGCCAGTCGCTCCCACTCGTCCATCTCCAGCACCACCCCGCAATGGGGAACGGGCACCCCGTGTCCGTCCACGGGATTGTAATGCGAGGGGATCCGGCCATTCCTGCCGAGGGCCGGATTGAGGTGGCAGACGAATTGATGTCCGTACAGGTTGAAATCGACCCAGGCCTCGGCGCTGCGGCCCTCGGTACATCCGATGACGTCCCGATAAAAGGTCCGCGCCTCACCGATGTCTCTCACCTGCACCGCCACGTGAAACGGCGTCATTCCTGCTCCCCCGCGCCCACGAAATCACCTCGAACTCAAAGGCCAAGACCTCCCGCAGCAATCGCTGCCGTGCGCAATCCCGGCTGCCGCTCCGGCATGCGGCCCTCTCCCTCGCAGACACTATAGCCCACATCGAAACGTGAGCGGCGCCTCTCAGATCCGCCGATGAAAGCCATTTGCGCGTGAAAGCCTCGCACCCACCGGGGCCGAGATCGATATCCGCAGCTTGCGGCCGAACCGGCGCGCATAGCCCACGATGAGGACAAAAGTGAGCACACCCATGCGCATCGGTCTCATCCACGAGGACTCGAGACTGTTGGCGGGTGGCATTCGCCAGCTCGAGCTCCGTGACGGGAGCGGGCCGCG
The DNA here is from genome assembly GCA_021805865.1 of Pseudomonadota bacterium. Taxonomy (GTDB): domain Bacteria; phylum Pseudomonadota; class Gammaproteobacteria; order Steroidobacterales; family Steroidobacteraceae; genus 13-2-20CM-66-19. The sequence continues at coordinate 21,184 of JAJZDX010000025.1, forward strand.
CCCGGGCGGGCGGGCGCCATGCGCGGCGTATCCCTGGCCGGGCTGCACGCGCGAGAAGCGCGCAGCGGGCCGTTGACGAGCGAATATCCGCGGTATGAGCGTCAGTGAGCGGCGCAGTTCAAGAGCCGAACCGATAGCTCGACAAGGTGATCGCGCCAAAGAAGTCCTCCTGACGGTAAAGGACCCGTCCCGGGTCCTGCTCGGCGGCGCCGACGGCCACGTGCAGCGGCATGAGGTGATCCTCCTGCGGATGGGCGGCGCGCGCCGCCGGCGCACGCTCCCACTCCAGCAGCCGCCCGGTGCGCTCATTCGGGGCCGACTCGAGCGTCTCGCGCAGCCAGCCTTCGAACTGAGCAGAGTCCTGCCGCCGCTCCTCGCCGCGGAAGAACTGGCGCAGATTGTGATAGCTGCTGCCGCTGCCGATGATGAGCACCCCCTGCTCGCGCAGCGGCGCGAGCGCGCGCCCAAGGCGCAGATGCGCTTGCGGATCGTAGTCGCTGCGCAAAGACACCTGGATGACCGGCACATCGGCCTCGGGATAGGCGACCGCGAGGATCGAATATGTCCCGTGATCGAAGCCACGCGCCGAATCGAGGTGCGCGGCAAGCCCCGAATCGCCCAGCAAGGCGTGCACGCGCTCAGCCAGATGAGGGGCTCCGGCTGCCGGATACCGGATGCGGTATAACTCCTCCGGAAAGCCGTAGTAATCGTAAACCATCGGCGGCGAGGCGCCCGCCATGACCGCAAATTCCCGCTCCTCCCAGTGGGCCGAGACAACGAGGATCGCCTCGGGCCGCCTGATGAGCTCAGGCAGCGCTCTCAAGGATGCCTCTAGCGCCGCGTGGCGTCGGCGCGGCTCCCCGGTCATGTACGGCCAGGGTCCGCCGCCGTGGCTGAGGTAAAACGTCGGCAATCGGGTGGCCATGGCTTCAATCCGCTGCTGCGAATGTCCCAGAGTACAGCGCCTGGGGAGCGATGGGCAGAGGGCCGGGCGGCGATACAGCGTTTCACGCCGGGAAGCGGCGGCTCAAGGCCTCCTTCGGTCGGCAAGAGCGTGCCGCCCTCAGGCGAGGGAGCGCCGGCCCGCCGGGCGCTCAGATCGCTGCGGGCCTCGAGCGCGAGCGCAATCAGGTAGAACAGCGAGAACCCGGCCGCGGCAAGGCACGCATGCAGCGCTGCCTCGGTTCGGCGGTCCGGGCCGGATGGCGCCCTGCACCTTTATCAGCATGTTATGAGGAGCGCTCTTCGCGGGCAATCCGCGGAAGGGACATGGACTGTTTCGAAAGAAGAGACATCACCCGGGACACTTGCGTGCGGTGCGCGCATTTCCCATGCTGGGACACTCTGTCGAGAAAAAAACTTGTTCTCTTCCCACGACGCTCCAGGACTTGCGAGGCGCGCCCCGCCCGCCCGCGAGATCCTGACATTGTTTGCGGCGTTGGCTGCAGCGCGCGCGGGTGCGCCGCAGCCCCTGCCCGCGGCCGGCGGCCCCGGCCGCCCCCTCCGGCCAACGCCCTGCCAGTGACACCTCGAGGATCCGCCGCTCATCCCGGCGCGGCCGGGGGCGTGCGCGGCTCTGGTGTACGCCGCGCACATGGACGTAAACTGTGTGGATGGACAGGTTGACCGGCATCAGGGTATTCCGCCAAGTGGTCGAGTCCGGCAGCTTCGTAGCCGCCGCCGACCGGCTGGAGATGTCCACCGCCATGGTCAGCAAGCACGTGATGCGCCTCGAGAAGCGCCTCGGGGTGCGCCTGCTCAATCGCAACACGCGCGCGCTCAGCCTGACCGAGCCCGGCAGAGTGTATTTCGAGCGGTGCAAGCCCATTCTCGATGACCTGGAGGCCACCGAGCTCGAGCTCGGCTCGCTCGGCACGGTGCCGCGGGGGACGCTGCGCATCACCTGCCCCAGCTGGTTTGCGGGCCAGCAGATGGCGGACGTGCTGGTGCAATTCCGGCACCGCTTTCCGGAAATCCTGGTCGATGCCTCCTTCGAGGACCGGCTCGTCGACCTCGTCGAGGAGGGGTACGATCTGGCGATGCGCGTGGCGCCGGCGGCGCGGTCGCTTCCGGCCGGACTCATCGCCCGGCCGCTTCGGCCGATGCCGTTTTTCATCATGGCTTCGCGCGCATACCTGAAAGCCCGCGGCGAGCCGCACTCGCCCGAGGACCTCACCCGTCACGACTTCGTGGCGGTGGGAGGCCTCGAGTCCCTGACGCTCCTGGGCCCGGATGGCAGGATCGAAGTCCCGATCCGCCCGGTCGTGCGCTACCGGGCAATGGCGGGTGTGGCGAACGCGGTGGCGGCGGGGATCGGAATCGCGCCGCTCTCGGGATACTTTCTCGATGATCCGCTCTTCCAGGACACCCTCGTCCCGATCCTCACCCGCTACTCCCTGCAGGAAGCCACGCTCTACCTGGTCTACGGCAGCCGCAAGTACCTGCCGCTCAAGACTCGCGCATTCATCGACTTTGCCATCGAGCACGTGGCCCGGTTGCCTGCGCCGAGCGCGCCTTGATGAGGAGCGCGGGAGCCGGCCGCGCGCCACCGCGGCCCTCGGCACCGCGGTGGGCGCCACGCAGTCACCCGAGCCACTCGTCGAAGAGCCTGCGGCCCCAATACATGCCGAATCCGCTGCCGATGCAACTCACCACGATCGCCGTCCCGAACCCAACGTACTTGCCGAGCGTCCAGCCGATGGAGCCGAGCACCGTGGCGCCGATGAAGGAGAAGATTCCGCGCATGGCCTTCAGTTACTCGCAATCGCCGGTCCCGGCAAGGACTTGCGCCACGGATTGACGCGCCGCGCGACGCCCGCGCCTCACAAGGCACGCTTCAGCAGCTTGACCCATGCCGTAATCTCCGCCTCGTCGAAGGCAGCGAACCCCAATCGCAAGTGCGGCCTGACCCGGCCATCGTACGCGTATTGGCGCGCGGTGTAGACCACCACGCCCTGTCCCCGTGCTCGCGCCGCCCACGCCTCGACGTCCAACCCGGCAACGGCCGTGGCCCACAGCGTAAGACCGCCGGAGGGCACCTCGAAGGAGAGCGCCGAGCCGAGCTCACGCTGCAGCGCGCGGGCGAGGCAATCGCGGCGGGCCTGATAGATGCGCCGGGCCCGCCGGGCATGGCGCTGCACCTCCCCCTGCTCAAACAGCTCGGCCACGGCGCACTCGAGCGTGTGCTCGCCCTGTCGGTCGATGCAGGCCCGATGCGCCACGACCTCGCGCAGCAGCGAGCGTGGCGCGACCAGATACCCCAACCGCACCCCCGGGGCCAACACCTTGGCGAGGCTGCCGACATAAAGGACGACCCCCGCATTGTCGGCGCTCGCCATCGGCAGCACCGGCCGGCCTTCGTAGTGGAACTCGTGGTCGTAGTCGTCCTCGATCACGGCGAAGCGCTTGGCTCTGGCGAGCTCGAGCAGCGCGATCCGCCGGCCGGCGCTGAGCGTGGCGGTGGTCGGGTATTGATGATGGGGCGTCAGGTATACGGCGCGAAGCGCCGTGCGCTCGGCAAGCTGCGCGAGCGCCTCCACGTCGAGTCCGCCCGCATCCACCGCAACCGGGGCGAGCACCGCGCCATGCTGCTCGAACACCCGCCAGGCGTAATGGTAGCCGAGCTGCTCGATGGCCACCACGTCGCCCGGCGCAAGGAGCGTGCGCCCCACGAGCTCGAGCGCCATCTGGCTGCCGGAAGTCACGAGCACGTCGTCCGGCTCGACCGTCAAGCCACGCGCGGCGCGCAGCATCGCAGCCAAGGCCGCGCGCAGCCTTGGATGGCCCTGGGAATGCCCGTAGCTCAGCAGCTCCGCGGGACTGTCGCGCAACACGCGGCGAAACGCCCGGGCGAGCGCTACCGTCGGGGCAAGGCGTACATCCGGCACTCCGACGCTCAGCAGCGTCGCCGGCCCGGCACCCGCATCCGGTACCCGCTGTTCGAGCGCCGACCGGAAATCAAATCCGGCTGCGACGTGGGAGCGGTTGTGGGACCCCGCCGCGGTGCCGCCGCGGCGTCTCACTTCCGGCATCGCGGAGGAAACGAATGTACCGCGGGCCCTGGAGGACTCCGTCCAGCCCTCTCCCGAGAGCTCCTCATACGCGGCGAGCACCGTGTTGCGATGCACCCGCAACGTCCGGGCGAGCGTGCGGCTGCCCGGAAGGCGGGCGCCGGGGCGGAGCCTGCCGCGCTGGATCTCGGCGACGATCGCCCGGGAGATCCGCCGGAACAGCGGCTCGCTGCCCCCCTCCAACCCCAGGGTCAGGTCCCAGCGCCCGACTGGTCTGTTCATTTTATCTGAACTGGCACTTTTACTCAGGCCATTTTATCCGGAAGCTGAGCACCTGTCCCGCTCAACAGGAGCCCGCATGAGCGCCATCGCACCCACGCCGCGCACGACCTTGGTCCGCAGACCCGACCGCGGCACGTATGACCGTGCAGTGGTGAACGCCATTCTCGATGAGGCGCTGATCTGTCATGTGGGATTCGTCATGGACGGCCAGCCGTTCGTGCTGCCGACGACACATGTGCGCATCGAGGAGCAGCTGTATGTCCACGGCTCGGTCGGCGGGCGCATGCTGGGCACTCTCCGGCAGGCCACACCGGTGTGTGTCACGGTCACCTTGCTCGATGGGCTGGTGCTCGCGCGCTCGGCCTTCCATCACTCCATGAACTACCGCTCCGTCCTCATCCTGGGCAGGGCCCGCGAGGTGCGCGAAGAGGCCGAAAAACGCCGGGCTTTCAGCGCATTGGTCGATCATGTGGTCGCCGGACGCAGCGGCGAGGTCCGAGGCGCAACCGATCTGGAGCTGAAGGCGACTTCGGTGCTGTGCCTGCCGATCGAGGAGGCCTCGGCGAAGGTCCGCACCGGCCCACCGCTCGATGACGAGGAGGACTACGCCCTGCCGCACTGGGCAGGTGTGATCCCGCTCGCGCTGCAGGCACAGCCCGCCCTCGCCGATCCCCGGCTGCCCGCCAGCACTCCCGTTCCGGCCTCGGTCGCCCGCTACCGGCATCCCGGGCGTTAGGGCTGAAGGGCGGCGGCGGCGGCTCGGACGACGCTGCGGGTCAGACTGTCCAGGACGGGCACCTGCAGACGAGTGACCTGCCATTGAAGGGGCACATCGACCGGCGTATCCGGGATGAGCTCCACCAGCGCGCCGGATTGAAGATGGGCGCGCGCGAGCGCCAGGGGATTCATTCCCCAGCCAACGCCGGCGAGCGCAGCGTCGATGAAAGCACGGGTCGAGGGCAGACGGTGCGCCGGCAGATGCGCCTCGCGACGCAGGTGCCGGCGCGCCCAGATGTTCTGCAGCCGGTCGTATCGGTCGAAGAGCAGGCTCGGCGCCCGCGACAAAGCCTCCGCCGTGACACCCTCTTCGAACCAACGGTGCACGAAGGCAGGGCTTGCGGTGGCCACATAGCGCAACGCGCCCAAGCGGCGGCGGCGGCATCCCTGCACCGGCGCCCTGAGCGAGCTCACGGCCGCTAGCACGTGCCCGCGTCGCAGCCACTCCGCGGTATGGTCCTCGTCATCGAGCGTCAGGTTGAGCAGCGTCGCGTTCTCGCGTCCAAAGTCCGCCATTGCCTCGACAAACCATGTCCCCAGGCTGTCGGCATTCACCGCGATCCGCAGGCTCGCGTGCAGCGCATCGGCCGGCTCCTGCGGCAGGACGGGCAGCTCGCGCCGCAACTCCGCCTCCAGCGCCGAGACGAGCTCGGCATGGCGGCACAGGCGCGCCCCGATCTGCGTGGCCTTGCACGGCTGACCGCGCACGATCAGTGCCGCGCCGATGCGCTCCTCCAGCAGCCGCACTCGCTGAGAGACCGCGGACGGCGTGACGTTGAGCACCCGCGCGGCACGCTCGAAGCTGCCCTCGCGCGCCACTGCCGCAACAGCCACCAGCAATGCATGGTCCAGCATGGGGACACCCTGCGAATGACATTAGGGTCTCTTCATCGACATTAGCATTTCTGGATGGCACCTGCAGCGGTCCGCGGTGAGACTCTGCGCATGCAGCCCGACTCATCCGCGGCCTACGCCACCGGCCTCCTCCTCGGCGCCTCGCTCATCCTCGCCATCGGCGCACAGAACGCGTTCGTGCTGCGCCAGGGGCTGAGCCGGTTGCACGTACCGCTGGTCGTCACCGTGTGCGTGCTACTCGATGTGGTGCTGATGACGATCGGTGTCGGCGGGCTGGCCGTATCGATCGGTCGCGACCGCCTGGCACTTAAGGCACTGGCCTTCGGCGGGGCCTGCTTTCTCGGCTGGTACGGATTCGGCGCGGCGCGCCGGGCGTGGTCAGGGGAGTCCTTGCACGCCGCTTCGAGCAAAGCCGTGCAATCGGCGCGCGGTGCGCTGGCGCAAACGCTCGCGGTCTCCCTCCTCAACCCGCACGTCTATCTCGACACCGTCCTCCTCATCGGCTCCGTGGGCGCCCAGCAGCCGAGTGCGCTTCGCCCGGCGTTCCTCGCCGGCGCCTGCACCGCGAGCCTGGGCTGGTTCACAAGCCTCGGCTTCGGCGCCCGGATCATGGCCCCGGTGTTCGCCCGCCCGGGCGCCTGGCGGGTGCTCGATGCGCTGGTCGCGCTCACCATGTGGACGATCGCGCTGCTGCTGTTGCGGGCAACCCTCCTGTGAGGGCCTGTCGTTATCGTCTATCGCATTCCGACATACAACCCCGGCTGCGGCCGCCACCTTCCACCTTCGATATTTAATAAGTTTATCTTATAAGTTTATCTTGTAAGCTTAACTGTTTATCTTTACGATGGCGCCATGAGTCGCGCCAACGCCCCGATACCCCTCGAAACACTTGCGGCGGACCTCGCGCTCGCGGTGGGCCAGCTCCTGCGCCGTCTGCGCTCACAGGGCCACACCGGCGGGTTGAACCTCTCGCAGCTCGCGACCCTCGCCCGGCTGGAACAAAGCGGCTGGATGACGGCGGCCGACCTCGCCCGCGCCGAGGCGATGAAGCCCCAGTCCATGGGCGCGATCCTCAGCGGCCTCGAGCAGGAGAATCTCGTCCGGCGCCGGCCCGACCCGGGCGATGGCCGCCGAGTCCTCTTTGCGCTCACGGCCAGGGGCGCTGAAGTGAGAAAAGAGCGCAGTGCCGCCAAGCGGCAGTGGCTCGCCATCGCCTTGGCGGAGCTCGATGCGCCGGAGCTGCGGACTCTCCTCGCAGCCGCTTCGCTCATCAAACGGCTGGGAGAGTCCTGATGCCGCCGCTCCTCAAGCGATGAGCCGCGAGCAGAGCGCGCAGCGCTCGCTGTGGAGCCTGTCCGCCCTCGCCTTCACGGGCGGACTCGGCGGCGGCGTGGTGTTCCCGATCCTGCCGATCGTCGGTCTCGCCCTCGGCATCACGCCGGCGATGATCGGGCTCATCCTCTCGCTGAACCGCATCACCCGCCTCGCCGTCAACCCGATCACCGGCCACCTCGTGGATCGCTTCGGCGCGCGCTGGCCGCTGCTCACGGGACTGTGCGTGGAGGGGCTCGCCACCCTGTGCTTCGCCGCCGGACTGGGCAGCCATCATGCCACCGCGTGGTTTCTGCTCGGCCGGGTCCTCTGGGGAGTCGGCTCCTCGCTCCTGATGGTCGGCTCGCTCACTGCGGCGCTCATCATGAGTGAGGCCGCCACGCGCGGCAAGGCCGCGGCCGTGGTCAGGATGTGGCTGAGCTTCGGAGTCCCGGCCGGCATGGTGCTCGGGGGGCTGGTGGCGGATCTGCTCTCGGCGAGGGCTGCCTTTCTCTCGGCCGCAGGCATCACGTTCGGCGGCATGATCGCGGCTTACTTCATCGCTCCGAGGCGCACTGCGGCGCCGTCCACCGACGGCACAGGAGGCAGACCCGCTGCGCGCGGCATGACGCGGGAGTTGTCTCGCTCCGGATCGCTCTGGATGGTCTGCATCTTCAACTTCATCGTGTTCTTCTCCGTTCAGGGTGTCGTCCTCGCCGCCCTGGTGCTGATCCTGCAGGACCGGCACCTCACCCTCGGCGCACTCGGCCCCGAAGGCTCCTCCGGTGTCCTCATGGCGGCGATGATCGCCAGCTCGGCGCTCGTCTCGTTGGCCGCCGGACGATGGATCGACCGCCGCGGCCGCAAGGCTGACCTGCTCCTGCCGGCCTCTCTGTTCTGTGTGGCCGGATTCGCCCTGCTTGCGGCCTCATCCCGGATGGCCGCGGCCATCCTCGGCCTGAGCGCCATCGGGATCGGTCTCGGCGGCATCAACGTCCCGCTGGTCGTCATTCTGGGAGATCTGGTCAGCGCCGATCGCTACGGCCGGGCGATCGGCATGTACCAGGTGCTCGGGGACATCGGCGGCAGCCTCGGCCCGATCATCGGCCTCGAGGCCGTCAGCCGGTTCGGTCCGGGCCCGGCTTTGACGGCCATCGCAGCCGCGATGCTGGTGACCGTGCCGCTGTCGGTGGCACTGCGGCGCCGCGAGCGGGCGGCCTACTCTTCTGTTGCGTAAACGAGCGAATCGACCCGCTCCATGTGCCGCTCGGGATGAGCCGGCGGAACGAATCCGAACCCTGCGTACAGGCCGTGCGCATCCTTCGTCACGAGGTGCCAGCGCCGCAGTCCCTGCAGCCGCGGATGCGTCATGCCCATTCCCATCATCGCCTTGGACAGGCCCTGTCCGCGGTGCTCCTCGAGAACGAACACGTCACAGACATAGCAAAAGGTCGCGTAGTCGGAGATCAGGCGCACGAGGCCGACCTGCCTGCCGCCTTCGTCATAGGCCCCGATGCACAGCGACCCCCGGATCGCCCGCTGCACGACCTCGACCGGGATGTTCTGCGACCAGTAAGCCCGGCAAAGGAATGCATGGATCACGCCCGGATCGAGCCGGGCCGGGTCATCGGATATGACGTAGGACCCAACCTGACTCACGCGTGATCCACTTGGGCGGGACATGGGCTTCAGATCCACACGTCGCTCTGCGCCGTCCTTGGCCCTCCCTCATGACCGGTGTTCAGCACCCCTCGTGGCTCGACCAGCAGGAGCTTGACCTCCTCGGCCGCGCTCGGTTTGTGGCGCACGCCCTTTGGCACGATGTGCATCTCACCCGCCCCTAGCTCGACGGAGCCGTCCGGATAGTCGATGCGCAACCGGCCCTCGAGCACGAAGAACGTCTCGTCGGTCTCGGGATGGTCGTGCCACATGAAATCGCCGCGGATCCGCACGAGCTTGAACTGGTAGTCATTCATCTCGGCGATGACTTTCGGGGCCCACCGCTCGCTGAACAACTCGAATTTCCGCGACAGATTGATGACCGGATTGCTCATGGGGTCAGCCTCCGCAGGTGCCCTGTCGATCGAGCCACGGCGGATAACGTAGCAGAGACCTCTCGACTGGAACAGTTACAGTTCCTTTGTTTTATGACCATAACAGTTGAGACGGCCCATCGCGGCCGGGACGGCCGCCGCGCCCAGCGGTCTTCGCCATCGAGTTCCCTGCACTACCTGCGACACGAGGTCATTACGGCCGCCATTGCGGACGGTACGGACAGGCAACCCCTCGCCGGGCGGCTATGCTCGGCTACGTCCAGCGCTGGCGCAACGGAAGGAGCAGCCTTTGTCGGCGGGAGCGAATGCGGTGATCGTCCGGGAAACCCTCCAGGGGCTGCTCGAGGCGCTCCTCGCCGAGGGCTACCGGACGCTCGGACCGACACTGCGAGAGGACGCGATCGTCTATGACGATGTGACGCACGTGTCGGAGCTGCCCGCGGGGTGGACCGACAGCCAAGAGGCCGGGCACTACCACCTGCAGCGCCGCGAGGACGATGCGTGGTTCGGCTTCAATGTCGGCCCGCACTCCTGGAAGCGCTTTCTGCACCCTCCGCTCGAGCCGCTCTGGGGCGCCCGCAGAAACGGCGACGGTTTCAAGATCACCGTACCCGCGCCCGGGCCGAAGCTCGCCTTCATCGGCGTGCGCGCTTGCGAGCTGCGCGCCATCGCCATCCAGGACCGGGTGTTCCTCGGGGGACGGTACTCGGATGATACCTACCGCGCGCGGCGGATAAGCACCTTCATCGTCGCGGTCAACTGCGCACAGGCCAGTGGCACCTGTTTCTGCGTATCCATGGGCAGCGGACCGAAGGCCGCCGCCGGATTCGACCTGTCGCTCACCGAGCTGCTGGGCGCCGATCGCGCCACATTTCTGGTCGAGGTCGGAAGCGAGGCCGGCGCCCGGATGCTGCAGAGGATTGCGAGCCGGCCGCCGACCGAAGCGGAGCTCGCCGCTGCGCGGGCCGTGCTCGATCGCACCGCCGAGCGGATGGGTCGCAGGCTCGACACCACTCGCCTGCGCGAACTGCTGCGCGAGCAGGCCGAGCACCCGCGCTGGGACGGGATCGCCGAACGGTGCCTGGCCTGCGGCAACTGCACCATGGTATGCCCGACCTGCTTTTGCACCTCGGTGGAAGACCACAGCAGCCTCGAGGGGACCGCTGCCGAGCGGGTGCGGGCTTGGGACTCCTGTTTCACGCTGGATTTCTCCTACTTGCACGGCGGCAGCGTGCGCCACAGCACACGGGCGCGCTACCGGCACTGGCTGACCCACAAGCTCTCTTACTGGATCGACCAGTTCGGCACCGGCGGCTGTGTCGGCTGCGGGCGCTGCATCACCTGGTGTCCGGTTGGGATCGACATCACGGAGGAAGCCACGGCGCTGCGCGCCCCCGGTCGGGCGAAGAAGCAGGGAGATGCCTCATGAAGAGCCTTGACTCGCTCCTGCGCGAGCTTCCCTTCTTTGCCGGGCTCGACGAGGAGCATGCCCGGCTGATCGCCGGATGCGCCCGCAATTGCCGCTTCGAAGCCGGCCAGTACCTTTTCCACGAGGGCGATCCCGCCGATGAGTTCTTCCTCATCCGCGAAGGCCGGGTCGCGCTCGATGTCGTTGCGCCCGGTCAGGATCCAATCGTCTTCTCCACCCTGGGGGAAGGCGAGGTCGTGGGCGCCTCCTGGCTGGTGCCGCCCTACCGTTGGATGTTCGATGCGCGCGCAGCATCGCCGACCCACGCACTCGGGATCGATGCCGCATGCCTGCGGCGCAAATGCGAGGAGGATCACGATTTCGGCTACCTGATGATGAAGCGCTTTCTGCCGGTCTTCGTGAAGCGGTTGCACGCGACACGGCTGCAGATGTTCGACGTCTACCGCAGAGGTTGAGATGGCCGTATCGAGGCAGAATGCCCTGGTGCCGGCGCTGTACCGGGTCGGGGAGGTGTACCGGGAGTTGCCCGACACGGTGACGCTGCGCCTCGTTCCGGAATCGGGCCGCCGACCGCCCTGTGCCCCCGGGCAGTTCAACATGCTCTACGCCTTCGGGGTCGGCGAGATCGCGATCAGCATCAGTGGCGAGGCGGCAGACGAGGGCTTCCTGCACACCGTCCGTGAGGTCGGCGCCGTGAGCACGGCTCTCGCCCGCCTCGCAGTCGGAGCGAGCGTGGGTGTGCGCGGTCCGTACGGGACCGGCTGGCCTGCCGCCCAGGGCGCCGATGTGATCTTCGTCGCCGGAGGGCTCGGCCTCGCGCCGCTGCGCCCGGCGATCCGGCGGGTGCTGGCCGAGCGGCGCCACTACGGACGGGTGGCGATTCTCTTCGGCACGCGTCATCCGGCCGAGATGCTCTACCGCCAAGAGCTCGAGCAGTGGCGGCGGCGGCTCGATGTGGACGTGTCGGTGACCGTGGATCACGCGGACACACTCTGGCACGGCAACGTCGGTGTGGTTCCGGCACTGATTCCACGGGCGACCTTCGACCCGAACAACTCGGTGGCGCTGGTGTGCGGACCGGAGGTGATGATGCGCTTCACGGTGAGCGCGCTGCGCGAGGCCGGGGTGCCCGATGAGCGCGTATACCTCTCGATGGAGCGTAACATGAAGTGCGCGACCGGCCTGTGCGGCCACTGCCAGTTCGGCCCCGAATTCATCTGCATGACCGGCCCGGTGATGCGCTTCGACCGCATCGCTTCACTGTTCTCGACACGGGAGGCCTGAGGTGGATCGGCGTCCACGGCTCGCGGTCTGGAAGTTCGCCTCCTGCGACGGCTGCCAGCTCTCGCTCCTGGACTGCGAGGACGAGTTGCTCGCCGTCGCCGATGCACTCGAGATCGCCAGCTTTCCCGAGGCTTCGAGCGCGGTCGCGGCCGGTCCCTATGACCTGTCGCTGGTGGAAGGCTCGATCACCACGGCACACGATGCCGAGCGCATCCGCGAAGTGCGCCGCCAGTCGAGGCACCTGGTGACCATCGGCGCCTGTGCCACCGCGGGCGGTGTCCAGGCGCTGCGCAACTTCGCCTCGATCGGGGAGCTCGTGGCCGCGGTCTATCCCTCGCCCCAATACATCGAGACGCTCGCCACCTCTACGCCGATCGCCGCGCACGTGGCCGTGGATTTCGAGTTGCGCGGCTGCCCGATCAACAAGACCCAGCTCCTGGAGGTGATCGGCGCCTTTCTCGCCGGGCGCAAGCCCGCCGTCGCCGCGTACAGCGTCTGCATCGAGTGCAAGCGGCGCGGCACGGTCTGCGTGATGGTCCAGGGCGTCCCCTGCCTCGGCCCCCTCACCCACGCCGGCTGCGGGGCGCTCTGCCCCGCGTACCGGCGAGGCTGCTACGGCTGCTACGGGCCGATGGAGACACCGAACGTGCCGGCCCTGGCCCAGCGATGGCAGGCCCTGGGCGCACCGGCGAAGCGCTTCGAGCATGCCCTGCGCAGCTTCAACGCCGCGGCGCAGGGCTTCCAGAGAGAATAACCATGCCGACCCGCACCCTCCGTGTTGATTACCTCGCCCGCGTCGAGGGCGAAGGCGCGCTGGAGCTGCGGATCGAGGACGGCCGGCTCGTCTCGACGCGGCTGCGCATCTTCGAGCCCCCGAGGCTCTTTGAGGCGCTGCTGCGAGGCCGTGCCTGCGCCGAGGTGCCCGATATCGTCGCTCGCATCTGTGGCATCTGTCCGGTCGCCTATCAGATGAGCGCCGTGCACGCGATCGAGCGCGCCTTCGGCCACAGGGTCGAAGGGCAGCTGCGCTCGCTGCGGCGGCTCATCTACTGCGGCGAGTGGATCGGGAGCCACGCGCTGCACGTGGCCATGCTGCATGCCCCGGACTTCCTCGGCTACCCCGATGCGATTCGCATGGCGCGGGACCATGGCGACATCCTCCGTAACGCCCTCGCGCTGAAGAAGGCCGGCAACGAGCTGATCCGGGTACTCGGCGGGCGCGAGATCCATCCGGTCAACGTCAGACCAGGCGGCTTCTTCCGCGTGCCGGCGCGGGCCGAGCTGGCCCCGATCGCGCAAACCCTCGAGCGTGCGCGGGATCTCGCGGTGCACCTGGTGCGTTGGGTAGCGGGCTTTCCGTTTCCGGACTTTGAGCGCGACTACGAGTTCGTGGCGCTGCGCCATCCGCACGAATATCCGTTCAACGAGGGACGGCTCGTCTCCAGCGCCGGCCTCGACATCGATATCGCGGACTTCGATCGCGAGTTCGAGGAGCGCCAGGTGCCGCACTCGACCGCCCTGCACGCCGGCATCAGGAGCCGTGGCGCCTACCTGGTCGGGCCACTGGCCCGCTACGCACTCAACTTTGATCGCCTGCCGGTCTCGGTTAAGGCGCTAGCGCGCGAAGCGGGGCTCGGTCCCGTATGCCGCAACCCCTTTCGCAGCATCATCGTTCGGGCGATCGAGATCGTCTACGCGTGCGAGGAGGCTCTGGGGTTGATCGCAGCCTACGAGCCGCCCGAGGTCGCCGCCGTGCCGCTCACGCCGCGGGCGGGAATCGGGTTCGGCTGCACCGAGGCGCCACGCGGTATCTGCTGGCATCGCTACGAATTCGACGCCGACGGCAACGTTCTCACCGCACGCATCGTTCCTCCGACGTCGCAGAACCAGCCCAGCATGGAAGCCGACCTGGGCGCCGTCGCCTCCGCGGCGCTCGATCAGTCCGATGAGGTGCTCCGGGAGCGCTGCGAGCGCAGCATCCGCAATCACGATCCCTGCATCTCCTGCTCGACCCACTTTCTCAGGCTGTCGGTGCTGCGTCCCTGAGAGCGCCGGCTGCACACCGAGGCGTGGTCATCTCACTGGGCCATTCCTGCCGGGGAGATGACGCCGTCGGTGTCCGGGTCGCCGAGGCATGACGGGGTTCGCTGCAGCAGGACGTGCCGGTCCTCTTCGACGACGGCGCTACGCTGTCGCTGCTCGATCTCTGGTCGGACCGCGACGCGGTCGTGTGCATCGATGCCTGCGCATCCCTGGGCCCGCCCGGGCGGGCCCATCGTCTCGAGCTGTCCATCGACCCGCTGCCCCCGCAGGGGGCGCTGCTTCGAGTCACCGGTTGGTCCCTGCCGAGGCGATCGCGCGCGCTCCCGCTTCGGCTCCCGCCCCCCCCTGAAGTCATTGTCTACGCCATCGAGGGGCGCCGCTTCGATCCCGACGCCGAGCCAACTGCTGAGGCCGCCGCAGTGGCGCCGGTTGCACGGCGCATCGCCCGCGAAGTTTCCCGGCCGCAGCAGGCGAGCGCACGGGCGACCCCTCATCCGCTTCCTCATTGGCTCACGCGCTCCTGATACGACAACCTGCAACATATGGCGGGCTGATTCCAACGTGACTTACGCGCCGTCCTTGAGAAGACGAGTCAGAGAATCATCCTGTTGCAATAAAACCTTAACGAACCTCGAGTAGTCTGCCCAACCATCGGCGCAGCCGTTGCAACGCATCCACTCCAAAGATGCGCTCGAGGAGCACCGAGTTGAGCACCAAGACCGCCCTGTCCGGCGCCCCCGCCACAGCCGCTCTGGCACTGGAGGCGGGGCTTCTGCCCGGATATCCCGCCCGCCCCGGGCAGCCGACGTCCCCGAGTCTGCTGTCGAGGACACGGGCGCTGCTCATATCCCTGGCGGGCGGACCGGGCTACTCCGGACCGCCGTCGGATCACTTCGACGGCCGGTATTTCTTCAATCCCGAAGCGCCCTCAGGGCGCTTTTTTCTGGACCTGGTGCGCTGCGCGGGACTCGTCCCAAGGCAGGCCTGGCCGCGGTGGGTCGAGAATCGCGCCCGTCCCACCGTGCCCGCCTCGCTCGCGCCGGGCCGGATCGCCCTCACATTCATCAATCACATCACGTTCCTCATCCAGTTCCGCGGCCTCAACATCCTGACCGATCCGGTGTACTCGCAGCGCGTCAGTCCCATGCGCGGCTTCGGTCCGAAGCGGGTGCGCGCGCCGGGTCTGCCGTTCGGGGAGCTGCCGCCGATCGATCTGGTGCTCCTCTCGCACAACCATTACGATCATCTGGACATCGACACGCTGGCGCGGCTGGAGGCGGCACACCGCCCCTGCTTCGTGACGGGCCTCGGCAACCGGGAGTTTCTCAGGCAATTCGGCCTGAGGAACGTCCACGAGCTCGACTGGTGGCAGAGGCTTGAGCTGCCCCGCGCGACGGTCACGATGACCCCGGCGCAGCATTGGTCGGGCCGCGGAGTCCGCAACCGCAACCGCTCGCTGTGGGGCGGCTTTCACCTCGAGGCCGGCGGCATGAGCGCTTTCTTCGCCGGCGACACCGGCTACTGGCGGCACTTTCGCGACATTCGCCGTGAGCTCGGGACCATCGAGCTGGCGCTGCTGCCCATCGGGGCGTACGCGCCCCGCCGGATCGAGGGGCCGCAGCACATGGATCCCGAGGAGGCGGTGCGCGCGCACCTCGATCTTCAGGCGAGGATCTCGGTCGGTACCCATTTCGGCTGTTTCCAGCTCGGGGATGAAGGCATCGATGATCCCCTGATCGAGCTGGCACTCGCTCGGGCCCGCCACGGCGTCCGGGCGGATGAATTCCAGACGCTCGAGACCGGGGAGACCCGGCATTTCGCCCGCTCCACCGTGCCCGCGTACGCGCAGTGTCTCAGCGCCTGAGCCGGCCGTGCGGATGGCGGGATGCGACTCAATGCACACCGTGCATCAGCTTCCTCACCCAGGGCGCCGCCAGCAGGAAGACGAGGCTCGCCGCGCCGCCGACCAGGAACACCTGCCCGTACACGTGCGAGTAGTCCGCGATCCCCACATGCGCGCCGGCCGCCGCGGCGCTTCTCGTGGTCCGTGTCGCAATCCAGCCCGCCAGCTGATAGGCCAAAGCCATCCCGAAAAACCACCCGCCCATGGCGAGCGAGGACTCCTCCGGCGCCGCCAGCAGCCCGACCAGCGCGTACCCGATGGGCATCAGCGCCAGCTCGCCCAGGGTCGCGAGCAGATAGTAGCCGGCGAGCGCCTCCCAACCGATCTTCCCGCCATCGCCGCCGTAGCGGATGGCGGCTACCAGCACACCGTAACCGAGCGTGATCAGCAGCAGGCCGATGCCGAATTTTCGCGGCGTCGAGGGATCCTTGCCGCGCCGCCCGAGCCACGGCCACAGCAGCGCGAGCAGCGGAGCGAAGAGCAGGATATAGAGGGGGTTGGCCGACTGAAACAGCGTGTAATTGAACGGCGCGTTCACATGATCGCGGGCGAAGAAATTGAGCGAAGTCACGCTCTGAAAGCTGAACGCCCAGTAGAGCACCATCGCGACGAACAGCAGTAGCAGCGCCAGGTACTTCTGCGTCTGTACACGGTCGCCGCGGCGTATGCAGCTCACGATGAAGTACAGCACCAGCATCCCCATCAACGCGTACATGGCGACGCTCAGGAACCGCGGCTCCGACAGCAGCAGCGCCATCGGGTACGTGAGGACCGCGATCGCACCGATGATCCAGACGGTGGCCTTCGCTCCGGAAAGGTGCCCACCCCCGGGCACGACCGAGCGCAGCGTGTGTTGGCGCGCCTGGAATACCACCGCCGCCAGCGCCATGCCCGCGGCCGAGGCGAGGAATCCCCAGCGGTACCCGAAACGCTGGCCGACGAAGTCCGCGCACACGAACGGTGCCACGAAGCCGCCCAGATTGACGGCGAGATAGTACAGCGTATAAGCGCCCTCGCGGCGCGCATCGGCCTCGACATAGTTGCGTCCGATCAGCACCGTGAGCGGAATATTGAGTCCAATCGCGAGCGCGTACAGCGCCATGCCGCTCTCGAATGCCCGCAAGGCCGGCAGCGCCATCAGGATCAACCCCAGGATGCCGAGCCAGAAGGAAATTGCGACCGAGCGCAGCTCGCCGAGGATCTTGTCGGCCACATAGCCGCCGACGATGGGCGTGGCATAGACCAGTGCCAGGAAACCGCTGGTCACCAGGTCCGCCTGCCGCTCCGCTGCGGCCGCGCCGAGTGCGGCGAAGAAGTGCGCGATGTACGGGGCGAGATAGGCCCGGAATCCGTACAAGGCGTAGTTGAAGCCCACCGTCACGAGCAGCAGCATCCACAGGGCCCGCGGGTGGCCCCAGACATCATTCGTCCGATCCGCCTGCCGCTCGGTCGAGATCTCGGTGCTCATGCGCGCCAACCCGCCCTGTCGCTTGTTCATGTTCCGGCCCGCGCGGCGGACCGGTGCGCCATGGTAGCGCACCGGCCACCGCTCGGATACGATCCGACCCTTGCGACGGAAAACCCCTAGTGCCTCGCCGGACTCGAGCCGCTAGGCTCTCCGGCAGCGCGCGTTCCGGCCATACAACCCGCCGGGACGCAAGCCGGTCATGTCCGCCAAGCCCGAGATCATCAGCCGCCTCGGCGAGAAGGATCTGCTGTTGCCGCATCTCATCGAGGATGCGCTAGAGGCGAACGAGCGCCTGAAGCTGTACTTCACCATCCTTCAGGCGGCGCAGCGGCATGCCGATCATCCGCAGGAGAGCCCGCAATCCCTCCCCGCCGAGCAGCAGGCGGGGGGGGCTCTCGACATCGCGCTCGCCGGTTGCATAAGCGGCAGCCGCCGCGACCCCGACGGCAGGCTCTACATCCCGGGCGCCCGCCGGGTTCGCGAGCGCATTCTGTCCGACCTCGCGGCCATGCACGCGCCACTCGAGCAGGCAGGTGTCGCGCAAGCCGCCGAGCTCGGCGCGCGCGCGCGCCGGCTGCTTGCCGATCTGCCGGCACTCGAGGCAGACCGGGTTCCGCGGGATCTCATCGGCCGCCTCACCGCCGTGGCGCGCCCCGGTGCAGACGCCCCCGACAGCCTCCACGCACTCGTGATGGACCTGCATCGCGCCCTCCACACGCTGCAGGGAACCCTGGCGCAGGAGGTCCTCGACGGGGCGCATGTCTGGCGTATCGAGGAAGCCGATCGGGCGCTGGTGCGTGCATTCATGTCGGGAGTCAACCGCACGGCTGCGTTGAAATTCGGCCATCCCGGGCTCGGCACGACCGCCACACGCGCCGCCGGCAGGCTGATCATTCAGAACGACATCGGTGAGACCGAGAGCCACATCCTGGTGTTGCGCGTGGAGGGAAAGGACGTCACCCTGACCTGCACCGATGTGCATGCGCAGCGCCTCGCCTTCCTCGAGAGCATGCTCGATCCGTTCTCGCCGCAATGGACCCGCTCGAGCGTTCAACCCGATTCGAGTCTACCCGGCGGCTATCTTCTGGCCATCGGGCGTTTCGCGGCGGCGGACCAGGCGATGCTCGAGCGCTACCTCGCCTTCCTCGGCTCGCGCCTCGTGTTCCTCATCGACTGGAACCGGGCGCGCAAGCGCCTGCAGAACTTTCTCGACAAGCCCGCCGTGCTGCGGCTGCTCAAGTGGGCGGCGGACCGGGACATCGGTCATCGTGGCTTTCTCGTGGCCGGCGGGGAGCGGCTGCTCTACGAGGCGATCGAGTTCGCCCAGGAGGGACCTTTCCATTACGGGGAGCGTCTCGATGAGACGCTCGGAGCGGAAGCGGCCATGGAATATCTCCGGTTCGTGCTCGAGCAGGCGAGTACGGGCCTCCTGCAGGGCCGCTCGGAGCGCTTCATCCGCGATGAGCTCAAAGCGGAGCTCGCACGGCGCTTCCGTACCGCCCACCTCAATCTGCTCAAGATCGGACTCGAGCACGCCGAAGGAGTGTTCGATCTGGCAACCGCGGTGCAACAGGCCCTGTTGCGTTGCGCCGAGCCCGACGGGCGGGCGTTTCTCGCGCGCACCGCGGTGCGCGCGCGCCGCTGGGAGCAGGAATGCGATGCGTACGTCGCCCGCATGCACGCGATGGCACGAAGAACGGCGAGGTTCGACGTCTACGCGGCGCTGATGCACGAGGCGGACGAGGCCGCCGACGGCCTGGAGGAGGCTGCGTTTCTCGCCACGCACCTCGGCACCGTCTCGAGCCCACGAGAGGTGCTGGAATCGCTTCAAGGCCTCGCGGCGCTGCTGGTCATGGCCGCGCAAGAGTCGGTCAAGATGTTCGAGGCCGCGAGCTACGTGACGCGCGACGGCGCCCGGCAGGATCTGCGGGACTTCTTTTCAGCCGCCGACCGCCTCACTGCGCTCGAGCACAGCATCGATGCCGCAGAGCGGGACGTAACGGGCAGACTGTTGGAAGGCGCTGCGGACGCCAGGCTGCTCTTTCTGGTATCGAACCTCGGCCGGGTTCTCGAGCACGCCGCCGATGCACTGTCGGTCACGGCGCTGAGGCTTCGCGATCACCTCTTGAGTGAGGTCTCAGGCCCATGAGCTCCACCGCCGAGCCCGCAGCGCACACGCCTCTCTACTTCTTGTTGTCGCGCGAGGTCGCGCCCGAGGAGGCCAGCCCGGCCACGGTCGGCGCGAAGGCGTATGGACTGCTGCGCCTGGCGCAGCTTGGCCTGCCGGTGCCGCCGGGGTTCGTGCTCGGAACCGAGGTGTGCCGGCAGTACTTCGCCTCTGGCGGAAAGGTACCGGCGGAGGTGCGCGACCTGGTGCTCACCGGCCTTGCGCGCCTCGAGGACGCGGCCGGCCGGCGCTTCGGCGACGAGCGCCACCCGCTTCTGGTGTCAGTGCGTTCGGGCGCGCCCGTGTCAATGCCCGGCATGCTGGAAACGATCCTCAACATCGGCCTGTGTGAGCGTACGTTGCACGGCCTGCTGCGCGTAACCGGCAACCCGCATCTGACGTGGGATTCGTATCGGCGTCTGGCCCGCGACTTCGTGGAAGTGGTTCATGGCGCACCCGCGGAACGGTTCGATGCGCTCCTTGAGCGCGAGTGCGCACGCGAGGGACTCTCGAGCGCCCGCGACCTCGACACGGCCGCCTGGAGGCGCATAGCAGAGGAATCGCTCGAGATCGCCGCGGCCTGCACCGGCCGGCCCTTCCCGCAGGATCCGAATGAACAGCTCGAGCAGGCGATCGAAGCGGTGCTGCGCTCCTGGCAGAGCGAGAAAGCCCGCCACTACCGCGCCATCAATCAGATCGGCGAGGCGCCTGGAACGGCTGTGATCATTCAAGCCATGGTGTTCGGCAATGCCGGCAGCCAATCGGGCGCCGGCGTCGGATTCACGCGCGACCCGGCCACAGGACGACGGGGCCTGTACCTCGATTTTCTCTTCAACGCCCAGGGCGAGGATGTGGTCGCGGGCCGGCACGCCGTGGACCACGCCCCCCTGCTTTCGCAACGGCTGCCCGAGATCGGAGCGCAGCTGCGCCAGCTCGGCGAGAGGCTCGAGCAGGATTTTCGCGACGTGCAGGACTTCGAGTTCACGGTCGAGAACGGCAAGCTGTTCCTGCTGCAGACGCGCACGGCCCAGCGGACTCCCTGGGCCGCGCTGAGAATCGCGGTGGACTTGGTTCACGAAGGACTGATACGCCCTGCCGAAGCGCTCGCCCGATTACGCGGCGTGCCGATCGAGGGACTCGAGCGCACCCGCCTTGCCACAGGCGCCGAGTCCGCATCGATCGCGTCGGCCGAAGCAGCCGGCATCGGGGTAGCCACCGGCGCGATCGCGTTCGATCCCGCGACAGCCGCACGGCGCGCGCGCGAGGGCCGGCACGTCATTCTCGTTCGCAATGCCATCCACGCCGCGGACATCGAGGCAATTGCGGCAGCAGACGGAATCTTGGCGGCCTCGGGCGGCAAGACTTCCCATGCGGCGGTCGTCGCGAGGCAGCTCAACAAGGTCTGCCTCGTCAACTGTGCGGCGCTCAGGATCGATCCCGATGGCGGCGGCTGCACGCTCGGGGGCATACGGCTCGCCGAGGGTCAGGAGCTGACCCTCGATGGGAACGACGGGAGCATCTACCTCGGGCGGATCAAGGTGGTTCGGGAGCGGCCGGAAGCTGAGCTCGCCGAGGTCGCAAGCTGGCGCCGCGCCACGGCAACCGCAGGCTGATCAGCGCAAAGGCGCTGCCCGCAAATTCGTCCGGGGTCCTCATCACGCCGGTCCGCCCTTCGGCGACTGTTTCTCCCATTCGCTATCCGGCACCCTCGATGAGCCGCTTCCCGTCAAGGGTACGCCTCTCCCGGCACCGACGTCGCGCCTCACAAGACAACCTGCCCTTTGGCGCATGAGCCGGTCGCCGACAGCAGACCCCGACGCCGCTGACATCCCGCGCCCCCCCTCTCTGCGGGCCGCAGCGAAGCCCCCGCTTCCCCGACACGCACAGTCCCACGGACCTGCGCTCAGCCCCCTCCCGCTCCGAGGGCTTCCAGAGGCACATGCTGGTAGATCACCGCCAGTGTGGCGCTGAGAGCGCCATCGGGCAGCACCCGTTGCATGACGCGCTCGAACAGATCGCGCTCTTCGCCGCACAGCCGCCTCACGAGCCTCGCCGTCTCTCCGTGATCGAGCGCCCGTGTTCGGACATTTGCGAAGCATCGTCCCGGGCGCAACAGCGCGTCATCGATGTCCCCGACGTTGGGAAGATTCGTGGTAAAGAGAATTTTTCGGCCCTGTGCGCGCACGACGCCATCCGCTATCGCCAAGAACCGGTGTACGTCCAGGTTGCCGTTGGCACGCGAAGCGAGAATGTGGTCCGCATCCTCGACGACGAATGCATCATGCTCCCCGGTAATGAACTGCATGAAGATTCGGTCGCTCTCGAGACTGCGCCGGTCGGCGGTATAGAGCACTTTCGCGCTCGCGCCCTTGCGCCGTGAGATTGCGCCAAGTATGGCCCGTACGAGTCGCGTCTTGCCCGTTCCCGGCGGCCCCTGCAGGATCAGGACGGTCTCTCGCGCGGCGAGGTAGCGCTCGATGAACTGCGTCAACGGCTCCCCGAGCGTCGGATATGCCTCGTCCATCAACGCAGGGTCGGCGAGCTCCTCGAAGGAGCTCCCGGTGAGGCCCCCATATCCCCCCAGGAAGCGCCAATCCATGGTGAACATCTCCTCGCGCATGCGCCTCTCACCGATGATCTCGAGCAGCCGCTCCTCAATCCTGCCTGCATGGCCGGGCGTATCGGCCCACAGCGTGAACGTACAAGAGGTGTGCTGAGAATTACGCCTGCCGCGCAGGATGATCAACACCCCAGGACCGTCCAGCAACAGCGATCCCGTGTCGAATCGCTGCGCCGCAAGACCCGAATGCAGTGCCAGATCATCGAAGAGCTCCTCCATCGAACCGCGGGCCGCGCACCGAACGACCCGGTGGATGCAATAGCGCTGGGGCTTGCAACTGAAAGCCCTCAGCGCCCGCAGGGTAAGCAGACTGCCGACCAGATCGCCGAGATCTGCACGTACCGCCAAATGCGCCGAGCCCGTTTGCCCCAAAGGCGAGTCGTCCCGCTCACCGCTCTCGTAGTCGTCCCAATCCGGCGACTCCACACCGACATCGATATTCATGGCGCGCTCGAAACCCCCAGGTTGCAAGACCAGTTGAATGGATCGGCGGTCAGCCACCGAATCGGCACAGATTACTTTTCGCATCCCGCCTGTCAACACGAAATTGATAATTCAACGTAACTCACGACGTCACTTTGCACGTATCCAGCGACGGTTTTCCGGACGTCGATCCGTGCCCAACCGTGCGTATCGACTCCACTCTGGCAGATCCGGGCATCCCCACTCCGAGCTCCACACCGCTCCCATCAAGGCGATCCGCCGGCACGGCGATTCTCGCGAGCCATGTTCGCGGCGTCGGCTGCCAGACGATCGTGGCACCGAAGGCGAAGCATGATCCCATTGCGCCGCGCAAGGCGGTCATGGCGATCAAGGATCCGGCAGGGCATCCCGATCCGACGGCGCGCGCACCACCCGGGCTGCGACTGCTGTTGGATCAGGCGTCGTGATGAGGAACCTGTGCCCGGCGACCCCCGGGGCATTCAAGCCGATCCGCGCGCGGATCGCAGCGCTCGCCGGCAACTCAGCCCTGCAGAGCGACCGTTTGAAGATCTGCCTCAAGCCCGGATCCGTCCGGTGAGCCACGCTTCCCTCCACCGTTTCGCTTTGCAGCCCCGCACCGGACGGCGAACGATGCGCGGTGCCCCGCTGCTTGCGCCGCCGCAGAAGAACTAAGGCGCTGCCGCTCGATTCGAGCCCCAACCACTCGGCGGCGCGCAGCTCGCCCGGCCGCACGGATCGAGATACGGCACGAGCCTCAGAGGCGCATGAGCACTCGCCTGCCCGTCGTAGTCTTCGATGCCATCCGCCCGGAACGGGCGTATTGGCGCGCCGTCGGCTCGCTCATCCCGTTCCGCACCGCGGCCCGGATCAGGGGGGTACCTTCCTACACCGGCTTCTTCAGCGGGTCGTGATCCCGGCTCCAGTTGCCCTCTCACAGGGAATTGCGCTTGGTCTCGAGCCCTTCCTCGGCGACGGCGGAAGGGGTATGACGAGCACGGACTGCCTCGCTGATGGGAATCGATACCTCGGTGCTCCTTGCAATTCTGCAAAATGAACCGGAACGCCGATCGTTCAACGAGGGAATCGAGGCGGCCGACCGACGGCTCATTTCCGCCGCGACCTACGTCGAATGCTCGATGATCTTGGAATCTCGCCATGGCGCGGAGGGGGTCAGAGATCTCGACCACTTCTTCGCCCGGGCCCAGATCACCATCGTGCCGGTTGACGCTGAACAAGCCCGGATCGCGCGTGATGCCTTTCGCAAATACGGCAAGGGTCGCCATCGCGCCGGCCTGAATTTCGGTGATTGCTTCTCATACGCGCTATCTCAGGCTCTCGATGAGCCGCTGCTCTTCAAGGGACACGATTTCCCCTGTACTGACGCCGAGTGCCATGTGACAACCCGCTCTTCGGTTCACGAGCCGGGCGGCTGAAGCAGACCGGACTTCCGCTACCCTCTTCCTCCCCCGATCCGGGGGGTTGGGCCAGCCGCCATGCGACCGCCAATGGCGCTCCGGGGCGATGGACATACCGCACCTGCGGCAGCACTGACCGCGTCTCATTCCTCGACGCTGCTGCGCAATGCCTTGGTCCTCCCACGCCTGCTCTTGTCGTCGAGGCGCCATCGCCGTGCCCTGCGGCAGGTTCGGTGGCGACGCGCTTCTCTGTTCACGACGGCGACGCCACAGATGAGCTTGCGCGGCCGCATCAACGCGGCGGCGGGATTTCACTCCAGGGCGCGGTGCTGCTGCGCCTTGATGAGCACCAAGCCGTCCTGTGGGATTCGTCGGTCGGACAGATGTAACACTCGTTCCCCGTAGAAATTCAGCGGTGAGGAAGCGGTGGTATCAAATCACAGGTGCGCGCTCTGGAGACCTGGTTGACGTTCTGTCCGCCGCCGCCCTCGGCGCGCAGGGCCGTCAGCCCGGTCTCGCTCAACCGGATCGCGACTTACGCGGAGATCTCCAGAACGTCGCCGCTGCGCTGCACGCGCGTCATCGTGCGATGCGGGCGAGAAACGAGTCAAGCTTCAGCACTGCGCGATGCGGACCCCGATCACTGTGGCCGCCGGCCGCTCACCGCGCGCGAGCCGCCGATACGCTCGATTTCTCCGCCGGGCGCGCCACGCTGCCTCCGACGCTTGGTATTTTCAGCGGAATCGACGAGCCTGCGGGTGTCCCCGCACCCGCGCCGCGCTACGAGTCTGCGCCGCAATCTACGCCGTGTAGGGGCGATGCAGGTACTTGCCGATCGGCTCGCCCATGATCTGTCCGCGGTCGTAAATGCACTGGCCACGCAGGTAAGTGGTACAGACCTTGCCGGTGAGCTCAAGACCCTCAAACGGCGTGTAGCCCTGCCGGGACTCGGATTCCTTCGCCCGCACCACGAACGAGCGCTCGGGATCCACCAGAACCAGATCCGCATCGAACCCCGGGGCGATGTCGCCTTTCCCGGCCAAGCCAAACCTCTGCGCGGGATTCCACGACGTCAGTTGTGCCATCCGGTTATAGGAAAGCCCGCGCCTGCGCCCTTCGGTAATCAGAGCCGACAGCAGATATTCCGTCCCGCCAAATCCACTCTTGGCCAGAAAGACATTGTCCGCGTCCCTCCCGTCAGTCTTCAGCTCATGACGGCAGCACGCGTGATCACTGCACACCCAGTCGATTTTCCCATCGAGCAATGTCTCCCAGAGATACTCGACGTCCTCCCGCGACCGGATGGGCGGATTGACCTTGGCGAGGACTCCCGTTTTGACATCGTAATCGATGCACAAGTGCGCAATGGTCACTTCGCGACGGAAATTGATCTGCGGAAACACGCTCTGCATCGCCAACGCGGCCTGCACGGCCTTGCGGGACGATAAATGCAGCAGATTGATATTCAGGCACTCGGTCTCTTGAGCCAAGTACGAGGCGATCACGATCGCAAGCCCTTCGGAATGCGGCGGGCGGGCCGCGCTGTAAGCTCTGAGTCCCGACAATCGCCCCTCGCTCTGCACGATGCGTGTATACGCCGCCATAATCTCGGCAGTTTCACAGTGCATGCTCAGACTGATGTAAGGACGGTGCTGTGGAAACTTCTCCCAGGCTCTCTTGATACCGCGCATGACAAATTCGAAGTGCGCGATATCGTATTTCTCGTCCGGACCGATCATGAGAAATTCATGCTGGTGGCCCGACGCACCGTGCAGGCCATAACCCCCATAGAACATGAATATCTTGAATGAAGTCACGCCGTACTTCTCGATCAACATGTCAATCTCACCGATCTGGCGGGCATCCATCGGCGCCAGATGGTAGGCATAATCGACATGGAACCGACCCTTGGACACCTCCAGAATTTCCGGAAACAGCTCCGCGTACGCCCCCCCTTTATTCAGGTAGTACTGCCCCGAGCGCATGTAGTTCAGACTCGACGTCACCCCACCCTGCGCCGCTGCGCGGCTTTCGCTGACCGCATCCTCTGCGAGTGGGCTGTAGATACCGGTGTGCATGTGCGCATCGACGAGTCCGGGAAACCCCAACATTCCGCACGCATCGGTCACGACAGCGGCCGCTGACACATCAATTTCGGGCGCGATCAGCGTGAACAGGCCGTCCTTGACGGCGATCTGTTGCAGCGGAACGTCCTGAGCGTTCGGGCGGACCACTCGGACGTTGCGGATAACTAAATCGAATTTCTGGCTCATCATTTCCTCTCGGGATTCCTCAATGGCACGAAGACACGGACTCGGCAGACAACTGGCCGTCTTACGGTAGATCGAGCCCGTAAACCCATGGGCGCAACACCACGTCCGCATTGCGAAATGCCGTGATTTGTTCGCTGAACTTCAAGGTCCGCTCGATTTCATCCATCCCCTCTAGCAAGCCATCGCGCGCATCCTGCTCGATCTGGAAGGTCCACTGCCGATCCGCTGCCAGTACTGTGCGCCGTGACAGATCAATCTCTATCCGGTTGCCCTGCGGGTCCCGCGTCACCCATCGGGCAATCTGCTCAAGCGCGACGCGCTCCAGCTGACCGGGAAGAATCCCGTTGCGCAGGCAGTTTCGATAGAAAATCGCATTGAACGAGCTCGCCAGCACCGTCCGCACGCCGTACTCATGCAGCGCCCACACCGCCTGCTCGCGGCTCGACCCACAGCCGAAATTCTCACCAGCGATCAGGATCTGCGCGCCGTGGTATGCCGGATCATTCAGAACGAACGTCGGGTCCGGCACACGCTCCTCGGGCTTCAGATAGCGCCAATTCGCGAACAATCCAGCGGCAAGTCCCACTTTGGTTACGGAGCGAATCTCGCGCGACGGTATGATCGCGTCAGTGTCAATGTTATCGCGGAGCAAAACGAGCGCCACCGCCGTCAGATTATGAAATGGTTCCGGCATGGGTCAACTCCCAAGTTCATCAACGCCGGCAATGTGCCCGCTGATGGCGGAAGCCGCAACCGTCTCCGGGCTTGCCAAGTGGGTACGTGTTTGAGGCCCCTGACGGCCCTCGAAATTTCTGTTCGTAGAACTGATGATTCGCTGTCCCGGCGCGAAATGCTCGCCGCCGGCAAAAAAACACATTGAGCAGCCGGACTCGCGCCATTCGAATCCCGCGCGGATGAAGATGTCAGCAAGCCCGTCTGCTTCCGCCCGACGCTTCACCTCACTCGAGCCAGGCACGCAAATCGCTCGTACGCCCGCGGCGACCTTGCGTCCCTCTAGAATCCCTGCCGCGCGCCGCAAATCGCTCAACCGGCTATTGGTGCATGCCCCAATGAATGCGCCATCGACTGGCAGGCCCCGCATCGGCTCGCCCGGCTGAAGCCCCATGTAACGGATCGCGCGCTCGTATGCAGCTGCACTCTCATGCCCAATCCCTGCCGCGAATGGCGGAACCACTGCCTCGATCGGCACGGCATCCTGCGGATTCGTTCCCCAGGTCACCATCGGCCTTACCGCCGATGCGTCAAGCCGAATCTCGCCGTCAAAGCGTGCACCGGCATCGCTACGCAGGCTCCGCCAGTGCTCCACAGCCCGCTCGAAAGCCGCGCCGGTCGGGGCAAGCGGCCGGCCACGCAGGTACGCGAACGTGCGCTCATCCGGCGCGATGATGGCGGCGAACGCCGAGAACTCAGTCGCCATGTTACAAAGCGTCATTCGTGCCTCAATGTCGAGCGCCCTGACCGCCGGACCGGCGAATTCCACCACGGCTCCCTTGCCGCCCGCCGCGCCGTGCGTTGCGATCAGATGCAGCGCGAGATCCTTGGCCGTCACCGCGACACTCAGCACACCATCAATCTGCACGCGCAGCACACTCGGCTTCTTCACTCTGAGAGTCTGAGTCGCAAGAGCATGCTCGGCCTCAGTCGAGCCAATTCCCCACGCCAATGCGCCAAAGGCACCCTGCGTCCCAGTGTGACTGTCCGGGCATACGAGCGTCAGGCCCGGAAGCACGATCCCGAGCTCCGGACTGATCACGTGCACGATGCCTTGCTGCGCGTCATCCACGTCGAACAGACGAATGCCGGCCGCAAGCGCTTCCCGACGAGTCACCTCGATAAACGGGGCGCCAAAACTTGCACCGATGCGCGCGCTTCGCCCGGGCCGGGTATCAACCACATGATCCATCGTGGCGAAGACCTGTGCCGGAGCAGCCAGGGCATGGCCACGGGCGCGCAGACTCTGCAGCGCCACGCCGCCGGTACGCTCATGAAGAAGCACTCTGTCAACGAGAAGAAGGTCCCCGCCGCCGACCTCGGCAATCAGATGTTCGTTCCATATTTTCTCGAACAAGGTGTCCGGCATGGCCCACGGGTCCGCACCACTTCGCATGCATTCTATCGCGGCGCAATCCGTTTTGATATAGACCTGTGACATTTCTCGCGAACTTCCCAATGACCACCGCCGGCTGCACCCGCCATCAACCACAGCGCCGCGCCAGGGTCGAACTGCACGGCTCTCGCGGCTCGAGACGTATTGCCTTACAATATGCGCTCGGCGCAAACTCAAGGACGCAGTTGGCCCTGGAAGTTACTTGTGATCGGTGATTGATTCCATAATCGGCCCAGACCTCGTGCAACAAAGAATGCGAACAGGTGCAAAACGCGTGAGCGCACTGGATAGATCGGCGGCAGTTCCCCTTTATCATCAGATTTTCCTGCAGCTGCGTGATGAGATTCTCTCCGGGCAGCGGGCTTTCGGCTCCGCGCTTGGCACGGAGAAGGAGGTCTCCCATGCATACGCGGTCTCCCGGATCACCGCGCGGCGCGCGCTTGCGGAACTTGCTCAACATCGGTTCGTCGCCCGCAAGCGCCGCGTTGGCACTACGGTCGTCTACCGGCCGCCGGTGAAGCCGATCGAAGCCAATATGGATCAGGCCGTGGATTCCCTGATCCACTTTGGTCGGGCGACACGGGTGCGCATTTTGACGTTGAAGCAGGAAGAGGCAAATGCCTGGGTCGCCGAAACCATGGGCCTGCCCGCCGGAGAGAAAATCCTACGCGCGGTCCGCATCCGGTATCTGAACAGCGAGCCGCTCGGATATATTGTCAGCTACGTACCCGTGACGCTCTCCAAGTACGTGACCCGCGCTGCGCTCGCGCACACCCCGATACTTAAGGTGATCAAGAATGCCGGCTATCAGCTTGGCAAAGCGAGCCAAACGGTAGCGGCAATGCTCGCCGACCCGCTGCTGAGTCGTTCTCTTGCGGTGGAACCCCGTTCGGCGATTCTGCGCGTTACCCGCCTGGTTTTTGATGCCACCGGCAGTCCGCTGCTTCTGACCGTTGCCCATTACCGGTCAGATCGCTATCAGCTACGCCTCGACCTGCAACACTGAGGCTGCAAGTCATGCAACGACTCCGTCCCTTTGCAGCGCGGCAAGTTCCTCCTCGTTGACCCCGACCTTCCCAAGCACGGCGCGCGAATCCTCACCCGCTTGCCGCAGGTCCAGTCGCAGCCCACAGCGACGCCCATCGATCTCGACAGGCAGAGCCGGCAGCCGCGCCGCACCACCCCCCGGCAATGTCACCTCCACCAGACCCTCATTTGCGTTCAGCTGCTCATCGGCGAAAAGGTCCTCGGGCCGGGCTATTTTTGCCGCTGGCACCCCGATACCCTCCAGTTGCGCCAGCAGCTCATCCCGCGCGCGCGACGCAAACAGCGCGCGGATCGCCGGCAGGATACGGTCTCGCTGAGCGATGCGATCGTTGTTCGTCTGCAGGTCGGGGTCTAATTCGAACTCGACAAGCTTGAACGTCGAGCAGAACGAGCGCCATTGCGCATCACTGACGACCGCGACGAAGATCTGCTGAGCATCCACGGTATCGAATACATCATAGATTGCCCAGGCGGACACGCGCTCCGGCATCGGCGCCGCCGGTTTGCCGGTGACGGCCAGCTGTGCCATGTGTTGACCGACCAGAAACGCGGTGGTCTCGAACAGGGAACAGTTGACCCGTCCCCCGACCCCGCTGCGATGGCGGCGTTCGAGCAAGGCAAGGATGCCGATCACACCGAACATGCCACCGGTCACATCAATCACGGAGGCTCCTGCGCGCAGCGGACGCCCGGTCGGGCCGGTCATGTAAGCGAGTCCGCCCATCATCTGCGCCACCTCATCGAGCGCCACCCGGCTTTCATACGGCCCGCTGAGAAATCCCTTCGCGGAGCAGTAAATCAGGCGCGGATTATCCGGCGCAAGCTCCTCGTAGCCCAGGCCCAGCCTCTGCAGAGCCCCCGGCCGAAAATTCTCCACCAACACATCCGCACAAGACACCAGACGCCGAGCGAGCTGCACGCCCGGAGCTGATTTCAGATCGAGGCAGATACTTCGCTTGTTTCTGTTGTACATTGCGAAGTAGCCGGCGCCCGAGCCGCGCAGCGCGCGAGTGCGGTCGCCGCCGGCAGGCTCGATGCGCGTCACATCGGCACCCAAATCGGCAAGAATGAGCCCGATAGTGGGACCCATCACCATGTGAGTGAACTCGACCACACGGATTCCGGTTAACGGCAGATCATCTCGATCCGGCATTATTCCCCCCCCCAAGCTGTTCGTTCCATATCGCTATCAACCCTTGCCAATTTAGTATCACACATCAATCGCTCATTTGGTATATTACTATTACATTATAGTTTTGACCTCAGGGCGAGAGCGACATGGGCGAGCGGGCGATCCTGGTGAGTGAGGTGGGGCTGCGCGACGGCCTGCAGAGCATCCAGTCGATCGTTCCCACTCACGTAAAGATGGAGTGGATTAGCGCCGAAGCCGCCGCCGGAGTCCGTGAGATCGAAGTAGGCAGCTTCGTCCCGGCAAAAGTGCTGCCGCAACTCGCCGACACCGCAGAACTGGTGCGCTTCGCGGCCACGATTCCCGGGCTGACGGTCGCCGTGCTGGTGCCCAATCTGCATGGCGCACGAGCCGCCATCGCCGCCGGCGCCCACAAGATCACCCTGCCCTGTTCCGTCAGCGAAACACATGGCCTGCGCAACCTGCGCCGCACCCACGCCCAGATCATCGGCGAGGCGTGCGCGATTGGTGAGCTGCTGCGGGCCACTCCCGAGGCACGCCGGCCGCGCTTCGAGGGCTCATTGTCGACTGCGTTTGGCTGTACACTCGAGGGCGTCGTGCCCGTTGAGCACGTTGTCAGACTGGCCGAACAGTTGATGCGGGCCGGCTGTGACGAGGTGGGCCTGGCGGACACTTCCGGATACGCGAATCCCGCCTCCGTCCATTCACTCATCCGCAACGTGCGCGCGGCGGTCGGAAATGACGCGCTCAGAGGAATTCATCTGCACAACACCCGGGGACTGGGTCTGGCCAATGTGCTTGCTGCCCTCGATGAGGGGATCACGACCTTCGACAGCTCGCTCGCCGGACTGGGCGGCTGCCCGTTTGCTCCAGGTGCTTCCGGGAACGTGGTGACCGAGGATATGTGCTTTATGTTGAGCGCGATGGGCCTTGATACCGGCATCGATCTCGAGGCACTGTTCGATGTCCGCAAGATCCTCGCCGCCGCACTGCCCGAGGAGGCGCTCTATGGGTTCAGCACCCTGGCGGGCCTGCCCCTCGGCTTTCGCTCTCATCGGCGGGCGTAAGCATGCGATGTCCGCGGATTTCCACATGGACTGCATGCTCTCAACCATGCGCCGCTGTGCGGGGGAGCGGCGACCGGGCATCGGGCAGCTAGCGATGCAGCGCCGGATCGACTGCACGCGCGCGCGGGCACACGTCTGTCCCGGCGTCGCCGCAGCGCGGGCGATTCGGCACGCGGTGACCGAAGATGCGAGGCGCGCCGATCCGGCCGCCCCCGCCCGTCACCTGCGCAGCGCGATGTCCTTGCCACGCACGTCCACTACCGGGCCACGCAGACCGACCGTGCAATCATCCTGCCCCGATCTCAAGCAGCTCAATCAGCTCACCCGCCGCGCCGCGCAGGCACCCCGCGCGACCCGCGGCACCGGGCAGCCCGCAGCGTGCCGCGGGCGCAAGCAACGGCCACCCGTCCAGCGCGTCAACCTCGAAGGTGACGATCGCCATACCGACCTCGAGCGCACCCGAGACTGTCGGACGGATGCCCGCCGAGGCCGGGTATTGGTCGAGTTCGATAAGCGTTCCGCCGGGCAGACGCACGAGACCATGCCGGTGCAGTGTTTCCGGTGGCAGTCCGTGTGCTCGGGATATCACTTGCACGGCGGTCGCGACCGGCGCCTCCTGCTTATTCGCGAAGCGCGCATAGGGCTCGAACAGCGCGTCCGCTTCCGCTCCGGCTGCGACGACGATAAATACCCGTCCGACAAACGAGCGCGCCTCGGCGAGTTCAAGCCCGGATCCCGCGCCCACCTGTGTGAAGTAGCAGCATTCGCCTGCCGGTCCGAGCGCCTGCATGGCGCGAATCATGGGAAAGCGACCCAGTGGCTTCGGCGGTCCGATGATCTCAAATGGCCCCACGGCGAGCCGCTCGGCGAGCAAATCGACGTCCCGCACGACGAATTCCGTGGCATTCCAGCCGAAAGTCGTCAACGCCGTCCAACCCCTCGCCTCCATGCCTTCAATAAAGCGCAGGTAAACGCACTCACCGCTCGCCGGACCCATCGTCAACATCCGCCGTTGCGTGGCCTCGGGTGCCCCCCAGGCGAGCGCCTGGGTCTGCGCAACCCTGGAGCGCTCGACAATCCGGTAACCGAGGAGCCGCACATACGCCGCCTCGACTTGATCCAGATCCGGCACCACGTACGTTACCGCACGAATCGTGCCAAGAAGAGGCCGAGTATCAGCGAGCTCGCGTGTACACGTAGGCATTTCAGGCAACCTGGCTCACATCGTGTAATGTTCACACGAGGCACATCCTATCAAGATTTTTCCGGCGCGCGCGCCACACGCCGGCGCGGATCACTGTGCGAGGCGACCCCGAGCGATCCACGCCAAGCGAATCCGCCTGCGCCATTCACCTCAGCCCGGGGAAACGCGCGCGCCGACTCTAGGCGACTGCCCGGCGCCGGACCGCTCGCATGACAAATCCCCGCCAAGCTTCGCTACCCGAACGTTCGACCCGCTATGCCTGGTACGTGACGATCCTGCTCACTCTGACGCAAATCGTTTCTTACCTCGATCGGTTCTTGCCCAGCCTTCTGGTTCATCCCCTCGAACACGATCTTCACATCAACGACTTCCAGATGGGGCTGCTGCTCGGTCCGGCATTCGTGGTTCTTTATGCCCTCCTGGGTATTCCTCTCGGCTGGCTCGCCGACCGTGTCAACCGCCGACTCATCCTCGCCGTCGGCGTCGCCATCTGGTGCGCAATGACCACGGCCGGGGCGCTGGCAGCGAGCTACATTCCCCTGTTCATCACCCGTCTCGGCGTCGGCATCGGTGAGGCAGCCGTCGCGCCAGCTTCGGTATCGCTCATCGGCGACTTTTTCGGACGAGCGCGCCAATCGCGTGCCATCAGCCTGTTCATGGCGGGAACCTTTCTCGGCGCTGGCGCTTCGTTCCTGTTCTTTGGGCCACTCGTGCATTACATCGAGAATTTGCCACCCATTTCCCTACCCCTAGTCGGCCCCTTGGCCTCCTGGAGGCTCTGCTTCGTGTTGGTCGGGGCGCCGGGACTGCTGCTCAGCGTGCTGCTTCTGGCGGTACGCGAGCCTGCGCGGCGCGACAGAGTACCGCTGCGGCGCGGCGCGGGCGCACATACCCTCGATGCGCCTCGATTTCGCGATGCACTAGCCTATATCGCCCAGCGCTCGCGCGCATTCGGCACACTGTTCGTCGCATCCTCATGCAACGTAATGATGGGCGCGCTCGGATTCTGGAACGTCGACCTGTTCAGACGGACATGGGGCTGGAACGTCGCTCAGGTCGGCATCGCCGTTGGTCTGATTCTGTTCACCGCCGGCCCGCTCGGAACGCTGCTCGGGGTGTTTCTGACCAACCGGGACCTCAAGGCCGGCCGCAGGGACGCCACCTTGCGTGCGCTGTTCACCGGACTGCTGATCGGCGTGCCGGCGTACGTCGCCTTTCCGTTGATGCCGAACGTGGCATATGGCCTTGCCGTGCTCTTCATCGCGCAGGTCGGTCAGGCGATGGCCACAGCCGCCGGGCCAGCGACATTGGTCATGCTCACGCCCGGGCAGATTCGCGCGCAGGCGACCGCGATCTATTACATGGTGATCGGCCTGATCGCACAGTTCCTAGGCCCTCCCTTGGTCGGCCTAATCACCGTGTTGTTCGGCAACCCAGCCGCGCTTCGCTACGCGGTGGCGCTGGAGGCCGCAGTCGTCGGTTTTCCGACTCTGTTGCTCACGCTGAAGGGATTCTGCGCCTACCGCCGCTCTATCACACAGCTCGACGAGGAAATCGTAGAGCTTCAGGCAATGTAATGACTTCCATTTCTCGGGTGCGAGATGACGACAATACCGATCGAGAATCAGGCCGAATTGGATTTTGTATTGATATTGCGCCGTCGCTGGGCCGATGTCCTTTATCCACGGGTCTGCGAAGAATATCATCGGCTCACGGCCGATAACCCATCCGCCGATGCTGACGTGATCGCGGAGCAGGTTCATCATCTGAACGCCTACGGTCCGTTCGCCTGGCTTGAGCGCGGGTCGCAGAAGATGCTGTGGCGGGCGGCGGTGGCGGCGATTGCGGCGAGCCGGGAGGATGCATCGAGCGGATTAGAGCACGCCGGCCGGTCTACCGTCGAAGTCGACCCGCAGCTTGAGCTGCCCGCCTGGTACACCGAATGGGATATTCATGTGCAGCCGGGCGGAGTCTGGTCGAGCACAGCGGCCGCCGAGGTCTACGAACTCGGCGCAAAGCTCGTGATGCAGGGTGAGAACGACGACTACCGGTTCCATCGGCTGTTCGCCGAGACCGCAATCCCGGCGCGTCCCTATCGGCGCATCGTCGATCTCGGCTGCGGATTCGGCAAGTCGACATGGTTCCTGAAGATGGGCCATCCGGAAGCGGAAGTGATCGGGGTCGATCTCGCCGAACCGTGCCTCAGGCTCGCCGCGCGGCGCGCGAATGCCCAAGGCCTGGAGATTCGGTTTTGGCAAGCGAATGCGGCCGAGACGGGCCTCGAGACGCATTCGGCCGAACTGGTCACCGCCACGATGCTGATTCATGAGCTGCCGCTCGAGGTGCTCGATGGCGTGTTCAAAGAGGCGGCCCGACTGCTCGCCCCGGGCGGACTGTTGCGTATATTGGATTTTCAGTTCACCGGTGACCCACTGCGCGACTTGGCTTTGCGCGAGCATGGCCGGCGCAACAACGAGCCGTTCCTGCCGCCGATGATGTCCGCTGATACGATCGCAATGGCCCGCGCTGCGGGTCTGCACAACCCGCGGTGGACGGCTTTTGACGAGCGATCGGGCGGACGCCTCTCGACGCTGCGATGGCCCGAACGCCCCGAATGGCACTTTCCATGGGCGGTCCTGGAGGCGGAGCGACTCTCATGAATACCGCAGTCGAATTCGGTCATCTGGACGCATCGACCTTGGCGGCATTGATCTTTGAACTGGCCGCCCAGCTGCATGTAGAGCGGACCGCGCGCCTTGCCCTGCAGAGCGCACTCCTCGCTCAAGGCCTGCTGACTGATCGGGAGATCGAGAGCATCGGCGAGGACGCTCGCTTCAAGAGGCGCACGAGCGAAGCCGCCGATCGGGCGGTGCGGCGACTATTACGCACGCTTTTGGAATCCCGCGACGAACGTGTTCCGCTGCGGGCCGAATCGCCGAAATGCTCACCGGGAGATTCAGCATGAGCAGACCGTGGATCGAGTACGTTCAGTCCCAGAATCTTCCCTGGGCGGCCGACGACTTGTGGGGCGTACGGCCGGGGGTGAAACTGAAACTCCTGAGCCTCGACCCCGACGACGGAGCGGCGAGTCTGCTCGTGTCCTATCCCCCGCGCTGGCGGCTGGAGCGCGGCGGAGCACTCGGGGCTGACGAGGAATTTCTAGTATTGCACGGCGCACTGTCGATCGGCGCGCAATGCTATGGCGACAAGGCCTACGCCCACCTCCCGGCCGGTTACCCGAGAGGCTCCATGAGCAGCGAGGCGGGCGCGGTAGTGCTCACATTCTTCTCAAACCTGCCGACCTGGATCGCCGCACAGGCGTACGATCCGGCGCGTCTGGTCACGCACCTCGATGCGTTCGCCGTACCCTATACCGGCAAGTTTCATCCGGAATTCCCCCCCGGGGCCGGCCGCAAGACGCTGTATGAGGATCCCATCACCCACGATCAGAGTTGGATTCTCGGCACGCTGCCCATGCGCTGGGCGGAACGGGCCGAGGTTCATCCGGTGGTCGAGGAGATGTATCTGCTGAGCGGGGAATCGCATGGAAACCGCGGGGTCATGCGCCCTGGGGCTTATTTCTGGCGGCCGCCGCAGATTGCCCACGGCCCCTACGGGACCCTCAGCGGCAACCTCTACTTCTTCCGCACCAAAGGGGGACCGCTGTCCACGCAGTACGTTGACTCGCCACGACCATTCCGGTGGTGGCCCGAATACGACCCCGTGCTACCGGAATCCCTTCACCACGCACAGGGCGAAACAGGCCCCGCCCCCAATTGCTGGTGAGCGCCGCTCAGCGCCGGCGCCCCGGGGCGCCGGCGCTGGCTCGCATCCCGATTGCCCGCGAGCGCCCGTCCCCATAGCCAACCCCGCCGGACCGCCTCCCCGCGCGGACCCGGCCAACATCGTCGGCCTCCTGTCGCCGGCACAGATCTCCCGGCGCGCCACCTCGCCGCCACACGGCGCGCCAACCGCGACTTGCCAATCGACTTTATTGTATCTAAGCTATGTCAATTCGGTCGGCCGACACGGAAACACGGACCTCGCCGAAGCATGCGCCACTCCGGATCCGCGCGAGCGAGCGCAAGTGTTTGCATCCGACGCGCCAGCTCGTCGCGGGCCGCTACTGGCCCGTTCGACCGGGCGCGTCACGCCATGTGACGCTGCACCAACCGCAAGCCGCACAGGCCCGCGGGCACTCGCCCGGACCCGAGGGGCGCACACCCACCAGACACCATACGAAGCAGGACCCCGCGATCCGCACCGACCGTGAGCTCGCAGCACCGGCGATCGCGCCACGCTCACGCGGAAATATCACTCGCGCATCCGCGCATCATGCCAACTACCAGTTCCAAATCATTTCTTTATTTGCTATAAGACAGATACAATTTACAAGCGGCTCCCGGGGGCACCTGTCTCATGACATCCAATAAACTCGTTTCCGCAACCGTCGCCGCGATCATCGGCGCATGCTCGCTCTGCTCCATTGCCGCAGCGGCCGGCGCTCGCATGCAACAGCACGCATCCGCACCTCAAGCGAGCTCGCAGAATGCGGCGCCGCCGAGCAGCGCGCTCGAGACCATCACGGTCACCGCGCAGCGGTACGCGCAGAACCTTCAGGATGTACCGATTTCCGTCACCGCATTCACTCCACATCAACTCGCCGTACAGCAGATCACCTCCACCAAGGATCTGGCCGTATACGTCCCAAACATGTTCGCCGCGAACAATGTCGGACAGAGTTCAGCGAATGTGTATTACATCCGCGGTCTCGGCCAGACACAGGCATTTCCTACGTTCGAACCGCAGGTAGCGACTTACGTCGACGGCATCTACCTCGGACGTCAGAACGCCAACAACTTCGCGCTGTTCGGGGTCAAGAGCGTGCAGGTTCTCAATGGACCCCAGGGCACCCTCTTCGGTCGAAACTCGACCGGAGGCGCGATCGTGGTGACGTTGCAGCAGCCACGGCGCCACTTCGGAGGTGACGCGCAACTCGGTTACGGGCAGATCGGCGGCTCGCTATCGAATTTCGTCACGGCGCAAGCCTCGGTAGACATTCCGGTTTCCTCGAAGATCCTGACGCGCACGTCGTTTTATGGAATCACCGGAAACGGCTACGTCAATGACCTGACCACGCACCAGCGACTCAACAGCAAGAACAATTTCGGCGTGCGCGAGGAGGTACGGCTGCTGCCGACCTCGGGCGTGCGCTGGGACCTGTCCGCCGATTACGAGCGAAATAATGCGGCCAACGTTTTGAATCAGCCCGGTCCCAATGGCACCCGAATCTCTTACAGCGGATTCAGCGTCGTGGGCGGGGCGCTGCGCCCGTACATGACGGGCTCGAAACGCAACTACGGTCAAGGCGTCCTCGTGTCGAGCTACGGCCTCGCTTCGCATCTGCAAATTGACATCGGGCGGGGCACACTGGAGTTCATTACCGGCTACCGCGGCCTGCATCAAGGCTTGGCGGTGGACTATGCCGCTCCGGTCCTGGGAAATCTACCGGTGGCCGATGCAGTGCCGACCGGCGAGATCACGCTCGACCAAAACCTGCATAGCTACCAGGTCTCCCAGGAGATCAAGTGGCACGACATGGTCGGCAAACGCTTGACCTATACTGCCGGCCTGTTCGCGTACTACGACAAGAACCATAACGACTACGGGCAGATTCTCGGTCTCAGCAGGACGCTCGCGTTCGCGCTCAACGACCAGTACGTCACGAATGACACAACCTCGCTCGCCGCATATGCCCAGGGAAGCTACAAGGTCACCCGGGCGCTTACCCTCACATTGGGTGGCAGAGTCACCAACGAAATCAAAGGCGTAACGGCACACCCGAACCAGCCCGGATTAGGCTACGACACCGCGCAGATCCAGGCCGCCGGATACCCCACCCACCTCAAGACGACGCAATTCACGCCCCGGCTTGCTGTGCAATACCATTTTGGGCCCAACCTGATGGTGTTCGCTTCGGCCACCAAAGGCTTTCAGGGTGGCGGCTGGAATGGGCTTACGGGCACCAATCCGATCGATTTCAACAGTTTTCGGCCCGAGACCGTCTGGTCATACGAGACCGGATGGCGCTCAACTCCCACCGAGCGGCTGCGCTTGAACGCCACGTTCTTCTACGAGGACGTCAAGAACGACCAGTTGCTCTACGACAATCCGCACACGGATTCCTTCGACACCAGCAATGGCGCAAGCATGTACGGCTATGGAGCGGAAATGTCTGTCGAGTGGCGGCCGACGAATCGGCTTACGCTGCGCGCGAACATCAGCTCCATGAAAGCCGCCTACTATGATCCGGCACCGATCATTCGCCAACAGCAGGCGCAGTGCGTGGCGGGCGTAGCCGCGAGCTGCTCCGCCGGTATCGTTCGGCAGAATGGCAACCTGGCGACGCCGGTGTTCACACCCGCCCTGGACGCGACGGTCGACGGAAGCTACCTGCTACGGTTCAACGACGTCACGCTGACACCCTTCATCGCCATCCATCACCTGAGCAGCCAGTGGTTCGACACCGCCAACACACTCGGACCAGCCGTCGCCTATCCGGGCAATGGCGGCATGAATCCGGCGCTCACCTTGGTTGATGCCAGTGTGACATTCGCCGATCCCACTCATGTACCGTTCACCGTGACGGCCGGGTGTCGCAACTGCACGATGGTCAACTACGGCGTGGGAAACCTGCTCGGCCTGGTTTACTTCAATACGCCGGGCGTGTGGGACATCAGGTTGAATTACGCGTTCTGAAAGAGATTCGGGCCGCCCGCGGCGCGTTCGAATCAGCGAGCCGGCCTGCGCCACGGATGGCTGTCGGCCGCGTAGTGAGATCAGGCGCGTGCCGCAAGTCAAGCTTGTCTGGCGCGAAAGGCGGTAAGCGAATCGTCAGCCGAACGGGTGGCGCAGCATGATGGTTTGTTCACGATCCGACCCGGTCGAGATGATATCGATCGGCACGCACGCCAGTACCTCGAGCCGCTCGAGGTACTGGCGTGCGTTGGGCGGCAGAGCCGAGCACTGCGTGACCCCTACCGTCGAGTCGCATCAGCCCGGCAGCTCCTCGTACACCGGCTCCAGTCCCGCGTAGCCCTCCAGGCTCAAGCGGCGGCTCGGCCAGCACCTCCCCGCCGACACGGTAGCCGGCGCACACGCGGATCAGCTCGATCCCATCGAGCACGTCGAGTTTGGTGATCCACAGCCCCGAGACGCTCGAGTGCACGATCTCGCGGCGCGTGATGAGCGGCTCAATGCGCGCCGCGACTTGCTTGCGAGCCTCGTCCCGACGCTTCCGTGCGAGTTTCAGGGGTACATCCTGATAAGTCCCGAGGCAGATCAGCTTCTCGATGCCAACTCGAGCGTACTTGAAGCGCCAGAGCGCTCCCCGCCAGGCTTCACCGCAGGTAAAGTCCCTTCTCGTCGTACACCTTGGTACGACCTATCCCGTGGCTTGGCAGCCCGGATGGCGACTTCGCTCAGGCTCACCACTGGAGTAGCGGTATGGCCTAGACCGACCGTACCCCAAAAATACCCAAACAAGTGCTGCGCTGCAGATGGAACGACAACCGCACGGATGGACCCGCGGATACACTAAGCGTTTGTTTTTCTTGTTTTTTCGGTCTGCGTCCGGCTGCGTATGGACACCGCCGGAGGGGTATGGATAGATGGATGGTGGAGCGGAAGGGGATCGAACCCTCGACCTTCGCATTGCGAAAGCCATTTAAGCCCTTTTCAGGATCTGCCACAGAATCAGTCATTTAGCCTCTCCAAGCCTCGAAATGCTGGTTTTACAGGCACTTCGTGCGCTATGCCATTACCTACCGATTGCTACGCTCTACCATGGCTGTATACTATACTTGCACTTGCAAGTGTCGTGCAAGTGCCCTTCGCGGTGACGAGCCGCGTGTCAAAGAGGGTCGGGCATGCGGGCGATTATTTCGGCGAACCTGCTCAAGAGCAGCGCCGCCCAGTTCCAGGACAAGCCTTCCGACATCCGCGATACGCGGCTCATCGGATTTATCTTGCGCGTCGAGCGCAACGTGCGCACGTACTTCGCCCAGGTAGGGCGTGGCCGGCGCGTGCGGCTCGGGCGCGTCGGCGAGCTCACCCCCGATGAGGCCCGTGAGCGGTGCCAAGCTGTGCTCGGCAACGTCGCACAGGGACGCCCTCCCCTGCACGGTATCGACGGCGCCGAAGGGCTGACGCTCGGCGAGTTTATTGCGGACACCTACGCCCCCTGGGCGAAGGCCCACCGGCCACGAACAGCCGGCGGCACGCTTGACCGGATCGCGCTGCATTTTTCCGGCTGGTACAGCCGGCCGCTGACAGCAATCACTATGGAGGATATAGAGCGCTGGCGACTGAAGCGCATCAACGAGGGGATCACACCTTCGACCGTCCGGCGCGACCTCGACGGCCTCTCAAGCGTGCTCACCCGCGCCGGAAAGCTCGGGAAGCTCTCCGAGAACGTTGTGCGCCGCGTAGAGCGGCCGAGGATCGACCGGCTGCCGAAAGTGCGATATCTGGACCCGGCGGAGGAAAAGCGGCTCAGGACGGCCCTCAGTGAGCGCGACGAGGAGATGCGCAACGCTCGCGAGTCAGCGAACAAATGGCGCCGCGAGCGCAAACACGAGCCCCTGCCCACGCTCCGGCACTACGGCGACCACCTCACACCCGCCGTGCTGCTCTCGATGAATACCGGCCTGCGCCGCGGCGAGCTCCTGGCGCTCCGCTGGACCAGCGTTGACCTGAAGGGCAAGCAGATCACGATCGAGGGTTCGACGGCCAAAACCGCACAGACGCGCCACGTCCCGCTCAATGCCGAGGCGCTCGAGGTGCTGCGGAAATGGCACGAGCAGGCGCCAGCCAGCGAGCGCGTCATCCCAATTGACACCGGATTCAAGACCGCATGGGCGCACCTGCTCGAGCGGGCACACATCGAGCATTTCCGCTGGCATGACCTCCGCCATCATTTCGCTTCGCGACTCGTGCAGGCCGGCGTACCGCTCAATACCGTGCGCGAACTGCTCGGACACGCGAGCATGGCGATGACGCTGCGGTACGCGCATCTCGCGCCGGACCAGAAACAAGAAGCGGTCGACAAATTGGTGCCGCCGTGACTGAGGAACAGCCCTCCCCAAGATCCGACGCCGCGCTGCTGGCGCGGCTGCGAGAGATGGGTTTCGAAGCCCGCCGCTATGCTGCGGCTGCCTCGCTGGATGCCTACACCTGGTCTCTGCTGCTCGGAAACCGCCAACAGGCTGCGAAAATTCCGACTGTCGAGGCTGTCGCGGAACTATTCGCCGATCCATGCACGCCCCACGGGTGGGGAACAGAGTTGGCGCTCAAAGCTCATCGTCGCGGCGCGCGTGTGCCGCACAGCGCGATCCGGGAAGCGCATGGCCGAGAGCACCTCGTCACGCCGGATCGCGCAACGCTCCAAGTGGATAAGAGATCCAGCGACCGGCAGATCAAGAGCGAGTTCAGGAGTTGGCTGGCCGCGGAGCGAGAGAAAGAGAAAGCGGCGATAGCCGAGCGCGCGGCATCGCGGCGAAAGAACTCAAAGTCTGTGGCGCGATCGCCGGACTGGGCGGGGGAGATGAGGCGATGGGTGCAACACCGCGTCCTCGCATGCATCGATGTGGATTTACTCGCTGCCGCCGCAAATTTGCCGCAGATGTCGCATCCCGCGCTCGCCAGACTCCTATTCCCGCGCCGCGAAGCGGGATGGGAGTATGTGCGTAACACTGTCCGTCCGCTGTCCCGACACCTGCTGTCTGAGGCCACCACGATCGCATTGGCTCGATCAGTCGACCTCTGACCAGAGGCCAATCGCCAAGGGTGGGAAGGTAGGAGCGGAAAAAGTCACCCATCCCCGCCGCGCC
The DNA here is from genome assembly GCA_021805865.1 of Pseudomonadota bacterium. Classification (GTDB taxonomy): domain Bacteria; phylum Pseudomonadota; class Gammaproteobacteria; order Steroidobacterales; family Steroidobacteraceae; genus 13-2-20CM-66-19. The sequence goes on from JAJZDX010000025.1 coordinate 64,005, forward strand.
TGCGGTGTATAGAGTCCATATCCGTCGTACGCCATATGACGGAGCAGGATAGTGCAACTCGTTGACGAACGGACCGCAGCCTCCCATCTCGGGGTCTCGGTCGCATTCCTGAGGGCCGATCGCTACCGCGGTCATGTTGGCGGACGCACCCCCGGTCCCCCGTGGTATCGGATCGGTCGAGCCATCCGCTACAGTGTGGCTGACCTCGAGGAGTGGCTGGCCACTCGGCGTGTCGATCGCACTGCGCGCCGCGCAGGGGGTGCGCAATGATGGCGGCTCAGGATTTTCCCGGCGCGCTGCGCGCCGCCGGGCTGACTCCGCCGGAGTCTGTGGTACCAGGTCAGGTATGCGCCTGCGCCGACACTGGGTGGGCCTACCTCCACCGAGACGACGCTGCGCGGGGCTGCTACGTGCGCCGGGATCGCAGCGGGCAGTACATCTTCGGCGCCTGGCGCGGCCCTCATCGGCGGCGCGGAGCGCCGGCGGCGGAGACCCTGCAGGAGGCCGAGGAGGCTGGGCGTCAGCTGCTCGCCGCCGCGAGCACCGCCGCGAGCAACAACTCGCTCGGCGGGACCGACTACGAGCCGCGGGGCATCGCCGCACAGGAGATCCTCCGCCGTATGGAGGCGGACCGCGGCGTCGCGATCGACGGCTGGCCAAAGCCAAGTGAGATTGTGCAATTGGTCGGCGGCGCCAAGGAATACCCGATCGAGGTGCTGCCCGATGTCGTGCGCGAGGCGGTGCTCGAAGTACACAGCTTCGTGCGGGCGCCAATGTCATTGGTCGCCACTTCCGCGGTCACAGCAATGAGTCTCGCCGCGCAGGGGATCGCGGATGTGGAGCGCGCCGAGGGCCTGCGCGGACCAGTGAGCCTATACGCCATCACCGTCGCGGAGTCGGGGGAGCGCAAGAGCGCTTGCGACAAGTTCTTCGCGCAACCGCTGCGTGACTATGAGCAGGCGCGGCTCGATGAGAACCTCGCGCAAGTGCAGGACTATGAGGCGGAGCTCGCCGCGTGGACGGCTCGGATGGAGGCGTTGACCGGGGGTCTGCGCAAGGAGAAGGGAAAGTCCGCGACGAGCGCCGATAACATCGCGGAACTGGCAGACGCGCAGCGCGCAAAGCCCGAGGCGCCCCGGATGCCGCAGATGTTCTACGAGGACACGACGCCAGAGGCGATTGCCTGGGGGTTGGCGAAGAAGTGGCCCTCGGCCGCGATCATGGCCGCTGAGGGCGGGATGATCCTGGGTGGGCATGGCATGAGCAAGGAGACGCTCGTGCGAAACCTCGCGTTGATCAACGTGTTGTGGGACGGGGCGAGTGTCACGATAGACCGGCGGACCAAGGAGAGCTTCCGCGTCGCCGGCGCCCGGCTCACGGTCGGCATCCAGGTCCAGGAAAACGTGCTGCGCGATTTCCTGGATGGCTCCCGTGGCTTGGCCCGAGGATCGGGGTTCCTGGCGCGGTTTCTCATCGCGTGGCCGGACACCACAGCTGGATATCGCGACTTCCGCCGCCCGCCGCCAGGATTTCCCGCGCTGGCTGCCTTCCACGCCCGTCTCCGTGTCCTGCTGAATCGCCAAGGTGAGCTAGATGAGCATGGTCGCCTGAAACTCAAGACGCTGACGCTCAATGCAGCCGCCGAGTCCGCCTGGATCCGATGGCACGACAACGTTGAGCACTCCATGCGGCCTACCCGGGAGATGGCGGACCTGCGGGACGTTGCCGCGAAGGCCGCCGACAACTTGGCGCGGCTCGCGGCCGTGCTCTCGGTGTTCGAGGACCCGGGCGTGCCGACGGTCGCTGAGCGACATATCTGCTCGGCCGCGACGATCCTCAATTGGCATCTGACGGAGGCGCGGCGGTTCTTCGGGGAGATCGCGTTACCGCAAGAAATCGCGGACGCGGTTGCGCTGGACCAATGGCTGCGGGATAACTGTGTGCCAGGTCGAAAGTGGACGAAACGCAACGTGCAATCTCACAACCCAGTCCGGGGCCGCGAGCGCTTCGCACAAGCTCTCGCGATCCTCGAGGACTCGGCTCGGGTTCGCCTTGTGAAAGACTGCCGGTCCTGGATCGTCGAGGTCAATCCCGCACTGTTCCGATCTACTGCTGCAAATGCTGCATGAGGGCTGCAACGTAAATATTCGGTGAACCCGTGGGGTGCTTTCGGCTAATCGCGGAGTACGTCGCGGAAGTTGCGGGACAGCGGGTAGAGCCAGATGTCCTTGAGCGGCAAGGCGTGCTGGTGAGTCACGTCGAGCTT
>JAJZDX010000026.1 GCA_021805865.1 Pseudomonadota bacterium
TCGCGGTCGGAGGCACGACGCCGCCGTTCTGCGTCCCGTTCTGGAGGGTCGGGAAATCGAAGGTCCCGTTGCTGCTCTCGGCCAGTGTAGCCGAGCCATCGGACACGGACACCGACTGACCGCTCGCAAGTCCCGTCACGGTGAGGCAGGGCGCGACGCCCTGGTCGACCGCATCGTTGTAGAGGGTCGTGGTGCAGGCGGCGAGCTGCGCCGAGGGCGGCGTGGGACCCCCGCCCGGGCTGGATGCGGTGCTGCTGCCACCGCCCCCACCGCCGCAGGCGGCGAGAGAGACGGCCGCGATCGCGGCGAGGAGGATGGAGAGGATTCGGGTGTAGGTACGCATGGTCGTGGTCCTGTCAGAGATCGGTGGGCCGGAGAGCGCGGACGCGCTCCATTCCGGCGCGCAGGCGCTCGAGGGCGAGGCCGAGGGTGACTTGGGCGCCCTCGATGTCGGCATCCTCCGCGCTGAGTGCGGTGTGAGCCGTGGCGACCAGTCCCTCGGCGACCTCGAGGTCGTCCAGGGTTATCGCGATGGCGCCGGGCGCCGGATCTGCGGCGCGGATACGAGTTACGGTGGTGGTCGTGGTTCTGATGCGGGAACTCCGGGTCAGAGGGGGTGTGAGGGTCAGGCGCGGGCCTCAGACGTGGGCCTCTGCGGCCACAGACAGACGGTGATCGAGCTGCGCAGCAAGGCACCGGAGGTGCGCCAGCGACGAGCGGCGCGGGTGATGGTCCATTCCCGCAGCGCGGCGTAGCGACGCAGGCTGATGCGGTGACGATGGGGAGCGCGGCCAGCGCGCTCGATGGTCACGATGGCGCAGCCCGTCTTGCGGTACGCGCGGATGGAAGCGAGGGGGACGGCGCGCACGGCCGCAGGCTGCGTGCCTGTCAACGGCGCGATAGGATCAGCGGTAGCCATACTCGAACCTCATTCGTTCGGGTGGTGGTTAGCCGCTCGGCCGTGCGCGAACACGGTTGGGCGGCGCCTTGGCAGCGCCGAGCAATGAAGTCGAGAGAGGTCGCCAGTTGCCCTTACCGGGCACTTACGGCGATTGCTAGTGTTGGCCTAAAACGGATAAGTGACTGATTTTATTGGTCGGGGTGACAGGATTTGAACCTGCGACACCTACGTCCCGAACGTAGTGCTCTACCAGGCTGAGCTACACCCCGAAATGGCAGATCCTCGGCCCCCGGGCGGCCGATGGCGGCGCGCGGGGCGAGCCGTGCAGTCTACTGGAGCGGACCGGGGGCTTCAATGGTGGCGCAGGTTGGCCGCACGGCTCCCGATCAGGGTGTTTCCCGGTCGGCTCTTCGGGTATCTTCGCCGAAAAATAAAATACAGAGCCATCATCATGAGGACAAAGGGGCGGGGTTCAGGATCGCCAATCCGCATCGGTGTGCTGGCGCTGCTCTTCGTTGCGATGCGGGCGGATGCGCTGCCCGCGCATGCCGGCCTGTACTCGGCAGCTCTTGCCTACAAAAAGGGCGATTTCACGCTCGCGTTCCGGGACTTCCTCGCCTTGGCCCGGCTGGGTCAGCCCCAGGCGCAATTGGAGCTGGCGTACCTGTATTCCCTGGGGCAGGGGGCGCGGCAGAGCGACATCCACGCTTATGCCTGGGCGATGCTGGCCTCGCAGAACGGCGAGGCGAAGGGCCAGAAGCTGGCCAGGCGGCTTCTGCCGGCACTGAGGCTGGCTCCAGGGTCCAGGAGAATCGCAGGCTGGATCACCGCCCCGTATACTCCCGCGGCACTGAATCGGACGCTGCTGCCGACCTATCCCCATGCGGGGCTGGCTTCCAACGGAGGGCATCCAGCCGGCGGCGGTGCGCCGAACGTCTTCGGCACAAGGTCGAACCGTGCGTGCCTGCCGATAAGAATGCACCGGGACGTCTATCCGTGGTGGGCCAACCTGCGGGGCATGCAGGATCGGGTGCTCGTGCAATTCACCCTGATGCCCGATGGCACGGCACGCCTCCCGGAGGTCATTTTCGGATTACCCGAGCGCTCATTCGACGCCGCTGCGCGCACCAGCGTGGTGATGTCGAAATTCGCGCACCGGCCGCTACGCAGGCATCCGATCCGGTGCGCGCTCGACTTCCAATTCGTCGAACGAAACCTGTCCTCCGGCGATTATCCCCGTCTGCAGGATTACCTCTGGGGTCTGCGAAAAAAGGCCGTGAAAGGCGATCCGGCCGCCGAGGCGATCTATGGGACGGTGCTTGCGGGTCTGCCGCAGATTCAAAGCTCGCGCCGTACCTCGTTTTTGCCGTGGCTCGTGAGGGCTGCGCAGGCCGGTGATCCCCTGGCGCAGTATGAAGTGGGAGCCAGCCTGCAGTTCGGCTTTGGCGGGTGTCTGCCGGATGAGGTCAAGGCGTTGCGATGGCTGCATCTGGCCGCTGCGCAGCACGAGGCCGACGCGGAGGTGGCGCTCGCGGTCCGATTGCTCGACGGTGCATCGGATGCCGGGCAGATCGACGCCGCCAGGAAATGGCTCGACCAGGCCGTAACCCAAGGCAATGTGGCGGGTGAGATGTATCTGTCGGCGCTGCTGGCTGCGGCGCGGCAGGCCGCCGTGCGCGACCCTGCGCGCGCGTTACGGCTGGAACGGAAGGCCTTCGCGCATGTCGATGTCGATCCGACGGGGTACGAGATCCGCGCGGCCGCGCAGGCGGCCGAGGGACATTTCACCCAAGCGGTGAAGAGTGAGCGGGAGGCGATCGGCAAGGCCCACGCTTTGGAGTGGAATCTTTCCGCCCTGAAGCGGCGCTTGGCGCTTTATCGATCCGGCAAGCCGTGGTACGGCGATTTACTCGACTACGGCTCGCCGACTCCCGCCAAGGCAGGCAGTTAGGTCGTGTGCTCCACCGCGAAGCGGGCGAGGGCGGTGAGTCCGGTCTTGTACGGGGTCTCGGGCAGGGCATCGATGGCCGCGAGCGCCTGCGCAGCGGACTCCTTCGCCAGCCGGGCGGCATAATCGAGGCCGCCGGTTGCCTCGATGGCCGCGATGATGGGCTCGAGCTCGGCGCTGCCGTGCTCGATAGCCGCCCGGATGGCCGCGCGCTGTGCCTCGCTGCCGTGGCGCAGGGCGTGGATGAGCGGTAGCGTCGGCTTGCCTTCGGCCAAGTCATCGCCCAGGTTCTTGCCGCGCTCGGCCGGGTTGGAGCGGTAGTCGAGCACATCGTCCACGAGCTGGTAGGCGGTACCGAGATGGCGCCCGTAGGCGGCGAGCGCCGAGCAAAGCGATGGCGGACCACCCGCGAGCACCGCGGCGACCCTTGCGCCGGCCTCGAACAGTTTCGCCGTCTTGCGGTAGATGACCTCGAGGTAGCGCCGCTCGGTGGTATCCGGATCGTGGGCGTTCATGAGCTGCATGACCTCGCCCTCGGCGATCACGTTGGTCGCCTCGGCCATGATCTCCATGACCGGCTGGGAGGCCAGCGATGCCATCATCTGAAAGGCGCGAGAGTAGACGAAATCCCCGACCAGGACGCTTGCCTGGTTGCCGAAGACCTCATTGGCCGTGTAGCGTCCCCGCCGCAGCGAGGAGCCATCGACCACATCATCGTGCAGCAGCGTGGCGGTATGGATGAACTCGATGAAGGCGGCCGCCTCGATGTGCATCGGCCTGTGCCCGCAGGCCCGGCCGGCGAGCACCACCAGCAGGGGGCGCAGCCGCTTGCCGCCGCCGGCAATGATGTGCTCGGCCACCTGATCCACCAGGGGGACGACGCTTTTCAGGCGCTGGCGGATGACCTCATCGACGCCCACGAGATCCGCCGCGACGAGCGTACGGAGCTCCTCCAGCGTCATGGAGGCGGGGAGCCTGGCAGCAGGCGATTGACGGGGCACCGCGAGCACGTGGGGATTCAGAGGTTCCTTGATCCAGCGGCGCATCCTAGCCGACCGGACCGTGCGCCGCACGCTCTTTAATTTGCAGCGTTTGACCCGCCGAGGGCCGGTCAGTAGAATGCCCGCCCTTTCGTCAAGACGCTCGATTCCAGCCTATGTACGCAGTGATCGCCACCGGTGGAAAGCAGTATCGCGTGACCCAGGACGGGGTGCTGCGCATCGAGAAACTGGATGCGGAGCCGGGAGCCACGGTCGAGTTCGACCAGGTGCTGCTCGTCGGCGAAGGGGCCGAGGTGAAGCTCGGCAAGCCGCTCGTCGCGGGCGGCAAGGTCACCGCCACCGTGGTCCGCCACGGCAAGGGCAGCAAGGTCTCGGTGGTGAAGTTCAAGCGCCGCGCCCACTACTTGCGGCAGAAGACCCATCGCCAGCCCTTCACCGAGGTGAAGGTCACCGGCATCAGCGCCGGCTGAGCGCGATTTCGTTCGGGAAACTCACATGGCACACAAAAAGGCAGGCGGCAGTACCAAGAACGGCCGCGAGTCCCATTCCAAGCGACTGGGCGTGAAGCGCTTCGGCGGCGAGCATGTCCTCGCCGGCAACATCATCGTCCGCCAGCGCGGCACGCACATGCATGCCGGCCCCAATGTCGGTATCGGCACCGATCACACCCTGTTCGCCAAGGTAACCGGCACGGTGCTGTTCCGGCGCAAGGGTGCCGATCAGCGCACCTACGTCAGCGTACAGCCCGAAGCGGTAGCTGAGGCCTAGCCAGCCGGTCGCGATTCCGTCGCGCGGCGGCAGGGCGGAATTTCCCGGTCGAGCGGCCGCGGGCGGTGGCCCGGCCTCCAGGGAGGGGGCCTGGGTGGGTGGACGAGCAAGGGTCCTCAGGGAAGCCCGCCTGCCTTGCCGTGAGGGGCTTGAGAAGGCCTGGGCTTGCCCAAGGCCAGTGTGGCCCAGGGAACGGCTCTCAGACCCGCCTGCGCGAGCAGCGAGCCCGCCGGGAAACCGCTTTCGAATTCTGAGCCCTTATGAAATTCGTCGACGAAGCGAAGCTCCGCGTGCAGGCCGGCAATGGTGGCCGAGGCAGCACCAGCTTTCGCCGCGAGAAGTTCGTTCCCTTCGGCGGGCCCGATGGCGGTGACGGCGGTCACGGAGGTAGCGTGTTCCTGCAAGCGGCCGCCGGCATCAATACCCTTGCGGACTTCCGGATCGAGCGGACGTGGCGCGCGCAGCATGGCGAGCCGGGCTCGAGCCGGGATTGCACCGGTCGAGGCGGCGAGGATCTGTACATTCCCGTCCCGGTGGGCACCGTGGTGCGCGACGCCGAGACGGGCGAGGTGCTGGGGGACCTGGCTCACGAGGGTGAAGTGCTGCCGGTGGCCCGCGGCGGCAAGGGGGGCTGGGGCAATCAGCGATTCAAGTCGAGCACCAACCGTGCGCCTCGGCAGTTCGGGCCGGGGCTGCCGGGAGAGAAGCGCACGCTGGAGCTCGAGCTAAAGGTCATCGCCGATGTGGGTCTGCTGGGCCTGCCCAATGCCGGCAAGTCCACGCTCATCCGCGCCGTCTCGGCCGCCCGGCCGAAGGTCGCGGACTATCCCTTCACCACGCTGCATCCGCATCTCGGTGTGGTCCGTGTCGCTGAGCACCGCAGCTTCGTCATGGCCGATATTCCGGGCCTGATCGAGGGTGCAGCGGAGGGGGCTGGGCTTGGCATCCGCTTCCTGAAGCATCTGCAACGCACGCGGTTGCTGCTGCACCTGGTGGACATCGCCGATCCCGAGGCCGATCCGGTTGCGGATGCGCGCGCCATCGTTGGGGAGCTGGAGAAATTCAGCGCCGAGCTGGCCGGCCGGCCGCGCTGGCTGGTGCTGAACAAGTGTGATCTGATGACTGACCAGGAGGCCTCGCGGCGCGCGCAGACGATTTATCGCCGGCTGCGCTATCGCGGGCCTCGGTTTCTCGTCTCAGGCGCCACGGGTCGCGGGACGAAGGAACTCTGCGAAGAGGTTATGAAGTTTTTGGACGAGCAGGCTGCAGCTGCGCGCGAATCCGCAGCTGCTCGAGCAGATACAGACGGCGAGCAGCCGGCTTCAGCTTGAGGGGTGCCGGCAAGGGGGCCGGCGAGGTGACGTGCGCTTTGCTGACGTCCATCATCGCCTCATTGCATCGCCCGGATGCGCGCCGCCAGACGGCTCTTGTGCCGGGCGGCCTTGTTACGGTGGATGATGCGTTTGTTGACCAGCGTGTCGATGACGGGCAAGGCGGCCTTGAATGTCGTTTCGGCAGTCGGCTTGTCGCCGCCGGCTATGGCTGTGCTTACGCTGCGCACGGCGCTGCGCATGCGCGAGCGCAGTGCCACATTGCGGGCACGGTGTTTTTCGGCTTGGCGAGCCGCCTTTTCGGCGGACTTGGTGTTGGCCACAGGCTCTCCGTCTACCTAAATTTCTGAGGTCCCCGTCGCGGGGGGCCGGTAGTCTGCGCAGGCAGGCCACCTTTGTCAATGGTGGTGGGGTAAGCTGGCGTGAGCGGTATCCTTGCCATGCGACCGACGGACCTCGTCCGTCCAGCAAATCCTGTATTCTGTATGGCCTTTTGTGTCAATCGATGCATCGGTGGCGGCTCGGGCGGCTGATGGAGCTCATTCGCGGACTGACGGGCTTAAGCGACCACCGGCGGGGCTGTGCGGTCACCATCGGGACCTTCGATGGTATCCACCTCGGACACCAGGCGTTGCTCGCACGCCTGAGCGAGCACAGGGCGCGCCTCAACCGTGCGGCCATGGTGCTGACCTTTGAGCCGATGCCGCGCGAGTACCTTGCCTCCGGGCAGGCGCCGGCCCGGCTGACCTCGTTCCGCGAGCGTTGGCGGGTGCTCGAGCATCTGGGCGTGGACGTGGTGTGGGTGCTGCGCTTCGGCGAGGCGTTGCGCAACCTTTCGGGTGAGGACTTCGCGCGGCTGCTGGCGCTCGAGTTGCGAGCCCCGGTGGTCGTGGTGGGTCACGACTTCCGCTTCGGGCGCAATGGCGAGGCCACGGCCGAGGCGCTGCGGGAGGCCGGCCGTCGGTTGGGGTTCGAGGTGGACGTGGTGGCGCCGGTGACCCTGGATGGGGAGCGCGTGAGCAGCAGCGCGGTGCGCGCCGCGCTGGCCCGGGGAGACTTCGAGCAAGCCCGGCGGTGGCTGGGACGGCCGTACAGCATGATCGGCCGCGTCGCGAGCGGTAACCGCTTGGGCAGGAGGCTCGGCTTCCCGACGGCGAACCTCGGGATCGAGCGGCTCCGCTCCCCGGTGGAGGGTATCTTCGCCGTGCGGGTGCACGGCATCGTGTCTGAGGCGCTGCCCGCTGTGGCGAGCCTCGGCCGTCGCCCGACGGTGGCCGGCGGCGAGCCGTTGCTGGAGGTGCATGTGTTCGATTTTTCCGCCGACCTGTACGGCCGGCGCATCGAGGTGGAGTTCGTGGCGAAGCTGCGTGACGAGGAGCGCTTTGCGGACCTCGATGCCCTCGTGGCACAAATGCACCGGGACGCGCGGGCGGCCCGGGCGATACTGAAAGCTTGATTGATGACCGACTACAAACACACCATCAACCTGCCCCAGACCGCCTTCCCGATGAAGGCGGACCTCGCCCGGCGCGAGCCGGCCATGCTGGGGGAGTGGGAGGAGCGCGGCATCTACGCGAAGCTGCGCGAGTTCTCGCGCGGACGGCCCCGCTTCGTGCTGCACGACGGTCCGCCGTATGCCAACGGGGCCATCCACATCGGTCATGCCGTCAACAAGATCCTGAAGGACATCATCGTCAAGTCGCGCACGCTCGATGGGTTCGATGCGCCCTACATCCCGGGCTGGGACTGCCACGGTCTGCCGATCGAGCACCAGGTTGAGAAGAAGCATGGCCGCGCCGGCGGCAAGCTCGACGCGGCCGCGTTTCGCGCCGCATGCCGCGCTTTTGCCGCCGAGCAGATCGATTTGCAGCGCACGGACTTCAAGCGCCTGGGTGTCCTGGGGGACTGGGAGCGGCCCTACCTCACCATGTCTCCGCGGTACGAGGCGCAGCAGATCCGGGCCTTCGGTCGCATCATCACAAATGGCCACCTTTACAAGGGCGTCAAGCCCGTGCATTGGTGTCTCGACTGCCGCTCCGCCCTCGCCGAGGCCGAGGTTGAATACGCCGAGAAGATCTCGTCGGCCATCGACGTGGGGTTCCCGGTCCTCGATCTGCATGATCTCGAGCGACGCTTCGGCCTTGGGCGTGGCCGCTTGGGCGCAGATCCGGTGGACATCGTCATCTGGACCACCACACCCTGGACGCTGCCGGGCAACCAGGCCGTTGCGCTGCGCGGGGAGTTCCGCTACGCGCTGGTTGAGGCGCAGATCGGCGATGGGCGGCGCCGGCTCATTCTCGCGGCCGAGCTCCTCGAGGGCTGCCTGCAGCGCTACGGCGCTTCGGGGCACGAGGTGCTCGCGGAGGCGCAGGGGCTCGAGCTGGAGGGTCTTGCGCTGCAACACCCCCTGCAGGATCGGGCGGTGCCCGTGATCCTGGGCGAGCACGTGACGCTCGAGGCCGGCACCGGGGCCGTGCACACCGCGCCGGGCCACGGTCAGGAGGACTATGTGGTCGGTCAGCGTTACCGGCTGCCGGTGGTCAATCCCGTCGGGAACGACGGGCGCTTCCTGCCCGACACCGCGCTCGTCGCCGGACTCAAGGTCGACGAAGCCAACGCCGTGCTGCTCGATGCGCTCGCCGGACGCGGCCGCCTGCTGGCGCATCGCAAGCTCACGCACAGCTATCCGCACTGCTGGCGTCACAAGACCCCGGTCATCTTCCGCGCCACCCCGCAGTGGTTCATCGGCATGGAGCGCAATCATCTTCGCGAGCACGCGCTGCGCGACATCGGGAAAGTGAGCTGGACGCCCGCGTGGGGCGAGCAGCGCATCCGCGGCATGATCGAGGGCCGCCCGGACTGGTGCATCTCGCGCCAGCGGCTCTGGGGCGTGCCCATTGCGCTTTTCGTCCATGCCGAGACCGGCGCGCCGCATCCTCGCACCCAGGAGCTGATCGAGGAGGTCGCCCGGCGGGTCGAGCGCGAGGGCATCGAGGCTTGGTTCTCGCTCGAGCCGGCGCAGTTGCTGGGACCGGAGGCCGGCAGTTACGAGAAGGTCACCGACGTCATGGACGTGTGGGCCGATTCCGGCCTCTCGTTCGAGTGCGTGGGCGCCGAGCGCAGTGAGATCGGCTCGCCGGTCGATCTGTACCTCGAGGGCTCCGACCAGCATCGCGGCTGGTTCCACAGCTCCCTGCTGATGTCCGAGGCGCTCTACGAGCGCGCCCCCTACCAGGGAGTGCTGACTCACGGGTTCACGGTGGACGAGCAGGGCCGCAAGCAGTCGAAGTCGCTCGGCAACGTCGTGGCGCCCCAGAAGGTGATGAACAGCCTGGGGGCGGATGTGCTGCGGCTGTGGGTATCGGCGACCGACTACGCCAACGAGATGAGTGTCTCGGAGGAGATCCTCAGGCGCATGGCCGATTCCTACCGCCGCATGCGCAACACCGTGCGCTACTTGCTCGGCAACCTCCACGGCTTCGATCCTCAGCGCCACGCGCTGCCGCCCGAGGAGCTGCTCGCCCTCGACCGCTGGGCGCTCGAGCGCGCGGGCGCGCTGCATGGGGAGGTCGTGCAGGCCTATCGGCGCTACGCCTTTCACCTGATCTACCAGAAGGTGCACAACTTCTGCAGCGTGGACCTGGGCTCGTTCTACCTGGATGTGCTGAAGGACCGCATGTACACCACGCCGACGGAGGGTCGTGCGCGCCGCTCGGCGCAGACGGCCATGTACCACATCGCCGAGAGCATGGTGCGCTGGCTTGCGCCCATCCTCTCGTTCACCGCCGAGGAGATCTGGCGGCATCTGCCGGGCGAGCGCGCCGAGTCGGTTTTTCTCGCGACCTGGTACGGGCTGCCGCAGGCGAGCGCGGCGGAGATCGACTGGCCGGCGCTGCTGATGCTGCGCGCCGATGTGACGCGGGAGCTCGAGAAGCTGCGTGATGCGGGCACGATCGGCGCGCCGCTCGACGCCGAGGTGGACATTTACTGCGCCCCTGCCGAGTATGGGCGATTCAGCGTGCTGGGCGAGGAGCTGCGCTTCTTTTTCATCACTTCGCATGCTCGCGTGCATCGGCTCGGGACTGCTTCCCCGGCCGATGCCGTGCCGGCGGCGAGCCTTGCCCGCGAGGGGGTCTGGGTGGCGGTCAAGCCCACGCAGGACCCCAAGTGCGTGCGTTGCTGGCAACGACGTCCGGACGTTGGTGCAAATGCGGTCCATCCCGAACTCTGTGGGCGCTGCGTCCTCAATGTCGAGGGGCCCGGCGAGGAGCGGCACTTCGTATGAGCACGAACCGCGGGAAAAGCGGGCTGTGGTGGCTGCCGGTGACGGGGCTGGTGATCGCGCTCGACCAGTGGACCAAGGAGCTGGTGGTCCGGCACATCGCCTATCATGGGGCGGTGCGCCTGCTGCCGGTGCTCGATCTGACTCTCACGTACAACAGTGGAGCGGCCTTCAGCTTTCTTGCCGGCGAGTCCGGCTGGCAGCGCTGGCTGTTCACGGGGCTGGCGGTCGCGGTGGCGGTGCTGATTGCGGTGTATCTGTGGCGGCTCGACGCCCGCCGCCAGGGATTGCTGTGTCTTGCGTTGTCCCTCATCATGGGAGGAGCGATCGGTAACCTCATCGACCGGCTGCGCCTCGGCCATGTGGTGGACTTCGTGCTGGCGCACTGGCATGGCGCGTATTTCCCGGCGTTCAACGTGGCGGACTCGGCGATCACGGTGGGCGCGGCGCTGCTGATCATCGACTTGTGGCGCGAGCGCGGCGCGCGCGCCGAATGAGGAGGTCCCGATGCGAGTGCTTTTAGCCAATCCCCGCGGATTCTGCGCCGGCGTGGACCGTGCCATCGACATCGTCGAGCGTGCTATCGACCTGTTTGGCGCGCCGATCTTCGTGCGGCACGAAGTGGTGCACAACCGCCACGTCGTCGATCGGCTGCGTGAGCGCGGCGCGGTGTTCGTCGAGGAGCTGTGCGATGTGCCCGCCGGAGCGACCGTGATCTTCTCCGCGCACGGCGTCTCGCACGCGGTGGAGCACGAGGCCCGGGAGCGGGGCCTGAAGGTCTTCGACGCCACCTGCCCCCTGGTGACCAAGGTGCACATGGAGGTGCAGCGCTATGCGCACGAGGGCCGTGAGGTGATCCTCATCGGTCACGCGGGCCATCCGGAGGTGGAGGGCACCATGGGCCGTTTCGATACGTCCTTCGGCGGACGGATGGCTCTGGTCGGGAGCGTCGAGGAGGCGGAGGGTCTGACGGTGAGCGACCCGGCCAATCTCGCATTCGTGACCCAGACGACGCTGTCGGTGGACGATACCGTGGAGATCGTCGGTGCGCTGCGGCGCCGCTTCCCGCAGCTCGCCACGCCGCGCAAGGAAGACATCTGCTACGCGACGCAGAACCGTCAGGACGCGGTCAAGAGGCTGCTCACCGAGTGCGACATCCTGATCGTGGTCGGCTCGAGCTCGAGCTCGAACTCCAACCGTCTGCGCGAGCTTGCCGAGCGCTCCGGAGTTCCGGGCTACCTGGTCGACGGGCCGCAGGATCTTGACCGGGAGTGGTTTGAGGGCAGGCGCTGCGTGGGCCTGACGGCCGGTGCATCCGCGCCCGAGGTGCTGGTCCGTGCGGTGTTGGAGCAGCTGCACGCCTGGGGGGCGGAGGTGCCGCGGGAGGTGGCCGGGAGGGAGGAGAAGGTGACGTTCGGGCTGCCGAGGGAGCTGCGGCGCGCCTAGTGCCCATCCTCTTCCGGGACCCGCCCCTGCGGGGCCGGCCTTCGACCGTCCAAAATCACCCTCGGTGATCTTGGACGGACGTACACGGATTTCTTGAGCTTCCAGCGCTTATGCGACCAGGGCCAGTCGGCGGGCGCTGCGAGGATCTGGCGCTCCACCTGCTGCACGTAGCGCTCGGTGAGCTCACCGGGCGGGAGTGATTCTCCCGGGGCCGCGAGCGGCACGAACTCCATCTCGTAGAAGCCGCGCTGCACTCGGCGCATGGCGATGAAGAACACCGGGAAGCGGGTGGCGCGGGAGATCTCCTCCGGGCCCATGTAGAAGGCGGTGTCGCGATTGAGGAACCGCGTCCAATGCTTGTGCTCGCTGGTGGTCGGCTCCTGGTCGGCGACCATGGCCACGGCGCGCGAGGTCCTGCCCCGCTTGATGATGTCGGCGAGCAGGTGTTTGGCGGGGATGAGGCGGCAGCCGAAGCGGCCGCGCACTTTTCTCATCTCGCGCTCGGCCCAGGGATCGATGAGCGGCTTGTAGGCGGCATCGAGCGGGTATCCCAGTTCCAGGGAGAGCGCGAGCAGCATCCACTCCCAGTTGCACTGGTGGGCCGCGGCGAGCAGCACCGGCCCCCCCGAGAGGTACGCCCGGGGCGCCTCGAGATTGAGGATGCGTACACGGCGGCGGATCTCATCGGCCGGGAGGGTTGCCGACTTGATGACCTCGACCAGCATGTCGGCGAAGCCCTGGTAATAGCTGCGGCGCACCTCTCGCATGCGCCGCTCGCTCCAATCCGGGAACGAGCGTGACAGGTTGTCGCGCACCACCTCGTCGCGATAGGGAAAGACGCGAAAGGCGAGCCAGCCGAGAAATCCCGCCAGCCCGTACAGCAGGCCGAGCGGCACGCGCGACAGCCATCGCACCCACCAGACTTGGCGTGCGGTCGGCTCGTCGGCCGAAGGGCGGCGGGAGGTCGAGGCGGGCATCGGCGCATGGTAGCGGCCCCGGCCGCGCAGTCAATCCGCGCACCCGTGCCGCGCAGGTGAGACCCTCCCTCGTGCGCCGAGGCTCGCCCGCGCGCCTGAGAGCGGCATTCGGCGGCCGGGTCGGCCGCCGGCCGCGCTGCGCGCCTCCTCACCAGCACGACATCGCCCGTGGCGCGCATCGCGGCGATGGTTCTGTTGGTGTGGATTCATGACAAACAAACTCGTCGCTGAATGTCAGGTTGGCGGCGAGGCTGCGGGGCGGGCCGCATGGTGTTGGTGGGGGCTGAGATCGCGCGCGGGTCCGGTCGCGCCGCGGCCAGGCGCCGGATTTCGCGTCGCGCTCGGGATGGCGCTGTTTGGCGACAGCGCTTCGATTCCCGCTGGAGGTGGAACCGGGTAAGATCAAGAGGCGAGGGAAGAGCGGCGGGGGTCGTTCATGCAGTGTGTTATAGATTCAGGATGCGATTCATGGGCATTTTGAGCGAAGGTCATCGATCCCACCAGGCGCGGCGCGCCGCGCGGCGCGTTGCGGTGTTGGACTATCAGTTGCAGGATTGCCTGACCCGGCTCGAGACGGCCCGGCGCGACCTCGAGATCATCCGCGCGGGACTGTCCCATGTGCTGCGCAGCCGTCTGCCCGCTGCCGAGCGCCTGGCCGAGAGAATGGAGCGACATCGTTCCCCGCCGCATGCGGTCCGGCGCGCGCCGGCGCAGGCGAGCGAGGAGTTGCGTCGGATCGGGCGGCTCCTCGGGCAGCTGTTGCTGCTTGCCGACATCGAGCGCAGGCGCATGAGCGTGCGGCCCGTCGATCTGACGGCGTTGGCTACGACGGCTGTCGAGCGCCTGCGCTCGCGGGAGCCGCGTCGCGGCGTCGATGTCCACATCGAAGCCGGCTTTCTGGTGCAGGCCGACGCGTACCTTCTCGGGGTGCTGCTCACGGTGCTGATAGAGGATGCCTGGCGTCGCGCGCGCCTCGGGACTCAGGCCGGCATTCACATCGGCTGCGCGGCGATGGGATCGGATACGGTGTGCTTCGTGCGTGACAACGGCGAGGGTTTCGATCCCGCCGAGCTCGACCGTCTGATCGGCCCTGGTGGGCGCACGGGCCGCGGTTCGCGCCCCTGGCGCGCTTTCGGTCTCATCCTCGCCCGGCGCATCATCGAGCGCCACGGCGGGCGCTTGTGGGTGGACGCGTGTCCCGAAATTGGCGCAACGGTGTACTTCACGGTTGTCCCGGCGGCGGTTGCGGACGCGCAGGATCTGGAGCGGGCCGCGTTCGGGTAGCTGTTTGAAGGGGGGATTTGGGGCGAGCAGACCCATTTTGTTGTAGAGTTGTCCACGCAGAAACACGAAGCAACCTCGGGGGTTGCGGCAGCGATGTCACGGCGGAGCTATCCGGCCGAAACCGAGCTGGACAGTCTGCTCGGGGTGCTGCTGCGCCTCAGGATGGGCAACGGCAACCATCTGCCGGGCTTCACCGAGCCCATATTGATCTTTCTTGGGACTCGGGCGGAGCACCCGGTGAAGATGGGGGAGCTGCGCGAGCGGCTCGGACTCGGTCAGTCGCGCGCAAGCCGGCTGTGTGCCGCGCTCAAGCGCGCCGGCCTGGTGGAGATCACCACGGCGGCCGAGGATCGCCGCGCCTCCTGGGTGCAGCTGTCCCAGGCGGGCTGGGCGCTCGTCGATGAATGCGCCAACGCATTGCGTGCAAAGACTTAGGCGCGCCTGCATCCGGGTAAGGATCAATCCAAACCCGGATGAATTCAGCGCCGGCGACCAGCGTGCGCGTAGGCCATGAGCCAGCGCTCGGGCGGCAGACCCACCTCGACCGACCACTGCCCGTTGGGCTTGTGGAACATCAATGTCGGTGTGCCCGAACCGCCGATGTCGCTCATGGCGTCCAGATGGGCTTTCAACACGGCGGCGATCCGGGGGGGGATCGTCCTGGCCGGAGCGATACCGCCGTGTTCATGTGCCACATCGAAGCGGTCCTCGTCGAGGCGCAGCGCCAGCCGAGGATGCGCGGCCGTCAGGATCGCCGCGGCGCGTGCCCGGCTCGTGGACTCCAGAAACCCAACCAGCACCCAGCGCACCTGCAGCCGGCCGGCGCCGATCAGCGGCTCGGCCATGTGGTAGAAGCGGTAGCAGAAGCTGCAGTTGGGATCGATGATGGCGTAAATCGTGGGAGCATCGGCCGGGCCCTCGGTAATCAGATGCCCGCCGCGATCGAGACGGCGGATCACTGCCCCGTAATCGGGAGTGGGCGCATAGCGAGCCCGGTATCGGGAGTTCAGATCCGCGCTCTTCGGTGAGATCAGCTCTCCGACGAAGAGGTAGCCCCGCTCGCCGTAAACCACTTCCGTACTGCCCTCATAGCGCACCACGTAGCCCGCCAGGCCCGCTACGGCGGTCGGGAAGCGGCTCAGGATTTTTACCTTCCCGGACCGGGCGAGCGCCTGAAGCGCCGGTGGCAGAGGCAGGCTCGAGGCGCGCGGCGCTGCAGCGGCTGCGCAGGCCGGCAGAGCAATGGCGAGCGCGGCAAGGCCGGCAAGTGCCCGACGCAGGGCCGGAGAGAGGCGTGCGCCGCGCGCAGCCCCCGGGGGCAGGAACAGTGTGGACACAAGATCTCCGCTTGTCTCGAGTCGGCAGTCTACCCCAGCTCCGGCTCCAGGTTTGCTGCTGCCGTCCGGGATTGCCTGTCCCGGCACCCGAGCCGGCCTACTAGCGCTGCGAGGGCAGATTCAGCTCGAAGCATGCGCCGTTTGGCGTATTGGGCCGGTGCTCGAGCGTGCCGCCGTGCGCACGCGCGATGGTGCGGCTGCTGGCCAGACCCAGCCCGGTACCGGCCGGCTTGGTCGTACAGAACGGGTCGAAGAGCCGTTGGGCGACGGTCGGTGCGATACCCGGCCCGTTGTCGCAGACGAGGATCGTGATGTCGCCGTCCCGGGCTCGGGCGGTTCGGACCACCACTTCGCGCGAAGGGGCCGGCACTTCGGCAAGCGCCTCGAGGGCGTTGCGCACCAAGGCGAGGACGACCTGCTGGATCTGGGCGCGGTCGAGCACGAGCGGGGGCAGACCGTCTGTGAGCTCGATGCGGCAGCGCGCCTGGTGATGGCGGGCGTCGGACTCGATCAGATCGGCGAGCTCGCGGATCAAGGAGTTGACGTCGGTGGGCTCGCCACGGGCCCCGCGGGCTCGAGTGAGGCCGCGCAGCCGGTTGATGATGTCGCCGGCCCGTACCGCCTGCGCGGTGATCTGGCGCAGCGCATCGCGGACTTCCTCGAGGTCCGGATCGGGCAGTCCGAGCAGCCGCTCGCAGGCCTGAGCATAGTTGGCGACGGCGGCGAGCGGCTGGTTGAGCTCGTGTGCGATGCCGGCGGCCATCTCACCGACGGCGGCAAGACGCGAAACGTGCAGCAGCCGGTCGTGCAGCCGCCGGCTATCGTCATTGAGCTTCGAAGGATCAGCGGTCATGGCGCATCATCATTTGCTCCGACTGTGCCGACAAGTCTCTAAGTATTTTCCTAAAAGAGTGACGTGGGACAGATTCCGGCAACCGCGCCCCGGCTCGGTCGCGAGGGGGCCGCCGCGCCCGGCACCGCCCGCCGAGCCGGGAGCGGATGTCCCGCTATAATCGCTCCTTCCAGGCCGGCTTGCGGCGGCAGGCGCGAAAGTGGCGGAACTGGTAGACGCGCTGGACTTAGGATCCAGTGGGGTAACCCGTGAGAGTTCGAGTCTCTCCTTTCGCACCATATCGCTTGCTCGAGAAACATCGTAGTGTCGTTATTAGACGCGTCGGCCGCAGAAGAGTGCTCGCCCGGGTGCAAGGATTGCGTGTCGGAGGCGTGCCTGGCCGGACGGGCGGCTGCGCTCCGAGACGGCCTTGCCGCAGCACCCCATCGGGCATGGCGGGGGTGGTCTAGAGGACGTGCCCGGAAGGGGGGGGTAGAGTTCTTGCGATCGCGCGTGCCAAGGGACGGGCGCTGTGGCAAAATGCTCAGTCCCGCATGGCTGCCGCGTATAACTCCTTGAGTCTCCTGGAAGTTTGCGCTTTGCGCCTGGTTCGAGGCCGGATTTTCCACCGTGCCGGCGGCTCGTGCGCGTCCCACAGCTTTGAGGTTTAGGAATGCAGGTTTCTTTGTCCGCCCGCGGAGCTCTCGAGCGTCGGCTCGAGGTGGCCGTATCCGCCGCCGAGGTGACCCAGGAGTTCGAGCAGCGACTGAAGAAGGTCGCCCGCTCGGCGCGCCTGAAAGGCTTTCGCCCCGGCAAAGCCCCAATGCCCGTGATCCGCAAGCAATTCGGCGAGCAGGTGCATGCGGAAGTCGTCGATCATCTGATCCGCAGCTCGCTCACCGCGGCGCTACGGGAGCAGAATCTGACGCCTGCCGGTGGACCGCGCATCGAGCCGATTGCGGTGGCGCCGGGTGCGGACCTGAAGTACGCGGCCGTTTTCGAGGTGATGCCCGAGATCCAGGTCAAGACACCCGAGGGCACCGAAATCTCGCGGCCGACCGCCGAGGTCGGCGAGGCCGATGTGGATGCCATGATCGAGAGCATGCGCAAGCAGCGCCCGGTGTTCACCACGGTCGAGCGCGAGGCCCGGGAGACCGACCGGGTGATCGTAGACTACAGTGGCCTGATGGACGGAGAGCCCTTTGAAGGGGGCGAGGCCCAGGATGTGGCTCTCGTGCTCGGCAGCCAGGAGGCGCGGCCCGAGCTGCAGGAGGCGCTCAAGGGGGCCCGCGCCGGTGAGACCCGCGCCGTGACCGTGAGCTTTCCGGCCGATCTTGCCAACAAGACACTGGCCGGGAGAAGTGCGGAACTCTCCGTGAGCGTCAAGCGAGTCGAGGAGCACTCGCTTCCTGCGGTGGACGAGGAATTCTGCAAGGCATTCGGGGTCGAAGAAAATGGCGTGGAGGCGCTGCGGGCCGAGGTGCGAAAGAGCATGGAGCGGGAGCTTGCAGACCTGATCCAGGGGCGTCTGCGCGCGCAGGTGCTCGATGCGCTGCATGAGCAGAATCCGATCGACGTACCGCGTACGCTCATCGACGAGCAAGTTCAGCAGATGCAGCTCGATGCGGCGCGCCAGATGGGTGTGCGAGATGTGTCGCAGCTGCCGCCTCGCGAGCCGTTCGAGGCGCCGGCGCGCAAGCGCGCCGCCTTGGGTCTGATCCTGGGCCAGGTCATTCGGGCGGAGGGACTCAAGGTCGACCCGATCAAGGTGCAGGAGCGTCTCGAGGATCTCTCGACGACCTATCCGAATCCCGAGGAGGCGCGCGCGACCTATCAGCGCAGCCGTGAGGCCATGCGGCAGATCGAATCAGCGGTGCTCGAGGAGCAGGTAATCGACTGGTTTCTTGCACGGGCCAAGGTGACGGACCGGCCGATGAGCTTCCAGGAGGTCACCGGCTTTGGGCGAGATGCATAGCATCGAGCGACCGCCGGCCGTTCACCGCACCCGGCGAACGGCTGGACGACTCTCAAGACAGCGGCCTTGCGTGCGGCAGCGATGCCATTGCGTAATGGCGGCAAGCGTGGAGATCCGACCATGAACGAACGCGCACTGAATCTCGTCCCCATCGTCGTCGAGCAGACGGCCCGCGGCGAGCGCTCCTACGACATCTACTCCCGGCTGCTCAAGGAGCGTGTCGTGTTCGTCGTCGGCCAGATAGACGATTATGTCGCCAACGTCGTGGTGGCGCAGCTGCTGTTCCTCGAGTCGGAGAACCCCGAGAAGGACATCGCGCTGTACATCAATTCACCCGGCGGAGTGGTGAGTTCGGGACTGGCGATCTACGACACCATGCAGTTCGTGAAGCCCGATGTCAGCACCATCTGCATCGGCCAGGCGGCGAGCATGGGCTCGATCCTGCTCGCCGGCGGAGCTGCCGGCAAGCGCTTCTGCCTGCCGCACGCCCGGATCATGATCCACCAGCCCTTGGGCGGCGTTCAGGGCCAGGCGACCGACATGGAAATCCATGTGAGGGAGATTCTCGAGACGAGAGAACGGCTGAACTTGATCTACGCCAAGCATACGGGCCAGAGCGTCGATCGCATCAAGCAGGATACGGACCGGGACCGGTTCATGGATTGGCAGGAGGCGGTGCGCTACGGCTTGATCGACAAGGTGCTCGAGAAGCGCGCAGACGGTGCGGCGCCTGGAAAACCGGCCTAGCCGTCCCCATCTTTCCGCTCATGGCATGCTGCGCGGGGGACCGATCCCCGTGCTGTCTGCCCTGCACGAATCGACGCCCTCTGGGCGAAGGCGGAAGAATGTTGCTGATGAGACTCGATTCCCTTGCGCGCAATCCTTGCCGGATTTCCTCCCCAGAGGCGCTGGCTCGCTGACCGGCGCAATCCTTTTTTGTACTGTACATTACACCAGATCTCCGGTCGGGCCTGCTTCGCCGCAGGCACCTCTCCCCAGGCGTGAACACCAAAGCCTTGGCGCGTACCGCAAGGGTGAAGTGCGTCAAACAAATCCCGCTCAGACAACGATTTGGCCGTGCGCCGGTGCTTTGCCTCGCGGCCGGAGCGCGTGCTATAAGAAAGACGTCACTTCCGGTGCACCGCGGGCCTTTGGACGCTGTGCGTGACGTCTCCGGAATATGATGAATGCCATGCCTCTTGAGGGCTTTTTAAAATGAGTGACGATTCCCGCGGCCGCCACGACGACGGCAAGCTCCTCTATTGTTCCTTCTGCGGGAAGAGCCAGCATGAGGTACGCAAACTCATCGCCGGCCCCTCGGTATTCGTGTGCGACGAGTGTGTCGAGCTCTGCAACGACATCATCCGCGAAGAGCTCGAAGATCGCGCGGAGCGCGCTCGGGACAAGCTGCCGAAGCCCCACGAGATCAAGAAGGTGCTCGATGAGTACGTGATCGGCCAGGAGCGGGCCAAGAAGGTGCTCTCGGTGGCCGTCTACAACCACTACAAGCGGCTGCAGACCCGCTCGGGCGGCGCCCGGTCCAAGGAGGATGTCGAGATCGCCAAGAGCAATATCCTGCTCATCGGTCCGACCGGCTGCGGCAAGACCCTGCTCGCCGAGACGCTGGCGCGGCTGCTCAATGTGCCGTTCACCATCGCCGATGCCACCACGCTCACCGAGGCGGGGTACGTTGGCGAGGATGTCGAGAACATCATCCAGAAGCTTCTGCAGAAGTGCGACTACGACGTCGAGAAGGCGCAGACGGGCATCGTCTACATCGATGAGATCGACAAGATCTCGCGCAAGTCGGACAATCCGTCGATCACACGCGATGTCTCCGGAGAGGGGGTGCAGCAGGCGCTGCTCAAGCTCATCGAGGGCACCATTGCCTCGGTGCCGCCGCAGGGCGGACGCAAGCATCCGCAGCAGGAGTTCCTGCAGGTCGACACCAGCAACATCCTGTTCATCTGCGGCGGGGCGTTTGCGGGCCTGGAGAAGATCATCCTCAACCGCACGCAGAAAAGCGGCATCGGCTTCACCTCCGAGGTGCGCACCGCCAATGCGCGTCCGCACGGCAGCGATCTGTTTCACGACGTCGAGCCCGAGGATCTCATCAAGTATGGCCTGATCCCGGAATTCGTCGGCAGGCTTCCTGTCGTGGCGACGCTCGATGAGCTCGATGAGGGCGCGCTGGTGTCGATCCTGACCCAGCCGAAGAACGCGCTCACCAAGCAGTACCGGCGGCTGTTCGAGATGGAGGGCGCTGAGCTCGAGTTTCGTGAGGATGCGTTGCGGGCGGTGGCGCACCGCGCCATGCAGCGCAAGACCGGCGCGCGGGGCCTGCGCACCATACTTGAGACTGTGCTGCTCGACACCATGTACGACCTGCCGACGCTGCGTGATGTGGCCAAGGTCGTGGTCGATGAGACGGTGATCGAGGGCGCCACGCAGCCTTACGTGGTGTATCGCTCGGAGGAAGGGCGATCCACGGGCACCGAGGAGCCGCGGCGGGCCGCAGGGCATTAAGATTGTTTTTCCGCCGGGCGGCGTACGGGGATCGTGCCCGGCACGACGCAGACGGTGAGCTGTGCAGCAACGAACGGCCGCGCTGGATTGCGCGGGTCTCTGAGAGCCGCAACCGCAAAGTCCGGAAGTGGCGCTGGGAAACGGTGCACTGCAGCCAGGGAAGGCCAGTGCGATGTGTCCGCCAGGGCAGCCTGCGGCAGTCGTGTAGGGTCTTGCGGGAGTCGCCTCGGCGATTTTCGCCATTGAAATAGAGAGTTCGAGCGTGTCTGAAACCAGCTCAGTCCCCCAGCTGTCAAGCGACGCCCAGCGAGGCGTGCCGGTATTGCCGTTGCGGGACGTCGTCGTCTATCCGCACATGGTGATCCCGCTGTTCGTCGGCCGGGAGAAATCCATCCAAGCGCTCGATGTGGCCATGCGTACCGACCGGCGCATCATGCTGGTCGCGCAGAAGCAGGCCGACATCGATGATCCCAAGGGCGATGACCTGTATCGCGTCGGTACGGTGGCCACTATTTTGCAGTTGCTGAAACTGCCCGACGGCACGGTGAAGGTGCTGGTCGAGGGGGTCGATCGTGCCCGCATCGACCGCCTTACCGCGGGGGACTACTACTCGGCGGAGATCGAGCTGCTGCCCGATGCCGAGCCCTACGACGAGCGCGAGATGGACGTGATGGCGCGCTCGGTGATTTCGCAGTTCGAGCAGTATGTCAAGCTCAACAAGAAAGTCCCGCCGGAGGTGCTGACCGCGCTCGCCGGGATTGAGCAGGCCGGGCGCCTGGCCGACACGGTGGCCGCGCACATGTCGGTCAAGCTTGCCGAGAAGCAGAAGGTGCTCGAGATCCTCGATGTCAAAAAGCGCCTCGAGCACATCCTGGTCGCCATCGAGGGCGAGCTCGATGTGCTGCAGATCGAGAAGCGCATCCGCGGACGGGTCAAGGCTCAGATGGAGAAGAGCCAGCGCGAGTACTACCTCAACGAGCAGATGAAGGCCATCCAGAAGGAACTCGGTGAGATGGACGAGGGCGGCAATGAGCTGTCCGAGCTCGAGGGCAAGATCGCCCGCGCCGGCATGCCCAAGGAGGCGCGCGACAAGGCGAGCAGCGAGCTCAACAAGCTCAAGATGATGTCGCCGATGTCCGCCGAGGCAACGGTGGTGCGCAACTACATCGACTGGCTGGTGAAGGTGCCGTGGAAGAAACGCACCAAGATCCTGAAGGACATCGCCAAGGCCGAGCAGGTGCTCGAGGAAGATCATTACGGGCTCGAGAAGGTCAAGGAGCGCATCGTCGAATACCTCGCCGTGCAGCAGAGGGTCGAGAAGCTCAAGGGGCCGATCCTGTGCCTGGTCGGTCCGCCGGGGGTGGGCAAGACCTCCCTCGGTCAGAGCATCGCGCGGGCCACCAACCGAAAGTTCGTGCGCATGTCCCTGGGCGGAGTGCGCGATGAGGCCGAGATTCGCGGGCATAGACGCACGTACATCGGCTCTCTTCCGGGAAAGATCGTGCAGAATATGGCGAAGGCCGGGGTGCACAACCCGCTGTTCCTGCTCGACGAGGTCGACAAGATGTCGATGGACTTCCGCGGCGACCCCTCCTCGGCGCTGCTCGAGGTGCTCGACCCGGAACAGAACTCGACTTTCAACGATCACTATCTCGAGGTCGATCTCGACCTCTCGGAAGTGATGTTCGTCTGCACGGCGAACAGTATGAACATCCCGGCGCCGCTCCTCGATCGCATGGAGGTGATTCGCCTCCCCGGCTACACCGAGGACGAAAAGATGAACATCGCGCGGCGCTATCTGGTGCCGAAGCAGATGAAGAGCAACGGACTGAAGGACGATGAGCTGAGGACCTCCGACGCCGCTCTGCTTGATATCGTGCGCTACTACACGCGTGAGGCCGGCGTGCGCAACCTGGAGCGGGAGATCGCCAAGATCTGCCGCAAGGCCGTCAAGCAGATGTTGCTGCACAAGAAGGACGAGACCCAGGTCACCGTCACGCCGCGCAATCTCGACAAGTTCCTCGGGGTGCGCCGTTTCCGCTACGGCAAGGCCGAGGACGAGAACCGCATCGGGCAGGTCACGGGGCTCGCCTGGACGGAGGTCGGCGGCGAGCTGCTCACCATCGAGGCGGCCGTGGTGCCGGGCAAGGGCAAGCTCCAGCACACCGGGCAGCTCGGGGAAGTGATGCAGGAGTCGATTCAGGCTGCAATGACCGTGGTGCGCTCCCGCGCGCAGGTGCTCGGGCTCGAGCCCGAGTTTTACCAAAAGCACGATGTGCACCTGCACATCCCCGAGGGAGCAACTCCCAAGGACGGCCCGAGTGCCGGCATCGGCATGTGCACGGCGCTGGTCTCGGCGCTCACCCGGATTCCGGTGCGCTCGGATGTGGCCATGACCGGGGAGATCACCCTGCGCGGGGAAGTGCTGCCGATCGGCGGGCTGAAGGAGAAGCTTCTGGCCGCGCACCGCGGGGGCATCAAGACGGTGCTGATTCCGGATGAGAACCAGAAGGACCTGGTCGAGATCCCGGACAACATCAAGGGCAATCTCGAGATCAAGCCGGTCAAGTGGATCGACGAGGTGCTCGGGTTGTCGCTGACCCAACAGCCCGTGCCGCTGCCGCAGACCGCGCCGCCTCCGGCGCCGGAGGCGGTGGCAGAGACCGCCCGGCGCGGCCGGCGCAACGGGCGCAAGCAGACCGTCCCCGCGCATTGACCGGAGCGGTATCGGACGTCGCTCTTTCCCGGCGCGAAGCGCCGCAGCAGGTACGAGGTTCGCTCAGCGAACCTCGTAAGTCCTGCGCGCAGCGCACGGGAAGGCGTGGGGTCTTGCGGAAATCGCCTCTTGAGTTGGCGCGGTCCAGCGCGCGCAGGGCCGATCCCAAGCGCGCGGGAGATGTGTGGGGTCTTGCGGAGATCGCCCCTTGAGTTGGCGCGGTCCAGCGCGCGCAGGGCCGATCCCAAGCGCGCGGGAGATGTGTGGGGTCTTGCGGAAATCGCCTCGGCGATTTCCGCCAATTGAATAAGGGTGCTTAGCTCAGCTGGTAGAGCGTCGCCTTTACACGGCGAATGTCGGGGGTTCGAGTCCCTCAGCACCCACCATCCCCGGCGGACATTCGGCCCGTGGTGCTCGGCATCGAGGCCGAGGGGCACGCCGAGAATGCCCGCCGCGTGCTGCGCTACGGCGTGGCGCTGGGAGAGGCCGAGCGGCGACGTGGCCGCCGACCTGGGCGACGTGCCGACGGAGGCGCAAGCGACGAAATACTCGACCTTGACCCGTCCTGCCGAGATTGCCGATCTGATGAAGGCGATCCACGGTTACGCTGGCGACCCGAGCACGGTCTGCTGCCTGCGCATCCTTCCGCACGTGTTCACTCGACCCGGCGAGCCGCGCAACGCCCGCTGACCTGAATTCGATCTGGACGGACCCGAGCCGCTTTGGCGCATACCCGGCGAGCGCATGAAGATGCGCCGCAAGAATCCCGGCGAACATCTGGTGCCACTGTCGATTCAAGCGGCGGGACTGCTCAAGGAACTGCGCGGCATCACCGGGACCAACGCACACGGTCTGCTGTTTCCCGGTCTGGTGGCCGGCAAGCCGATATCCGATGCCACCCTGGGGCAAGCCCTGCGCCGGCTGGGATACGGTCCTGATCGCATCGTGCCGCATGGATTCCGCGCGATGGCGAGCACGGCGCTAAACGAACAAGGGCACCCGCCCGACATCATCGAGTTGCAGTTGGCGCACCGGGACTTAAGCAATGGGCGATCTACCACCGCGCGCCCCGCCTGCCCGAGCGGCGGGCAATGATGCAATCGTGGAGCGACTATCTGGACGCGCTTCGCACTGGCGCAAACGTGGTGCCGTTTCGTCGACCCGGCGGCGCTGCCTGAATCATCCGAACGCCTACCATTGCATCGCGTATCGTTACGCGATACGCTAGAGCATGATTAGAAGCTTCCGGCATGACGGCCTTGAGCGGTTCTTCCGGACTGGCTCCAAGGCCGGCATCCGGCCTGAACACGCCAAGCGGCTGAATGTGCAGCTTGGCCGCCTAGATGGGGCGATCTGCCCGGACGATATGAACATGCCCGATTGGCGCTTTCACGGATTGCACGGTGACCTTGCCGGGCACTACGCGGTTTCGGTGAGCGGCAATTGGCGGCTCACGTTCAAGTTCGAGGGCAAGGATGCCGTGCTGGTCGATTATCAGGACTATCACTGACGGAGACACTCATGACTCGCATGTACAACCCCCCGCATCCCGGCGCGGTCCTGGCGGATACCGTGCTGCGCAAGGACGGCGGCATCACCGTGACCGAGTTTGCCAAGCGGCTGCGCGTGTCTCGCGTGGCGCTCTCCCGCGTAGTCAATGGACGCGCTGCGGTGAGCGCGGAGCTTGCAATCCGGCTTGCTACCGCACTCGGCGGCTCGGCGGAATCGTGGCTCAATATGCAGACCGCCTACGACCTGTGGCACGCCGAAAAGAAGCGTCGCCCGAAGATTGCACCGATGCGCGAGGCAACGGCCTGACCTGACATACGAACCTGCCGCGCATACCTTGCCGCTGATCCCGGCGGGGGAAAAGGCCGCATCCTGGCGGCCCTGGCGCGGCGGCTCTTTCAGGAAGCGTCTACAGGAGGCGCGCATGGTCAAGAAGTCACTCGCGGGCCCCGAATCGCAGCGGCGCGTTCAGGAAGCGTGTGCAAGCGCATGGACGGTGCTGCGCGAGTGCAAAGGCGACCTGCATACACTGGCGGTTGCATTTCAGGGCGCGGTGATCGCCCGCGGGCTGCGCGGCAATGCTGAGGCGGCGAAGCAGTGGAAGAAGGACTGCCGCATGGTCCCGCCCGCGGTCGCGGCCGGGTTTTCGATGGGATAGCGCGCCGGTGATCGGCAGGTCTTGCCGGCCGACATCACCTCCGCCCTGCATCGGCTCGACCCGCCGGCCCGCGCGGCGTAGGATCGCGCGAGCCTCCGCAGAACACTTCGAATCGCAAAGGAGCCCCCGCGTGCGACGAACTCTCACAGCGTTTCTCACCACTGCCGCGTTGGCACTGGCGCCCGTGTGCTTCGCTGCGCGTGCTGCGGCGAAGCACGGCGCCGTGCCCGCGGCGCCCAAGGCAAGAACCGTGATCACCCGCGGCAGCGTGGTGATCGACGGCCGGCGCATCGCCTATACCGCCACGGCCGGCACGATCATTCTGCGCAACCAGGCCGGTGAGCCCACGGCCAGCATGTTCTACGTCGCCTATACCAAGGACGGCGTGCGCGATCCGGGCAAGCGCCCCGTCACTTTCGCTTACAACGGAGGGCCGGGCTTCGCTTCGGCGTTGGTTGACGTCGGCGGCTTCGGGCCGCGCCGCCTCGAGTGGCCGGCGCCGGGGCAGATCGAGGCCGAGCAGCCGCCCTATCGCCTGGTGCCCAACCACTACAGCATCCTCAAATCGACCGACCTGGTGTTCATCGACGCGGTGGGCACCGGCTACAGCCGCATCGTCGGCGCCGGCAAGCCGGCGATGTTCTACGGCATCAATGCCGATGCCCAAGCCTTTACTCAATTCATCGAGCGCTACATCCAACAATACGGCCGCTTCGAATCCCCCAAGTTCCTGCTGGGCGAGAGCTACGGCACCACGCGCTCGGCGGTATTGGCTCAGGACTTGGTGGGCCAGGGGGTCTATCTCGATGGGGTAATTCTTTGCTCGACGGTGCTGGATTTCCCGACGTTGAACTTCACACCGGGCAACGACCTGCCCTACGAGCTGTACCTGCCCTCCTACGCGGCGGTGGCCTGGTACCATCATCGGCTCGACCCGCAGCCACCGGATCTTGCGGCTCTGGTGAGCCGGGTCGAGCGCTTCGCCGGCGGCTCGTATGCGCAGGCTCTGTTCGAGGGCTCGGCCCTGCCGGCGAAGCAGAAGGCGCAGCTCGCCGCCCGGCTCGCCCGCTATACCGGCTTGCCGGCCACGCTGTGGGAGCGGGCGAACCTTCGTATCCCGCTGTCGGTGTTCCAACGGCGCCTGCTGGGCAGCGCCACGAGCACCGCGCGTTTCGATGCGCGCTTTACCACGCCGGAGCTGCAACCTCTGATGACGGAGCAGGGCGACTCGGCCGCCGGCGCTGCCACCACCGCGCTCTGGGGTGTGTTGAGCGCCGGCTTCGATGAGTACCTGCAGCACGGGCTCCACTACCACAGCGAGCGCCTGTACGTGCAGAGCAGCGCCGCGGCATTCAAAGCCTGGGACTGGGGCCGCTACCAGCCGCCGCTCAGCGAGCTTGACCAGGGCGTGGGCACCAACCAGAGCGTGATGCACGTGAACAACGTGGCGCCGGCGCTGGCCCGGGCGATGAGCAACGATCCCGGCATGCGGCTCATGCTCAATAACGGCTGGTTCGACATGGCGACGCCGTTCTTCGCGACTCACTACACCATCGCGCACATGGGGCTGCCCGCATCGCTCGAGAAGAACATCCACGAGTACTACTATCCCGTCGGGCACATGCTTTACCTCAATCCCGCCGTGCTGCCGCAGCTGGCGCACAACATCGATGCCTTCATCGCCGGCGCCACTCGGCGCGGCTGACCGCGGCTGCGGCTCTTGCGTATCGACGGTGCGGGAGCGCGGGTGTACGAGCTAGGCCATGAACTACATGGGGCAATTCAAGATCGAGCCCGGAGCCCGCGTGAGGCTCGCGCAGGTCGACCCGGCGTTCAAGGGACGGCACGAGAGCCACGAGGATGCCGCCGCGGAGATCGAGCGATACCGCAAGAGGCTCTGGGAGCTGCAAGAGCTGCTTTATGTCGAGCACCGACGCTCGCTGCTGATCTGCCTGCAGGCGACCGATACGGGCGGCAAGGACGGCGTCATCAATCACGTGCTCGGCGCCATGAATCCCCAGGGCTGCCGGGTGGCCCATTTCCGGCAGCCTTCGGCGGAAGAGGCCTCGCATGATTTCCTGTGGCGGGCGCACCGGGTGGCGCCGGCACGCGGCGAGGTGGTCATCTTCAATCGCTCCCACTACGAGGATGTGCTCATCGTGCGCGTGCACGAGCTGGTGCCCAAGGAGGTCTGGTCGGCCCGCTATGAGCGGATCAACGAGTTCGAGCGCGTGCTTGCCGACAACGGCACACAGATCCTGAAGTTCTACCTGCACATCTCGAGCGAGGAGCAGCTGTCCCGCTTCAAGGCCCGGCTCGATGATCCGACCAAGCACTGGAAGATCAGCGAGGCGGACTACGCAGAGCGCAAGCTCTGGCCGCAGTACATGGCCGCCTATGAGGAGGCCTTGTCGCGCTGCAGCACCGCTCATGCGCCGTGGTTCGTGATCCCGGGCAATCACAAGTGGTTCCGCAATCTCGCCGTGGCGCGCATCGTGGTCGAGCACCTCGAGGGCCTGGGCCTGAAATATCCCAAGCCCGCCGTGGATCTTGCGCGCATCCGCCGCGAGTACCACGCGGCCTCGAAGTAGGCCGATCGGCCGCAGGGATCAGGCGAGCGGCGCGAGCAGCCCCTTGAGATCGCAGGAGCCTTCGATGGCCTCCGCCAGGCGATCGAGCATCCGCTCGCGCCGCGCGGCGTGATCGACCGGCTGCGGCTCGCTCAGGCCCGCCCAGCGCAACAGTCCCGCGCAGGCCGCAGGCTCCTCGAATATTCCGTGCAGATAGGTGGCGAGGATCCTCCCGTCGGCCGACATCGCTCCATCGGGTGCCCCGTTGTCGAGCCATACGGCGGGCCGCTCGAGAGCCGGGCCGAGGGTTCGGCCCATGTGGATCTCGTAGCCTCGCACGGGCGCATCGGCGAGCGCCAGCCGGCCGGTCACATTGCACAGTCGCTTGCCGGGCAGGAGCGTGGTTGTCAGATCGAGCCACCCGAGGCCTTCGCTCTCGCCCGCTGCGCCCTCGACGCCCTCGGGATCGGCGATCCGCCGCCCGAGCATCTGCAGCCCGCCACAGATCCCCATCACCCGCCCGCCGTAGCGCAGGTGCCGCTCGATGTACTCGGGCCAGCCGCGCTCGCGCAGCCAGTCGAGATCGGGCCGTACCGCTTTCGAGCCGGGCAGGATCACCAGATCCGCGGGCGGCGCAGGCTCATGCCGGACATAACACAGATCGACCTGCGGATGGGAGGCAAGCGGCTCGAAATCGGTGTGGTTGCAGATCTTTGGTGTCAACGGGACGACGATGCGCAGCGCGGCAGAGTCCGACGGGCCGTGCGTGGCAACGGAAGACAGGCGGCTCAGGCTGTCCTCCGCATCGAGCCTGAGATCAGCGAGGTAGGGCAATACGCCGAACGAGGGCTTGCCGGTGTGACGGGTGAGCCACGCGAGGCCCGGCTCGAGCAGTCGCCCGTCGCCGCGGAAGCGGTTGATGAGAAACCCGGTCATCCGGGCGCGCTCGCTCTCGCTCAGCAGGGCGAGCGTGCCGGCGATGTGCGCGAATACTCCGCCGCGCTCGATGTCGGCCACCAGCGCGACCGGGCAATCGACCGCCTCGGCAAATCCCATATTGGCGATATCGCCCTCGCGCAGGTTGATTTCCGCCGGCGAGCCTGCGCCCTCGACGATGATGGCATCGTAGGTGTCCCGCAGCCTGCCGTAGGAGGCGAGCACCGCTTCGAACGCCTGCGGCTTGAAGCGGTGGAATTCGGCGGCGTCCATGTCGCCGATCGGCTGGCCGTGGATGATGACCTGGGCGCGCCGGTCGGTGCTCGGCTTGAGCAGCACCGGGTTCAGGTCCACCGTGGGCGCGATGCCGGCCGCCTGCGCCTGCAGCGCCTGCGCACGGCCGAGCTCGCCTCCGTCCGTGCCCACAGCGCTGTTCAACGCCATGTTCTGCGGCTTGAAGGGCGCCACGCGCACGCCGCGCCGCCTCAGGATGCGGCACAGTCCCGCCACCAACGTGCTCTTGCCGGCATCGGAGGTCGTGCCCTGGATCATGAGAGTGCGGGCGCTCATGCGCGCGCCTCGCTCGGGGCGGAGCGCAAGGCCGCCTCCAGGCGCCGCCAGTCCTCCTCGGCGCCCGGCAGGCCGAAGCGCAGGCCCGAGGGGGTGTCAAACAGTCGGCAAAGAATGCCGCTGCGGGCAAGATGATCGTGGATGAGTGCGGCATGCGGGGTCGGCGCCCATTGAAACAGATCGCAGCCGCCGGCGGGCTCCAGCGCGCACCTGTGCAGCAGCTCGGCGAGCCGTTCGGCATCGGCGCGCAGCCGCCGCCGGGTCTTGGCCTGCCACCGCCGGTCGCGCAACGCTCCGATCGCGACGGCGCGCGAGGGACCCGCGACGGCCCATGGGCCCAGCCGCTCCGCGAGCGCCTGGCACAGCGAGTCGGCCGCGAGCACGAATCCTACGCGGGCGCCGGCGAGCCCGAAGAACTTGCCGAGCGACCTCAGCACCACGAGGCCCTCGCGATGCGTCTCGCGCGCCAGGCTGTCCTTCGGATCGGCGTCCGCGAAGGCTTCGTCGATCACCAGCCAGCCGTGCTGCGCAGCGAGCTGCCCGTGCAAGTCGAGAAGCTGTGCGCGCGTGAAGCGGTGGCCGGTCGGGTTGTTCGGATTGATCAGCACCAGCACGTCAAGTGCGGCGCCCGCGCAGTCGGACGGCGCCACGGGCACGACATCGTGGCCGGCTTCGCGCCAGCGTGCCGCGTGCTCGGCATAGCCGGGAGTCAACACGCCCACGCGGCACCGTGCGCGCAGGCGCGGCAGGTTGAGGATGGCAGCCTGGGACCCCGCGGTCGGCAGCGCGCCCGGCGCACCGTAGTATTCCCGTGCGGCTTGCGCGAGCCCGTCCTCCTCTTCCGGCAATCGGCGCCAGGCCTCGCCCGGCGGCGGCTCCCCCGCCCACGACCTGGGATTGATCCCGGTCGACAGATCGAGCCAGCGCTCGAGGGCGATGCCGTAACGGGCGCTTGCCCGGCGCAGCAGCCCTCCGTGCTCAAGCATGTCCGATGGCCTTCAATCCGGCGAGCGTTGCGCTCGCGGCGGCGATCACCGCCAGCCACAGCAGCACGGAGCGCGCCACCAGACGCAGGGCGCGGGTGATGTCATCCGGATCTGCCGGCGCGCCCTCGCCGAGCGCGGCGCGCTCGTGCCATTCGCCTTCGTAGAACGCGCCGCCGCCGAGGCGCACACCCAGGGCGCCGGCTCCGGAGGCCATGACGGGCCCCGCATTGGGACTGTCCCAAAGCGGAGCCTGCGCGCGCCAGCAGTGCAGCGCGCGCTGGCATCGGCCGACCACGGCGTACGTCAGCGCCGTGAGCCGCGCCGGGACGAAGTTCATCAGGTCATCGAGCCGCGCCGCCGCCCAGCCGAAGCGCAGGTAGCGTGCCGTGCGGTAGCCCCACATGGCATCCAGGGTATTGACCAGGCGGTAGGCGAGCGCTCCGGGAGCGCCCGCCACCACGAACCAGAAGACGGCGCCGAACACGGCGTCATTGCCGTTTTCCAGGACTGATTCCACGGCCGCCGCGCTGATGCGCGTGGCGTCCATCTCGGCTGTATCCCGGCTGACCATCATGCCGACATCACGGCGGGCCACATCCAGATCGCCGCGCTCGAGCGCATCGCGGACCCGCCGGGCATGCTCGTGCAGACTCCGATGTCCGACGACGAGGTACAGAATCGCGGCATCCCAGGCGAGACCGAGCCAGCGCAGCCGGCTCGCCAGAGCGCACAGGAGCACCCAGGGGGCGACCGCCAGGACGAGCGCCAGGACGCTCAAGGCGCGCCCGGAGGCCGCTGCGCGGGCGGCCTGCGGCTGCAGCCTCCGCTCGATCCGGCGCGCGTAGGCGCCGAAGAGCGCTAGCGGATGCCAGCGGGCCGGCTCGCCGAGGAGCCAGTCCAGGCCCAGGCCTGAGGCGGCGAGCAGTGCGATCATTTGGGTGGGGCAATCTCTCCAGGGCGCGCCACTGTACCGAGGCTGCGCCGGGCTGTGCAAGGCGCACCGCCCTGGGCCGGTCGAAAATGGGTTGGCCCGCGGCGCTCCACGGCATGGCCCGGGCGCGTCCGACTCAGAAGGCCCGCGCCGGGGTCGCCTCGTCCGGGGCGCTCAGGCCCGTGCGGGGATCTCGAGGCCTCTTGCCACCGCCGGACGGTCCACGAAGGCATCGAGCGCCCTTGTCACGTGCGGGAAGTCCCCGATGCCGACCAGCGCGCCGGCCTCGTAGAACCCTATGAGATTGCGCACCCAGGGGAAAACAGCGATGTCGGCGATGGTGTAGTCGTCGCCGGCCACCCAGGCGTGTTGCTTCAGCTGCCCCTCGAGCACCCCGAGCAGGCGTCTGGACTCTGTGACGTAGCGCTCGCGTGGACGCTTGTCTTCGATCTCTCTGCCGGCGAACTTGTGAAAGAACCCGAGCTGGCCGAACATCGGTCCGATGCCGCCCATCTGGAACATCAGCCACTGCAGCGTCCGGTGGCGCCCGGCCGGGTCCCGAGGCAGGAGCCTGCCGGTTTTCTCGGCGAGGTAGATCAGGATCGCCCCGGATTCGAACAGCGCCAGCGGCCGGCCGCCGGGGCCGTCGGGATCGAGGATGGCGGGAATCTTGTTGTTGGGATTGAGCGAGAGGAATTCCGGGGAGAGCTGATCGCGGGCGTCGAAGCTCACCCGGTGGGCTTCGTACGGCAGACCGGTCTCCTCGAGCAGGATCGAGACTTTGACGCCGTTCGGCGTCGGCAGGGAGTACAGCTGCAGCCGCTCGGGGTGCAGGGCGGGCCACTTGCGGGTGATGGGAAAGGCGGACAGGTCGGTCATGGTGCGTCCCTCGGTCCGACGGCATTGCGGCGCTGACTGAGCGCGGAGGAACGATAGGTTGATCGCCCTGTGAGGCGACGGCAAGTCCTGCGCAGGAGAGGGCGTCGGTTCCACCATCGGAGGCAGCGCCCGCCGGCCCGCTCGATGCGGAAAGTACAACAATTCCGCCGGGACCGGTGAGGATCGGGATCACCGGCGCCGTCTGCCGAGGAGGCGGGATCGCGGCCATGAGCCAGGCCGCAGCGGAGCAGGCCGGGATGGGGTATGGTTGCGGTTTTTGGGGGGGGTCGTCCCATGAGCACAACCGCCTGCCGTGCGCGTATGCGCCGCTCGGCGCTCACGTTAGCGGGCTCGAGCCTGCTCATCTGCCTCGCCCTGCTCTGCGCCGGGCCCATCCAAGCCCGGCAATCTCCGCTGCGCGTGCCGTTCCCTGCGGCCACCGCGTTCGCGATGCGCGGGCCGCTGCCGCAGTCGGCCCTGGCAGAGCTGCATTGGCGCCTGGTCGGACCGTTCCGCGGCGGCTGGGCCACGATGGCGGCGGGCGTGCCTCAGGATCCCAATACGTTTTACATTGGCACCGCCGGCGGTGGCGTGTGGAAGACGGTGGATGCCGGCAGGACCTGGCAGCCGCTCGGCAACAGGCTGCCGCCCTCGATCGGCGCCATTGCCGTCGCGCCCTCCTCGCCCGACACGATCTATGTCGGCACGGGCCAGGTCGCCCCGCGTTACGATGTGGGCGGCGGTGAGGGGGTGTTCAAGTCCACAAACGGGGGCAGGACGTGGCAGTCGCTCGGCTTGGCCGCTACGCGCCACATCGGGCGCATCTGGGTCGATCCTCACAACGCCAACGTGGTGCTGGTGGCCGCGCTCGGCCATCTCTATGGTCCAAACCCTCAGCGCGGCATCTATCGCTCGACCGACGGCGGCAAGACGTGGAAGCACGTCCTCTATATCAATGACCACACCGGCGTGGTCGACCTGGCCGCCGACCCGGCCGATCCGAACGTGCTGTTTGCGGCCGCGTGGCAGATGCGCGACTGGCCATGGCTCGATTACTTCGAGCCGCACGGTGGCCCCGGCAGCGGCATTTATCGCTCCACGGACGGCGGGAAGACCTGGACGCGCCTCAGGGGCGGGGGCTGGCCGAAAGGCTCCCTCGGGCGCATCGGTCTAGCCGTCACCCATACCGCGCAGGGTACCCGCATCTATGCGGCCGTCGATTCCCTCACCCAGGGCGGCATCTGGCGGTCCGATGATGGCGGCAACCACTGGCAGCGCGTGAATGACGACGAGGATGCGTTCGGAAACTGGTATTTCGCGCGCCTCACCGTCGACCCGCGCAACCCCCAGGTGGTGTATTCCGCCGGGCGGTCGGTCCGGCGCTCCACCGACGGGGGGCGTACGTGGCATATCATCAAGGGAGCTCCGGGCGGCGACGATTACCACTTCATTTGGCTCAATCCGCTGCACCCGGATTACTGGATCGTCGCCGCCGATCAGGGCGCGGCGGTCACCGTGGACGGCGGACGCAGCTGGAGCAGTTGGTACAACCAGCCCACCGGCCAGTTCTATCACCTCGCCGTGGACAACCGCTTCCCCTACTGGATCTACAGCGGCCAGCAGGACAGCGGCAGTGTCGCGCTCGCGAGCCGCAGCGACTACGGCTCGCTCACCCTGCGCGACTGGCATCCGGTGGGCGGCGATGAGCGCGACTACATGGTGCCCGATCCCGGCAATCCGCACCTCGTGTTCGGGAGCGGGCTCGGGGGGCGGGTCACGCGCTGGGATGCGCGCACCGGCCAGGTCGCCAATGTCTCGCCGTATCCGCTCGACAGCTACGGGGCAAATCCCCTGAAGGTGAAATACCGCTATGGGTGGGTGACGCCGCTCGTTTTCACGCCGACCAAGCCCCATGCGCTGCTGCTCGGCGCGCAGGTACTGTTCCGCTCGAAGGACCTCGGGCGGACCTGGCGGGTCATCTCGCCGGATCTGACCGGGGCGGTCGCGGGCACGGCGGGCTGCGGCACGACCGCCACCGGGGAGCTCGCCCGCGAGTGCGGATTCGGCGTGATCAGCACCATCGCTCCCTCGCCGCTGAAGAACGGCGAGATCTGGGTAGGCACCGACAGCGGCCTCATCCAACTCACCCGCGACGGCGGCAAGCATTGGGAAAACGTCACGCCGCCCGAGCTTGCGCCGTGGGAGAAGATCAGCGCCATCTGCGCCTCCAGCCTTAACCCGGCGACGGCCTACGCCGCGGTGAACGATCGGCGCCGCGATGACTACCGCCCGCATGTATTCCGCACGCACGACTACGGCCGGACCTGGCGGCAGATCGTCAGCGGGCTCCCTCCGGAACAACAGGTGAAGTCGGTGGCGGCCGATCCGGTGCGAGCGGGGCTGCTCTTCGCGGGGACCACGGAGGGGGTATTCGTGTCCTTCGACGACGGCGGGCACTGGCAGTCGCTCTCGCTCAACCTGCCCAACGTCCGCGTGTCGGACCTGCTCGTCCATGACGATGCTCTCATCGCGGCCACCGAGGGGCGGGCAATCTGGGTGCTGGATGACATAACGCCGCTGCGCCAACTCTCGGCAACCGCACTCGCCGCGCCCGCGCACCTGTTCGCGCCCGAAGTGGCGTTTCGGGTGCATCCCAACAACAATCAGGACACGCCGCTGCCGCCGTCCACCCCGCAGGGAGAGAATCCGCCGGCCGGCGTGCCGATCGATTACTGGCTGGGGCCGGGCACTCACGGGCCGGTCACTCTCGCGATCTACGATTTTCAGGGGCACCTCGTGCGCCGCTTCTCCTCCGATGAGATCCCCCGGCCCATTCATGCGCACCGGTACTTCGCCAGGCGTTGGCTCAAGCCCGCCAAGCGGCTCTCGGCCGCGCCCGGCATGCACCGCTTCGTGTGGAATCTGCGCTATGCCCGGCCGCCGGCGATCTCGTATCGCTACAGCATTGCGGCGGTGTACGGCGAGAATACGCCGACCACCGTGCAGGGACCTTTCGTGCTGCCGGGTGTCTACCGGATCGCGCTGAGCGCGGATGGGCGGCGCTACGGGGCGCCGCTCGTGGTACGCCTCGATCCGCGCGAGCATGTCAGCATGGCGGCCCTGCGGGCGCTGCTGTCGTTCAGCCGGAAGGCCGATGCGGGGCTCGCCCGCGCCAAGGCCCTGTACGACGCTGAGAAGCCGGCGCATCAGGCGCTCGCGAAGCTGGCGGAGGACATCCGCGCGGGGCACGGTCCGCGAGGGCTGCTGCCGCTCATCGAGCGCTTGAGCGCCGCCACGAAGGTTCACGGGCCGAAGGGCCTCACTGCCCTCAACGGCGAGATCAGCTCGCTCGAGGCCAACGCCGAGTCGGCGGACATGCTACCCACGTCGGCGGCGCAGGGCGCGCTCGCGGCATCGCTGAGATCGCTGCGCGCGGCGGATCGTCAGTGGCGCGCGAGCGAGCTGCAGATCCGGCGCCTCGAGCCGGCGTTGCATCGCGCCGGGCTGGCCCCGGTGCCGTTTGAGGGAAGCTGAGGCGTACCATCGGCGGGCGGGTACCCGCCCGCCGATGCCCCCGGGTTCGCCCCTCCCCGCCCCCCGGCAGTTGCCCGCGGCACAGACGGTGAGCGGCGGGCAAAAGCCGCCCCCTGTGCGCCCCGCCGCGCGGGGAGGCACGATGCCCGGATCCGGCGCCCTTTAATAGGCGAAGTACGGACCCATGCCGGCGGAGGTGTTCTCGCCGGCGATGGCCACGTACACGTCGCGACCGAAGAAGAACGGCAGCCCGAAGTCGAACGAGCTCTGGTTCGAGCCCGATACGCCAACATCATTGAATGCCGTGAATCCGGGGTTGGCCGTGAGCAGCGTCACCGCGTTGTCTATCGCGATCGCGACGCGGGAGACCGTGCCGTTTTGGTCGGAATTGGTGAGCGTGAAGGTGAGCGGCGAGGTCGGGCAGTAAAATCCGGGGGCCGCGGAGCCGGCGGGGCAGGCGGGGATCGCGCCGTCGTAGAAGAAATACGCGTTGGAGCCGGTGTCGAAGTACGAATCCGGCAGCGGCGTGCCGTTGAAGGTCGTCGTGATGTCGCCGGTCGAGGGATCGGCGGCGAGCACCGTGGCGGCGCTCATCGTGTTGTTACCCTCGGTTCCGATGCCGAATATCAGCGCGCCGCTCAGGCTGCTCGCGCCGGCGGCGGAGACCGAGGGCAGCTCGACGATGACGCCATTGTCATCGGTCTGGAAATCGACGACGGGGTTGCGGACCTGCTCATTTTCGGCGACGGCGGATTGCGTACAGCCGCTTGCCGGACAGACGTAGTAGATCCCGTTGTCCGCATTGGCGAGGCAGCGGGCACCGCAGTCCTGGGCGAAGGGGCCGATGCCGAGCAGACCATTGGCGCCGAAGGCCGCGACGGTGTCTTCCTGGGCTCCGGTGCTCGCGCACCCGCCGGGGACTGCGCCATAGGCCGGATCCCCGATCACCTGCACGGGAATGGCGCTTGCCGATTCGCCGCCGATGTGCACATCGGCGGTCTCGACCGGACCCCAGCTGTAGCCGTCCGTGAACTGAGTGCACTCGAGGAGGGGCGCACCGTTCTCGCTCTCCTGCGGCAGGGCGAGGGCGAGCGTATTACCGGAGGTGTCCCGGGCGTTGGCGAGAATCCTCAGCCCGTACGAGCCGGTGTCGACCTCGACATCGTTGAACGTCTGGCACTGCGCCGCGCTGCCGGGAACGCACACCGTGACGCTCACATACGGTATGTCGACTGAATGCCCGCCCGGACCGGCATCCACCGTCAGGGGCACGACATTGGATGCGGCGGGGGCGCTGTGCGCGCTCGTGCTGGCATCGGACACGCCGCCACCCGCCCCCGATGAGCCGCCGCCCCCGCAGCCGGCGACGGCGAGTGCCAGGGCGCACGAGAGGATCGCGAGTCGTCGCACGGTGCCCCCTGATGGCGTGCTTGCTGGCGGCTGTAGCGGCGGGAGCGGGGGGAACTTGAGCCGTTGCCGGGTGGACCGGCGCCGGTCTCGGTAGGGGCGGGGCGCTGCGTGGGCCCGGCGAAGTCCGCCGGGCCGCGATGCCCGTCATCGGTCCCGGGTCAATAGGCGTAAAACGGGCCGTAGCCGGCCGAGGTGTCCGCCCCGGAGATGGCAACGTACACGTTGCGGCCGAAGAAGAACGGCAGACCGAAATCGAACGAGCAGTCGCTCGAGCCGCAGATGGCCGTCTGATCGCCGGCGTTCGCGCCGATGTCGTTGTATGCGGTATCCCCGTTGTTGAACAGCGTGCTGGCGTCGCCGACGTAGAAGGTCACGGGCGAGCTCGTCCCGGTCATCGCGCCGCTCGAGTTCACCCCGTAGTTGGTGGCGCTCAGCGTGACCGTGGAGCTCGGGCAGAACCAGCCGGAAAGGCTCGAGCTCGTGCAGGGCGGGATCGAGGTGTCGTTGAAGTAGTAGGCATTAGAGCCTGTATCGAACAGGGAGTAGGGGAGGGAATAGCCGTCGAAATCCGTGGTGACATCGCCGCTGGCGTTGGCGGTGAGCACGGTCTGCGCGGTCAGAGCATTGTTGCCTTCGGTGTCGATGCCGAACACGAGCGAGCCGGTGACCGTCGGCGCGCCGCCCGAGGAGATCGCGGGCAGCTCGATGATCACGCCGTTGTTGTCGGTCTGGAAGTCGGCCACGGGATTGGTCGCCTGCTCGGAGGTGTCGACCGCCGCGCCGACGCAGCTCGCGCCATTGGAGGGGCAGCTGAAGTAAACCCCGCTGTTTGCGGCATTGCTGCCCGTGGAGCAGCTCGTGCCGCAATCATGGGTGAAGGGACCGATGCCCAGGATGCCGTTGGCACCGAAGGTGGCGACCGTGTCCTCGTTGGTGCCGGTGGCGCTGCAGCCGGAGGGGATGGGTGGAAAGCTGGACTCGCCGCTCTGGGTGGGGTCGCCGATCACCTGGAT
Source organism: Pseudomonadota bacterium (assembly GCA_021805865.1). GTDB lineage: Bacteria > Pseudomonadota > Gammaproteobacteria > Steroidobacterales > Steroidobacteraceae > 13-2-20CM-66-19. Next base: position 38,321 of record JAJZDX010000026.1, read on the forward strand.
CGGTACGCTGGCGGCCGATTCGCCGCTGATGTCGATATCAGCGGTTGCGATCGGACCCCAGCTGTAGCCGTCGACGAACGCGGTGCACTCGGCGATGGTATTGCCGTTGGGGTCGGTCTCGGCCGGCAGGTTGAGGCTCAATGGGTTGCCGTTGGCGTCGGTGGCGTCGGCGAGGATCCTGAATCCATACGAGCCGGTGTCGACCTCGATGTGATTGAAGGTCTGGCACTGGGTGGTGCTGCCGGGATAGCAGATCGTGACGGTCGTGTAGGGAATGTCGACCGAATTGACGGACGTGCCATTGGGGCTGGGCCCGGCATCCACGACGATCGTGGCGACGTTGTTCGTTTGGCCGCTGCCCGAGCTGCCCGAGCTGCCTGTGCTACCCGAGCCGCCGGTGGTGACGCCCGCCCCTCCGCCTCCGCCGCAGGAGGCGATCGCGAGCATCAGCGGGACGAGCCCCAGTAAAAAGAGCGTTCGTGTGCGCATGGGGTCCGTGTGCCTGTCGCTAGTGAAGATCGGAGAGGGAAACGCCCGAGGGCAGGAGCGAGGGCACGTACGCCATGCCGAAGAATGCGCGCATGTGGCCGCCGGCATGCACGACGAACTTCGCGCTGGTCAGCTCGATGTGGTTGCGCCCGAATCGCTGGGTCTTCTCCGCCGCCTTCAGCTGGCTGAAGTACTGGCTGCCCAGGGTCTGCTCGAGGTTCGGCATGGTCGGTCCGTGCCAGCTGACGGCGAAAACGATGCCGGCGGGGGACACGAATTCCTTTACCACCGTGCCGGAGGGCAGGGTGATCTCCTCCACGGTATAGCCGATGCCGGTCCGCTGGCGCAGCTGCCCTTTCATCCTGGCCCGATCGGCCGACACCGAGGCGACCGGCTGGCCGAGGCCGGCGCGGGCGGGCGCATGAGCGGATCCGAGCAGCAGGCCGGTACCGAAGAGGAGGGTGGCTGCGAGGGGGGGGTGGATGGCTTTCATGATCCGGCACTATAGCGGTGAAGACGATGAATTCTTGTAAAGAAAATGATGGTGATCGGCTGCGGCCGTATCTGGACTGAACGGCCGGCCGCTTTCCCGGTTTACGGGCAAGCCCCCCATGAGCGCCCAAGCCAGCCGGAGGCCCCGCCGGGATCGTGAGCCGATGGACATCCCGCGCGCTGTCCGATAGGATGCGCCCCCCTTTCGGTGGAGCGGTAGTTCAGCTGGTTAGAATACCGGCCTGTCACGCCGGGGGTCGCGGGTTCGAGTCCCGTCCGCTCCGCCATAAATCAACGACTTAGAAAGCCCCGTTCGCGGGGCTGTCTAAATATCCGCCCCGAGTGTCCATGATCTTGGACGCGGGGTCGGCAGCGGCAGGGGGGCGGCCAGCCTCGGGAGGCGTCGATAGACGCGCCGTGTGAGGGCTGCGGACTGGTGTCCCATGCGGTCGGCGGCGGCCTGATCAGAGTCCGCGTCACTCGCGGGCTTTGCCCTGAGATCGTGGAGGCGCGAGCGCTGCCCGCCCGCGGCAACACAGGCGCTCATCGTCCTGTGCCCAAGAGTCTTGGAGCCGTCCGGCGCGTACGGCTTTCCCTCCCACGTGCAGATCAGCGCGGCCCGCAGCCGCAGCGGCTCGCGCAAGAGCGCGTCAACAGTCCGTCCAGATCGTCGCTCCACCGGATGACCTGCTGCTCGCCCGCCTTGCAGCGGGTGAACGGGAGTCCCGCGTCGGTGATGTGACGCCGCTCGAGCGCGAGAAGCGTGGAGCCATCCCGTCCGCGGGGCAGCGCCAGGTCCATCGCGTACTGCACCATCGGTGGCGCGAGCGCGGCTACGGCGAGGAATTCCTCATCGGTCACGTAGCGCTCACGCGGCTGCCCGCCGGGTAGCCGCAGGCCGTGGCACGGGTTTGGCGCGGACAGCATCCCGATCCGGCGGGCGAAGGTCATGACAGCAGACAGCAGGCGCATCACGCCCTCGCGGCGGACATGCCAATCAGCTCCGTGCCGAAGGCACACTCCTCGAGGCAAATGCTTATCGCGCGTTCTATGGCGGCCCACGGCTCCTCCCCTTGCGGATAGCCGCAAAACTGGGTTGCCGGCGGACCCGTGGCGGCGCGGGTCCGTCGATGGCGGCGCGCCGGCGGGTCCCTTTCGGTTCTGGGGCGACTTGGATTTCGCGGGTATGCAGATCCTGAAGGCCCTGCGCAACCGCTTTGAGGGGCTCAGCGCCAGGAGACCCGGCTGCGAGTCGATGCTGGAAGCGCTCCGAAGCCGGGGCGGGTACAGGCCGTTCGGGCCCGGAGAGTCCGGCCAATCCGATCCGCACCTGACCGGATGTTCGTTTGCGGATACCGTGCTGGTGCCGGCCATCGGCCGGCACGGCCCGCTCGATCAGGAGTGCGTGACGCAGATGACACGGCGCTGCCCGTAGGCGCGGCTTGGAGCGATGAAAGGGTTGCTATGTGTGTTCGGGCAGCGCGATGCAAGGTGAGAGCAGCTCCTTGAGCAGCCCGAGCAGCTGATCGGGATCGACGGGCTTGCTCAGAAAGTGGAGATTCTCGTCGTCGCGCAGCCTCTTTGCGGCCGTGGAGGTGTCGCCGGTGATCAGGACCGCCTTGAAGTCGCTCCCACGGACTCGGCGCACGGACTCGATGACCTGCTCGCCGATCTCACCGCCGGCCAGATGGTAGTCGGTGATCACCAGCTTAAGATCCAGCAATACGCGCACGCGCTCGCGCGCCTGTGCGACCGAGCTCGCCGTGGCCACCCGGTAGCCCTCGGCCATGAGCAGCAGCCGGGTCGCATCGAGCACGGCCGGCTCATCGTCGACGACCAGAACGTGGTGCGCGCTCCTGGCGCTTCGCTCAGCGGCAGACCTGACTCCCGGTTGGCTCTGCGCCCCGACGGTCGCGATGCCTGCGGGCAGCCTGAGCACGAATGTCGAGCCCTTGCCGACTTCGGAGTGAACATCCAGCTCGAGGTTCAAGAGCTTGACGATCCGGCTCACGATGCTGAGGCCGAGGCCGTAGCCCTCCCGGGTTGCATTCGTCGGCACACCGATCTGGTAGAACTCCTCGTAGATGTGGCCGATCTCCTGCGGCGCCATGCCGATGCCGGTGTCGCTCACCTCGATGCGCACCTCCTCGCCTTCGGTCGAGGCGCGCAACCGAACGTTTCCCTGCCACGTGTACTTGATCGCGTTGCTCAGAAGGTTGCGAAGCACCTGTCCTACGAGGGATAGATCGGAACGCACCCACACGGAAGAGCCTTCCATATCCAGCCGCAGGCCTTTGCTCGCCGCGACATTCGCAAACTCGCCGCGCAGCTGATCGAGGAGCGCAAAGGCCTGCCAGTCCGTGAGCACCGGCCTCACCGCGCCGGATTCGAGCTTGCTGATGTCGAGCAGCGCGTTGAGCAATCGGGACATGACGCCGATCGCCGCTTCCTGTTGTGACAGGGCTCTCCCCGGGTCGGGGTCCCTGACCATGCGGCGCAGGGCGCCATTGAGCAGAGAAATCGTCTGCAGCGGCTGACGCAGATCATGGCTCGCCGTCGCAAGGAACGTGCTCTTCGCGCGGTCGGCTCTTTCGGCCTTGGCGCGCGCCTCGCGCAGCTGCTCGAGGGTGCGCTTGCGGTCGGAAATGTCGCGAATGGCGCTTGCGATGTGCAGTCCCCCGGGCATGGCGACCGGACCGAGAGTCACTTCGACCGGAAATTCGCAGCCATCGTGTCGGCGCGCGACCAGCTCGACGCTCGAGCCGACGGGGCGTGGTGCCGGAGTCGGAGCCTGCGCGTCGGGGAGGGGCGCCTGGCCGGCGAAATATCCCGTAGGGATCAGGATCTTGATCGATTTCCCGATCAGCTCCTGCCGGTTGTACCCGAACAGCGTCTCCGTGCGCGCATTGACCAGGGAGATTCGGCTCGCCCCGTCAACAACGACCATCGCATCCGGGGCGGAGTCCATGAGCGCCCGAAAGCGCTCCTCGGCCTGCTGCAGAGCGAGGAAGTCGCGGCGGGTGAGCGTGTTGGCAATCAATCCGATGAGTACCGCGAGACCGCTGCCGGCCAGGATCAAATCGAGCGCCATGTTGCTCGCGCGGGCCATTCGCCGCTGCCGTTGCGCAATGCTGCCTCGCTCCTCGGTGATCAGATCGGAGACGTTGGCGCCAATGGCGTTCTGAAGCCTTTCCTCACTGCCGTTCATCATGAGCGCCGCCGCGCGCGGAGCGCCGTGGCCGGTGCGCGCGCGCAAGACCCGGGCAGTGAACGCCTCGAGCTGCTCGACCAGGGTGCTGATCACCGCGAGGCGGGGCCGTTCCGAGGGATTGTCCGCCGTCAGCGCATGCGCTCTTTGCAGGGCTGCATTGGCTTTGGCGACGGTCTGACCGTATGCCTTGAGATACGCATCATCCCCGGTGATGAGGTAGCCGCGCTCAGCGGTCAAGAAGTCCGAGTCGGCGACCACGACCGAGAGCAGCGCGCCGGCCACCTCCTGGGAGTGCGCCACCGAGGTCGCGTAGTCGCGTGACCGGGACGCGCTCCAGTACGCGAGTGCTCCGATGGCGATGGACACGCCCGCTGCGGCGATGAACTTGGCCGCGATTCTGTGCTGTGGCGTGAGCTGCATGAGGATGATCGAAGGAATCGCCCCCGATGGCAGCCGGAGGGAAAGCCGCCAGAGTCGGCCGACGCTACGGAGCGGCAGGCCGGGCCGCAATACGTAGAAGTCCGAAGCACTGCACGTGTCGCGCACTGCGCCCGGGGGAATGGTCGTCAGGGGCCCGGTGGCGCCGCTCGAGCGGCCGCAGCCGCGCCCGGGAATCAGGGCCGATTCAAGCCGGCTTTTTCGGGCAGGCGCTTTGGCGCGCTGCGCAAAGCTCGCTGGATCGCGGCGCTCGCGCGCGGGATTGAAAGGCTTGCCGATGATGCCGTCGGTCTTTTCCGCAATTGCCTCGCGCAGGTTCGCCTGAGTGGTCTCGGCGGCCACCCCGAGCGCGGCCGTCTCGGCGCTCGGGCAGCGGAAATGGACGGAGCGGGAGGCGCTGCGATCCACGGACAAATGAAGGAAATGCGGGCTGCCATGGGCGAGGGATTTACAGAGCTCGCGGCTCTCATCGAGTCATCCCGGATGCAGATACGGGAAGCCTCCTTCCTTGACGTAGAGCTCGCAGCCCGCCGAGGTCCTCGGGGCGTGCCGAGACCGAGGGGGCAGGCGCAGCCATGTGTGCTCGCCATAGCGGCCATGCTCATCCTCGAACGAGCCCTGAAGGACGAGCAGTTCGGCACCGAGCGGATAGGCCCGCTCGCCAGGGGTCGCATCCGCCCTCCAGCGCTCCAGGTACGTGCGGTCAGCGTATCCTTCCTGGGAATAGAGCCGTTTGAGGTCGCGGCCGGCTTCCCTCGTCCATGCCATCGTGCGGGTATCGATCGCAACGTGTCTGCGGTCGCGCCCGGGGAATTGTCTGAGCTTCACGAACAGCAGACACCCCTCGCGCGAGAACGGCGCATGGCGGAACCCTTCCGGGTTCAGCAGGTAGGTGCCCGCCGGCCAGTCCCCGTGCTCATCCGAGAACACTCCCTCGAGAACGAGGATTTCTTCCCCGTCCGGATGCTCGTGCACCGGGAATGCCGATCCGCGCTCGTAGCGCACGATCGAGGTGACCTGACCGGATTCCGGGGGGCCGACATGATGCAGGCGCCGGCGCCAGACCGTTCCGCTGGGACTTGCCGTCCACGGCAAGGACTGCGCATCGACGGCCACGCGGGCGGCGAGATCGCCGTTCAGGGGCTCGGTCATGATCTTGGCCCTTCGCTGCAATGACGCCCCACGGGGATACGGAGCGCCCGTGCACATTCTACAGGCCCCGGACCTCGAGGGGGATGGCGGAGGACAGCGTGCCCGGGCGAGTCGACCTCGCGCTGCGCCTGCCCGTGCGGCGAAGATCCTCGAGTCCGGGCGGACAGGCAACAACGGCGCGAGGCCCCTTGCGAGGGTTCCCGGTGCCTGCAGGCGCGGGTCGTGTCGCGCTTCGCCTTCCATTCGATCCGCACAGTCATATCTTTGAGCGCCGCCGGCATTGGCGGGACGGGTCGAGGGGCTTAACGTAGGTCCGTCGTCAGATCCATGGAGCCTGTCATGAGCGTGACGGACTGGAGCATTTATCGTCGGCAGGTCGCGGTGAGCGTTGCCGTTGGCGTTGCCAGGCTGAGTCCTGACGCCGTCAGGGGCTGCGCTGCCGGTGCCGTGGACGCCTTCGGCGCGGCCGCCGCGCACCGTTGAGGAGGGCGTGCGGACAATGAACGGCGGAGATCGGTTGGCGGGCCGAGTGCTCGCGTGTTGGGGTACCGCGATTTCCCCCAGCCTGCCGGCCTGGCTGTGGATGGCCGGGCTGCTCGGGGCGTTGGCCTGGATCGATCACTCGGGCGGCGGAGTCTTCCTGGTTCCTCCCTTCGCGGCCACCTTGACGATCCTGGTGTATTTGCCCGGGGTCGCGATCGCCCAACCGCTTGCCGTCGTGTGTGGCTCGGTGGCCGGTGCGGCGCTCGGCACCGGTCTCACCGCGCTCCTCGGCTTCGGTCCCGGCGTGGCGATGGTGGCCGCGCTGAGCGCCGCGATCGTGCTGCCGCTGCTGCGCATCTTCCATCCGCCCGGCATCGCCCTGGCGATGTATCCCGCCCTGTTGCATCCGGGCGCGTGGTTCACCGTTGAGGTGGTGTTGCCCTTCACGCTCGCTGCGGTAAGCTCCGCTGCGCTCATGAGCCGGTTGCTCCCCGGATTTCCGCGCTACCCGAGGTCGATGGGGGCCAAGGCCGGCTGATCCCGCTGCGGGCTGAGATATCGCCCGCTCCCTCCAAGGCCAGGCTGCATCGCACCGGCTCGATCTGGCTCACGCTCCTGCTGATCGACATCATACGAGCGGGTCTGACGGAGGCGACCCGCTCGCGCCTCGTCCGCCTCGCCCTGTTCTGGCACTTCCTCGACCTGATCTGGGTCGCAATCTTCTCGATCGTGTCCCTGGGAGGGCGCGCGTGAGTTCCTCCGCACCCCACTCTGCCGCCGCCCCGGAGGCGGCCCCGGCTCCCTGATGGCTCCAAAACCGGACATTTTCAGCAGGGGCTGCGTCAGGAGGTCTGAATTTGGTATGATGATTTCTCCCACAGGACGCACCTGCCCGCACCGGCCGCGGGTTGTTGCATCTGAATTCCACCTGAACATCCCGAACTGGAAATCACGGCTTCGCGGGGATAGCTGCGACGCTTGGCTTGCAGCGGGCATTCACATAGGGAATGAGTTTCACGCCCATCAGCCCGTACGTTTGGCGCGGCCGACCAACACGATTGCCGAGTAGGCTATCAAGCTTGATCTGAATCGTGTTCGCCCCAGGACGAAGAGACGGCCCCGCATCGACCCGATCCGTCATGGGGTCAATATTTCCAATTTTGTGACCGTTGATCGCTACCGCCACCACCATGCCGACGCCGTGCGCAAACTGCAGGTAGGCTCCATCCCTGCCGGACTTCCACGTCTTCGGCAGTCGAAATCTGTCCGTGTACATTCCCGTGCCCGACACATCGCTCATGCTCGATACCCCGAGACTGGACAGTTGCGTCGCGGTTGCCGGCAATGCACTCCAAGGGCCGAGCGCATCCGGCCCAAAATGGACCCGAGTCACCCTCGAAATCTGCGGGTCGGTCGCGTCCGCTCGCCGGTCCGGACCCCAACTTGAGAGGGTGAGCGTCCAGCCTCGCGACAGCTTCACGCTCCGAGGAACTGTCCGTATTCGGGCGATCCGCGTGCGCCCGTCGGACAGTCGCACCACATAAGATCCGGGCTTCTCGGCCCTGACGGCCACCGTCCCGCGGTCGGCGTGCCAGTAGATGACTTTTGCGTCGCCGCTGACGCTCGTGGCGTGCGGATATTGCACCGCAGTTCGCCCAGGCAAACCGGGTATCGCCCCCGGTGCCACCGCGATAATCACCGCGTCCCCGGGTTGTAACGTCAAATGAATGGCCACCTCGCCCCGATCTTCGCTGTAATCAGCGATGCGAACGGCCTTCCCAGTCCACGCATCGAGAATGTACGGCTGTCCCGTTCCTTTCAGAGTTATCCGTTTATCGATGACGGTAGACACATACGTGGGATCGGCTGCTCCCGCAGCAGTGACTCCTGTGCTCAAGAACGCGTACTGCGGCCCTCCTGCATGGAAATGGCGGAGTGGCTGCGCCAACAAAACGTTTGGCTCTGATCCCGGTACCGCTGCGGAAACCCTCGCGATCGCGACGGTCTCCTCATCCGGACCGTTGCCGATAAGCAAACGATCGCCGGGCGCGAGATTCCTCGTGGATTCAAGGCCGATCGCGCGGGAGCCCGCTTTTGCATCATGGGTAAGCCAGTTATTACCCGCATACAGATAGTAATAGTTCACACCTTGTGAAACTCTGTGCTGGGAGTACAGACCGGCCGCGGAATAGTGCGCATACGGTGCGACGCCTGCTTGCGCCAGTGCGCGCTCAATCTCAACCTGACTATCGGCTCTGTAAACATTCCTGGTTTGCAGCAGTTTGCCCACCGCATTGGCTAGTGCCGTATCGTTCTCGCCGTCGAGCGATGTCGAGTGGCCGCCCGGCTGATTCGTTCCGTAGACTCTCCGGATGTTGCATTTGTATAAAATAACCGGCAAACCGGCCTCAGCGTATCGTGCCAGCATTCTCACTGTAGATGGCATGAGGTCCGTCACCATATCCAATACAATCGCTCGATAAGCTGGTCCGTTGGCGTCCAAACTCCTGTCGGTGACACTCACTCCCGGAAGTCTTAGCTCTGTCTCGTCTACGACGTCGTACTGCCAGCCTTTGTTCAAGAGAACTTGCAGTGCGTTTGTCTGCGGGAATTCGTAGGACTGGCTGGTACCCTCGAGCACCGCGATGTCCGGTTTGGCCCGTCCCATTTGCAGTACCGCCTGTGTTCTCGCAATGTAGCCTGTAAGCTCCCGGACATCACTCCAGTAGGGCTGCCGCGCATCGAAAGCGCCAAAGCCAGTTCTGCTTGCGGAATATGCGCGGCCGGTGAGCCCAGGCGGTCCGCTGTGCTGATACTCCCATCCAGGCCACTGACTGCCGGCACCATTGACCGTCGTTTCCACCGGCAAGCGGTCAAACGTCTCGGGGAATGGGTTGCCATGGAGGTTTGCGCGATTCACCCCCATCGAGTAATAGTAGTTGAGCTGACGGATATCCGAAATCCATGGAGTCGTGTAATCGGTGCTGAACGTGAGCGCTTCGGCTGACACGATGTTGCTCCCGTTCAGGTTCGCCGCGCCGGACAGCGCTCTCCAGGAGTCGTCGTTCGCTGAATTGTCACCCTCCTGAATTCCGGCGTACGGATTAACTCCTGGAAACCCCGGCGCTCCTCCGCCCGACTCCACCTGCTGCTTGAAGTTATAGCCAAGAGTTGCCTTGGCCCATCTTTGCAGCTCATCTGCGTGCTTTCGAATATAGTCCTCGCCGAGCGTTTTACTCCAGTCTTCCGCCACTCTCGCCGCGGGCAGCTCTCCGGGCGCGATTGATCTGTCAAAACGCAATCCCCCGGCCAAAACCGGCGCATAGCGTTTCGCGTCATAACCGAGAGCCTGGGACATCTGGCCGAGCAACCCGAGAGTCCAGAGATTGCCCGGTCCAGCCTTGAGCAATTCCAGGGAATCCTCGAAGATGGCGTCCTCGGGATTGGTGCGGGCATTGGCCCTGATCAAGTCGAGCAACCGGGCGTCACCGGGAGCCCGCGCAACTTGGCCTTCGGACCAGGTTCCGAGGATATTTCGCTCCCAGAACCCCTCGATTGCCCGGACCCCTGCCGTGGAGTAAACGCTGGTGACGTACTCCCGATCGTACTCCACGGTGTTGACCCCACCCGAGCGGGTCTGACCGGTTCCCTGGGACCACGTTCCGATCAAGACGCAATCTCCGGGCGCGAGCACGCCCCCGGGGGGAGCCAATTGGCAGCCCAGGTCCTTAAGAGCAGCCGCTCTGACGGCCGTCTGGTATTCGTACTGCCAGTCGGCCATGCGCCGACGTTCGCCCGCGGCATCGATCTTACCGTTGTCGACTGTGAATTTTGCGTTTGCCGGGGGAACCGGACCCCAATCCGCGTTGATCGTGTTGAGGCTCCACCGCGCGTTTATCCGCACACCACTCGACGAGTCACTCGCCGGCCGGCTCATCTTGATTGAATTGGCGGAGACGCTGATTACCGATGTCCCTGGTACTATGCCAGGTCCGCTAAGAGTTGACCCAGCCTGACAGGCAGGCAGGTTGGCGGGCGTCGCCGGCGCGAACCAGGCAGGCAGGTTGGCGGGCGTCGCCGGCGCGAACCTTGTGCCATAGGTACGGCAGCTGGGATATGTATTCGAAATTGTGTCGGATCCGGCCGCCAGATTTCCTTTAAAAATCTCGGGGTTTTTTCGAATCCAGGCGGCATCCATGATTCCTGCGGCATGGCCGGCGCGTTTGCCGTCTTGCTCCGATATCCGCTTCGTCTCCGGAGAGACATCCGTCAACGAGGCATAGGCGAAGATCGGTGCCCCGCTTCTCGTCATGGAAGCCACCTTCGCAATCGTGGCCGATTGGTAGTGATCGACGAAGACAAAAGGCACCCCGTCCTGATCTTGCAGGCGCTGTGGCGGAAGGGGAACCTCAAGAGTTCCGGCGGCGACCTCGGCTGAGGTGATGGGTCTGTACGCGGTAACCGCCTCCTGTTGCTGACCCGGGTCGTTTGGATCGATGTCATCGAATGCGAGCGGCCAATGCTGACTTAGGGTGAGATCAACGTGCAGATGGTCGGTATCTGCCGTCTCGAAAATCTGCGTCAAGACTTTCTGCCAGTTCTCCGAGCCGAATCCGATGGTCCTGGCCTGCGCATTGCTGAATGCTAGGCAGCATTGGCCGCCTGACGTCTGCGCTGTACTTTGATCAATTCCCGGTTGACCGAGTCGCTGGGATACAGGCAGCATCGAGCTTTGCGGGACGTTTGTCAGACGGTCCGCCAGAAAACCAATTTCCAGACCTCCGAACCCTGCGGCGGCCATGTTATTTACGTCCTTCTCAATCATCCGCAATCCCTGGGGAGTTTCAGCAGACGCGGCGTCTGGCCACCAGGAACGCACCATTGGCATTGCGCTCGCGCTCGGTGTCGCAAACGTTCCGCCGTGATATCGAGGAAAGAGGGATTCCGTCTTGTGTTGTTGGGCAGCAGCCACTCCGCAGTGCAGAGCCAGTGCCGCGACTGACAATACTGTGGCGACAGACAGAAGAATGCGACGCCAATGTCGCGAAGGGCAGATGATCATCACCACCTCAGTCCGTCCGCGGGCAGCGCACGCGCCGGCCTCCCTGCGAGCCGACGGCGCGTCCGCAAGCAACCAGTGTGCGTAAATCGCCTCAGTGAGACACCCGGTCGGATCGAGCTCCTGGCCCTTCTAGGTGCACAGTGATCTGAAGCTCCTGAAGCTTACCGTTATAGATATTGAAGGACCGGCATGACCGTGCCCGTCGCAGCAGCCGGCCTCAACAGAGGACCTTTGCCCTGCACGACCATGCGCCCATGCCGATGTTTCAGAATCTGAAAAGCTACCCCGGTAGCTGCAGGGTTTCGTTTCATCTGGGGATCTCTCCCCTTGTGGCTGTGAAAAATATAGCAGCACGGTTTAATTTATCGAAAATTGATTGTAGTGATGACTGCCATTATTACTGATAATGTATCACTAACTGCCTCAATGTTATTCGAACAAAATCAGCTGGTTGGCATCGTCGGGCGGCGGAATGCCTCCGGCAGGGCGACGAGGTAGTACGCCATCCCGCTCGACAGGCGCAGCCCGAAGGGCTTGAGGAGGCGATCCTCGAGCGCTGCGTGCTCGATCCGGCTTCCCCGGAGTTCATGGCGCCGCCGGCACGGCCCGTGGCGCAGGGCGGGCCGGTGGCCGCGGCGTCCTGGCGCACGGTCGGATTCACGATTGGGCCCGCGTCGGGGAGACGAGCTGTCTTATCGGTTGGCGGCGACACCTGTCAACAGTCCTGCGGCGCGCGGGGGGACCTGGACGGCGGGAGGCTGGGGTTGAGAACCTGTCCGGGCGCACGGCGGGCGTGCTCGGCATCCCGGCGGCGCTGCTCGCGCTGTATGACGGCGCCCGTGCGGGTAGCGGGCTGTTGTTCTCGGTTCCTTCGTCCTCCTCACCCGTCCCCTGCTGAGACTTTGCGCAGGCGGATCAGGCCCGCCTCGAGGCGGGCGAAGGCCATGCTCTTGCGCCGGTACTGCCCGAGGTCGATGCCCAGGCGCCGCGCCGCGGCCTTCACGCGCGGCAGCGGCTCGGGATCCGCCTTCGGCCAGCTCGGGCGCAGCTCCCGCAGGAAGATGTTGACGGTGACCGGGCCCACACCGTAGAAGCGGTCGAGGCGCGCTTCCAGGTCGCGGCTGTCGCTCGCGAGTGCGTGCAGGCGTCTGAGGCTCCCCCGGTACTGCATGATCAGGGTGTCGCAAATGCGCAGCACCTTGGTGGAGGTTTTCTCATCGTAGCGCACATACCCGCCCTCGCGCATGATCGGGTTGACGAGGTACCCCCAGCCGGCGGCGAGTATGCGCTTCGGGGCGAGCAGCCGGTGGCGCTCGAATGACTGGTACGTGTGTGTGGCGATGGTCTCGGAGATGCGCGCGCCGAGCAGCACGCTCGCGAGCAGCCACTTGAACAGCTCGATGTCGGTGTTGGCGGCGAGATCGATGCCGAGAGTCTCCGAGTAAAGGCGGCTGCGGCGCAGCGTTGTCTCAGTCGGGTTCACGAGCGCGAGAATCAAGTCCGGTGCGCGGTTCTACCGATGCGGAGCGCTCCTCGCAGATATACGCTTTTGCCGCTCGTTGCGCGAGCGCGCCGCGCCCCCATCCCGGGCAGTGAAGCCCTGGGGGGGCAAGGCCGTGCAGCCGATCCCACACGCACTTCCTCGTCATCGTGCGCGATCGCGAGCTCCCCGACGCGCAAGGGTCTGGGATGGATTACGCATGGTTCGATCGGGAAGTCCGCACCCGCACCAAATGGTGTGATTTTCCGCCCCTGGTGACCACCTGCGCGGACGGGGGCAGTGGCGACTGGTTCCGCAACGTCACCCTGGCGGCGAACTTCCGGGGAGCGTTCTAGGGCGAGCTGCTTGCGCATGCGCGTGCGGACTGCGGCTCCATTTAACCGGTGTTCATCGACGAGTACCTGCGCACACAGGGCGCGCACCGGTGAGTGGAATACCGGCTGGCGTCATGGTGTCGGTTTCACTCAATGGACCGGCTCCCACCCGCAGCGTGATGCATTCGATCGCGTATGCGCGCTGAGCGAGGCGGTCCACGAGGCGCGGGCGCTCGCGAGGGAGGCCGGCGGAGAGCGCATCCCGGGGCTGGCCGAGGAACTCGAGGCGGGCCTGTGGCACTTGCTGCGCGCCGAGATGAGCTGCAGCGTCAGCCGGGGTGAGGGATGGATCGCACGCGCGCACGCGGACCTCGATGAGGCCGAGCGCCATCCCGGGCGCGCCCGGCAACCGCTGCATTGACCGGGCGAGGGGGAGTCCGCGCCGGACGGGGCGCATGTGCGGATCCGGCGGATGTCAAAAGTCGTGCAGCAGGATCTGCTCGCAGCGCCTGAGGATCTCGCGCCCGTAGTCGGTCCACAGGCCCTGCCCCCAGTAGCGGTAGCAGCTGGTCTGGGAGGCGAGCAGGTGAAAGAGCGCATTGCGGTAGCGGTGCTCGCGGGGTGAAATCCCGGCACGGATCGCTTTCTCGAAAAAGAGCGAGCTCACCTTTTCCATGGGGCCGAGCAGGCTCTCGTAGCCGCGCACCCACGAGATGTTGTTGGTCCAGCTGCCGCCCTCCATGTGGAAGCGATGATCCTCGCGCTCGAGGTCCTTGATGAGCGCCTCGAGGCGCTCAGGTCCCCCCCCGGGCTCGAAGCGGTCCCAGATGCGCTTCTGGTAGAGGGGCTGCAGCGCCGGCAAATCCTCTTCCCGGACTCCGGTGGAGAAGAGGTGCTCGAGGTATTCGGTGACGTTCATGAGCGGCGTCTCGCTCCCGGAGCTCTCGCGCGCGACCTCGAGGTATTTCGGAGGAAACTCGTTCATCATCACCCCGCCGTTCTCCCCGTCGGCGATCTGGGTGACGAGCGGCGGTACCGTGCGGCCGGCGAGCTGCCAGCGTTCGAGGCCCCGGGCCTCGTAGTAGGGCTGCATCTGCGCAACCAGCTTCGTGTCGCTGCCCTGGGTCTTCACGATCGCGATGATGCTGGCGGACTCCCCGTGCGAGTTGCGGCATACGAGGCGGTGGGGCAGGTGCTTGCGGTCGGGCCCCAAGCCGGTGGTCGGCCGCTCCACGGTGTGCTCCTGGATCAGCACCCAGGAGAAGCCGCAGTCCCTGAGAGTCTTCACAAACTCGTAGGCGACGTCCGGATGGTTGGGCAGAGCCATCTCGGAGGGGGAGAAGCCGCGCACCCGCGAGAGCGCCTCGAGGCCGAACAGGGCGGCGAAGTGATGCTGCCAGGCCCGCACGTGCAGCCGGTAGTCCTGCACGGGGGTGGAGGGGGCGACCGCGTGTCCCCAGGGGGCGCCCAGCCACTCGAGGGCATGCCGGTAGAGCGGATCGAGAGTGATTCTCTTCAGGCTGTCGAGTACCTCATGCGCACCCATCTGACGCAGCCCGTGCAGCAGTGTGCCGGAGTATTCCAGCATCACGCGCGGCTCCTTGCCCTCGTGCACCAGCTGTGGAATGAACTCTCCCATGCGCTTGTAGCACCAGAGGAACATCGGCGCATTGTGATTGTCGCCGATCCCCTGGTGCTCCATCATGTACTGCAGGTTGCCGATGATCGCAGCGGTGGCGAGGTCCGCCCCGCCGGCGGGAATCAGGGGCTGGTGCATGTGCAGCGCGATCGCGACGGCGCTGCGGGCGCGGCCGAAGTCGATGCGGCTCTCGGAGAGGTAGGGGGCAGCGAGCGCTGCGCGGGCATTCTCCTCGATGAGCGCCTCCCAGCCGCAGATGTTCGGCAGACCATCGACGTATTCGGGCAGCTCAGTCATGAGAGCACTCCCCGAGGCCGGCGGCCTCAGCGTTTGTAACGGATGTAGTCATAGATGTTGAGGTAATCGGCGCCGGGGCGGTTCCACGAATGGTCGCAGCGCATGGCGTTTTCCATCAGGCCGCGAAACGCCTGCGGACGGTCGTACCAGAGCCGGATGGCGCGCCTCAGCGCCGACTCGATCCCCGGGGGGTCGGCCTGATGGAAGACGTAGCCGTTGCGCTCCGGGGAGGGGCTTGCGCTGTAGTCGCAGTCGAAGACGGTGTCGAGCAGCCCCCCGACCGCGCGCACGATGGGGATCGTGCCGTACCGCATGGCGATCATCTGCGTGAGGCCGCAGGGCTCGAACAGGCTCGGCATGATCATCATGTCCGCGCCCGCGTAGATGAGGTGCGCCAGCTCGTCGCTGAAGCCGATCTCCAGGTGGCAGTCCGGATCCTCGTTGAGCTGGCGCTTGAGACTGCAGAATTGGCCGTGGACGCCGTTCTCCGACCCCGACCCCAGGAGCACGAACTGCGCGCCGTGCTGACGTGAATAGAAGATCGCGTGGCGGATGAGATCGACGCCTTTCTGCGGATCGAGCCTTCCGACGTACGCGACGATGGGCTTGAAGTCCCTGCGCAGCCAGAACCGCTCCCTGAGCGCTTCCTTGTTCGCATACTTGCGCTCGAGGCAGTGGACGCCGTAGCGATGCGGGATGCGCCGGTCGACTTCCGGGTTCCATGCGTCGTAGTCGACGCCGTTCAGCACGCCGCCGAATTTTCCCTGGTGCACGGCGAGGCAGTGGCCGAGCCCGAAGCCCTGGTCGGTGTGCATCGCCTCCCAGGCGTGCCGAGGCGAGACTGTGGTGATGAAGTTCGAATAGAGGAGGGCGCCCTTCATCAGGTTGAGCGCACTGGCGTTGGAATCGTCGCGCATCCTGAGCGGATCGAAATAGTACTGCGGCTTTCCCAAGCCCGTCGCCCACAGGACATCCTCCCCCGCGATCCCCTGGTGGCGGAAATTGTGCACCGTGAAGCACACGCGCTGATCGTGCATGCCGTGGTATTGATAGATCTCATAGAGGAGCACCGGCGCGAGCGCGGTGTGCCAGTCGTGGCAGTGGATCACATCGGGGCGCTTGCCCGACTGCAGCAGGAACTCGAGCGCCGCCTTGGAGAAGAACGCGAACCGCAAGGTCTCGTCCGCGAAGCCGTAGTAGGCGCCGCGGTTGAAAAACCGATCGCGCGCATGCGGCTCGATGAAGAAGCACTTGCGTCCGTGCACGAAGCCGAACCAGACCGAGCAGCCAATCGCCCCGCCGTACCAGGGGACCCGGAGGTCCTCGTGCACGAGGTGAAGTCCCCAGATGTGCTCGTAGCGCATGCAGTCATATTTCGGCAGAACGATTTCCACCGCGTGCCCGCGCAGCTCCAACTCCCGGCTGAGGCCGGAAACGACATCACCCAGGCCTCCGGCCTGTGCCGCCGGCGAGCACTCCGAGGCCACCATCACGATGTACATAGGCGAAGCGTATCCGCATAAGATGACCGTTCCGCTGATGCTCGGGCCTGAACTCATCCCCGCGCTCCTGCCGCGACCGGCCGGAGCGCCAGCCGGGCATTCGGATGCAGCTCCAGGGCGGTTGAGGCCCGGCAGCGTAGTCAGGCGCCCGCCGCGCCGGCCATACGGGAAAACCACGCGCAGCGCTCCTCCTTCGAGCGCCGCGGACGGGGTTCAGCTCAGGTGCCGGCGCTCAAGGTGGTGAGCAATGTCAGCATCTCTTCGGCCCTCAACGGCTTGCTCGCGACGCACAGGTCCGGATCACGAGGCAGGTCGCGGATCACCCTGGAGGTGTCGGCGGTGACGAGCACCGCTTTCAGCGACCGGCCGAGCGTCTCGCGCAGCGCCGTGATCACCTGCGTGCCGGTGAGGCCGTCCGACAGATGGTAGTCGGTCACCAGGATGTCCACGCCTGCCGCGGCGACTTCGAGCGCTTCCTCGAGTGTGGCGACGGCCATTACCCGGTAGCCCTCCACGCTCAACAGCATCCGAGTGGCGTCCCGTACCCAGGCATCGTCCTCGACCAGGAGCACGCGTTGCACGCGCCGGGCGCCGGTGGCGGCGGCGGCATCGGGTACGGCCGCCGGGCGCGGCGGCGCCTCCCGGCCGGTGGCCGCCGGCAGCAGCAGCGAGAACGAGGAGCCTTCACCGGGCTGCGAGCGCACCTCCAGGCGCAGGCCGAGCAGCTCGACGATCCGCTTGACGATCGAGAGCCCGAGGCCGTATCCGTCGCGCGCCCGGTTGGTGGCGACGCCAACCTGGTAGAACTCGTCGTAGATGCAGGAGAGCTGGCTTGCGGGGATGCCGATCCCGGTATCGAGCACCTCCAGGCGCAGAAGCGAGCCCGGCATCAGCATGCAATTGAGCGCCACCTTCCCGCGGCACGTGTATTTGATCGCGTTCGAGACGAGGTTGCGCAGCACCTGCTCGATGAGCGAGGGGTCGCTGTGCGCGCGCACCGTCGATTCGGCGATCTCCAGCTTCAGGTGCTTGTCCGCGGCAATGCCGGCGAATTCCCGCCGGAGCTCCTCGAAGATCACCGCCACCGGAAAGTCCACGGGGTCGGGCTTCACCGCGCCGGACTCGAGTTTGCTGATGTCGAGCAGCGCATTGATGAGCCGCGACATCGCCCCGATCGCCTGTTCCTGCTGTGTGAGGATCTGTGCGACATCGGCGTCCGCCACGACCCGCCGCAGTGTCCCGTTCAGCAGGGCGAGGGTCTGCAGCGGCTGACGCAGGTCGTGGCTCGCCGTGGCGAGGAAGCGGTTCTTGGCCTGGCTCGCGCGCTGCGCGGACTCGCGCGCCTGCTCCGCAGCGGTGCGCGCCGCGATGAGTTCGCGCTCGATGCGCTTTCGGCCGCTCGCGTCGCGGATGGCCGCCGCGACGAGCAGGCCGTCGGGACCCTCGATGGGGCTCAAGCTGACCTCGAGCGCAATCTCGGCGCCATCGCGCCGCAGGCCGGCGAGCTCCAGCCCCTGGCCCATGGGCCGCACGTGCGGCCGGCGCAGATACTCCTCGCGGTGCGCCGCGTGCCGCTCCCGGAACGGCTCGGGCATCAGGCTGTCGACATTGCAGCCGATGAGTTCGGCCCGATCGCATCCGAAGAGGCTCCCGGCCCGAAGGTTGGCGAAAAGGATCGTGCCGGCGGCATTCGTGATGATCATCGCATCCGGGATATCCTCGAGCGCGAGGCGCGCGAGATCAGGAGGGGGCGTGAGCATGGTCCATGCATCTCCCTGGTGTTGCCGCCGTATCGATTCGATGAGGCGTTCTCGGGGTGGACCGAGACGGTGCACATAATCCGGTGCTCGCGTGCGGTTCGGCAATCGGATGCGCCACTAGCGAGGAATGGCGGAATCCACCAGCCCAAGGCGGCATCGGCAGCGCCCGATTCGCCCCGGCGCCCCGGCCAAGGGAGCGGGCGGAGGTTTCCTTCGCAAGATGGGATGGTTACCATGCTGCGGGGGACAGGAGACTGGGGATTGCCATGATGTGCGTGGGTCGAAGCCCATCCCGGTTCAAGCGGATACGCATTGCGGTCGTGGACGATCACCCGCTCGTGCGCGAGGGCCTGGCGGCGCGCATCTCGACCCAGCCGGACTGGGAGGTTTGTTGTGGCGCCGCGGATCCCGAGGAGGCTCTGGCGCTCATCCGCGCGGGCGGGCCGGACCTTGCGATCGTCGATCTGGCGCTCAAACACGGCAGCGGGCTCGATCTGATCAAGCAGCTCGCCGCCAACACCCCCGCGCCGAAGATCCTGGTGGTGAGCGCCTACGAGGAGGAGCTGTTCGCCGAGCGCGTGCTCAGGGCCGGCGCCCAGGGCTATCTCAACAAGCAGGAGCTGCACGGCTCGGTGATCGAGGCGATCCGCACGGTGCTGCGCGGGGGGGTCTATCTCAGCGCCGCCATGACCGAGAGGATCGCCAAGCAGGTGATCTCGGGCCAGGGCGCCCCGCGCGGTCTCGATGCGCTCAGCAACCGGGAGATGCAGGTGTTCGAGCTCATCGGCCATGGACAGGGCACGCGCGAGATCGCCGAGCAGCTGCGCCTGAGCGTGCACACGATCGAGTCGCATCGCGAGAACATCCGCATGAAGCTCGGCCTGCGCAACGGCACGGAGCTGCTGCGCCGGGCGGTGTCGTGGGCGCTCGGGGGCGGGGATTGACCTGACCTACTGTCCGGGCGTGTCCGGTTGCGCCGGCAGGATGCAGGCGATCCTCGTGCCGCCGCCGGGCTGGGATTCGGCGATGAACCGGCCTCCGATGAGCGAGCAGCGGTGCTCCATCAGCCGCAGGCCCACCCCCGCGCCCTGTTGGATCCGCCCGGGAGACGGCAGGCCGATGCCGTTGTCGCTCACCTCCAGCATCACCCCACCCTCGGGCGCAGCGAGCCGGATCGTGATGCGATCGGCGTTGGAATGGCGGGCGGCGTTGCGCACCGCCTCCTGCGCGATGCGGTACAGGTGGGTGGCAACGTCGGCATCCGGTATGCGCACCCGTGAGGGCTCGAACAGGCAGGCGAGGGCGAACGTCTCGCGGGTGCTGCGCGCCAGCTCGGCGAGCGCGGGCGCGAGGCTCTGCGCATCGACGGGGAGGGGCACCAGGCCGCGCGCGAGGGCGTGCAGGCGCTCGTTCGCCGCCGCGATGCCCTGCGCCAGGCGCTGCGCGAGATCCCGGGACGCCTCCGCGCGCGAGGGCAGGATGTCGCAGAGCGTCTGGGCGAGCAGTCCGAGTCCGGCGAGTTCCTGCTGGATGCCATCGTGCAGCTCCTGGCCGATGCGCTGCTGCTCGACGGCGGCCACGCTCGCGACCTCCTGCTGCAGCGATTTGATCTGCGTGATGTCGATCCAGGCGATCACCGCGCCGATGGCGCGGCCGCCGGCGACATAGGGCCGGATTCGCCGCAGATACCAGCGGCGCTCCCCCGCGGGCAGATCCCTCTCGGCGGGCCTCGCGGTGTCGATGGCGCGGCGCACCTCCTGCTCGAGCACGGAGTCGATGAGCGTCGAGGCGATCTGCTTGAGCGGCAGTCCCACATCGCTGCCGCCCAATCCAAGAAGCCGTGCGGCGCTCGCCGTGAAGCGCCGGACCCGCAGATCGCGGTCCAGGAAGAGCACGACGATGTCGGTTGCATCGATCAGGTTGGACAGATCGTCCGTGGCGGCATTGAGCGAGCGCACCCGGTGCTCGAGCTCCACGTTGAGAACGGCCAGCTCCTCATTGAGGGATTTGAGCCGGCTGTTCGAGTCGTGCAGCTCCTCCTTCCCCCCCTCGATCTCGGCGCCCATCGAGGCGATCTTGCGGTTGGCGCTGCGCAGCTGTTCCTCGAGCCGCGCCAGACGCCGATGCGGCAGGCTCGATCCGCCCTCCACGCCGTGGAGCTCGAGAGGCTCTTCCCGGTGGCGCGCGCGATAGATCGGCCAGTCGACGGAGGCGGACTCGAAGAGTGACTCGAGCGGCCCGGCGGGCAGAGGCTTCGCGAGCAGAAGCCAGCCGCCCTCCTTCAAGGCGAAGTGGAACCGTTGCGCGAGCCGGCTCATCGCCCCGGGCGTAAGCTTCGGCGGCAGGTCGCGGCAGCACAGGAGGTCAAGACCGGTGAAGATCGGCGGATCGCGCAACACATCGTGTTGGCCGAACAGCACCCGCTCGCGCAACGGAGCGCAGATCCGGTAGTCGAGCGATTCGGTCCTCTCGAGGAAGCGCGCGACGCGCCGAGCCGAGAGCTCACCCGCGATGCGCTGCGGGTAGACGCCCCGGCGTGCGCGCGCGAGGGCCGCTTCGTCCGGATCGGTCGCAAAAAGCCGGATATGCGGCTGCAGATACGCCGCCTCGAAGCGCTCCCATAATGCGATCGCAAGCGAATAGGCCTCCTCGCCCGTCGAGCACGAGGGTACCCACGCCCGCAAAGGCGATGCGGCGCTCGTCGCGGGCAGATCCGGCGAGAGGAGCGCGGCCAACGTCTCCAGGGCTTGCGGCTGGCGAAAGAACATGAGCGACCCAACGGTCAAGGTCCGGCATCGCCGTGCGGCCCGGCAAGCGGCTGAGACTCCCTCGGTGTCCCGGTCTGTGCGAGTCGGTCCCGGTCGGCTCGATTGTCGATCAGGTCCGCCGCCCACTGGCCGAGCAGGTCGCCGAGCTGCCTGTCCCGCTCCGAGAACGGGTGCGGCTCGCGGAAGTGCACGGACAGCACCCCGAGCAATGCTCCGCTGCGGGAGATGAGCGGAGTCGACTGCACCGCCCGGTAGCCGGCGCGATTCGCGGCCTCGCGATCCGGAGCGGATCCGGCATCGACTGTGACGTCCGGGATTTGTGCGGTCGCGCGGGTGCGCAGCGCGCGGCCCCAGCTGGTGGCGTCCTCGGCGCCTAGCGAGCGCAGCTGCACGGGAAAATCCGATCGGAAGCCGTGCTGCGCCACGATCTGCAGCCGCCTGGAGCCGCTCTCGAGCAGCTGCACGTTGCCGAAATCGGCATGGTGCAGCTCGATGGCGCTGGCGAGGACTTGATCGAGCGCCTCCGGGGTATTGGCCGCGGCGGCGGCGGCGATGGTCATGCGGTGAAGGCTGCGCAGTGTCTCGAGCTCGGCGGCCTCGCGCAGCTCGCTGGCGCGCAGGACTGACTCGGCGGTCTTGATCGCGGTCACATCGACGAGAGTGATCACCACCCCATCGACGTCACGCCCGCCCGCGAGCCGGTAGGGGCTCAGGCGGGCCACGAAGGTTTTCCCGTCGCGGCTGCGGACCTCGCGCTCGATCGGCACGGGGTTGGCGAGGACCCGGCGGGCATCCTGCTCGAGCGAGTCGTACTCGAGCGAGTGGGTGAGGTCGCCGATGGGGCGCTCGTAGTCGCGCACCTTGACATTGAAGATCTCGCCGAGTTTCGGCGTGAAGCGCTTGATGCGCAGCTCCTGGTCGAGGAACAGCGTCGCTACGTCCGTGGCGGCCATGAGGTTCTCGAGATCGTTGTGCGCGCGCGAGACCTCATCGAGTTTCAGGTTCAGCTCATTGTTGACCGTCTGCAGCTCCTCGTTGACGCTCTGCAGCTCCTCCTTGCTGGTCTCGAGCTCCTCGGTGGTGGAGCGGTATTCCTCGTTGAGGCTCTGCAGCTCCTCGTTGGCCGCCCGCAGGTCCTCGTTGATGGACAAATGCTCATCGCGCATGCTCTCGATGCGCTGCTCGGCCTGACGCAGCTTCTCGCGCAGCTCGCGCACCCGCTCGCTGCTCGGCTCCAGCGGTGTCGGGGCGGCATCGCTCGGCGCCAGGCCGCCGTCGAGGAAGGTGACGAGCAACTGCTCGCGCAAGTCCTTGCCCGCGGGCCGCTGCTGCACGAGCATGGCGACTTGATGCGGCCAGCCGTCGAAGTCCACGGGCACGAAGGCCGAGAGCTGCGGCTCGGGACCCTCCATCGCTCGGTTGATGAGACTGTGCAGATCATCGCGCAGCTCCGGCCTCACGAGGTCGGTGACGCGGCGCGCCGGCGGCCCGCCGCTTTGCTGAAAGAATCGCGAGACGGTCGGGGACAGGTGCACGACATTGCCGCGGTCATCGATGAGCACACTGGGCGGGGCGATCTGCTCGAGGGTGGCGAGGTGCATCTCCACGCCCGTCGCGCGCCCCGGCGGGAGGGCTTCGCGGCCGTATCGGACGGCGCGGTGGGGCGGTGCCGAGAGCAGCTCCGGCAGCACCACCCGCGCACCGGCCCTCGAGCGGGCGAGAAAGATGCGGTGGCGGCCGTCCACCGGCTGAAACAGATCCTCGTCGGCCGTCTCCGAGGCGCCGATGAACAGATGCCCCTCCTCGCGCAGTGCATAACGGAACACGCCCATCACCTGCTGTTGCAGGTCGTGGTCGAGATAGATGAGCAGGTTCCGGCAGCAGATCAGGTGCAGGCGCGAGAACGGCGGGTCGCGCAGCAGATCGTGAGCGGCGAACACGATGCGGTCGCGGATGTCGCTCACTACCCGATGATGCTCATCTTCGCGGCGGAAGAACCTCTCGAGTCTCGCCTCCGAGACGTCCGCGGTGATCGACTGGGGGTAGATCCCCTCGCGCGCGACCGCGAGCGCCTTCTCATCGACGTCGGTGGCGAACACGAGCAGCTGGCTGGCGGCGCTCTTGTGCCGCTCGGTTTCCTCCTGGAACAACATCGCGACGGTATAGGCCTCTTCGCCGCTGGCGCAGCCCGCCACCCACACGCGGATCTGCTCGTCGGGATCGGTCCGTCCGATCAGAGGGCCGATGACCTGCTCCTTGAGCGCCGCCCAGGACTCGGGGTCGCGGAAGAAGCTCGTCACCGAGATGAGGAAATCGTCGAACAGCGCCTCCACCTCGGTGAGATGCGTGCGCAGGTAGGCGAGGTAGTCGCTGATCGAGAGCTGGCCGGAGAGCTGCATGCGGCGCGAGAGGCGCCGCAGCACGGTGCTGCGCTTGTACTTCGAGAAGTCGTGCCCGGTGCGCTTTCTCAGCAGCTCGAAGATCTCCCGCAGCGCCTTCTCTTCCGTGTCGGCGATCGGCGCGGGCTCCGTGTGGACATCGAGCAGAGGCAGCAGCGGTGGAGGGTTGTGGGCCAGCTCCGCCAGGCGCTGGGCGAGCTCACGCACCGGCAGGACCACGTCGGCCACTCCTGTGGCGATCACGGCACGCGGCATCTCCGCGTACGCCGCATCGCTCGGCTCCTGTACCAGGACCAGCCCGCCCCGTCCCTTGACCGCCTTGGCCCCGACCGCCCCGTCCGAGCCGGTTCCGGAGAACACCACGGCGAAACCGTCACCGCGCGCCTCGGCGAGTGAGCGGAACAGCAGGTCGATGGCCATGCGATGGCCGCGCGGCTGCTCGAAGGGCTCTGCGGCCACGGAGGTGTCGGTGATGATGAGCTTGCGGTCCGGCCCGATGACATAGACGTGATCGGCCAGCAGCGGCTCGGCCTCATCGCCGACCTGCACCACCGGCATGCGCGTGCGCCGCGCGAGGATCGCCGGCAGCTCGCTCTTGTGATCCGGGGCGAGGTGGACGACGACCACGTAGGCGAGGCCCAGATCGGTGGGCAGCGCGCCGAAGAACTCGGTCAGCGCCTCGATGCCGCCCGCCGAGGCGCCGATTCCACAGACGGGAACGGCAGCCGCGGTCGCTCCAGGGTTGTCGGTGCTCACGGGAGACTCCCTTGCCGGTCCGTCCGGCCGGCTCTTCGTTCTACATGCATTGTAGTCTCATTCCAGTATCCTCATCCCCCCCCACAAGAGCGCAACCGTGCGGGAATCCCCGCGAATAAGGGGATCGGGGCCCACCACTGCAATCGGTATTCATGCGGATGCGCGTGGCGCGGTCCCACGCGGCACGGCTGCGTACTTTCCGTCATTACCAGATCGGCGGCGCTGTTGCATGGTGAGAATGCATCGAGAGGATTCATCGGAGCCAGGCATGAACACGGGTGTGGGCCGCGCGCGGATAGGCCAGTGGTATCTGCGCTGGGACAAGGGTGAGCTTTTCCAGGTCACGGGTCGCGACGATCGCGCACGCACCATCGAGATGCAGACATTCGACGGCGACCTCGACGAGGTCGACGAAGCAGTCTGGACCACGCTGCCGCTGAGTCTCGCGGAGCCGCCGGAGGATTGGACGGGCCCCATGGACGACATCGAGACCGACGATCTCGGCTATTCCGAGACCGACATGCAGCCTTCGGACTGGGTTGAGCCGCTCGAGCCGGTGAGGGCGGCCGAGGAGGAGTGGGAGGATACGCGCGGGGAGGATGAGCGCGATCCGCAGGGCGAGGGACGGCCGCAGGAGGGCCTGGCGCTCGATGACCCTCAGGCCCGCAACCGGCTGGGTTGAAGAGCGGCGTTGCCGCAGAGGGAGCTTTCGATGATCTGGCGCCGCCTGATGCTCGCCGTGTGCGAGCTCGAGCTTCTCCCGATCCATGTGCTCGACCGGGTCGGACGGCTCGCTCGCGGGCTCGATGCGCAGCTCGAGCTGCTTCATTGTGTCTACGAGCCGCAGGCGGTGCAGGCTTGGGCGGGTCGCCAGCGCGCCGCGGAGGTGATCGGCGCCCGGGTCGAGGAGCGGCGGCGGCGCCTCGAGCGCCTCGCGGACGTGCTGCGCGACCAGGGACTGAAGGTCGAGGCCAATGTCCGCTGGGATACCCCAACCTTTGAAGGCATCGTCCGCCACGCCGAGCGCAACAAGCCCGATGTGCTGATCATTCCGGGCCTGCACCTTGACAAGGGCCTGCGCGCTGCGGCCTTCCGCGAGGGGCGGCTCATCGGGGAAAGCCCGGCCCCGGTGTTGTTTCTCAAGACGCGCGAGGTCTACTCCCAGGGGTGCGTCGTGGCCGCACTCGACCCGCAGCCGCAGCAGGGCTGCGGGGATCTCGAGGAGACGGTCGTCGGGGCGGCGAGGACGGTCGCCTCCGCCCTGGCGGGCTCGCCGGTGCGCCTGTTCAGCGCCCTGTTGCCCGGGCGGCTGGCTTCATACGGCGGGGCGGCCGCGGGCGGCGACGTTGGCTTCCCGGGGCAAGCCGCGCGCGTGGCCGAAACCGAGGCGCGCCTGCGCAGACTGGCCGCGCATCACGCCATTTCCATCGATGACGTACGAGTCGAGCTCGGCGAGGAGCTCTCCCTCGCCCTGTACGCGCGCGAGGCGCGGGCGCAGATGATCGTGCTCGGTGCCGGCTCCCTCGCGGTGGCGCAAGGGGATCCCGGCCCTCCTCTCGTGGAAAGGATGCTCGAGGCTCTCGACTGCGATCTGCTGGTCGTGAAGGCGCGGCACACGCCGGATGCCTAGGCGGGAGGCGCCGCGCCGGGCTTACGGAGCGCTTCGCGCGCGAACTCCTGCCGCCGCCGGGCGAGCTCGCGCACGCGCGCCTCGGCGAGCGCGTTGACCGTGCCTGCGGGGTATTCACCGCGGTCCCCCCGCTCACCGCTCGGCAAGCCCGTGAGCAGCGCGACCGCCTCATCGAGCGTGCGCACGGCATACAGATGAAAGCTGCCGCGCTCGACCGCGGCAATGACCTCGTCGTTGAGCATCAAGTGCTCGACATTGCCGGCCGGCAGGATCACGCCCTGCGTGCCGGTGAGGGTGCGCTCGCGGCAGGCCTCGAAGAAGCCTTCGACCTTCTCGTTGACGCCGCCGATGACCTGCGCCACCCCGTGCTGGTTGATCGATCCGGTCACCGCGAGCGACTGGCGCAGCGGCGTGCCCGCGATCGCCGAGATGAGCGCACAGGCCTCCGCGAGCGAGGCGCTGTCGCCATCGATGCCGCCGTAGCTCTGCTCGAACACCAGGCTCGCGTGCAGCGACAGGGGACGGGAGCCGCCGAAGCGCGCGCCGATGAGCGCGGTGAGAATGAGCACCCCCTTGGAGTGGATAGCCCCGCCGAGCTTGACCTCCCTTTCGATGTCGAGCACTTCCCCCTCGCCCATGCGCACGGTGGCGCTGATGCGCACCGGCTGGCCGTACCAGTCAGTGCCGACCTGCAGAACCGACAGTCCGTTGATCTGACCGACCGCCTCGCCGTCGGTTTGAATGAGCAGGCGGTTGCGGCGGATCGCATCGAGGATCTGTCCGTGCACGCGCGCAAGCCGCGCATGCCGCTCCTCGATGGCGCGCTGGATATCGGCCGCGCGGATCGCCGCCCCGCCGTCGGCGCGGGCGAAATGATTCGCCTCGCGCACGGTGTCCTCGAGGCTGCGCAGGTGCGTCGAGAGCTTGCTCGAGTCCCCCGCGATGCGCGAGCCGTGCTCGATGAGCCGGGCGACGGCCGCCGCCTCGAGCGGCAGCAGCCGCTCGCGCTGCGCGCAGGCGGCCGCCAGGCGTGCATAGAGCCGTGTCGTGTGCGGCGTGCGCTCAATCGTGTCATCGAAATCCGCCACGACCTTGAACAGGTCGGAGAACTCCGGATCGTACGCGCACAGCAGCGCGTAGGCGCCCCGAGTGCCGATCAGCACGACGCGCACGCCAAGGGGGATGCGGTCGGGCTCGAGGGTGACGGTGCTGATGAGGCTCAGGCGTTGCCCCAGGGATTCGATGCGCACGCTGCGCTCGAACAGCGCGTGCTTCAATGCGTCCCAGGCGAAGGGCTGGGCCAGCAGCCGCTCCGCATCGAGGATCAGGAACCCGCCGTTCGCCCGGTGCAGCGCGCCCGGGCGCACCAGCATGAAATCGGTCCTGAGCACGCCGAACTGCGCGACGTTGTCGATCTGGCCGATGAGGTTCTGATAGGTCGGATTGCCTTCATAGACGATCGGCGCTCCCTGGCTCGCGCGCCCATCGACAAGCACGTTGACATCGTAGCGGGAGAGCCTCGCCTGCAGCTCCAGCTGCTCGAGCCCCGGAACGGGCACCGGCGGGGTTTCGGCTCTGAGTGCGCTGCCGGCATTCTCGATGAGATCGTCTCGCAGGCTCCTCAGGTGCTCGAGGATCTCCGGGCTGTCGGCGTACTTGGCGCGCAGCTCCTCGATGTGCACGCCGACCATGGCGGCGGTGGCGCTGCGGTCGAGCTCGCGCAGCCTGCGATGCCGGTCGCGCCGCCAGCGGGGGATGGTTTCCACGTGCTTGCGCAGCAGCTCCCCGATCGACTCCATGGCGTCGCGGATGTGCTGCTGCTCCTCTTTGGGCAGGCGCTCGAATTCCTCGCGCGCGAGCACCTCCCCGCCCCGCGCGGGCGCGAGTCCCACGCCCTCGGGGGTCTGTACGATGGCGAGGTCCCCCTTCTCGGCCTGCGCGCGCAGGGCATCGAGC
>JAJZDX010000058.1 GCA_021805865.1 Pseudomonadota bacterium
ACCCGCGGGCTCGATCCCCTGCCGGTGCTGCGCACGTTCCGCTTCGACCCGACGCTGCGCGGCGTCACGTTCGGCGAGAACGCCGTCATCGCCACAGGCGTCGGCGAGCGACTCGAGCGCGGCGCGCAGTGCCGCATACGCTACGACGATTGATCTTTGTGGCCGCACTGGCTACCGTGGCGCGCCTGTCCGCGCAAGCGCAAGCACGAAGGACTTAAGGAATGACCCGCCGAGCGACGCTGGCCGTCTCATTGATGGTTTTTCTCTCCCTGTGGCAGAGCGCACTCGCGCGCGGCGTAAGTCCCTACCTGCCGCTGAACCTCGATCCGGACGTCGAGAATGCGATCGAGCGAGTCATGATCCTGGGGGACGAGCCGGTCATGTCCCGGCCCATTCCCGCGGCGCTGGTGCTGCAGGCCCTGCCCAAGGCGTGCAAGGTGGACCGGCCGCTGTGCGAGCGCGTCAGGCACTATCTGCATCGCTACATGCATGGCACCGGCGTGGAATTCGCGAGCATCTCCGCGGCCCTGACCACGGGACACTCCAACATCACCCTGCCCAACCTGCACGGCACGAAGGCGCAGAGCCCCTACCAGATCGCGGGGGCGGCCTACATCCAGTTCAGCCCCTACGTGCTGCTGAACCTGGGCGGCGAGGCCCACCAGGGCCGCGCAACCCCGACGGGGACGTATCTCAGCCTCGGATTCGACTGGGCGCAGCTCGATATCGGCTGGCGCGATCACTGGTGGTCGCCCATGACCGACAGCTCGATGCTGATCAGCACCGAAGCGCCGACCATGCCCTCCATCACCCTCTCGAACTACCAGCCGCTCACGCGCCTGAGGCTGCACTACTCGGTGTTCCTCGCACGCATGTCGGAGTCGAGCCGGATCGAGCTGCCGCTCTCGGTGAATACGCCGCATCGATTCACCCGCGGCTATCCCAAGATGGGCGGCGTGAGAGTGGGCATCGAGCCGGTGAGCGGCTGGGCGCTGTCGCTGCAGCGGGTGCTCTTCTGGGGCGGCGGGGCGGCGGGCGGGGAGTCGGTCAGCAACATCCTGCAGGCGTTCATCAATCCCGCCAAGGCGCAAAGCACCGGCTTCAACACTGGCTCGCACGTGGTCGCCAAGCAGGAGGCCTCGATCACCAGCCGGTTCATCTTCCCCGGCCGATACCCCTTCTCGGTGTACTTCGAGTACGCCGGCAACGACACCGTCATGGGCCAGAACTACCTGCTCGGCAAGCCCGCGCTCTCGGCCGGTATCGACTTTCCGCTCATCGGGCCGTTCGATTTCACCTTCGAATACTCCTCCTGGGCGCCGACCTGGTACGTGCATCCCGCAACGCCGGTTCAGACGGGCTACCTCGACGGCCTCACCAATTACGGCGCCAGCATCGGCAGCTGGTTCGGCGATCAGCGCGTGCTCGCCACCGCCACCACGCTCGCCGACCAGGTCGGCGGCCAGAGCGACATGCTGCGCATCGGCTGGACGCCCTCCTTCGGCGGCTACATGCAGCTGAAGCTGCGCGCGCTCACCAACGAGGACCTCACCCGGTTCGCCACCTTCCCCTACCGAAACGAATACCTGGGCTCGCTCAGCTACTCCTACCCCTGGCACGGCTATGCCGTGGGTGTCGCGCTGCAGGCCGGCCGGGACGTCTTCGGCCACCACTACCTGCGGGTCGAGGGGTACTTGCGCGACGGCGAGGCGCTGCTCAGCCACTTCGATCCGACCGCCGCCTTCGCCGGCAAGACCCCCAAGGGAGATCACTGGTTCATCAAGACGGGCGTCAACTATTACCGGCTGCTGGTGTACAGGACGGGTTACGCCCGCCACTACACGCCGTGGGCGGGCGGCCCGCACTTCACGATCGGCGCCCGCCGGCGCATCTCGGCGCACCAGGACATCGGGGTGGCGCTGGATGTCGATTCGCTGCGAGGGCGGCCGATGCTCGGGGTGCGGATGGTCGATTACCGCTACCGCTTCGGCAGACATCTGGCGGCGCACGCGTTCGTCGGCGCCGCCCGCTACGCGCTGGCGACGCCGGCCTATGGCGTGTACGTGGGTGCAGGATTGGAGTGGCGCAATCTGTTGCCCGGCTGGGGTATCGGGGTCGGCTTTCACAACCTGATCTCGGCCCAGCGCCTGAGGGATCTGCGCACGGAAGTCAGGGGCGGCCAGGTCTTATGGAGCACCTACAGCTGGACGTTCGACGTGTCGCGCTCCTTCTGACGCCCGTCCGCCGGATCGTCACGCACTGCGGCGCGCCGGCAGCGAGCACCAGGCCTCGAGCACCGCTTTCACCGGTATCTGATCGGCGCGTCGGCTGACCGGCGGCCCGCCGATGCCGATCACCGGCGAGCCCGAGGCTGCGCGCGGCAGCACCCAGGACTGGGGATTCGCGCCCATGATCACGACCACCGGCAGGCCGAGCGCCGCGGCGGCGTGCGCCATGCCCGTGTCCATGGAGATCATGCTCTCGGCCACCTCCATCAGGGCGAAGCTCTCGCGCAGGCCGAGCCCGGCGATCTGCAGGCCCTCGAGGCCGATCGCTTCGCGCATTTCCTCGAGGAGCGACAGCTCGCTCACCGCCCCACGCAGGACCAGAACGGCCTGCGGACGGTGCTCGCGCAGCGCATGCAACAGCTCGCGCCAGCGATCGACGGGCCAGGAGCGGTCGTTGTCGCGCTGCCAGCGCTTGCGGCTGCGCGCGCTCAGCGTACGCGCCGTGCCCGGCTGGATCAGAACGAGCGGCCGCCCGGACCACCCCCTTTGCTGCAGCAACGCCTCGCATTGCGATCGCTCCGCTTCGAGCGTGACGAGCCTCGGTGCGCTTAGCCCGCCGGGCAACGGGTATTGCGCTGACGCCAGGGCCGGCGGCGTGCGCGCGGCCAGCCGCAACAGCGACTCGATGTAGTGCTCCTCGAGATTCGGGGGATCCTCGAGGAATACGCAGCGTCCGGCATCGATGCCGCTCAGCGACAGCAGGCGTTTGATGCGCGAGACCTGCCGAGGCATCGCCTCGGCGACGTAGATCGGCGCCGGCGCGGTCTGCCGCAGGGCTCGCACCACTCCCAACCACTGGTGAGTGGTCGCAAGCGGCAGATGCCGCGGCAACGTCCAGCACCGCGCCACGTCGGGATGGCCCCGATAGATATCGCGATTCCATGGCCCCGCGCCCACCACGTGACACGGGCCGCCGTAGCGGCGGCGCAGCAGGCTCAAGGCGGCGGTCAGCATGATCATGTCCCCGACGCGGCCGAAGAGGATCACGATGGGTGTGAGCGCTCGCGCGGGCGCGCTCATGCGGATCACCTAGCGCCGAACGCCGCAGCGCTGCGGCGTGTCCCGATCGGGTCCGGCCGGCAGCGAGCGCCACAGATCGAGCGCCGCCTGAGGGGAAATCTCCCCGACGCGGCGGGCCTCGAGCGCCAGGACCGGGGAGCTGCCGCCGCTGCGCGGCAGCCAGACCCGGGGAGACTGGATGCCGTAGAGCACCACGAGCGGGACACCGAGCGCGGCGGCCGCGTGCGCAGGCCCCGTGTCGATGGAGATCATGCTGTGGGCCAGCTCGCACAGCGCGAACAGGCGCTGCAGGCCGCAGGCGGCCACCGCCACCCGGGGGAGGGAAGCCGCTGCGCGGATCCGCTCGAGCAGCGACGCTTCGGCCGGCGCCCCGCGCAGCAGGATCAGCGCCTCGGGATGAGCGCTGTGAATCCCCTCGAGCAGGCTGACCCAGTTCGCGAGCGGCCAGACCTTGTCGTCCCGGTCACTCCAGTGGCGCATGCGCCGCCGGCCCATGGTGCGGTGATTGCCCGGCTGCACGAGGACCAGCGGCTCGCCGCGCCAGCCCCGCCCGGCGAGCCAGGCGCGCCCCTCGCGCCGCTCGCTCTCCGTCACCCGAAGATGTGGCCGCCAAAGGTCTGCGGCCTGCGGCTGCGGATAATCCCGCTCCCGCACCGAGGCGGGGGTGCGCGCGGCGAACTGCAACTGACAGTCGAGCCACAGGCGCTCGGTTCCAGGCTCCTCGTCGATAAAGAGGCAGCGCCGCGGGTCGATGCCCCCTAAGGACAACAGGCGTTTGATCCGCGGTACCTGCCGGTGATGGTGCTCGAGCACGTACACCGGGCCCGGCGCGCTCGAGCGCAAGGCCCGCAACACCGCGGGCCACGCCAGGCCGAGCGCAATCGGCGCCTTGCGCGGCACGTGCCAGCAGGCCTCCACATCGGGATGTCCCAGATACATATCGCGGATCCACGAGTCCATGCCGACGACATAACACGGAGCGCCGTAGCGGCGATGCAAAAACCGCAGGACCGCCGTCAGCATCACCATGTCGCCGATGCGGCCGAACCGGAACACGAAGGGGTGGAGCGGCGGCCTCGGATCGGCGGTCAATGTCGTTGAGGGCATCGGCGGGTGTCGGGCAGGATCATCCGGGCCAACGGCCATTGTGACGCAGGGCCTCGAGGTTCAGCAAGCGGCCGTGGCGGGGCGCGGCCGATCCCGGCCGTGCCCACGGGCCAAGGGCTGCGCCCTGCCGCACGCGCACCGCATCTACTCGGGCCCGGGCGGCGCCCCCTGTCACGGGCCACCCGGGGCTGTGGATAGGGGTTATCCGCAGCGGCCTTTCGGTGCGCACTTCGCGATATCCCCGAGCCCCTACTCACAGGCGCCCCGGTTACGGGTATGCTCACATCCCTAGGCGAGCTGAGATGAAACAGACGGTACGCTTCCGAGTGGACTTCACGACCGGCTGCTCGATCGGCCCGGGCAAGGTGGCGCTGTTGGAAGGCATTCGCGACACCGGCTCGCTGCGCCAGACGGCGCGCGCACTCGGCATGAGCTACCGGCGCGCATGGCTGCTGCTCGATGAGCTCAATCACTCCTTCACGGCGCCCGCCACCACGGCGACGGTGGGCGGCGCGGGCGGAGGAGGAGCGCAGCTCACCGCCTTCGGCGAGACGCTCATCCACGCCTACCGCTCGCTCGAGCGCGACATCGAGTCGCTGGCGCACGTGACACTCGCGCCCGTCGCCGCGCGCGCCAAGGCCCGGCCGGGACCGAAGGCCCGGCGCCCCCCGAGCGAGCAGCGCCGCAGGCTCTCCCGCGCCCCCTCCCCCGGGCCTGGGCGCACGGATTGAGCGCGGCGGTCCACAGGCTGACATTTCACATGCGCTCACCGGGCGCCGCTCTTGCGGCCGTGCCGGCCCTGCTGCTCGGTCTGGCCGCTTCCGCGGCGGCCGCGGGCGCCCCGCCGGAGGCTCCGGCGCACGCGCCGCTCAGGAGCGAGGCGGCGCATGGCGGCGGCACCACCCGCTCTTTGCCCTCGAGCGCGGCTCTCGTGCGCATGGGCGCGGTGATCGGCCGGATCGAGATCCACAACCGGAACGTCTTCGACCTCTCCAACCCCAAGGACGACCGGCCGCTCTTTCGCCTCGCCGACCGCCTGCACCGCACGACGCGCAAGGGCCTCATCCGCCATCAGCTGCTCTTTCACACAGGCGAGCGCTACTCCCCGCACCTGCTCGCGGAGTCGGCGCGCATCCTGCGCGCGGATCCGTATTTCTATGATGCCTCCATCCGGCCGATTCGCTACCACGACGGCAAGGTCGATGTGCTCGTGAGCACCCGCGATGTCTGGACGCTCAACCCCGGCTTTGACTTCTCGCGCAGCGGCGGCAAGAGCTCGGTCGGCTTTCAGCTCGAGGAGCTCAACGCCCTCGGCACCGGCACCGACATCAAGCTGGCCCACATGCGCACGGTCGACCGGACGGAGTCGACCATCGATGTCTCCAACCAGCATGTGTTCGATACCTGGACGGCCGTCGATGCGGCCTACGGGAACTTGAGCGACGGACGGCTGCGCCAGCTGATCGTGAACCGCCCGTTCTACGCGCTCGAGACCCGGCGCGCCGGCGGGGTGTCGTTGCTCGACACCACATTCGACAACTCGCTCTATGACCTCGGCCACATCATCGACAAGTTCCACGAGCGCAACCGCCAGTTCCAGATATACGGGGGCTGGTCGCAAGGGCTCGTGCACGGCTGGACCCGGCGCTACAGCGTGGGGCTCACCTACGACGAGCACCGCTTCGGGCCCGCTCCGGCCACCGCCTGGAGCGGGCCGGTGCTGCTGCCCCGCAACCGCAAGTTCGTCTATCCCTGGGTGCAGTTCGATCTGGTGCAGGACGAGTACGTGAAGCTGCGCAACCACAACCAGATCGACCGTACGGAGGACTTCCACCTCGGGGCCTACCTCAACGCGCAGGCCGGCTGGGCGCCGCGCTCCTTCGGGTCCAGTCGAAATGCCCTCATGCTGCGGGTCTCCTCGGGCGACGGCTACTCCCTCGGCCGCCGCGATCTGCTGCTCGTGGCGGGCGCGGCGAGCGGGCGCATCGAGCGTGGCACGCTCGAGAACGGCCTGGTGAGCGCGAGTCTCACCAACTTCGACGAGCAGTCCTCGCACTGGCTGCTCTACAGCGCGCTCACCGCCCGGGCCGGCCGCCGGCTCGCTCTCGACAACCAGATCCTGCTGGGCGGGGACAACGGCCTCAGGGGCTACCCGCTGCGCTACCAGGACGGCACGGCAAGCGCGCTGTTTACGATCGAGGAGCGTTGGTTCAGCGACTGGTATCCGCTGCGGCTGTTTCGCGTCGGGGCGGCGGTGTTCTTCGACATGGGGCGCACCTGGGGGCGCCCGCCCCTCGCGGCCCCGAGCCTAGGCCTGCTGAAGGACGCCGGTTTCGGATTGCGCTTCGGCAATGCCCGCACCGCCTTCGGCAACGTGATCCACGTCGACCTGGCCTTCCCGTTCAACGGCGGCTCCTCCATCAAGCGGGTGCAGTTCCTGGTGACGACTCACAGGAATTTTTGACGTCGCCTATTTCGGCTTCGACCCAAGGCCCGGCGGCGTGAGCACCGTGCCGTCGGCCAGGCGGATTCCACCGCCGCCGGCGGGCGTGGGGGCCTTGGGCACCGCAGTCAGCGTGACCGGGGCGGGCGCTTCCACTGCGCGCGGAGGGGGCAGGACCTCCACCGACAGCGTGACGCCGCACTTCTCGCCCGGTTTCAACGCCCCGACACCCACCACCTTGCGGGCCACCTCCTCTCCCTGGTCGTCGTGGATGACGATGACGACGTTGTACTCGGAAGGCTCTTCCGTGCCGGGATGGCTGAACACGCCTTCAACTTTCAGCGCGCAGGTCGCGGCCTCCTGGCGCCGCTGGGCCTCGACGTCGAAACGCAAATGGTGGCGGCACCCGGGGCAGACACTCAGGCTCTCAAGAACGACAGCCTTGCAGTGTGGACAGACACGCGTCTTGCCCGCGGGCGCCGCGGCGCTCATAGAGCGCCGGTACCCGTGTCAGAAAGCGCCTGGCTTTCCTCGTCCCAGCCAAACTCCACCTTGCCGCGCATCCGCGCGCCCGGGGCCACGGTGAAGGATCCGGCCTTGACGTCACCCTCGACACGCCCGCCCTGCAGCAGGTCGACCTGCCTGGCCTCGGTGATGTTGCCGACGAGCTCGCCGGAGACGATGACCGCGCCGGCCTTGACCTGGCCTTCGAGGCGCGCGCCGCCATCCAGCGTCAGCGTACCGTCGATCTGCACATCGCCCTTGAAACGGCCCGCAACACGCACGCTGCCCGAGCCGACAATCTTGCCCTCGAGCGTCAGGCCCGAGGCGATGATCGATTCCCCGCCTCCGGCACGCTCCTTGGCGGCGCGGCGCGGAGCCTCCGGGCTCAACGGAGCGACATTGGCCGGGACGCTCTCGCGCGCTGGCGCACTGGCACTGCCCGACGGCACATTCCCGGCGAAGCCTGTGCCCGAGGAAGCTGAATCTTTCCACAACGCCATGAAGATACCCCCGAAATTTGAACGAAAATTTGAACAGGAAGCCGAACGGAAAAGGTACCCCCAAACCGCGCCCGAGGGCTAGTGTCTTCTGCCGCAGACACATCGCCCGCAAACCGTGACGGAGTTCTCAAGAACCGTCGATCAGCCTCAGCACCTCGGCTGTTTTCTCGCGCATCAGCGCCTCGCTTGCGCGGCTCTCGACGTTCAGGCGCACCAGCGGCTCGGTGTTCGAGCCGCGCAGGTTGAAGCGCCACTCACGAAATTCCATCGACAGGCCATCGGTCAGGTCGACTGACACGGCCCCGCCCTCGTACCGGCTCCGCACGCGCTCCAGAATGGACTTTGCGTCCCCGGTCAGTCGGCGGTTGATCTCCCCGCTCGCCGGAAAGCGCCGCATGCGCTCGCCGAGGAGCTCGGAGAGCGGCCCGCGCTCGGCGATCACCTGCAGCGCCACCAGCCACGGGATCATGCCGCTGTCGCAGTAGGAGAAGCTGCGGAAGTAGTGATGCGCGCTCATCTCCCCGCCGTAGACGGCATCGACCTCGCGCATCTTCTGCTTGATGAAAGCGTGCCCCGAGCGGCACAACACCGGCTGCCCTCCGTGCGCGCGCACGATCTCGAGGGTATTCCAGGTAAGACGCGGGTCGTGCACGATGCGCCCGCCCGGCTCGCGCTTCAAGAACACCTCGGCGAGCAGCCCGACCAGGTAGTACCCCTCGATGAAATGGCCCCGCTCGTCGAAGAAGAAGCAGCGGTCGTAGTCCCCATCCCACGCAAGCCCCACATCAGCGCCCGTGCGGCGCACCACATCGGCCGTGGCGGCGCGGTTCTCCTCGAGCATGGGGTTGGGGATGCCGTTGGGAAAGGTGCCGTCGGGGGCGTGGTTGACCTTGATGAACTCGAACGGCAGGTGCGGCTCGAGCTGGTCGATCACCGGCCCCGCCCCGCCGTTGCCGGGATTGACCACCACCTTGAGCTTGCGCAGCTTCCCCCGATCGACGTAGCCGAGCAGATGCTCGAGGTACATCTCGCGGACGTCGAGCCGGCTCTCGATGCCGGGCACAGCGCTCTTCCCTGGCAGGCGCCCGGCCTCGATCATGGCGCGCATGTCATTCAAGCCGGTGTCCGAGCTCACCGGGCGCGCCTCACCGCGCACGAACTTCATGCCGTTGTAATCCGACGGATTGTGGCTGGCGGTGACCATGATGCCGCCGTCGAGCTCATAGGCGAAGGTGGCGAAATAGACCGCCTCGGTGCCCCAGAGGCCGATATCGAGCGCATCGGCGCCGCAATCGGTGAGCCCGCGCCTCAACGCGGCGGCGATGTGCGGGCTCGTGAGACGGATGTCGTAGCCCACCGCGACCCGTTTGGGCTTGACCAGCGCGTAGTAGGCCCGCGCGATGTCATAGGCGAGAGGCTCGTTGATCTCCTCGGGTATGCGGCCGCGGATGTCGTAGGCCTTGAAGGCGTTGAGATTCGGCATGATCCCTCCGGTCAAGCGGGCTCTTAGGATTGCAGGTGATGGGAAGCGCAGCAAGCCCGCAGCGGACTTGCCGGCCTCGGCAGGCAGCGGCATTGCGCGCGGCCCAGGAGAGCCGCTTGCGGTATTCTTGCACGGGAATTCCTCATTACTCCGGCGAGACCTCCGATGCTCAAGACCCTCTTGCAGGCCAAGCTTCACCGCGTCCGTGTCACCGAGGCCGACCTCGACTACGAGGGCTCCTGCGGAATCGATGAGCTGCTGCTCGAGGCTTCCGGGATCGGCGAGTTCCAGTACCTCGAGATCTACAATGTCAACAATGGCGAGCGCTTCGCCACCTACGCCATCCGCGCACCGCGGGGCAGCGGGACCATCAGCTTGAACGGTGCAGCGGCCCGCAAGGCCATGGTGGGCGACCTGCTGATCCTCTGCGCCTATTCTCAGTACTCGGAAGCCGAGCTCGGCTCCTACCGGCCCGTCGTGGTGCTGGTGGACGAGCACAACCGGCCGAAGCCGCGGGCGCTCCAGGGCGGCGCCCGCCCCTAGCGCCCGCACGGGCCCGGTGCAGCCATGGCGGAACGAGTCGAGTGCCTGGTCATCGGGGCCGGGGCCGTCGGTCTGGCCGTGGCCCGGGCGCTCGCACGGCGCGGGCGCGAGGTCCTCGTCCTCGAAGCCGAAAGTGCGATCGGCACGGGCGTGAGCTCACGCAACAGCGAGGTGATCCACGCCGGGATTTACTACCCGCCGGGGTCCGCCAAGGCACGCTTGTGCCTCGAGGGCCGGCACCGCCTGTACGAGTACTGTGAGGCGCACGGCGTCCCGTTTCGCCGCTGCGGCAAGCTGATCGTCGCCACCGACGAGGCACAGCTGCCGAAACTGAAATCGATCGAGGAGACCGCGCACCGCAACGGCGTCGAGGACCTGAAATGGCTGAGTCCCGCGCAGGCGCAGCGGCTGGAGCCGGAGCTGCGCTGCGCCGGAGCGCTCCTCTCGCCCTCCACCGGAATTCTCGACACCCACGCATTCATGCTCTCGCTGCAGGGCGAGATCGAGGCAGCCGGCGGCGCGGTGCTCTGCCGCACGCCGGTGATGAGTGGCCGCGTTGAGGAACGCCCCTGCCTGCAGGCCGGCTCCGGAGAGGGCGCTATGGAGATTGCAGCCTCGGTCCTCGTCAACAGCGCGGGCCTGCAGGCACAGCAGGTGGCACGCAGCCTCGGGGTGGCGCAGCAGACCATTCCGCCGCTGCACTACGCGAAGGGAAATT
>JAJZDX010000027.1 GCA_021805865.1 Pseudomonadota bacterium
GACACTTCGGGATGAACACCACGTGATACTTGCACTGCCATTTCGTGTGGCTTAGGTTCTCTGCTTCGTCCACCGTGAAACTCCTCTGCGTGTGCTTGGCGGCTCACGCTGTCGAGTTTCACCGGTGACTCCCGGAACTGTCAAACTTCTACTGCCTCCCCGGCAAAGCCGGGGGGTCTCCTATTGGACTAGTCGATAGTTTGTCGAATTCATCAATCAATAGATCGACGATGACGATGAACACTGGCCCCGCCGACTGCGGTGGGCGGGAGGAAGTCGTGCCCTGCGGGGGTAGCCCGATGACTGCGGCATCCGATGAGCTGCGGTGGAGCGCGCGCCCTACGCGAGGAGTGTCACAGTTCATACTCGCACATAACAGCCCAGCTAGCGGCCGCTCAGGCTGGCGCAAGCCCCGCTGTTTCCTTCCGTGAAAACAAGCTATGCCAGCGGATCTGAACCCCACGTATTCACAAGTCGGACTCCCGCCATGTCAACTGCGATTTTCCACTCCACCGGGAGGCAAAGCGCCTTGCGTAGCCTTTGAATGGTGTTTCCAGTACGCTGCCGTCTTTCCCGTAAGCGCCGCTATCGCGCGTTCAAGTGAGCGACGATCCCTATAACCCACCAAAGTGGCGATGTAACCTATACTGAAAACTTCCTCGTTGATCAAATGAACGGCGACTTCCACTCTGTATTTTCGCCTCCATTCCAGGAAGCTCTGCCCAACGTGCTGGTGGAAGACGGCCGAGAAATAGTGGGGTTCGAGAGCAGCAATTTCTGCGGCTTGCTGTAGCGTGAGCTTGAGCGCACCATTGACCGCGACCCATCGTTGCAGGCGATGAAGCGCGGCGTGTTTTCTCGAAAGGCGAAAAATAAACTTTCCAAGAGGAACCTCGATCCGCGAGTTTTTCCTCATTCCCTACCTCGTTTCGCATTCTTCTGAGGGGAAAGTAAAGTCCTCTGACTGCTCTACCGCACCCGTTCCCCCCGCACGCCAACGCAGTATAGTCTCGCTTCCAAATCATTGGTACCGTCCTCCGGAGCTATTGTGCACTCCGCAACTGTAGGCAACTTGAGCTGCAAGGAGTGAATCGGAGGCGCCAAAGCCCTCGTTGCGGGTCTACAACCGTCCTCGCTGCGCGGCAAAGTGCGGGGTTGCGCTTCGACCCAAACCCGTACGCCCATCCATGCGAAGCGCTCGCCTGCTCTTAATCAGTTAATCTTGAACACTGTCCCATTGCCGTTCGCGCTACCGCTGACCGGAGTTCCATTGAGCGGCGTAACGTAGCTGTAACCTTCGGTCGTTCCATAGAGATTCCCGGCGCCGTCGATGATCAAACTGGAAAACGGCCCCTGCCCGTCAGTTGTTCCGCCCTTGAAGGAATACAGGACAGTTTCTGCGCCGGCGGCGTCGATCTTAAATACCGTTCCGTCGTCGTTCGCCCCACCCTCGGTGGTCGTTCCATAGAGATTGCCGGCGTTGTCCATGGCCAGCCCCGCCCACGGGAGTTGTCCGTCGGTTGGGTAGCCGTCGAAGGAATGGAGGATGCTTTCCGTGCCTGCCGCACTGATCTCATACACCGTGCCGTCGCCGTTTGCACCGCCCATGGACGTCGTTCCATAGAGATTTCCGGCGCCATCCATGATCACGCCCGAGTCAGGGACCTTCCCGTCGGTTGTGCCTCCCTTGAAGGAGTACAAGATACTTGCCGTGCCTCCGGCGCTGATCTTGAACACCGTGCCGTCGTCGTTTTCGCCTCCGAAGGACGTCGTTCCATAAAGGTTTCCAGCGCTATCCATGACCAGACCTGCAATTGGCTGCTGACCGTCGGTTGTGCCTCCCACGAAGGAGTGCAAAACGCTTTCCGTGCCAGCGGCAGTTATCTTGAACACCGTGCCGTCGTCATTCGTACCACCATATTCCGTGGTTCCATAGAGGTTCCCGGCACTATCCATGACCAGACCTGCAATTGGCTGCTGACCGTCGGTTGTGCCTCCCACGAAGGAGTGCAAAACGCTTTCCGTGCCAGCGGCAGTTATCTTGAACACCGTGCCGTCTCCATTTGCGCCACCACCGGATGTCGTTCCATAGAGGTTTCCAGCGCTGTCCATGACAAGCTGTCCAAATGGGGAATCCCCGTCGGTTGTGCCCCCCTTGAAGGAATACACTACGCTTTCGGTGCCCGCGGCGTTGATCGTGAACACAGTCCCATAGCCGTTGGTGCCGCCCCCAGCGGTCGTTCCATAGAGGTTTCCCGCGCCGTCCATAATGAGACCCCCGCCCGGGTCCTGTCCGTCGGTTGTGCCTCCCTTGAAAAAGTACAGCACGCTTTCCGTACCCGCACTGCAGGATACGGCGACACTTGTCACGTTAGACAAGCCTATCGTGCCGCTTGCATTGCTGACGGAACACGAAATTCCAGACGTCTGCGATCGCACCGTAATGTCGTAGGTACTGCCATTGGCCTGACGGTTCGCAAACGTGAATCCGCCGTTACCACTGACAATCAGCGCTTCCCCGCCATTGTCGAGCAGTGTTACGCTTTCGTCAGTGCTTAGCCCATTAACAGTGCCTCCCACCGTATATGAAGCACTGTTGCATCCGGCCAGGACCAACGTCGCCGCGCACAGCAACTGCGCCAAGGCACCCTGGATGAGATTCTTTTGCATGCGTCCTCCACCCCCACTATCCAGCTTATGCTCAAGCGGTACCGCCGATAAAACAGCCTGGCGCACGATGACATATTATCGTAGTCCAGGCGCTGGGCGGCAACTCCGAATATCCAGGAGGGTCACCGTGTCTTGATGAATGTCCGGACTCTTGTGGTCAGACTTCCTGACGGAAGACATGATGGCATCATCGCCATTTTCGGTCACCGGCGGCTCAACACCGGAGCCGCTCCGCGGTCGCTCTCCCTTGCTCTCCGTTGGGCGTTACTGAGTGCCTTGCAAGATCCTCTTTGCTATCTCAGGGATAGCGGCCACCCCGGCCGGCGGAAGGAAAAACCAGAGCACGCACGGTCAGGATTCCGGCAGCACAGGCGCCGCCGACGCGGGAGTGAAATACGAAATTCATGCCTCCAGAGTCGCCACAGCCGGAGAAATGCGATTTCGCAACCACCGCGAGGGAATGGTGCGCTCGATCATGCACCGACCGCCGACGCTCTCCCGAGTGGCCGCCCAGACTCCCGTAACGCGCTCGGGGCGGCGCGCGGGATGCCCCATCCTTTACGGCTCCATGTCCTGCTCGTTCGGTTGTGAACGGGGTGAACGTGGTGGCCGAGGGCCGGGGGGCGCATCGGTGCCATTCTCGCGCGTCAGCTCATACCACTTCGCGGGCAATTGCCAGTCCTCCCCTTCCAGAGAGTCCATCGCGCTCCGCAACGCCTCACGGGTCTCTGCCAGCTTCGCAGCGAGCACCGCACCTGTATTTACTCTGCACGCCGTTCTCGTTAAATAGGCCCTGGTTCGCCATGCGCCATACGCGCTTGCTCATCCGCCACGATCTGGGCGAGATCGGTGTCGACGATCTTGATGCCCTCGTGGGCCGCCTGCCGGGCCATGCGCTCGCGGAACTCGCCGCTGCCAGTGACCGAGATGGCTCCGCCGAATTTCTTGGCAGCGATCCTGAGTGCCGCAGTTTCCACGTGCGCGCTATGATCGAGGACTTCCACCCTGGACTGGATGACTTGCAGCACCTCCCGGCCCTGCTGGTCCTTCCAAATCGTCATCTGCGCCGCCTCATCGCGCTCGCGGGTCAATCGCTGCTTTGACAGCGGTTCCTGCACGTCGTCGCCGGTCTCGCACGGCTCGCCGCCGATCCCGTTTCTGCGGCGCCGCCGCGCCCGCTCGCGCTCGCGCCGCTGAACCTCCTCTCGGTGCAGCCGCTCGGACTCCCGCCTGAGCTGCGAGTATTGCTGCTGCGTGGCCGTCCCACTCGCTTTCATCCTTTCGCGCACGCTGTTGTATAGGGATTTTGGGTCCTCGCCCGCTTTCAGCCCCGCCACGGGGATGCCCATGTCACGGGCGAAATCGAGCAACGCCTGTTGTGCGCCCACCGAGTCCTCTGCCGCTCGTTCCTTCACGCGGCCCATGAGATCGGCGCGGCGCTGCGCCGCGTCGCGCTCGTGCCTCAGCGTCTCATTTGCGGCTCGGAGCGCCATATAGTCCTGCTGGCTCGCCTGTCCCTTCATCGCCGCTCGAAGCGCTTTGTAGTCCACTTCGCGTTCACGCGTGAGGTTCCCGCCAAATCGCTCAGCAAACTCCACAATGAGCTCGCGTGCTTCCTCAAGCTCCGACTCCACCGCAGTGGTCCGCGTGCGGACCTGACTGACCATACGTTCAGGGTCCTGAACCCGGTGTTCGAGCTCGTGCACCCGGTCTGCATCGTGTAAACGGCCTTGGCGCGC
The DNA here is from genome assembly GCA_021805865.1 of Pseudomonadota bacterium. Lineage (GTDB taxonomy): Bacteria > Pseudomonadota > Gammaproteobacteria > Steroidobacterales > Steroidobacteraceae > 13-2-20CM-66-19. The sequence goes on from JAJZDX010000027.1 coordinate 4,410, forward strand.
GAGCGCGCGATAGCTGTGATGATCGATGTGCCGCCGCTTCGATTCGCGCGCGTCCACTCCCCGAGCGAGGCCCGTGATGCGCGCGGTCATGTCCTGTACCAGACGGCCTTGCGCCTTGCGATCCGTGATCGTCGTGCGCCGAGTGCCGCCCTTGCCGTCCGGGGCCGAGTTCACCACGCGCCCCCGTTCGTCTGTTCGATCCACCACGACGTGCGCATGAACATTGCGATGCACCGTGCCGTCCGCGCCGATGTGCCCCTCATCCCGGTGAATGACGCAGGCCACCACGCGCTCCCCGGTGATGGCCTCGTACACCTGGCACCAGCACTCCATCTTCGCGTGCAGGACCTCGGGGGCCTCGTCGGCCAGGTTCACGATGCCTTCTTTCAGCGGGCTGTATTTTGGGGTTGCCCGCGCACGCCCCGAGGCCAACGCCATCTTCTGCGCGTACGCCTGCGCGACATCCGAAGAGCCAAGGAGAGCGTCTGCGGAGCAGCGCGGGCGATGAGCCCCGGGTAGCCAGGGAGTCCGGCATGCCGGACTACGGCGTTCAAGCCATTGGCGAAGACAGGGCTTCCCGGGCGCAGTGACGAGTGCCGAGGGTGTCTTTCATCCGCGCAGCCGACCACCGGACGCCATGGAGGTGGGAGCGAGCGGATCCCGAGGCGCGAGGCCGTCCCTCACAACGAGATTGGGCTCGCGGTCCTTCTCGGGCAGCAGGTACTGGGGATTCACCGCCCGGCGGTTGTGCGCCTCACAGAGCATGGGTGAGTGCAGCGGCTTGAAGTGGACTGATGACCCGCGACTTGTCGCCATGAAGGATCTCCTTGGGGTGCAGGGGCTTGCCCCTTGCCGCAGACACATCCGCCAGGATGCGTAGTGCGCACTACGCATGTTTTCAACATGCCGTGCTTATCCCTATTCCCCTCCCTGGGCCCTCTCGGTCCCGGTGGCGTACCGGGGGACAAGTCCCCTCGGCACCCGCGGCCAGGCAGGGCCCACCCCGCGGAGGAATGGGGAGAGTTCCGCAACGCGCGGGCGATGGAGATTCCGCAATGGCAACGAAACGAAAGCAGTCGGATGCGCAGAAATTGCTGGCCGCCAAATTCGCAGAGATGGAGCCCGACCGGCGCATCCTGACGAGCGCCGATCGGGAGTACATCCGCGGTCTGCTGCGTCGGGGACTGCCCCCCCGAGCAGATCGTGCCGGTGTTCACCTCAGCCAAGTATCAGGAGCCGGATGTGCGAGCAGTCATCGAGGCGGCAGCACCGAAGCCATCCGCTCCGCCGGCTCCGGGCAGCATCCTCGCAAGATTCCCCGGCAGACCCGCGGACACCGAGCCGCTGAAGGCTGCCGGGCTCAAATGGGATCGCGATCGCAAGGTGTGGGCAGGCCCGGATACGGAGGCAGCCCGCACCGCCATCGCCGCCTTGGGAGGCAGCGTGGAGAGCGCGACATGAGCGGCCTATACGAAGCGATGGCGAGTGCCGGGTGGGACACGCTGACTGAGGATGAGGTCCGCTGACATGGACCGCTCCGTGACACTGAGCGAAGCCGAACTCTCCGCGCTCCTCGAGCGCGCTGTAGCGCGCGCACTGGCGCAGCGACCTATGGCGAGCACCCTGACTCTGGAGCAGGCCGGCGAGATGCTGGGCTGCTCGGGCCGCACCGTGCGCCGGATGCGGCCGCCCTTCGTCGCCGCGAACCGGATCCCCTACTCCTGGGTCTTGGAGCGGCTCTCGTCCAGATAGCCGCTCCACCACGCCATCATCCGTCGCCGCTCATCGAGATACTCGGCGCGGTGGTACGCCTCGCGAACTTGATCCGTCTCGCGGTGCGCGAGCTGGCGCTCGATCGCATCCCGGCCCCATAGCTTGCTCTCATTGAGCACGGTGCTCGCGACGGCACGGAAGCCGTGTCCAGTCATGCGCCCTCTGTAGCCCAAGCGATACAAGGCGAACAGCAGGGTGTTGTTCGAAATTGCGGTTTGCGGATTTTGGCGGGACGCCAGGATGTAGGGACTCTCCTCCTCCGTCATCGCGCGCAGTTCGTCGAAGATCGCGCGAACCCGCCCGGAGAGCGGCACCACGTGCGGAATGCGCCGCTTCATGCGCTCCTCGGGGATCACCCAGGTCTCGGGGTCACGGATTTCCGACCATTGCGCGCCGATCAGCTCTGAGGTGCGCAGGAACGTATGCGCCAGCAGCTGCAATCCCAAGCGGGTGACCGGCTCCGAATAGGTCTCGATCGCCGAGAGCAACGCCGGTAATTCACCCGGCGTCACCGCCGCCATCGGCGCCTTTTCCACCGCCGGCAGTACCCGGGAGAGCCCGGCTCCGGGATGCGATTCGATATCGCCGTGATCCACGGCATGATCCAGGATCGCGCGGATGCGCTGGCCGAGCCGATGCGCCGTCTCGACCTTCCCGGCCGCCGCCACCCGCCGCACGACGTCCACCAGATCCGCCCGGTGCAGCTCGTCGAGTCGCCGGCTGCCGATCACCGGCAGCACGTAATCCCGGATCGACTGCTCCACCGTGCGCTGGCTGTTCGCGTGACTCAGCTCCGGCAGGTGCTGCGCCAGCCATCGCTCGGCGGATTCGGCGAAGGTGAGCGCGGTGCCGCCGCCCCGCAGCTCAGCCTCGCGCTTGGCCGCCCACCGCTCCGCTTCCCGACGCAGCTTGAAGAGGCGGGATTCGCGCCGGCCGGCGACGAACAGGTGCGCCCGCCAGCCCTCGCCGTAGTGCGTAATCGATGCCATTACCGTGCGGACTCCCTGCGTACTTTTTGACCGGGAATGGCATTTTGGCCGGACGCCGCGGGACAGGCAATCGCTCAACCCATTGATTTATCAGACTCCGTCATGTCCGCCAGACCAGGCCTGACAAAACTGGCGGAGAGGGTGGGATTCGAACCCACGAACACCCGTGAAGATGTTACTGGAATTCCAGTCCAGCGCCTTCGACCGCTCGGCCACCTCTCCGCGTCCTTTGCATATCGTTCCAACACCACACGGTCCGGTGCGGCCCTGCCAGAATCTCTCCTGGATGGGCATCCAGCCAAGCCGCGGGATCGACCCCGCGGCGGGGCCGCGCATGATACTACGGTCCGGCTGCGCCGGCAGGCACCCATCGCCCTCCCGGGCCGCGGCTCATGCCTTGGGGGCGGGCAGCGGGTGCGGCACGTTGAACGACGGTGGCGCGTCCAGGCAGGGCTGCCCGGGTTTCGGCGGCGGGGGTGCCGGCCCTTTCAGCGCCGGCACCACGAGCGCATTGCCGGTATCCGGACTGTCCAAGCCCCCAGGAATCTTCAGCGGAGGAACGCTCCGGGCACGCATGTAGGGCTGCGGCTCATAGCAGGATGCGATGCGCGGCCCGTGATGCCAGGGCATGTGCAACGGAATGGAATGGCAACCGGCCAGCACCGGCAGCGCGGCGGCAAGAACCCATGCGGCTCTGAACTTCATCCGATCTTCAGCCTCGTGATTCGGGGTCTCCCCTGCCTTGCGGAGGAGAAAGCGTTGACCAAGCATTCCCGGTGAAAACTCAAATCGTCCCAGCGGCGCGCATCGCGGCCAGCAGAGCCTGCCGAGGCGCCTCGGACAGTTCCGTCAGCGGCAGTCGCATGCCGCGGCCGATCCAGCCGAGCTGCGCGAGCGCCCATTTGACCGGGATCGGATTGGGCTCGAGGAACAGTCCCCGGTGCAACTGCGCCAATGGCGCATCAAGCCGTTCCGCAGCCGCCTCGTCACCGCGCATCGCGGCGGCAACCATCTGCGCCATGGCCTCCGGCACCACGTTCGCGGTCACCGAAATCACCCCCCTCGCCCCAGCGAGCATCGCTTCCCGCGCAGTGGCATCGTCGCCGCTGAGGACCACAAAGCCCTCCCGGCTGGCAGCGAGGATCTGCCGAACCCGCTCCGCTCCCGGCACGGCTTCTTTGACCGCGATGATACGCTGAAGTTGCGACAGCCGGCCGATCGTGGCGGGGAGCATGTCCACGGCGGTGCGCGCGGGCACATTGTAAAGCACCAGCGGCTTGCCCGCGGCTTCCGCCACGGCCGCGAAATGCCGGTACAGGCCCTCCTGGGTAGGCTTGTTGTACGCTGGCGTGACGACCAGGATGGCGTCGATCGACAGCTCCGACAGCCATCGGGCGCGAGCCGCCGTGGTCGCCGTACTGCTCGTGCCGGCACCGGCGATGATGACCATGCGGCCGGCGGCCTGCTCGCAGGCGCGCCTCACGAGCTCCTGCAGCTCCGCCTCGGTCACGGTAGCGGACTCCCCGGTGGTGCCCCCGACCACGATGCCGGTGGTTCCGCTCTCGATATGCCACTCGATGAGCTTCGCCCAGGCGGCGTAGTCGATTGCGCCGTCGGCATCCATGGGGGTGACGATGGCGACGAGGCTGCCTGCGACACCGAGACCGCGACCGTTCGCCGCGGATGTGGAGAAAAGGTTCACGATTTCTGACCGCAAGGACTGCAGAGGACGGATGGCTTTTGAGTATAGCCGCTATCCACCCGCCATCGGCACTCCCACCCCCGCCCCCCGGGACGCGCCGGCCAAATCCCACCGCCATGGGATCGTCCGCCGCCTGCAGGCGCCCCGAAGAGAAGATGAAGATATGGAGAGCGGGCACCGGGCACACCCGCCGCAGGCGGGCAGAAGCGAGCCCACGCCACGGCCTTACCCGAAGCGGCTCTCGGGCGGGCAGGGTGCGAGGGGTGCGTCGCACAGGTGGCCGGGGATGGTCACCCCGGGCATGGAGACCGTGCGGGGCATTGCCCGGATCCATCGCCTCATGGCAGAGCGGACGCCGTTGTCGCCAGCAACCCGCGCTCCCGGTACACTCCCGCTCCAAACCCATTGATGAGCGCCCCCACGGAACAAATGAAGCAGCACCTGGCCGTCTCGGCGATCGGCAGCGACAGAACAGGGATGGTCCACGAGCTGACCCGGGTGATCAGCGAGTGCGGCGGCAACATTACCGAGAGCCGCATGGTGGCCCTGGGGGCCGAGTTCGCGATGCTGCTGCTGGTGTCGGGCAACTGGCACGCGCTCGCCAAGCTGGAAACCGAGCTCAAGCGCCTGGCCGACTCGGGCAGCCTCAGCGTTCACATGAAGCGAACGGAGCCGCGACCTGCGCGTACGGACATGCTGCCGTATTCGATCGACGTCGTCAGTCTCGATCAAAGCGGCATCGTCGCGGGGCTGTCAGGCTTCTTTGCGAGCCGCGGCATCGACATCGCCGAGGTCTCCACTCGCAGCTATCCGGCGGCGCACACGGGCGCGCCCATGTTTTCTGTGCAGATGATCGTCAACGTGCCCAGCCGCATTCCCGTGGCACACCTGCGGGAGGAATTCATGGACTACTGCGATTCCCTGAATCTCGATGCCATTCTCGAACCGGTCAAGTCCTAGAGCGCTCCCCCACGATGCCGAAAATCACCGCAGGGGCCAAGGTCCCCGATTTCTCACTCCCCGCCACAGGCGCCGGCCCCTTCAGGCTGAAGGATGCCGCCGGGCGGGCCCTGGTGGTCTATTTCTACCCCAAGGACATGACCTCGGGGTGCACGCGCGAGTCCCAGGACTTCCGCGACCTGCATGGCGCGTTCCGCAAGGCGGGCGCAGACATCGTCGGCGTCTCGCGCGACAGCATGAGCTCGCACGAGAAATTCAAGGCCAAGGAGCGGCTGCCGTTCGCGCTGCTCTCGGACGAAGATGAGCGCGTGTGCAAGCTCTTCGATGTCATCCGGGAGAAGAGCCTCTACGGGCGCAAGTTCCTCGGTATCGAGCGCAGCACCTTTCTGATCGATGCAGAGGGGGTGCTGCGGCAGGAGTGGCGCAAGGTGAAGGTCCCGGGGCACGCGGAGGAAGTCCTTGAAGCAACGCGGTCTCTCTGACGCGCGGCCGGCAGGCAGCGCCCCGCGCGCGAGCGCGCCCCACCCCACCGAGAGTTCCTTGCCGCACACAGAGCCCAGAGCCAGGCCGCGCGGCGACAGGCGTATCTTCGTGCTCGATACCAACGTGCTGATGCACGACCCGGCCTGCATCTTCCGCTTCGAGGAGCACGACGTCTACCTGCCCATGGTGGTGCTGGAAGAGCTGGATGCCCACAAGAAGGGCCTCTCGGAAGCTTCCCGCAACGTTCGCCAAGTCAGCCGATTCCTCGACGACATGATGCGCGGGGCGACCAAGGAGCAGATCGACCAAGGACTGCCGCTGCCCGGGCGCTATAGTGGCAACCACGGCAAGAAGCCCTCCTCGGGACGGCTCTACTTCCAGACCCGTCTGCCGCCCGCGCCCCCCCCCGGTGCACCGGGCCCCGGCAACGACAACGTCATCCTGGCGCAGACCCTGACGCTGCAGCGCGAGCTGCCGGACACGCGTGTCATCCTCGTTTCGAAGGACATCAACCTGCGCATCAAGGCGGCGGTCCTTGGTGTGCACGTCGAGGATTACTACAGCGACAAGACACTGGATGACAGCGACGTGCTCTTTGGCGGCATGAGCGCCTTGGCGAGCGACTTCTGGGAGCGTCACGGCCAGGGCATGCGCTCTTGGAAGGATGGCGAGCGCACGCTCTACGAGATCGCGGGCCCCGCGGTCGCCGGCTGGCAGCCGAATCAGGGGGTGTACGAGGACAGCCCTCAGGGAATCGAGGGCATCGTACGCCGACTCGAGGGCGGATCGGCCGTCATCGAGCTGCTACGGGACCACCGCAGCGAGCGCCACGGCGTCTGGGGCATCACCGCGCGCAACCGGGAGCAGAACTTCGCGCTGAACCTGCTCATGGACCCGGAGATCGACTTCGTCACCGTGCTTGGGCCGGCGGGAACCGGCAAGACATTGCTCGCGCTCGCGGCAGGGCTGACGCAGACGCTCGAAAGCAATCGCTTCGTCGAGATCATCATGACACGGGTGACGATCCCGCTCGGAGAGGACATCGGATTCCTCCCCGGCACGGAAGAAGAAAAGATGGAGCCGTGGATGGGCGCCCTGATGGACAACCTCGAGGTGCTCACCGGCGGCCAGGAGGGGGGCAATTGGGGCCGGGCGGCCACCCAGGACCTGCTGCGCAACCGCATCAAGATCCGCTCGCTCAACTTCATGCGCGGGCGAACGTTTCTCAACCGTTTCGTGATCCTCGACGAGGCGCAGAACCTCACGCCCAAGCAGATGAAGGCGCTCGTCACCCGCGCCGGTCCCGGCACCAAGCTGGTCTGCCTGGGCAACGTCGCCCAGATCGATACCCCGTATCTGACCGAGACGACATCGGGGCTGACCTATGCGGTCAACCGCTTCCGGGGCTGGCCGCACTCGGGGCATGTGACGCTGATGCGCGGAGAGCGTTCCCGGCTCGCGGACTTCGCCTCGGACAATCTTTGAGACCTGCGGTTTTTGGTAAGCTCGCTGCCTGGTGAGCGGGCCATCCCGTATCTTAACCCGTACCTGAAGATTTGTAAGCGTCTGTATTTCCAGGGAAACCGCTCCCCGTCGGCCGAGGTCCAATCTGCATGCGTGCGCTCGTCTGGGTTCTGCTGGCCGCCTTCGTGAACGCCACGGTAGCGGTGGCCGGGGTGCCTCCGGTCTCGCCACCGATTCCGCTGACTGCCGCGCGCAAGCGCGCGTCTTCGAAATTTGTCGCCCCTCCCCCCCTGCCCCCGATCCCTCTGACCACCGATCTGCCCTCGGCGCTCGAATCGGACCTGCCCGATCTCAGCAGTCCGGCCTCGGTCGTCCTGCCGATGCATGAGCAGTACCAGATCGGCTACGAGATGATGCTGCAGATGCGCGCGCAGCATCAGCTCATCGGGGACCCGGAGGTGGAGGAGTACCTGAACTCCGTCGGCAAGCGGCTCGCCGCGCAAAGCCCTCTCGGCGCGGCCAGCTTTCACTACTTCTGCGTCAACACGCCGGTAATCAACTCATTCGCCGCCCCGGGCCACAACGTCTTCATCAACTCCGGGCTGATTCTGTTCACCCATACGGAGTCGGAGCTCGCGGCGGTGATGGCCCACGAGACCGCGCACGAGGTCCAGAACCACATCGCCCGCAAGCTCCTCAACGCTCAGCACGCCAACATCGACTCCCTCGCCGCCATGCTGGCGACGATCCTGCTCGGGGCGGCGAGCGGCAGCGGCAACGCCATCGCGGGCGGCATCGTCGCCTCGCAGGGACTCGCGGCCCAGGAGCAGATCGACTACAGCCGCAGCGTGGAAGAGGAGGCCGACCGCGTCGGCCTGGAGCTTCTGGCGGCCGCGGGCTTCGACCCCGAAGGCATGCCCGACGTATTTGAGAAATTGATGCGGCTGCAGGGCCTGCAGGATGCCTGGGTCCCGGCGGTGCTCATCGGGCACCCGATGACCGCCGACCGTGTCGCCTACACGCGCGCGCACGCGGCGCAGTATCCGCCGGTACCAGACACCAGCTCGCCCGACTACCACCTGATCAAGGCTCGCATCCGGGTGCTGACCGCGCCGGCGGACGACAACGTGCAGCGATACTTCGCCGTGAGGATCGCCCATGGCCATCACAGCCTGGGCACGATGTACGGGAATGCGCTCGCGCTGATGCGCGAGCGTCGGGCACGGCAGGCGGTGAAGATCCTCACGAAGCTGCTGCAGCGGCACCCGGATCTGCACCTCCTCTACATCGCGCTCGGCCAGGCGCAGGCGCAGGCGGGCGCGATGCCGCAGGCGCTCGCCACCTTCGCGCACGCCGAGCGGCTGTTTCCGCTCAATGTGCCGGTCACGGTGCGTTACGCCCAGACTCTCATGGCGGACGGCAAGAACGGGCAGGCGCACAATCTGCTGCGCAACCTGTTCAACCTCGTGGACCCGACCCCGGGTGAGATCGAGCTCACCGCGCGTGCCGCCAGCGCGGCGGGCGATCTCGGAGGCGCGTACTACTACATGGGCTATTACCAGCTCGATACCGGCAATGTGCCACTCGCAGTCAAGCAGTTCCAGATCGCCCTCGGCATGCCCAACCTCAACCCCGTGCAGCGACAGCGCATCATCGCGGCGCTCAAGCAGGCCAAGGGGTACCTGATGAGAATGCGCCGGCATCAAGGCAGCTGAACCCCGCAGCCTGCGCAGGCTCCCTCGATTCTCGCGCTCAGCGCCCCCCCGCGTGAACGGAGCCGGGCTGCGACAGAGTGCGTTTTTTTTCGGTGACTTGGCCGCGCAAAGTTCGAAGACCGGCAATTCCGCTGCTACAATGCGTTTTTTTGCACAAGGACAGGTCATGCCAGGCAATCGCATCAGACTCTCGCTTGCCCTCGCCCTCGGGTGCCTGACGCTCGTCGGCTGCGCCACCGTGCCCCCCTCGGAGCGCGATCCGCGCGACCCGTGGCAGCGAATGAATCGCGCGACGTGGAGCTTCGATTACGGGTTTTACACCGATATCGCCGAGCCCGTGGCCAGAACCTACGTGCGCATCACGCCTCATCCGATCCAGACCGGGATCAGCAACTTCTTTCACAACCTCACCTACCCGGAAGTGATCGTCAACGACCTGCTGCAGGGCCAGGTGGCCGACTTCGGGAAGGACACGGCGCGGTTCGTGGTCAACAGTACGTTCGGCATCGGCGGACTTCTCGATCCCGCCACGAGCATGGGCCTGGTGCGCCACGACCGGGACTTCGGCCAGACCTTCGGCAAATGGGGCATCCCGACCGGGCCTTATCTGGTGCTGCCGTTCCTCGGCCCCTCGGACGTGCGCGACGCAATCGGGCTGGTGCCCGCCGAGTACGCCGATCCGCTGCACTATGTGCAGAATACATGGGCCGATTACGGCACCCGCGCGGTCGGTACCCTCAACACCGGAGCGCAACTCCTGCCGATCTTCCGCCTGGACCAGCAGGCTTTCGATCATTACGCCTTCGCGCGCAATACCTACCTGGAGCGGCGCAGATTCATGGTCAAGGGCCCGAGGAAAGGCCCGGGCGGAGCCGAGCAGGAGTTCAAGGAACTCGAGAAATCGGGCGGGAACTAGCGCGCGCCAATCATCAAAGGAGGCGCTGCGGCTCGGGAGCGCGGCGAAGCGGCTGCGCGGGCTCCCCCGGAACCCCGGCTCAGACTCCCCTCTGCAGCAGCTCCTCCACCGTGCTGATGCGCGCCAGCGCCAGCAGATTCTGAGGCAGATGCTGCAAGCGCAGCGAGCACCCCGCGCGCTTCGCCTCCCCCAGCCAGTCGAGCAGCACGGCGAGGCCCGCGCTGTCGGCCTGAGAGATCGCGCCGCAGTCGATCGAGAGCTCCCGGCCGGCATTGCGCAGCGCCAGCAGCCCCTGCTTGCGCGCACGCCGGGCGGTCGCGAAAGTGAGCGCCCCGCGCGCCTCGCATCGCTGCGGCGAGGACGCCGAGAGCTCGAACGAGGCGCCCGCCGCCAATCCGGGCGGGGGGACGGGCGCCGCCGCGCTCATGACCCGCCGCCCGCATGCGCAATCGCGGTCGGCTTCACGCCTTCCTGCAGGCGCTTGATCACCGCATCCAGGCCCTGCTGCCTGATCTGCGACGCGAAGTCTTCCCGATAGCTCTTGACGTAGCTGACACCATCGAGGTGGACGTCGAAAGCCTGCCAACCCCTCGGCGTCAACTGCATGAGGTATACCACCGACACCCGGGAGCCGTTGCTGCGCGTCATCTCCGTGCGCACCGTCGCGAAGTTCGTGCCGGGAGACAGATGGGTCGGAAAGACCTTCAGCATGTTGGATCTGAAGTCGGCAAGCGCGCCGCCGAAGTTGACCATCATCGAATGGTAGAACGCATCGATGAAGCGCTGCCGCTGTTCCGGGGTGGCCGTGCGCCAGTACCGGCCGAGCACCAGCTGAGCGGCGAGCTGCGTATCGACATGCGGCAGCAGGTACTTGTCGACGAGCGGGGTCACCTTCGCCGGGTCCTTGCGGTATTCCTCCCGATGGCCCTTGAGCGCGTTCAGCAGCTGCTGGGCGGCGGTCTCGATGACCTGCGAGGGCTGCACCCACGTGGGCGCGGCCCGCTGCTCAGCCGGCGCCCCCTGCGGCGCGGGGGCAGCCTGGGCGGGAAGCTGCGCCAAAGCGGCGGTGAGCGCCGCGGCGATCACTATCGTCGGTCTCATCACTTGGGTCCCTTCGAGCCGCCCTGGCTGCCAGAGCCGCTCTTGCTGGAGAAGTTGGCGAAGAACTTGTTGATCAGGTTCTCGAGCACGAGCGCCGACTGGGTCTCCATGATCCGGCTGCCGTTCTTGAGGTAGGTCTCGAGTCCGCCCGGGCTGATGCTGACGTACTGCCCGCCGAGCAGCCCCTCGGTGTCGATGCTGGCGAAGCTGTCCACCGGTATCTGATTGAACTTCTTGTAGATGTTCATCCATACCTCGGCGCGCTCGCTGTTGGTATCGAATCCGATGTTGGTGACATCGCCGACGCGCACGCCGGCCATCTTGACGGGCGCGCCGACCTTCAGATCGCCGATGTTGTCGAATTCCGCCGTCACCTGATAGCCAGGAGGCTTGCCGAAGCCGAACTTCATGCCGCTCGAGGGCAGCTGGGTGGTGAGAAACAGAAGCGCGGCCAGGCCCAGCATCACGAACAGGCCCGTTCCGATCTCCAGGGAGCGATTGGCGCGCATGGGCGGCTATCCTCTTACAAAAATGCAGCGGTCAATACGTAATCGAGCAACAGCGTCATCACGGACGAGGCGACCACGGTGCGGGTCGTTGCCCGGCCCACACCTTCGGCGGTCGGGTCGGCGTGGTAGCCCTCATTGACGGCGATCAGGCTCAACACCGCCCCGAATACCACGCTCTTGACGACCCCCTCGGTCACATCCTTCAAGGCGATCGCGCTTTGCATCTGCGACCAGAAAATGCCGTGGTCGACCCCCATCATCTGCACGCCGACGAGCTGCGCTCCATACAGGCCGATGACGATGAAGATCGCCGTGAGCAGCGGCAGGGCGATAAGTCCGCCCAGGAAGCGGGGCGCGGCGACGTGACGCATCGGGTCGACCGCCATGACCTCCATGGCGGTGAGCTGATCCGTGGCCCGCATCAGGCCGATCTCGGAAGTGAGCGCGGTGCCGGCGCGGCCGGCGAACAGCAGCGCGGTGAGAACCGGCCCCAGCTCTTTGAGCAGCGACAGCGCCGCAGCGGTGCCCAGGGCCGATGTGGCGCCGAACCGCTGCAGCAGATCGTAGCCCTGCAGGCCGAGCACCATGCCGGTGAACAGCCCCGAGAGCATGATGATGATGAGCGAGCGGGCACCGGCGTTGTAGATCTGCGCGATGATGAGCCTCGGGCGCGCGAGAGCCGGCACGCACGCGGCGAGCAGCCGCCCGAAGAACAGAGCCGTGACGCCGGCCTTGCGCAGCGCTTCGAGCACACCTTGCCGCGAGCCGTTGCTCATCCTTTTTCCACTCCTAGCAACTCGGTCGCGTAATCGGCGGCCGGATAATGAAAGCGTACCGGCCCTTCGGCGCTGCCGGTCATGAACTGGTGGACGGTCGCCGAATCGCTCTCCGCGAGCTGCGCCGGGGAGCCCGAAGCGACCACGCGACCCTCGGAGATCAGGTAGCTGTGATCGGCGATCGTGGCGATCTCGTGCACGTCGTGGGAAACGACCACGCTCGTGATGCCGAGGGCATCATTCATTTGCTTGATCAGGCGCAGGATCACGCCGAGGGAGATCGGATCGAGACCGACGAAGGGCTCGTCGTAGATCAGCATTTCCGGGTCCATCACGATGGCCCGGGCGAGCGCCACGCGGCGCGCCATGCCCCCGGAGAGCTCCGCCGGCATCAGCTGTGCCGCCCCGCGCAAACCCACCGCCTCGAGCTTGGTCAGCACGAGATTGCGGATCAACGGCTCCGGCAGGTTGGTGCGCTCGCGCACCGGGAAGGCGACGTTTTCAAAGACGGTCAGATCGGTGAGCAACGCTCCGTTCTGGAAGAGCATGCCCATGCGCCGGCGAGTGGCGAAAAGCTCCGCCCGGCCCATGTCGGCCACTTCACGGCCGAATACCGACACCTGGCCCCGGTCGGCGTAGATCTGTCCGGTGATCAGGCGCAGCAGCGTCGTCTTGCCCGTGCCGCTCGGCCCCATCACGGCGGTGATGAGGCCTCGGCGGACGCGGACATCCAGCCCGGCGAAAATCGGCCGGCCGTCGATGGCGTAATGCACGTCCCGTACATCGATTACCGCGTCTGTCTCGGGAGCGGGATGTGAGGTGGGTTGTGAATCGTCCACGCGTTTGCTTTCTTCCTTGGAGTGGGTCAGGCCGCCTGAGCTTCCATGTCAGGCGTATAGCGGCCCGTGGTCGCAAGCCCGTTGAGGCGGGCGCGGCGGTGGAACTCCTGCTGCCCTGCGGAAAAGCCGGCCGGGCGGCCGCTCCATGCCTTGAGCGCCGTGTCCTGCAGCGCGCGTCCGTAGCTGAAGGTGAGCGCCCACGGCAGCGGCCCGAGGCGGTTGATGAGCGAGAGGTGCTGGGTCGCCTCGGTGGGCGACTGGCCGCCGGAGAGGAAGGCGATGCCCGGCACCGCCGGCGGCACGTGACGCTTCAGGCAGCGCACGGTGGCCTCGGCGACCGCCTCGGGCGGCGCGCGGTTTGCGGCCTTTTTCCCGGAGATGACCATGTTGGGCTTGAGCACCATGCCCTCCAGGTATATGCGGTGCTCGTGCAGCTGCCTGAAAACGGCGCCGAGCGTCGCGTCGGTCACTTCCTCGCAGCGCTCGATGGAGTGATCGCCGTCCATGAGCACCTCGGGCTCCACGATCGGCACGATGTCATTTTCCTGACACAGCGCGGCATACCGCGCCAGGGCATGGGCGTTGGCATGAATGCCGAACGGTGTCGGAATGCCCGGCGCGATATCGATGACCGCGCGCCACTTGGCAAAGCGCGCGCCGAGCTTGCGGTATTCGATCAGCCGCTCGCGCAGCCCGTCCAATCCTTCGGTGATGGTCTCGCCCGGAAAGCCGGCGAGCGCCTTGGCGCCGGCATCGACCTTGATGCCGGGGATGATGCCCTGTTTCGCCAGGCAATCCGGGAACGGGATGCCCTCGGCGGTCTTCTGGCGGATGGTCTCGTCATAGAGAATCACGCCGTTGATGAACTCCGCCGCCCCGGGAGTGGTGAACAGCAGCTCCCGATAGGTACGCCGGTGCTCCTCAGTGGATTCGACCTGAATGGCCGCAAGACGCTTGCGGATGGTGCCGGTGCTCTCATCCGCGGCCAGTATCCCCTTGCCGGCGGCGACCATGGCTTGGGCGGTTCGGGCAAGCTCGGTGCGGTTCATGACGGTTCTCCATGCAAGGTGGACCGGCGGCGCACACGGGACGCCGCCCGAGAAACGCTTCGGTATTCGCATCAGGGGGCGCTAAGGATACCGAAACTTGGCCGCGCCGCTAAGCAGACCTTCTACGTAGCACTTGGTTCCGGGCGTAATTAGCACTAAACTAGTCCTAGTTCAGAAGGTCCTCACCACCCCCAAAGGACAGGTCCCATGGTCCGCATCAGCCGGCTCACCGACTATGCCACAGTGCTCCTGGCGGTGCTCGCCGCACAGCCCGAGCGCGTGCAAACCGCCACCGCGCTCGCCGAGCAGACTCACATCGCCGCCCCGACCGTGAGCAAGCTTCTCAAGCAGTTGCAGCGCGCGGGGCTCGTCAGCTCGACACGCGGCCTGCACGGCGGCTATCAGCTCTCGCGCCCCGCAATCGAGATCAGCGCCGCGACCATCCTCGATGCGCTCGAGGGGCCGGTGGCACTCACCGACTGCTCGGTGGCGCACGGCCAATGCGACATCGAGGGGACCTGCCGCGTCGGGCACGTATGGCAGCGGCTGAACCTGGCCATCCGCCGATCGTTGTTCGACGTGAATCTGGCGCAACTGGCGGGCCTTGACCCGATTCAGGTTCCCCTTCCGGCTCTGGAGCGCGACGTCAAGGCAGCCGTATCTCGCACTCCCATGCGCCTCTCGAACGCCTGATGCACCCATTATGGTTGACCCCATGAGTGAAAGCACCCCTTTGAGCGAAATCGGCGAGCCGATTGCCCCGCTCGAGCAGCCCCCCGCTGCGCCACCGCTCGAGGCCCTCGTCTCCCGCGGCTACCTGCACGGCTTCATCACCGAGATCGACGCCGATACGGTTCCTCCCGGCCTCGACGAGGACGTGGTTCGATTGATCTCGCGCAAGAAGCGTGAGCCGGCCTTTCTCACCGACTGGCGCCTGAAGGCGCTGCGGCACTGGCTGACGATGCGCGAGCCGCACTGGTCGCACACCCGCTACCCGCCGATCGACTACCAGGCGATCTCCTATTATTCGGCGCCCAAGGCGAAGACGGACGGCCCCAAAAGCCTCTCCGAGGTCGACCCGAAGCTGCTCGAGACCTATGAGAAGCTCGGCGTGCCGCTGCACGAGCGTGCGCGGCTCGCCGGTGTGGCCGTCGATGCGGTATTTGACAGCGTCTCGGTCGCCACCACGTTCAAGGCGCGGCTCAAGGAGGCGGGCGTGATCTTCTGCCCGTTCTCAGAGGCCGTGATCGAGCACCCTGAGCTGGTGGAGCGTTACCTCGGCAGCGTCGTGCCCTACGGCGACAACTTCTTCGCATCGCTGAACTCGGCCGTGTTCTCGGACGGATCGTTCGTGTACGTGCCGAAGGGCGTGCGCTGCCCGATGGAGCTGTCCACGTACTTTCGCATCAACGCGGCCAAGACCGGCCAGTTCGAGCGCACCCTGATCATTGCCGACGAGGGCGCGCAGGTGTCCTATCTCGAGGGCTGCACGGCCCCGCAGCGCGACGAGAATCAGCTGCACGCCGCGGTGGTCGAGCTCATTGCGCTCGATGAGGCCTACATCAAGTACTCCACGGTGCAGAACTGGTACCCCGGAGACACCGAGGGCGTCGGCGGCATCTACAACTTCGTCACCAAGCGCGGCGAGTGCCGCGGCCGCAACTCGCGCATCTCCTGGACCCAGGTCGAGACGGGCTCGGCGATCACCTGGAAATACCCGAGCTGCGTGCTGCGCGGGGACGGCTCGGTGGGGGAATTCTACTCCGTCGCCACGGTCAACAACCGCCAGCAGGCCGACACCGGCACCAAGATGATTCACATCGGCCGCGACACTCGCAGCACCATCATCTCCAAGGGCATCTCCGCCGGCCGCGGCCAGAACGCTTACCGGGGCCTGGTCAAGATCCTGCCGAGCGCCCACGGGGCGCGCAACTTCACGCAGTGCGACTCGCTGCTGATGGGCGGACAGTGCGGCGCGCACACCTTCCCCTACGTCGAGGTGAAGAACCCCTCCGCCACGGTGGAGCACGAGGCGAGCACCTCGAAGATCAGCGAGGACGAGCTGTTCTACTGCCTCGCCCGGGGAATCTCACAGGAGGACGCCGTGAATCTCATCGTGAGCGGCTTCTGCAAGTCCGTCTTCAAGGAGCTGCCCATGGAATTCGCCGTCGAGGCGCAGAACCTGCTCGCCGTCAGCCTCGAAGGCGCGGTGGGCTGATCCTTAAGGTCAATGACATGCTGAAAATCGACAACCTTCACGTCACCGTCGAAGGCAAGGAAATCCTGAAGGGCCTCACCCTGGAGGTCCCCGCCGGGGAAGTCCACGCCATCATGGGGCCCAACGGCTCGGGCAAGAGCACGCTCGCGCACGTACTCGCCGGCCGCCCGGGCTACGAGATCACAGGCGGCACCGTCACCTTCCAGGGCCGCGACCTGCTCTCGCTCCCCCCCGAGGAGCGCGCACGCGAGGGCATGTTCCTCGGCTTCCAGTATCCGGTCGAGATCCCGGGCGTCAACAACGTCTACCTGCTCAAAGCCGCGGTCAACGCCGCCCGCAAGCACCGGGGACTGCCCGAGGTGGACGCGTTCGAGTTCCTGACCCTGGTGCGGGAGAAGATGCGCCTGATGCGCATGGAAGAGAGCATGCTCTCGCGCGGCGTCAACGAAGGATTCTCCGGCGGGGAGAAGAAGCGCAACGAGGTGCTGCAGATGCTGGTCCTCGAGCCGTGCCTGGCGGTGCTCGATGAGACCGACTCGGGCCTGGACATCGATGCGCTCAAGGTGGTGGCCAACGGCGTAAACACCCTGCGCGCCCCGCAGCGCTCGCTCGTGCTGGTGACCCATTATCAACGGCTGCTCGATTACATCGTTCCGGACCGAGTGCACGTGCTCGTCAAGGGCCGCATCGTCCAAAGCGGTGACAAGACCCTCGCGCTCGAGCTCGAGCGGCGTGGCTACGACTGGCTGATCGGCGAGGCGGCCTGACGAATGAGTAACGCATTGCTTGCGCGGCTGAGGGACGAATACGGCGCGGTCCGCGACGCCCTGCCCGACAGCGTCATCGGCGGCGAGCGCCGGCTTGAGGCGATCGAAGCCCTGTGCGCACAGGGCCTGCCGACCACGCGGGAGGAAAACTGGCGATACGCCAACCTGCGGGTGCTCGAGCGGGCGCGCTTCTCGCCCTGCGCCTCGCCTGCGGGAATGGCGGACTTGCCCGCGCCGCTCGCGGGGTTCACACGCTTCGTCTTCCTCGACGGAGTACTTGCCATGGGTGAGCCGGTGCAGCACGCCGGGCTGGGGGTCCGCAGCCTGCGCTCAGGCGCGCAAGGCCCGGCCCCGTCCATGCCGCAACGCATCCCCGCCCTGCCCGAGGCCCGCCTGGCGCTGCTCAACGAAGCGTTTGCCACCGATGGCGCTGCGATCCGGGTGAAGCGCGAGGCCGCAGTGCCGCAGATCGAGCTGCTGTTCATCGCTTGCGCCCCCGCGCAGGCCGGCGCCTCGTACCCGCGCGTGCAGCTGTCGATCGAAGCCGGCGCCCGATTAACCCTGGTGGAGCGGCACCTGAGCGCGGGCGATGCGGCGAGCCTGGTCAACGGCGCGCTGCGCGTGGATCTCGCCGAGGGGGCACGCCTCGACCATTACCGACTGCAGCAGACGAGCACGCGCACCGCCTGGTTTGACACGGTCGAAGCGACGCTCGCGCAGGATGCACGCTACAGCCTGATCGCCGTGAGCCCCGGTGCGCTTGCGGCGCGCTCCACCGTGCACATCCGCCTCGCCGGACCGGGAGCGGAGGTTGCCCTGTCCGCGGCGGCGCTCGGCGATCGCCAACAGAGCCTGGACACCTATGTGTTGAGCGAGCATTTGGCGCCACGCACACGCACCGAGCAGATATTCCGCGGAATCGCCTCCGGCCGTGCCCGGGTGGCGTTCAACGGCAAGATCGCCGTACGCGAAAGCGCCCGCGGCACCGACTCCCGCCAGTCGCTGCGCGGCCTGCTCGCCGGCCCCGAGGCCGAGATCGACGTGCGGCCGCAACTGGAGATTTACACCGACGAGGTCCGCTGCAGCCACGGCGCCACCGCCGGCAAGCTCGATGAGAACATGCTGTTCTACCTGCTCTCGCGCGGCCTCGAGCCCGAAGTGGCGCAACGCCTGCTCAAGTGGGCGTTTCTCGAGGACGTGGTCTCGAGGATCGAGCTTCCCGCACTGCGCCGGCGCATCGAGCACGAGCTCGCCGGCCAGATGAGCGAGCTCGCCTCGCTGAAGGAGTTGCTCCGATGAGCACAATCGCCCCGCTTGCCGCACCCCCGCCTGCCTTCGACGCCGCACGGGTGCGCCGCGACTTCCCCATCCTCGAGCAGCGAGTCAACGGCCGGCCGCTGGTGTATCTCGACAGCGCCGCCTCCGGTCAACGCCCGCTGCCGGTGCTGCGGGCCGTGGAGCACTACGAGACCCGCTGTCACGCCAATGTGCACCGCGGTGTGCACGCGCTCAGCCAGGCGGCCACCGAGGCCTTCGAGGGCGCGCGCGAGCGGGTGCGGCGATTCATCAACGCGGCCTCGGCGCGCGAGATCGTCTTCGTGCGCGGCACCACCGAGGCGATCAACCTCGTGGCCCAGTCCTTCGGGCGCGCACGGCTCGCCTCGGGCGATGAGATCCTGATCACCGCGCTCGAGCACCATGCCAACATCGTACCGTGGCAGATGCTCTGCGAGCAGACGGGCGCCGCGCTCAGGGTCGCCCCGATCGACCGGCGCGGCGAGCTCGATCTCGAGCGCTTCCTCGAGCTGCTATCGCCGCGGACGCGCCTGGTGGCCGTGGCGCACGTGTCGAATGCGCTCGGGACCGTCCTTCCGGTGAAGCAGATCGCCGACGCCGCGCACGCGCGGGGCGCGGTCGTGCTCATCGACGGGGCCCAGGCCATCCCCCATTCACGCATCGACGTGCGCGATCTCGGGTGCGACTTCTACGCCTTCTCCGGGCACAAGCTCTATGCTCCGACCGGGATCGGCGTGCTGTACGGGCGCGAGGAGCTCCTTGCCGCCATGCCGCCGTGGCAGGGCGGCGGCGACATGATCCGCACGGTCTCGTTCGAGAAGAGCACCTACAACGATCTGCCGTGGAAGTTCGAGGCCGGAACGCCCAACATCTCGGGGGCCGTGGGTCTCGCGGCCGCCATGGACTATGTCGAGGACCTGGGGCTCGCGGCGATCGCCGGGCACGAGCAGCGACTGCTCGAGCTCGCGACCGCCGGGCTCGCGCGCATTGCCGGCATCCGCATCATCGGCACGGCGGCCCGGAAGGCCTCGGTGCTGTCGTTCACGATGGAGGGATGTCATCCGCACGACCTCGGCACGATTCTGGACGCCGAGGGCGTGGCGATCCGGACCGGGCACCATTGCGCGATGCCGGTGATGACCTTTTTCGACATTCCGGCGACCGCGCGCGCCTCCTTCGGATGCTACAACACGGAGGAGGATGTCGAAGCGCTGCTCGCCGCGCTCGCCAAGGCCGCGGAGGTGTTCGGCTGATGGACCTGAAGGAACTCTATCGCGACGTGATCCTGGACCACAACAGGCGGCCGCGCAATTTCGGCACCCTCGTTCCCTCGGACGCGCACGCCGAGGGCCACAATCCCCTGTGCGGCGACCAGCTGACCGTGTGGCTGCGCATGAAGGACGGAGCGATCGAGGACATCCGCTTCGAGGGCAAGGGGTGCGCCATCTCGACCGCATCGGCCTCGCTGATGACCGAGGCGGTCAAGGGCAAGGACAAGGCCGCCGTCCTGGCGCTCTACGGCAGCATCCATGCGCTGCTCACTCAGCAAAACGCCGTGCCGGACGCCTCGCTCGGCAAGCTCGCCGCGCTCTCCGGCGTGCGGGAATTCCCCGCGCGCGTCAAGTGCGCGAGCCTCTGCTGGCACACCCTCGGCGCCGCCCTGGAGTGCAGCGCCGCCCTGGAATGCAGCGCCGCCCTGGAATGCAGCACCGCCACCGTGACCACGGAGTGACCGGCCCCCGATGCGCAGCTACGACAGCGAGCCCTTTGTCGTCAACCGCGAGGTGCGCGCGGTGATCGTGCCCGCCGGCACCGAGCTCACCTTGCAGCCGGGCACATCCGGCTACATCACCCAGGCGCTCGGCGGCAGCTTCACCGTGTACATCGAGGGCAACCTCTATCGCATCAGCGGCGAGGATGCCGAGGCCATCGGCAAGGAGCGGGTTGCGCCTCCGGAGCTGCCCCCCGACGCCACCGAGGACGACGTGCTGAAGCTCGCATGGGACCAGATGCGCACCTGCTTCGACCCCGAGATCCCGGTCAACATCGTGGACCTCGGCCTGGTATACGACTGCAGCGTGCAGACCAACGAGGACGGCACACGCTCCATAGAGGTCAAGCTCACCCTCACCGCGCCCGGCTGCGGCATGGGCGAGATCCTGGTCGATGATGTCCGGGACAAGATCGAGTGCATCCCCACCGTGAGCGAGGCGCGTGTCGAGCTCACGTTCGACCCGCCCTGGAACCAGAGCATGATGTCCGAGGCGGCGCGCCTGCAGACCGGGATGTACTGATGAGCTGGGTGGATGTCGCCGGGGCGGCGGAGCTGCCCGAGAGTACGCCGCTGCCGGTGAACCTCGAGGGGCTCGCGCTGATGGTCGTGCGCTGCGGCGAGGAGATCTACGCGGTCGACGATGTTTGCACGCACGACGGCGAGCGGCTTGAGGGCGCCGAGGTTGAGTCCTGCGAGATCATCTGCCCGCGCCACGGAGCCCGCTTCTGCCTGCGCACAGGCGAGGCACTCACGCCGCCGGCCTACGAGCCGCTGCGCACCTACGGGGTGCGCATCGAGAACGGGCGGATCCTCATCGAGCGCCCCGACTGACCGCGAGCGGCGCCGGCGATGAGCGCCCCCGCCGCCTCGGGTACGCTGTCGCACGGGCGGATCTTTATCCACGATAATCACGGGCGCCATCAAGCGGGGGATACGCATGAACACGAGAATCGCCCTTGGCGCCGGCCTGCTGTGCCTGGTCCTCGCCTCGGGCGCGGCCGCGCAAGAGCGGCCCGCCGCGGAGCTGACCGGCGCATCGCTCGCGAGGCTGTCGGCGGACCTGGCCTCACATCGGGTCACCTCGCAGCAGCTCGTCGCAGCCTATGAGGCGCGCATCAAACGGCTCAACCCCGAGATTCACGCCGTGATCGCCCTCAATCCGCGCGCCATGGCCGAGGCGCGCGCCTCCGATGCGCGCCGCGCGGCCGGCCATGCCCTGGGGCCGCTCGATGGGCTGCCGATCCTGGTCAAGGACAATATCGACATCGCGGGGCTGGCGACCACGGCCGGCTCGCTTGCGCTGCTGAAGAACGTGCGGCGAGTGGATGCCACGGTGATCCGCAGGCTGCGCCGCGCCGGGGTGGTCATCCTGGGCCGGGCCAACCTCTCGGAGTGGGCGAACTTCCGCTCGGACCACTCCGTGAGCGGTTGGAGCGCGGTCGGCGGACTCACCCGCAACCCGTACATGCTCGATCGCACCGCCTGCGGCTCGAGCTCGGGTCCCGCCGCCGCGGTCGCGGCCGGCATGGCCGCGGCGGCCATCGGCACCGAGACGGACGGCTCGATCAGCTGCCCGTCCTCCATGAACGGGGTGGTGGGCCTGAAGCCCACCGTCGGACTGGTGTCGAGGGCCGGCATCGTGCCCATCAGCCGCACGCAGGACACCGCCGGCCCCATTACCCGCACCGTGAGGGGTGCGGCGATGCTGCTCACCGCGATGGCGGGCACCGATCCGCTCGACCCCGCCACGGTCGACGCCAACGCGCATCGAGCCAACTACGTCGCAGCGCTCAATCCGCGCGCGCTCGAGGGTGTACGCCTCGGTGTCGCGCGCTTTCTGCTGAAGAACTTCACCCCGAAAACCCTGGCCGTATTCGCCCGGGCGCTCGCGCTGCTCAAGGCACAGGGCGCCATCCTGGTGAATGTCGATGACTACCACATGGCGCCGATCGAGAAGAACGAGAGCCTCGTGCTGCTCACCGAGTTCAAGGCGGATCTGAATGCGTATCTGGCGGGCTCTCCCGCGGCGGTGAAGACCCGCACCCTGGGCGAGCTCATTGCCTTCGACAGGACGCACCCGCGGGAGATGCCCTGGTTCGGTCAGGGTCTGTTCATTCGGGCCGAGCGTACCAAGGGACTCACGGATCCCGCCTACCTCAAGGCGCACGCGACGAACCTGCGCCTCGCCGGTCCCGAGGGGATCGACCGGCTGTTGAGGGAGCACCGGGTCGAGGCGCTGATCTCACCGACGCAGAACCCGGCGGCAGTGATCGACCTGGTGAACGGCGATGCCGGCATCGGCCCGGGCGACAGCAGCCTGCCGGCCATCGCAGGCTACCCTTACATCACGGTCCCCATGGGCGAGGTCCAAGGCCTTCCCGTCGGGCTGTCATTCATCGGGCCGAAGTGGTCGGAAGCGCGTCTGTTGGGATTTGCGTACGCCTACGAGCACGCCGCCCGGGCATTCCGGCCGCCGACATTCGCGCCCGACGTGCAACACCGGCATCCGCTCAAGGCTGCATCCGCGGGCTGAGGGCCAAGAGCTCCCCGCCCGTCGACCCCGGGTGGCATGCGCACAAAAAATAATATTAGTCTGATGATTTTCACCCCGTTCGCCTGCCCTGAGCCCGCCGGCAGGCGGGCCGGCGGCAGGATCAGGAGGCGCGGCGGACGCCCTTGCGGGAGCCGGCTCCGGCGGCGGCGATCAGCTCGAGCACCTCGGCGATGAGAGCGCGCATGGCCTCCGACGCCCGCCCGGGATCGCCGGCAAGGACGGCATTGAGCACCTCCTCGTGCTGGGAGATGCCGGCGGCGCGCCCCTTGATGCGGTTGGAGAAGCGGATCGAGATCCTGAGCGCGGTGTTGATGAGCGGATCGAGCTGCGCGAAGAACCGGTTGCCGGTGGCGGCGAGCACCGCCGTATGAAAGGCGATGTCGGCGGCCACCGTCTCATCCTCGCCCTTCGCCGCGGCCACCATCCGCTTGAACCCCGCGCGCATGTTGGCGAGCGCGGGAGCATCGGCGCGCCGGGCCGCGAGGGCGGCCGCGGCCGGCTCGATCGCCAGGCGCATCTCGGTGAACTCGGCCAGCAATTTCAAGGAGAACTTGCGCTCGAGCAGCCAGCGCAGCACGTCAGGATCGAGCAGACTCCAATGTTCTTCCGGCGTGACGCTCGTGCCCTGACGCGGCCGGCCCTGCAGCAGCCCCTTGGCCGTCAGCATCTTTACCGCCTCGCGGGTGACCGAGCGGCTCGTGCCGTGCCGGCGCGAAAGCTCCCCTTCGGTGGGAAAGGGCCTTGCGTCGAACTCGCCCGTGACGATCAGCTGACCGAGCGATTCCACCAGACCGTAGGTCAGACTGCGGTCGCGCGGAATGCTCGGGATGGGCACGGAGTGTCCTTCGGCCAGCTGTTATGGCGGTGAGTATATCCCGCGATGGTAGCGAGGTTGAAAAAAACTCCGGACCCCATCGGTCCGCCGCGCCCGCTCCCGGCTGTCGAAGCCGGTCAGGGCGTGCCTTTCGGGATCGTGACGGGCGGCGACGCGCAGGGTATACTTATCATATTATATGATTATACAGTCCTCATACCCATCCGCCGTCGACGATGTACTGCTGTCCGCTGCAGGCGCTTGCCGCCTCCGAGGCGAGAAAAACGATGAAGCGCGCCACTTCGGCCGGCTGCAGCTTTCGCTTCAGGCACTGGCGGGCCATGATCTCCTGCTCCGTCTCGGGCGTCACCCATTTTTCGAGCTGCCGCCGGGTCATGATCCAGCCCGGCGCGACCGCGTTCACCCGGATCCCGAAAGAGCCGAAGTCGCGCGCCAGGGAGCGCGTGAGGCCGAGCACCGCGGATTTCGAGGCGGTGTAAGCGACCATGCCACCCTGGCCGATCATCCAGGAGATCGAGCCCAGATTGACGATCGCGCCGCGCTTCGCCGCCTTCATCCCGGGCAACACCGCCTGGGCGCAGAAGAACTGCTGCTTGAGATTGACGGCGATGCGGTGGTCCCAAAGCTCCTCGGTGACATCCTCCGTGGCGTGCCGCTCGTCGCTCGCCGCGTTGTTGATCAGGACCTCGATCGGCCCCGATCGAGCGCGGATCGCGCCGATCGAGCGCTGCAGGGCGGCAATGTCGGTGAGGTCGCAGCGCTCGAACTGCGTGACGATGCCCGCGCCGGCGAGCTCGTGCACCAGCGCCTCGGACGGCTCGGCTGCGATATCGAGGAAGGCGACCCGGGAGCCCTGCCCGGCGAACTCTCGCACGATCGCCTCCCCGATCCCTGAGCCGCCGCCGGTCACGAGAACGACCCGATCCTTCAAATCCGAATATGTCGCTGTCATTAGGAGATCACCGAACCAATGGCCCTTTCCGGAGAATTGTTCATCGGCCTGAAGCGCCGAGCCACGGACCTGAGCTTTCACGCGATCGATCCGGCGAGCGGCCGGGCGCTTGCGCCCGCATTCAGTGCCGCCGGCACCGCCGAGGTCGAGGCCGCTTGCGCACTCGCAAGCTCGGCGTTCGAGACGTATCGGGCGATGGCGCACGAGCGTCGCGCCGAGTTCCTCGAGTGCATCGCCAAACACATTCTGGAGCAAGGCGAGCCGCTGTTGCAACGCGCGCACGAGGAGACGGCTCTGCCGCTCGCGCGGCTGACCGGCGAGCGGGCGCGCACGGTCGGGCAACTGCGCCTGTTCGCCGCGGAGCTGCGCGCCCGGGACTGGCTCGGCCTGCGCGCCGATCCGGCTTTGCCGCTGCGCGAGCCCGCTGCGCGGCCGGATCTGCGCCAGCGCAAGATCCCCGTGGGAGCGGTGGCGGTGTTCGGCGCCAGCAACTTTCCGCTCGCATTCTCCGTGGCGGGCGGTGACAGCGCGGCCGCTCTCGCCGCCGGATGCCCGATCGTCGTCAAAGGCCACCCTGCGCATCCGGGCACCGGCGAATGGGTGGCAGGCGCCATCGTGGCCGCTGCCCTCGAGACCGGCATGCCCGAGGGAGTGTTCTCGCTGCTCAACGGTCCGGACACGGCGCTCGGCACCGCGCTCATCGCCGACCCGCGTATTCACGCGGCCGCATTCACCGGCTCGCGCTCCGGCGGACTGGCGTTGATGAAAGTGGCCGCCGCGCGGCCCGAGCCGATCCCGGTGTTTGCGGAGATGAGCAGCGTCAACCCCGTGATCCTCCTGCCGGGCGCGCTCGCGACGCGCGCCGCCGGCCTGGCACGGGAATTCATCGCCTCCCTCACCCTGGGTGTCGGTCAATTCTGCACCAACCCCGGTCTCATACTCGCGATCGAGCACGAGGGGCTCGGGCAGTTCATCGAAGGGGCGCGCGCGGCCATTGCCGCCGTCACACCGGCGGTCATGCTGACCCCCGGCATCCATCGGAGCTATCTGCATGCGCTCGAGCGCCTGGGGGCGGGCGCCCAACTTCTTGCCCGCGGTGCCGATGCCGACGGGCAGAACTGCGGGCGCGCCGCGCTCTATTCGGTCGCGGCGCAGTCGCTGCTGGAGAATCCACGGCTCGCCGAGGAGGCATTCGGTCCGGCGGCGCTGATCGTGCGCTGCGCAGGCCTCGAGGAAGTCCTCGCGATCGTACGGCGTCTGGAAGGCCAGCTCACCGCGACACTGCAGATGGCCGGGCCCGATCTGCCGCTCGCACGCTCGCTGCTGCCGGCGCTCGAGCGCAAAGCCGGCCGGCTGATCGTCAACGGCTGGCCGACCGGCGTCGAGGTCTGCCATGCGATGGTGCACGGCGGGCCCTTCCCAGCCACCTCCGACGGGCGCAGCACCTCGGTCGGCACTCTCGCCATCGAGCGCTTCCTGCGCCCGGTGTGCTATCAGGGCTTCCCGGAGGAGCTGTTGCCCGGCGAGCTTCGCGACGCCGAGCTCGCCAGATCGCCGCATCGACTCGACGGGCGGCAGAGGGCGGGCGGGGCAAGCTGAGCGCTCGGCCGCGGGCGGCGCCGGACTTGACAGGCAACAGCGCCCCTCTCTATTGTATGAGTTAATAGCGAACCATGACATCGACTCCGCCGCGGCCGCGGAGTCGAGCCTCGCGACCCGGAACTCTTACGATGGCAGTTTCGATTGGCGTCGATCCACACCCGGCGCACGCGCACGCCGGGGAGCCACGGACCTACACCGCGGCGCTGGTGGTGCTCGCCAGCGTGTTTTTCATGTGGGGATTCGCCACCGTCCTCAACGACATCCTGGTTCCGCACCTGAAGTCGGCGTTCCGGCTCGATTACGCGCAGTCGCTGCTCATTCAGCTCGCCTTCTTTCTCGGCTACCTCGTCATGGCGCTGCCCTCCGCCAAGGTGCTCGAGCGCACCGGCTACAAGCTGGCCGTCGTCATGGGATTGCTCGGCATGGCCGGCAGCGCCGCCTTGTTCATCCCCGCGGCCGCGCTCGAGTCCTACGGCCTTTTCCTGGTGGCGCTGTTCCTGCTCGCCTCCTCCATCACGCTGCTGCAGGTGGCGGCCAATCCGTACGTCGCGGTGATCGGCTCCCCGCAGACCGCCTCGAGCCGGCTCAACCTCGTGCAGGCCTGCAACTCCGCCGGAACCATGCTCGCTCCGCTGTTCGGCGGGCTGCTGATTCTCGGACGCGGCGCCGCGCGCGAAACGATCGCCCTCACGGCCCGCCAGCGCGCCGCGCAGGTGGGAACGGTGGAGCTGCCCTACCTGCTGGTGGCGGCCGTGCTGCTCGCCCTGGCGCTACTCATCTGGCGCGTGCGCCTGCCGGATCTCGGCAAGGAAACGCGCCGGGCCTCGCGCGCGGCGCGCGCCCAGCACAGCCTCTGGAGACACCGGAACCTGGTGCTTGCCGTCCCGGCCATTGCGCTATACATGATCTGCGAGGTCGGTATCGGCTCGACGCTGGTGAACTTCATCTCGATGCCGGGGATCGGCGCGATGAGTCACGAGCGCGCCGCCGCCTACCTCACCCTTTACTGGGGCGGGGCCATGGTCGGACGCTTCCTCGGCTCGTGGATCATGCGCCGCGTGGCCCCGCAGCGGATGCTCGCGGCGGTCAGCGTCGGCGCACTGGTGCTCCTCGGCATCGCCATCTTCTCGAGCGGCCATCTGGCCATGGGCAGCCTCCTCGCCGTGGGGCTGTGCAACTCGATCATGTGGCCGACCATCTTCACCCTGGGCATCCGCGGCCTGGGGCCGTTGACCGAGGAGGGCTCGGGACTGCTCATCATGGCGGTCGCCGGAGGAGCGCTCGCCGAGCTGCAGGGCGTGCTCGCCGATCACATCGGCCTGCAGTTGTCCTACCTGCTGCCCTGGGCCTGCTACGGCTTCCTGCTCTTCTATGCTCTCTCCGGATACCGCGCAACGGGCGCGCTTCTCGACGAGCAACTCGCATAGACCCGCCGACGCGCATGACACCCGCGTTACCCCGATACTCCAACCGGCAGCGGAACTGGCCGCGGCGTATACTTTCGCGCATGCGACCGCGGAAACTGCTTTCATCCAACGGCGAGCGCAAACGGCCGCTGCGGCTGCA
The DNA here is from genome assembly GCA_021805865.1 of Pseudomonadota bacterium. Taxonomy (GTDB): domain Bacteria; phylum Pseudomonadota; class Gammaproteobacteria; order Steroidobacterales; family Steroidobacteraceae; genus 13-2-20CM-66-19. The sequence goes on from JAJZDX010000027.1 coordinate 32,250, forward strand.
CGGCACGATCGCACGTGACATCGGTGTGCGGATCGTCGGCGGCCGGATCGCCCCGGGCAGCGTGCTGGAAGGGGAAATCGAGGCGAGCGAGCGGCTCGAGGTCTCCCGCACCGCCTACCGCGAAGCGGTGCGCATCCTCGCCGCGAAGGGACTGATCGAATCCCGGCCGAAGCTCGGCACGCGGGTGAGCGAGCCGCGCCACTGGCACCTCCTCGATCCTGACGTCATCTCGTGGATCTTCACCGGCACCCCCGACGAGCGGCTGCTGAGGGGGCTGTTCGAACTGCGCACCATCGTCGAGCCCGCCGCCGCCGCGCTCGCCGCCGAGCGGCGCAGCGGCGAGCAGCTGCAGGCGCTGCGCCGCACGCTCGATCGCATGGCGGAAAGCTCGCTCGCGATCGAGGCGGGCCAACAGGCCGACTGCGAGTTCCACTCGACGCTGCTCGAGGCCTCCGGCAACCCCTTTCTCGCCTCGCTGACGAGCGGCGTCGCCGCCGCGGTCTCCTGGACGACCATCTTCAAGCAGCGCAAGCAGCCGCTTCCCCGAGACCCTCTGCCGGACCACGAGCGGGTATACGAGGCGGTGGCCGCGCGCGATGCGGCGGCGGCGCGCGCGGCGATGACCGAGCTCGTGCGTCTCGCACTGTTGGATACGACACGCGACCGGACGGCCCGGGGTGGCGCTAGGGCGGGCGCGAGGCGCGCCTCGCGCAGGTGAGCCGCAGCCCCTCGGTCCCGGAACGGCCGGCCTTTGCAGACAGAGTCAGGAGCCTCCATGTTCTTGCGTTTGATTCAGATCGAAGTGCCGGATGGGAAGCGCCGCGTGGCGATGCTCGATGAGGTGAGCCGCGCCGTGCTTCTGGAGGAGGTCGCTTCGGTCTATGAGCTCGCCTGCGCCGCGGTCGCGGCGGGCGCCTCGCTCGAGAAGGCGGCGCGCGAGCGCCTTGGCCGCGAGGTCCTTGATATGTCCGGCGCTGAGCGAAGCGTGCGCCTGTTGGCGCCGATCGACCATCCGGACCCCGCGCACCTGTATCTCACCGGTACGGGCCTCACACACTTGGGCTCGGCGGAAAGCCGCGACAAGATGCATGCGCTCGCCGCCTCCGCGGATGCGCCGACCGACTCGATGCGGATGTTCCTCGATGGCCTAAAGGGCGGCAAGCCGGCCGCGGGCGTCGGCTCGCAGCCGGAGTGGTTCTACAAAGGCAACGGCTCGAGCATCGTCGCCACCGGCTGCCCGCTCGAGATGCCTGCCTTCGCCCTCGACGGGGGCGAGGAGCCGGAGATCGCCGGCATCTACCTGATCGATCCGGCCGGGCGGCCGCTGCGCCTGGGATTCTCTCTGGCGAACGAGTTCTCCGATCACCTCACGGAGCGGCACAATTATCTGTGGCTCGCCCACTCGAAGCTGCGCCAGGCCGCCCTGGGACCTGAGCTGCTCGGCGCATTGCCCGCAGACGTGCGCGGCACGAGCCGGATCCTGCGCGGGGAGCGGCTGATCTGGGAGAAGCCGTTCCTCACCGGCGAGACCAACATGTCCCACTCGATCTCGAACCTGGAGCATCACCATTTCAAGTACGCCAACTTCCGCCGCCCGGGCGATGTGCACGTGCATTTCTTCGGCACCGCCACGCTGTCGTTCTCCGATCAGGTGCGCTGCGAGCCGGGCGATCTGTTCGAGATCAGCGCCGACGCCTTTCTCCTGCCGCTGCGCAACCGATTGGCGAAGGGCGCGCCGCAATCCTTCGAGGTGCGCCAGCTCTAGCCGAACCGCCTCAAGGCATCGAATCGGAGCGCGAAAGAGGCCGCCACCTTGCCTTTGCCGCCAGGCCCGACGAAATGGTAACGACAGGATTGCTTTCCGGGTCTTGAGCAGGACGCGGAAAGAGGATCCCGGTGCCTGAGGCGCCATCGGCCGGCACCGCGAGCGGCCGGCTTGTATATACCTTATTAATCATATTATTATTCATGATGAATGCCTATCGGTTTTCAACACCATGAGCGCAGACAGAAAAAAAGACGATCTTTCCCGGCGGCTGCGCTCGCGCGCCTGGTTCGACAACCCTGCCGACCCGGGCATGACGGCACTGTATCTCGAGCGGTATCTGAACTACGGCCTTACGCTCGAGGAGCTGCGCTCCGGCAAGCCCATCATCGGCATTGCGCAGACCGGCTCGGATCTGTCCCCCTGCAATCGCCATCACCTGGTGCTCGCCGAGCGCGTGGCGGCCGGAATTCGCGCCGCCGGCGGCGTCCCGATCGAATTTCCGGTCCACCCCATCCAGGAGACCGGCCGGCGCCCGACGGCAGCCCTCGACCGCAATCTCGCCTACCTCGGCCTGGTCGAGGTGCTGCATGGCTATCCGCTCGACGGTGTCGTGCTCACCATCGGGTGCGACAAGACGACGCCCGCCTGCCTGATGGCGGCCGCGACGATCGATATCCCGGCCATCGCGCTGTCCGTCGGACCGATGCTGAACGGCTGGTACCGCGGCGAGCGCGTCGGCTCGGGCACCATCGTGTGGAAGGCGCGCCAGCTGCTCGCCGCCGGAGAAATCGACTACGCGGGCTTCTTGGAGCGGGTCACCGCCTCGACGCCCTCCACCGGCTACTGCAACACCATGGGCACGGCGACCACCATGAACTCCCTCGCCGAGGCGCTCGGCATGCAGCTGCCGGGCTCGAGCGCCATCCCCGCGCCCTATCGCGAGCGCGGCCAGGTCGCCTATCACACCGGCGTGCGCATCGTGGAAATGGTCCATGAGGACTTGAGGCCCTCGGCCATCATGACTCGCGATGCGTTCCTCAACGCCATCGTAGTCAACTCCGCGATCGGCGGCTCCACCAACGCGCCGATTCACCTGGCGGCGATCGCGCGCCATCTCGGCGTGGAGCTGACGCTCGAGGATTGGCAGACCCACGGCTATGAGGTGCCGCTGCTGGTGAACCTTCAGCCGGCGGGCGAGTACCTGGGCGAGGACTACCATCGCGCCGGCGGGGTGCCTGCGGTGGTGAGCGAGCTCATCAAGGGTGGCCTGATCCGCGAGGACGCGCTCACCGTCAACGGCTGCACACTGGGCGAGAACTGCCGCGGACGGGAAATTCTCGACACCGAGGTCATCCGTCCCATCGAGCGGCCGCTCAAGCTCAATGCCGGGTTCCTGGTTCTGAGCGGCAACCTGTTCGACTCGGCCATCATGAAGGCGAGCGTAATCTCGGAGGAATTCAAGCGCCGCTACCTGAGCGATCCCGGAGACCCGGATGCTTTCGAGGGACGAGCGGTGGTCTTCGACGGTCCGGAGGATTACCACGCACGAATCGATGATCCGGCGCTCGAAATCGATGCGCACACGTTGCTGGTGATGCGCGGCACCGGCCCGATCGGCTACCCGGGCGCGGCGGAGGTCGTCAACATGCGCCCGCCCGGCTATCTCATCAAACAGGGCATCGAGGCCCTGCCCTGCATCGGCGACGGCCGCCAGTCCGGCACTTCCGGCTCGCCCTCGATCCTGCACGCCGCGCCCGAGGCGGCGATCGGTGGAGGCTTGGCGCTGCTGAAGACCGGCGACCGGGTGCGGGTCGATCTGCGCAAGCGCAGCGTCGACATGCTGGTCGGCGAGGACGAGATCACCGCCCGGCGCGCAGCCCTTGCAGCCGCGGGCGGCTACCGCTACCCGCCCTCCCATACGCCCTGGGAGCAGATCCAGCGCGACCTCATCGGGCAGCTGTCAGACGGCATGGTCCTCGACGGAGCCACCGAGTATCGCAGGATCGACGAGCGATTCGGCATTCCGCGCGACAACCACTAGGCCCCTCGCGAAGCTGCGCATGCGGCGGGGCTTCGGCTCGATCGGCTCGCTGTCGCCCCCCTACGGCGGACCGCCGGAAGACCCGCGGCCGGCGCGCCACGCGAGCCACAGCATCAGCGCCCCGAAGGCGAGCATCACCAGACCCCACCACAGATCGATGTCGATGCCGAGCGAGCGCTGCGCGAGCGCCGGCCCGCCGGCGAGGCCATAGCCGGCAAGCAGCGTCCCGAGCACCGCGAACAGGGCGCCTATCGGGATGCGGATATCGAGTCTCATTGCCTCACCAGAAGAGCAGATTGAGTGCGAGCGCGCCGAGCAGCACGAGAGCCCCGAGCACCGCCGGGCGCGCATACCACGGCCGATTCATCGCACGCGGCCGCTCCGTGAGAGAGTATACGAGCCCGACGAGCTCACGCTCATCGCGCGCGCACGTGGCTAGACTCACCAGCACCGTCACCAGCAGGCAGGCGCTGAAGGCCCAGATCGCCGTCCAGAAATTCTGCGCCATCAGGCTCGGGTAGTGGTGCAGCACGGCGATCCACCCTCCCTTGATACCCCTCTGGGCGCCTGCGGGGATCGTCAGCCCTTGGTGCAGCGCGGCGGCGGCCGTTCCGGCGATCAGCCCGGCGAAGGCGCCGTGGCCGCTTGCGCGTTTCCAGAACATGCCGAGCAGAAAAGTGGCGAACAGCGGCGCATTCACGAACGCGAACAGCAACTGCAACAGGTCCATGATGTCGCTGAACCGACTGGTCAGGTAGGCCGCGCCGATCGACAGGCCGATCCCGGCCACCGTGGCGATTCTGCCCACAACGAGGTAATGGTAGTCGCTCGCGCGCGGCAGGATGTGGGCCTGGTAGATGTCGTAGGTCCACACGGTGTTGAAGGCGGTGACATTGCCGGCCATCCCGGTCATGAAGCTCGCCATGAGCGCTGTCAGCCCGAGTCCCAGCAGGCCGCTCGGGAAATAGCGCCCCAGCATCAAGGGGATCACCATGTCGTAATTGAGCGAGCCGTCGGCCTTGTGCGGCAGCTGAAGGCTACCCGCCCCCCCGTGCACCGTCGCGGCGATGGCGATCATCCCCGGCAGGATCACGAGGAACGGAAACAGCATCTTGGGCACCGCCGCGATGAGCGGCGTGCGCCGCGCGGCGTCCATGGAATCGGCGGCGAGCGCGCGCTGCACCACCAGGAAGTCGGTGCACCAATAGCCGAAGGAGAGCACGAACCCGAGGCCCATGGCCATGCCGAACCACTCGACCCCCATGGGGTTGTCTTTTGGGCTGCCCATGAGACTCCAGGTGCCGAGCCAGGCGTGCGGGGAGAACCCGCGGGATACCGACACAGCCTCGAGGCCGGCCACCAGCCCGTGCCAGCCGCCAATGTCCTTGAGACCGAGCAGCGTAAGGGGCGCGAAGCCAAACACGATCAGGAAGAACTGCAGCACCTCGTTGTAGATCGCGGACGTCAGTCCGCCGAGAAAGATGTACACCAGCACGATGAGCGCCGAGAGCGCCACGCTGGTACCGAAGCCCCACCCGAGGAGCAGCTTCAGCAGCAGCGCCATGGCGTACATCGAGATCCCGGAGGAAAACACGGTCATGACCGCGAAGCTGATGGCATTCAGCGTCCGGGTCTTCTCATCGAAGCGCAGCCGCAGGTACTCCGGCACCGAGCGGGCGCGCGAGCCGTAATAGAACGGCATCATGAAGACACCGAGGAACACCATCGCCGGGATCGCCCCGACCCAGTAGAACTGGCTGGTCGCCATGCCGTACTTGGCTCCGGAGGCCGCCATGCCGATCACCTCCTGCGCCCCGAGGTTCGCCGAGATGAAAGCGAGCCCCGCGATCCACGCCGGAATCGAGCGGCCAGAGAGAAAGAAGTCCGTGCTGGTGCGCGTGGTGCGCTTGAGGGCCACACCGATGCCGAGCACGAAGGCGAAATACACCCCCATGATGACCCAGTCGATCGCCCTTGGATGCATGCGGCTCTGCGCTCAGGCCCGGTTCGTGCCCGGTCCGGCCCAGGCCGCGCGCAGCGCGATCGCCCGCTCGCGCACCTGTTGCGGCGTATCGCCCGCCTTGTAGAGCGCACCGCCCACCCCGATGCCCGCCGCGCCCGCCGCCAGCCAGATGGCAAGATCGTGCGCGCCGGTGCCGCCAACGGCCCAGATGCGGCTGTGGCGGGGTAACACCTCGCGCAGCGCCTTGAGATGCCCCTGCCCCAGGCTCGCCGCGGGAAACAGCTTCAGGTGCCCGGCGCCGGCGGAGATCGCCGTGAACGCCTCGGTCGGGGACAGGACCCCCGGCAGGCAATCCAAGCCGAGCGCGATGGCGCGGCCAATGACTGCGACGTCGGTGTGGGGACAGACGACGAGCCGCCCTCCCGCCCCCGCCACACGCTCGACCTCGGCGCCGGCCAGCACGGTGCCGGCGCCGATCAGCGCCTGAGAGCCGAATGCGCCCGCCAGGCGCTCGATACTGACGAACGGCTCGGGAGAGTTGAGCGGCACCTCCATCATGCGGATGCCGGCGGCGAGCAGCGCCTCGCCGATCCCGAGCACCTCGGCCGGTCTCACCCCACGCAGGATCGCGACCACCGGCATCGCGCCGCCGCTGAGCATGTCCTCGATCCGCATGTCAGCCTCGCTCATCGGCGGCCGCGAGTTCATGCAATCCAGCGAGCACGCAGCGGTCGCCATCGAGTGCGTGCGCGGTGATGCCCCGGTCGGTCAGGGCACGAAGATAGAGCGCCGCGAGCGCGGGCTCCCCGATCAGCGTGACCTCGCCGGCCGTGGACTCGAGCGCGCGCGCCATGCCGGCCACCTCGGCGCTGATGAGCAGCCCCGAGAGGAACGCGCGGGCCCAGCCCGGGGTGCGTCCGCCGATGAGCTGCGCGGCGCGGGCCTCGAACAGGCTCGCGAGCAGATCGCCGCGCGCGCCGGCACGCAGGCCCGCTTCGAACCCCTCCTCGCCGGCCTCGAGCCCGTCCCCGGCCCGCAACAGCGAGGAGTGTCGGCACAGAACATCGAACAGCTCTCCGGTGAGGCAGGTCTGAAAGCGAGCGATATGCGCATCGCGCACCAGGACCCACTTGCTGTGAGTGCCGGGCAGCACGATCAGGCGGCAGCCGCGGGCGAGCTGCCGGTCGAGCCTCAGGGCACCGAAGATCTGGGTCTCCTCTCCACGCATCACGTCCGGGGCGCCGTGGAAGTTTTCCGTCGCGATCCCCGCAGCGACGCTCACCTCGATGTCGCCGGCGGGCGCCCGGCGGGCGCCTCGCCGCCACGCCTGCACTTCGGCAGGCGTGCGCACGTACGGCACCTCCACCAGACCATTGCGCGAGCCGGCCATGCCGCAGAGAAACACTCGATCCAGGCGGTGGGCGGCCCGCCAGGGCGCCAGCACGGAGGCAAGAATCCTGGCGGGCGGCTCACCGCCCGCCACGGCAACCCCGGGACCGTCCCGCCGGTCCGAGACGATGCCCCCGACTTCGAGGAACGCGCGCAGCCGGGTGCTGCCCCAGTCGCACAGCACCCGCGCCGCCTCGGTTACGGTGCCCACCAACGCCCTATGCCCATCCGCCATCCACCACGTAGTGCTGGCTGGTGCAGGCGCTCGCCTCCTCGGATGCGAGGAACACGACGAACTTCGCCACCTCGTCGGGCTGGAGCCTGCGCTTCAAGCACTGGGCCGCCATCGCGTGAGCCTCGGCCTCGGGGGTAAACCACTTCTCGAGCTGTCGCCGGGTCATGATCCATCCCGGGGCGACGGCGTTGACGCGAATGCCGTACGCGCCGAAATCGCGCGCCAGCGATCGTGTCAGACCGAGCACGCCTGACTTGGAGGCCGTGTAGCCGGCCATGCCGCCGACGCCCGTCATCCACGAGATGGAGCCCAGATTGATGATGGCGCCGCGGCCTGCGGCCTTCATGTCGGGCAGCACGGCCTGGGCGCAGAAGAACTGATGTTTGAGGTTGACGGCGATACGCTCGTCCCAGAGCGCTTCGGTCACCTCTTCGGTGGCGTGACGATCATCGTTCGCGGCGTTGTTGACCAGTACCGCGATGGGCCCCAGGCGTGCGCGAACGGCGGCGATCGCGCGCTTCAGCGCCGGGATATCGGTGAGATCGCAGGCTTCGAAGTGCGCCGTCAGGCCCGATGACTCGAGCTCACCGAGGAGCGAGCGCGAAGTCTGCACGGCGATGTCGATGAAACCGACCCTCGCACGCTGGGCGGCAAACTGGCGCACGATCGCCTCGCCGATCCCGGAGCCCCCGCCCGTGACCAGCACGACCTGGCCTTGCAAATCAGGATAGATCGCCAACGAGCAGGCTCCCCCGGTCAATCGCCCGGCATGCCGGCCTGCGCCTGAGGCAGTCCCGGGGCGGGCGCGGTGAAACTGAACAAGCCGCCCGCGAGCGGCTGCGCCGCGCGTTGCGCCGCCGCCAGGCCCTGGCGCGCGGTGGTGACATAGGCGGTACGCAAATCACGACCACCGAAGGCGATTTTGGTCACCTGGGTGCACGGCATCCCCACAGTCTCGAGCAGCTTCCCCGAGGGGGCGTAGCGGCGCACGCATTCGCCCCCCCACAGAGCCACCCACAGGCAGCCTTCGGCGTCGACCGCGGTGCCGTCGGGATAGCCCGCCTGATCCTCGATCCTCACGAATACCCGCTTGTTGACCAGGGTGCGGGCGTCAGGCCGATCGAAGGCATACACGATCCGCCGGATGCTGTCGCAATGATAGAAAACCCGCCCATCCGGGCTGAACGCCGGACCATTGGTGACGACATAGCCTTCATCGAGCACGACACAGCGGCCGCGCTCGTCCAGGCGATACAGCGCGCCCGTCGGCTCGGTCTCCGGATCATGCATGGAGCCGAACCACAGCGCTCCCTCGGGGCTGACGCAACCGTCGTTCAGACGGTTGTCGGGCCTATGCGGCTCCACGCGCGAAAGGTATGACAGCGCGCCGGTCTCGGGCTCGAAGCGGTGCAGGCCCGTTTTCATCCCCACGATGAACCCCCCGCGGGCCAGCGGCGCGAGGAACCCCGGAGGCGCCGCAGTATTCCAGCTGTGACGCTCACCGCTCGACGGGCTCCAGCGATGCAGGCGGCAGCCCTTGATGTCGACGAACCAGAGCGCCGATTCGCGCTCCACCCACACCGGACCCTCGCCCAGCTCCGCGCCTACCGCCCAGACCTGCCGCACCTGCGCGTTCACGACCCCTCGCGGACCCGATATATATCCGATTAGTCTGATAAATTAGCGAATGCCCGTCAAGGGGGATCGCCGCCTTGCGGACAAGGCCCGACCGCGCCCTCCCCTGCGCCTGGCCGCCGCTTCGCGACTCGTCCCTGCACCGGTGCGCTCAGCGAGGATAGCTGTAGTACTCGCAGAACCAGTCGACGAAGCGGCGCACACCGACCTCGACCGGCGTGGCGGGCCGATAGCCGACGTCGCGCACCAGGGCCTCCACATCGGCACAGGTGTCCGGCACATCGCCCGGCTGCAGCGGCAGGAAGCGCTTCTCGGCCTCGCGGCCCAGACACTGCTCGAGAACCTCGATGTAGCGCATCAGCTCGACAGGCCGGCGATTGCCTATGTTGTAGAGGCGGAACGGCGAGCGGCTGGCGGCCGGATCCGGCGAGTCCCCGCTCCAATTCGGATCCGGCTGCGCCACGTGCTCGCACACGCGCACCACACCCTCGGCAATGTCGTCCACGTAGGTGAAGTCCCGCTTGTGCCGCCCGTTGTTGAACACCTCGATGGGCTTGCCCTCGAGGATGTTGCGCGCGAACAGGAACAGCGCCATGTCCGGCCGGCCCCACGGCCCGTAGACGGTAAAGAATCTCAGGCCCGTGGTGGGCAGGCCGAACAGCGAGGAGTAACTGTGGGCCATGAGCTCGTCGGCCCGCTTGGTGGCCGCGTAGATCGTGAGCGGATGGGATGCGCCCCTGTGCGGGGAAAACGGCATGTCGGTATTGGCGCCGTAGACCGAGCTGGTGGAAGCGTAGACGAGGTGCTCGACGCCGTGGTGCCGACAGCCCTCGAGCACCGTTAGCGTCCCGGTGACGTTGCTGCGCACGTAGCTGTAGGGATCCTTGAGGGAGTGGCGCACGCCCGCTTGGGCGGCAAGGTGTATCACCCGCTGGAACTTCTCGCGCGCGAACAGTGCCGCCATTCCCGCCTCGTCCGCGAGATCGAGCCGCACGAACCGGAACCCGTCCCGGCTCGTGAGCCGGTCCAGGCGCGCCTGCTTGAGGGTGACGTCGTAGTAGTCGTTGAGGTTGTCGAGGCCAATCACCTCGTGGCCGAGCGCGAGCAGCTTGCCGGCGGTGTGATAGCCGATGAACCCGGCCGCGCCGGTCAGCAGGATTTTCATGGGAATTCCTCATTTCGGCGGCGCGGCCCATGCACGCCGCCGGCGATATTACCCGAAGTGCAAGAGCCCGACGTCGATCCGGGCCTTCCACCGGGTGTGCCAGGGGGGGGCTCCCGGGGTCGGCGTGCGACGGCGGAACACCCCGATCCCGCCGACCCCGGGAACCGGCGCCGTGCCGGGAGTGATAGAATCGCGAGGCCACGCCTCAGGTCACAGGGTCGATCATGGGCTACGACTACCGCAAGTTTTACATCGACGGCCGCTGGGTCCCTCCGGTCGAGCCGCGAGACTTCACCGTCATCAACCCGGCAACCGAGTCGCCGGCGGGCGTCATCTCTTTGGGTTCCGAAAAGGATGTGGACCGCGCTGTGGCGGCCGCGCGCAGCGCATTCGAGCGCTTCTCTCAGACGTCCCCTCGAGAGCGAGGTGAATTGCTCGAGCGGATTCTTGCGCTCTACCAGCGGCGACAGCTGGAAATCGCAGACGCGATCCGCGAGGAAATGGGCGCTCCGGCGCGCCTTGCCAAGAGCTCGCAGACCGGCGCCGGATCCGGGCACCTTGCGGCCATGATCGAGGTGCTGAAGACCTTTGCGTTCGAGGAGCGCCGGGGATCCTCCCGCGTGGTGCTCGAGCCGATCGGCGTATGCGCGCTGATCACGCCATGGAACTGGCCGATGAACCAGGTCGCGGCAAAGGTCGTCCCCGCGCTCGCCGCCGGCTGCACCATGGTGCTCAAGCCCTCGGAATTCTCCCCGTTCAGTGCGGCGATCTGGACTGAGATCTTGGATGAGGCCGGCGTGCCCGCTGGGGTATTCAACCTGGTGAACGGCACCGGTGCGCAGGTCGGGGCCGCGCTCGCCGCGCATCCCGATGTCGAGATGGTCTCGTTTACCGGCTCGACACGCGCCGGCACGGAAGTGGCCCGAGTGGCCGCCGCCACGGTCAAACGCGTCCACCAGGAGCTCGGTGGCAAGTCGCCCAATATTCTGTTGGATGACGCCGATCTCGAGCGCGCGGTCACGGCGAGCGTGCTCAGCGTGATGCAGAACACCGGGCAGTCGTGCAACGCCCCGACCCGGCTGCTCGTGCCGGCCGACCGCCTGGCCGAGGTCGAGGCGCTCGCGAAGAAAGCGGCGGAATCCGTGCGGGTGGGAGACCCCGCCGCCGCCGAAACCGCCGTCGGACCGGTGGTCTCCAAGATCCAGTTCGAGCGCGTCGAGAGCTACATTTCCAAAGGCATCGCCGAGGGCGCAAAGCTCGTGACCGGCGGGGAGGGCCGGCCCGCGGGCCTCTCGAAGGGCTACTTCGTGCGCCCGACCGTCTTCTCCGGCGTGCACAACGACATGATCATCGCGCGCGAGGAGATCTTCGGCCCGGTGGTGGCAATCCTGCCCTATCGCGACGAGGAGGAAGCGATCCGAATCGCGAACGATACGCCCTACGGCCTGCAGGCCTACGTCTGGTCCGGCGACCTTGCCCGTGCCAACCGCATCAGCCGCCGCATTCGCGCCGGACGGGTGACGATCAATGGCGCACCGGGCGACATGAGCCTGCCTTTTGGCGGATTCAAGCGCTCCGGCAACGGGCGCGAGTGGGGCGAATACGGCCTTCGGGACTTCCTCGAGGTGAAAGCCGTCATCGGCTCCGACACGCCGTAGCACCGGCTCCAACGAGCGGGCGGAACCGTCACCGGCGCTCAGCTCAGAGCCTCGACGACGCGCGTCCATGCGCGCGCCAGATTGCGCCGGTTGTAGCCGCCGCCGCCCATCGCGAGCAAACGCCCCTCGCCGTATCGGTCCGCCAGCGCGCGCAAGCGCGCAGCCGCGTGTGCGTGGGCGGCCTCCGTGTACGCTAGGTGCGTGATCGGATCGCCGGCCAGCGAATCCGCCCCGCATTGCAGGAGGATCAGCTGCGGCCGTTGCGCCTCGAGGTAGTTCTCCACCTCCTCGAAGGCGGCCATGAACTCGACGTCTCCGGCTCCGCGCGGCATCGGCAGATTCAACTTCGTGCCGGCCGCCGGGCCGCGGCCGGTCTCACTGCGATCCCCGGTGCCCGGATACAAGTAACGGCCGTCCTCGTGCACATCCGCGTCGGCCAGGTACGGGTCGCTCTCGAAACCGTAGAACACGCCATCGCCGTGATGCGCGTCGATGTCGACATAGGCCACGCGCGTCAACCCATGGCGGCGCCGGGCAGCCTCGATCGCGACGGCGCAATCGTTGAACACGCAAAAGCCCGCCGCGTGGTCGCGTCCGGCATGGTGCAGGCCGGCGATGGGGATGAAGGCCCGCGGGAGCGGGCCCGCGACAATCCCGGCCAGCGCCTCCAGCGTACCGCCGACCACGTTTGCGGCGGCCTCGTATACGCCCGGGAAGGCCGGTGTATCGCCCGCATCGAGGAACCCGTGCCCGGCGTGAGAGGCCGCGATGACCCGATCGACGTAGGCCGGCGTGTGAAAGTACTCTATCTCCTCACGCGTCGCGGGCCGCGCTGAGCGCCGCTCGAGACGCGGCCAGCACGAGGAGCGCTCGAGCTCGCGCATGAAAACGTCGTGGCGGTCGGGCCCGAACGGATGCCCTTGCGGGAACCCGTAAGCGGCGATCTCGGGCCCGGCGATCAGGATTGCCGTCGGCTGCATCGCTCCTCCTCTCTGGCATGCGGGCATGCGTAAAGAGGGCCGCAGTTTACGCCGCCCGACGATCTCAAGCCCGCTTCGATCACTGCCAACCGGCGGCCCGTACCGCCCTCCTCCGGCCTCGGGCACAGGGCCTTTGAAGCGCTCCCGCCGAGGTCGCCGCTCACCGCCGAATCGGGCACGCAGGCGTGTCTTTGCGGCACCATGGCACCGGGCGGCCTTGGGGCGCGCGGGATTCAGCTTGACGATGAATCCATGCGGCCGGTCGCAGGGCTCAAACCGCGCAGATCGCACGCGCCTATAATCCGCCCCTTCACCACACACGACGCCCCGCCCATGAAACAGCTCATCAAGCACCTGATCGGCCTGACGGCCCTGCTGTTGATCGCTCCGGCACCCCTGTGGGCGGGCGTCGCCGGAGGGAACACCTCTCGCTACACGATCGCGCAGATCTTCGCGCGTCCGGGACCGACCGGTTACCACCCCGAGCAGGTGGAATGGAGCCCCAACGGGCTCTACCTCACCTATCTGCTGCGCCACGGCCCCGGTGGCCGTGCAAATCTCTACCTCGTCAATGTCGCACAGGGCACGACCTCGCTCCTGCTCTCCAGCCGGCAGCTCGCCGGGGCGGCCGCGCCCGCTTGGACCATCAAGAACCAGATCAAGCGCAATCGCATCACCCGCTACGGCGTGAAAAGCTACCGGTGGTCACCGCAGAGTGATGCGATCCTGTTCCTCAGCCACGATCAGATCTATCTCTACTCGCTTTCCTCGCGCAAGATCACGCAAATCACTCATCAGGCGGGCTCCAAGCGCAACCCGCAGATCTCCCCCGATGGGCGCTGGGTCAGCTACCTCACAAACGCCACGCTCCACTACGCCGCCGTGCGCGGGGGTCCCATCCACCGCGTCGGCGCACCCCGCAAGGACATTCTGAGCGGCGAGCTCGACTGGGTTTACACCGAAGAGCTCGGTCTGCGCTCGGCCTACGCCTGGTCGCCCGACAGTCGCTACATCGCCTTCCTGCAGTTCGATGAGCGGCCGGTGCACAGCTTTCCGATCATCAACTACCTTCATGAGCAGCCGCGCATCTACGAACAGAAATACCCCACCGCCGGGACACCCAACCCGATCGTGCGCCTGGGGGTCCTCAACGTCGCCACCGGGAAGACCGCCTGGATGGCCATGGCCGGCACCCCCGACACCTATCTGGCGCGTTTCGGCTGGCTGCCCAAGGGCGACCGGGTGTATGGTGAGGTGCTGAACCGCGCTCAAACCAGGCTGCAATTGCTCACCGGGAATCCGAACACCGGTATCGTTCGGACGCTGGTCACACAGACGGACCCTGACTGGGTCGACGTGCACGGCGGCCCCTATTACCTGCGGAACGGGCGGTTCATCTGGGGCAACGAGCAGGACGGCTGGTACCACCTGTACCTCTACGCCGCCGACGGCCGACTGATACGAAAACTCACCTCAGGTGACTACAACGTGCTCGGGTTCAACGGCGTGGCGCAGAAGCGGGGCGAGGTGTATTTCAGCCGCTATACCCACGGCCCGCTCTATACGCAGCTTTTTCGTGTGTCACTGCGCGGCGGGCAGCCGGTCGCAATCACCACGCGGCCCGGCACGCACTACATTGACATGGGGCCAGGCGCACGCGCCTATGTGGACACGTATTCCAACGTCGTGACGCCGCCATCCGTTACGCTGGTCAACCTGAAGAACGCTCACCGCACCGTGATCCAGCCGGCGGCCCGCTTGCCGTACCGGTTCCAAAAGCCGCGCTTCCTCACCATTCCCGCCGCGGATCAACACACGCGACTCTACGCGCGCCTCACCCTGCCGCCGCATTTTGACCCGCACAAACGATACCCGGTCATCATGTACCAGTATGGCGGCCCGGACGTGCCGCCGTCGGTGCGGGACGTCTGGCGAGGAGCGTTTTTTCTGATCAGCCAGCGCATGGCGCGCCAAGGCTTCGTGATGTTTGCCACCGACAACAGCGCCGCGACCTATTTCAGCCATCGCGCCCAGGGAAAGGTGAAATTCCACCTCGGCAAGCTTGCGCTCGCCGATCAGCTCGCCGCGGCAAAATGGCTCAAGCGCCAGCCGTGGGTAAACCCGAAGCGCATCGGGATTTGGGGCTGGAGTTTCGGGGGCTACATGACCGCCTACGCGCTCACTCACGCCCCCGGCGTATGGCGCGCCGGAATCGCGGTGGCGCCCGTGACCCGATGGCAGGACTATGACACGATCTATACCGAGCGCTACATGGGCACCCCCCTGCAGAACCCGGCAGGCTATGCCGAGAGCTCCGATGTCGCGGCCGCCGGAAACCTCGCCGATCCGCTGCTGCTCGTGGCCGGCACGGGCGACGACAACGTGCACTGGCAGAACACCCTGCAGTTCGTGCAGGCGCTCATCCGGGCCGACAAGCCCTATCATCTGCTCATCTACCCCAACAAGACCCACGGCATCTCGGGACCCACGGCGCGCACGGACCTGTTCATCGCCATGGAACGCTTCTGGCTGCGCAAGCTGCAGGCTGCCCCGGCGAGACATTGACCACGGTCCGGCGGACCGGATCCGGCCGACCCGGGGCTGCAGCCAGTGCGCACGTTCCGAGGGGCAGCAAGATCACCACCCAGATCCAACGCAGCAACGGCCCGCGCAGGACCCATGGCCGCCGTGTCGAGCTCACGATCTACACCCGTAACGAGCCGCGGCACGGTACCCCAGGAAGACTGACACGCAAGCGTAGGTGCCGTCGTGCCCGTTTTCGCAGCCCGCAGAGCCGGCAGCGTGAGCTTCGGTGCCGGCGAACGCCGTGAATGCCGGCTTGGTCCTTGATCGAGACTCCTGCCGGCTGCGGGCGTCAGATCTGCTGCGCACTCACCGGACCGCCCGAGGTGACGGTGAGCTCGGGAGCGTCAGCGGCTCTGGCCGGTCCCTGCATCCAGGCACAGGATCGTTGCGACAGCGCCCCGGCGGACTTCGAGGCGCCCGGACGGGCCCTATCGCTTCGCCCTTCGCTGCTTTATCGCCCCACCCGGCGGCCCAGCGCTGTCCGTGCTCGCGCTCTGTTCTGGGCGCACTGCGGCACGCCCGCGCATCGCTGCGCGAGGAATCCGCGGAGTGTGCGTACGCACAGCCCGTTCGGTATTGAACGGCAGGCCAATGCAGGCGGCCCCGGATCCGGCCACAGGGTGAGCGGGCGGTACGGCGAAGGAGATCGGCTCAGGAGAGCGCCCGAGATGCGATCCATTCACTTATGGTCAGGACGGCGGCCTGGCGCGGGAAAACCTTCTCGGTGAGCACCCGGTGCACCTCGGGATCGGGATCGCAGCATCCGTCCTTCAGGACGGTGAGCCGGTAATCGAGATCCGCGGCCAGACGCACCGTGGACAAGACGACCCCGCTGGTGGCGATTCCCGCGAGCACCATCGAATCGATGCCGGCGGAGCGCAGCACGACATCAAGATCACTGCCCGAGAAGGCCCCCACGCGGCGCTTGGTGATGACCACCTCGTCCGGCTCCCGTCTCAGCGCCGGATGGATCTGCGTTTTCGGATCACCTTCGATCAGCCGTCCCGTGCCGGGGAGGGCGGAGAAGGACCGGTTCCGGGAAGAGACTTCGGGATACCCGGCCCTGAAGCTGACCACCACCCAGATCAGAGGCAGCTTCGCCCGCCGCGCCGCATCGATCGCCTCTTGAATGTGCGTGAGAAAGCCGGGAGTCGCGTAATTGTCGACGATGTCCGCCTGCAGGTCCATCAGCAGCAGTGCGCTTCGGTCGTCTTGGCGTTGGCTCATCGCTCATCACTCCGTGTTTCGGTGGAACACTGTGCGTCTCGATCTGCGGGACGGCGGTCAGATCCGAGGGGACGGCGTCTTGAACCGCGCCACCCAGGCGGCAAAAGCCTCGAGAAACTGCTGCAGAATCTGGCGTGTCGGCTGAGATGTCAGCGGCAATCGCAGCGAGTAAGATAGCTCAAGGAGTCGCCGGCGGCGAGCGCCCGCTTTATGCTCACCGTCGAGAGTGAGCCCGCCGTCGGGACAATCCCCGGCGCGGACGCCAGGATGCCGCTGTTCGACCTTGGATGAACGGACCGCCGCGAGCTCACCGGCGGCGATTGACCTTGTGCCCGAAGCTCGTGCCGCACACTTCCGATCGCCCCCATGAAACCCTCCCGCACGCTCCCTCTCCTGCTGATCCTGCTCGCGCTGCCTGCGCTCGCCCTCGCGTGGAGACACCACATCCCGGTCTTTCCGATGAGCGAAGGACTGCCCGACCCCGCGCTCACCCCGGGGGCACTCGACCCGGCGGTTACGCAGGCCGACATCCGCCGGACGATCTGTGTGCGCGGCTGGACGCGGACCGTGCGGCCGCCCGAGTGGTACACCGAGAGGCTCAAGCGCCGTCAGATTCGCGAGTACGGCTACGCGGATCGCTGGCTCCGTGATTACGAGGAGGATCATCTCGTTCCGCTCGAGCTCGGCGGCTCGCCGAGCTCACCCCGCAACCTCTGGCCCGAGCCGCACCGGGTCGTGGGCGGTTGGGGCAGCTATGCGAAAGACCGGCTCGAGAACCGGCTCAATCATCTGGTCTGCCGCGAGCAACTGAGGCTCGCGAGCGCCAGGCGGCAGATCGCCGGGAATTGGATCGCGGCGTACCGGCGGTTCCTCGGCCCGGTGCCGGATCACCGGCCGCCCCGTCAGCGTTGATGAGGGGCCGGGCACGGGGCGGGCGCTGGCATGAGGCATTCCTCGCGCGCACCCAGGAGCGGCGCCGGCAAGCGCTAGCCGGTCGCGGCGGCCATGGAATATAGTCCGGTGGTGCTGCGCGCCGGACCTTGCGCGCCCCCAGCCGCAAATCCGGGAGAACGACAGTGCGCCTTGATGGCCGAAGCCGTCCAAACAGAATCCGCCGCATGACAGCGGCGGCCGCGGCGGCCCTGGCTGCAGCTCTTGCCGGCTGTGCCACCACGCGGCCCTATACCCTCCCCAGCGGCCGGACGGCCTACGAAGCGCAGTGTTCGCTCTGGTTCCAGTGCACCGAGCAGGCGAAGAAGACGTGCCCGCACGGCTACCGACTCGTCAGGGGGCCGCTGCGCCCGCCCGCGACACTGCCGAATGGGAACCTCGCCCAGGGGCCCAGCCGGATCGATTTCGTCTGTAAATGAGGTGGCGCCCCGCCGGGCGCCATGGGCCCCTCAGCCCGCTGCTGCCGCCTCCCTCACAGCGCCCGCCGGCCGCATGGCAAGCGTTGCAATCAGTACGACACCTGCGCCCGCGGTGGCAATCCACAGCGGCACTGCCAGCCCGTATTGCTGTGCCAGGCCGCCGCCCACGAGCGGTGCGAGAAACCCCCCGATCAGCTCCCCACAAAGCGTGGCGAAGCCGATCGCGGTCGCAGCGTACTCGCGCGGGACACTCTCGGTGGGAACCAGAACGATGCAGATTGCGCTGATTGCCTGACCCGCCTGAGTGCAAAACAGCACGACGGCGAGCAGCCACAGCACGTGATACAGGGAGTGCGTCAGCATGGCGATCGGCAGAGCCACGCTCAGCGCCGCGCAAATCGCCAGCATCGGCCGGCGCCCGACGCGATCCGAGACCGCCGGAGCGATGAGCCCCAGAACGAAACTGCCGAGGCCCGCGGCGCCCATGAGGAAGCCGGCGGTCGTCCCGGACTGGTGCTGGACCCCGGTGATGTACAAAGGTCCGAATGTGTTGACGAGAAAGAGCCAGCTCATGAACCCGGCCGCTCCGATCCCGCTCGCCCAGAGATTGCGGCACTTGAGCAGCCGCACGAGGTCCATCGCCCGCGACCGGTGCGCCGCTGCGCGCCGCTCCCGGGGGACTTCGGTCACGAACACCCCGATCAATATCGCAAGCACCGCCCCGGGACCGGACGCCACGAGGAAGGCATCCCGCCATCCGAGATGGGCGGCGATTTGTGTCGTCAGCACGGGCGCAACGGCGAGGCCGATCACCGCTGCGGCGCTCACGACGATTCCGATGTTGCGCCCCCGGTGAGGCGCCGGTGAGTTCTCCTCGACCAGGGCCATCATGACCGACCAGCACGGGCCTTCCGCCAGCCCGAGCAGCACCCGCAGGCACAAGAGCTGCCCGAAGCCCTGCGCAAACGCGCTGGCGGCGGATACCACGGAAAAGAGCACCACCATGGGCACGAGGACCGCCTTGCGTCCCACCCGATCGGATATCGCGCCGAACAGGAGCGCCGAGACGGCCCAGGACACCGCCACGGCGCCCGCGAGCATGCCGACCTGGGCATCGCCCAGATGCAAATCCCGCGCGATGTACGGCGCCAGATACAGCACCGACATCCGATCAAGGAATATCAAGCCCCAGGTCGCAAACATGATGGCGACCATGACACGCTCGCGCGATGAGCCGGCTTCGGAGGCCACCGGAGCGGCTCTCACTCAGACCCGAAGCTGCGCGTGATTCTGATGCCGTATTGGCGAGGATTGCCCAGAAACTCGTTGTTTGGATTCGTGCCGGCCGCCAGCTGCCCCGTCACGTACACCTTGTTGGAGAGATTCAGGCCGTAGGCCTGAACGCTCCACCGCCCGATCGAGTACGTGACGCTCGCATTCCACAGTCCATACGACGGCAGATAGTCCATCACCGGCTTCTCGAACAGAGTCGTCCACTGCGACCCAAGATAGGAATAGTTGACGCGCGGAGTGAGGATCCCCGAGCGCCCGACGGACATCGCGTACTGCAGGCCTGCGTTGAAGGTCCACTCGGGCGAGTACGGGTTTTGATCTCCGTTCAGGCTGACGACGTACGGGTTGTAATTGAAGCAGCCCACCGTGACCGATACCGAGGCGCACTGCGGCAGGGCCTGCGCCGTCACCCCCGGCGGCAGCGACTCGGTGTCGACGAGGCTGATCGCCCCGAGGCGCGAGTTCACATATCCCGCCCCCATGTCCATGGTGAGTCCGCCGAAGCGGCCGCGCAGCTCCGCTTCTCCGCCCTTGATGACGGACTTTCCGGTGTTGAGCAGCGAGGTCTGACCGGTGGCAGGGATCAGCGCGTTCACCTGAAGATTGTTGTAATTGTCCCAAAACCCGTCGAGGCTCGTGATCAGGTGATGATCGAGGTACTGGCCCTTCCAGCCGACCTCGTAGTCCCAGACCACTTCCGGCGCGAAGCTCTTCTGTGGCGCGGTTGCGGTGGCCGCGTTGAACCCTCCGGCCTTGAAGCCCTTCGCGACGAACGCGTAGAGGAAGTTCTGCGGGTCCACCGTCCAGTTGAGGGCCACCTTGCCCGTGACCGCCGAGTCGGTCTCGAGCCCCCCCTGATTGATGTAGATCGGGGGCACCCCGGGGATGCCCAGATTGATCGTGACGTGGCTCGATGTGGTCGCCTCGTTCCAGTCGTGGGTGTAGCGCAAACCGACCTGCAACTGCAGGCTCGGCACTATCTTATAGCTGACTTGCCCGAAGGCGGCCGCGGTCTGCAGGATCTGCTCGAGATCCGGCGACACCTGTGCGGGGACCGCCTGGCTCGTGTCAGTAAGCACGACCTCGCGGATGTCGTGCAGGTAGAACGCTCCCGCGACCCACCGGAGCCGACCGCCGCTCGGGGAGATCAAATCGAACTCCTGGGAGATGGGGCGCTCGATGATCGCCTGATATTCCGCGAGCGCCGGCGGCCCCGGCAAAGTGGAATCGGTGCCGTCGGAATCGTATATGTTGTGCACCCACATGTACTGATCACCGGTGATCGAGCGCAGGTCTATGCCGCTGCCGTCGATATTCCAGTCGATGCGCAGGCTCGGCCTGAGCGAGTACTCCTTGTTCTGGGTAGCCGTGTCGTAGTTGAGCGTCCAGATGTTCGGGCTGGCGTAGGGCGCATACTGCGTGCCGGGCACCGGCCGGTACGCGTAGCCGCCGGTGTTCGCGTTGTCGTACTCGACTTTCAGGAGAATCCTGAGGTCCTTCGTCGGCTTGCCGAGCAGCCCCACGCGGACGTTCTTCTCTTTGAGGGAGCCGGGATTGCCGAAGAGCTGGGCTCCGGGGGTCACCTTCGAGGCCGGACCGATGTCCTTGAAGAAGCTGTTGCGCTTCTCCATGTCCCAGGCCACCCGGGCCGCCCAGGCATGGTTTATGGGCAGATTGACCGCGCCCTGCACCTGGGTGTCGGAGTAGTTGCCCTGCTGCAGCTCGATGTAGCCGTGCACGCCGTTGAAATCCGGGTCGCGGCTGTTGATGAATATCGCCCCTCCGGTCGAGTTCTCACCCACGAAGGTGCCCTGCGGGCCGCGCAGGACCTGCACGCTCGCGATGTCGAACAAGCTCTCGCTCGTGACGATCGGCGGCTGCCAGAGCCCGTCCCGGTATTCGGCCACACCGGGCACGACGGAGGGCGATCCGCTGTCGAGGCCGATGCCGCGGATGTTGACGGATGAGGTGAGTCCGGCGGGCGTGATCGACAGCGACGGCGAGGCGTTTTGCAGATCCTGGATGTTGAACACGCCCTTCTGCACGAGCTGGCTGCCGTTCAGCACCGTGGCCGAGATTGCGGTGGTCTGCAGGTTCTCTCGCCGGCGCTGGGCGGTGATGATGACTTCGTGCAGCGCTCCGCCGCCGAATTCGCTCCGGCCGCTCGAGACGGCGGCCGGACCTGCGCTCGCGGGCACTGGATGGCCGGCGGCGGCCGCTGACGGAGCGGCGAGCGCGGCGGTTGACAGTACTGCGGCCGAAAAGATTGCGGCCACCGCCCGCTCCACGCATGTCTTCGCAAGAGACGGGCCGCAAGACCCGTGAGCATCGAATTGACCGTGCTTCATAACCCCCCCCCAAAAACCAGGATGTACGTTTATTTGATCGTCAGGGCAGCCGCCCTCCGCGGAGCCGCTGCCACATCGCCATCGACGGCACCTATCGCTCCACCGGCATCAAGAGCTCTTGACACACTCGAAACTGTTCGCGCTCTTTGGATCTCCGCCCTTGTATCGGGCGTATTTGGGGTACGGGCACAGCGGCCGGGTCACCCCCGGGAAGGCCGGTCCATGAGCGATCATGCGCGCGGGCGCCTTGTTATCTTCGGTCCAGCGCACGATCGCGCTCAGCGGGTCAAATTCGTCCGTCGCGGGTCCGCCGAAGCAGTGGTTCATGCCCGGCACGAGGAAGAGCCGGGCCCAGCGCTGCGGCCGGTGGTACTGAGCGATCAGTTTCCGGTACCAGGCGATGATGGCGTTCGGGGAGAAGACCGGGTCACTCAATCCCTGGTAGATGATGAGCTTGCCGCCATGGGCGATGAAGCTCGAGAAAAACGTCCCGGTGGCGTCATTGATCGCCCGGGTCTGCCTGGTCACTTGCAACGCCCGGTTGAAATTGAACGTCGCGGGAGTCATGCGCGGATCGGGCGGCGTCATGAAGTAGTACCGCATCGCGTCCACGCCCAGGGTGGCATCCAGCGAGTTGGGGATGCCGGTGCGCGAGGTACCGAGCTTCCAGACCCGCCAGCCCATCGTGTCAATGCCCGCGTCGTACGGCCAGCTGGCGTAAAGCGGGTGCCCGGCGGAATCATGGGGACCGCCGAAGATCGCCTCGAGCGTCTTCACCTTGGCCTTGCTCAGGCACTGTCCGCGGGCACCCTGCCTGCACAGCAGAACCTTCGGATTGAAGGCCTTCTGGCAGGCGGCGAAGTTGTTGATCATGCCGTCGCGCAGCCCGTCGAGATCGTCACACGCCTTCAGGACCGCGTGGGAGACCAGCTGCAGGTCCGCGCTCGTGAACGCCTCGCTCAATATCGGACGTCCGTGGGAGTCCTTCGGCGCGATCGCCTCCAGATGCTTCACGTTCCACATCTCTGCGATCGCCGCCCGGGCGAGATTGAACCCCGGGTCTCCGGCCACGACGCCGTTGAAAAGCGTCGGGAAGCGCTCCGCGGCCATCATGGCCTCCCTGCCGCCGTTTGAGCATCCGTAAAAGTAAGAGTCCCGGGCGGGCCTGCCGTAATAGCGCTTGACGAGCCTCTTGCCCAGACGCGCCACCGGCCCGAGCCCTGCATACGCGTAGTCGAGCCGGGCCTGCTGATCGGCGGCGAAGGCCGCAGTGAACCCCTCGTGGCCGCCGTCGCTCGAGATGACGGCGAATCCCCGCGACAAAGCCGACTTGTAGCCCGGCGCGACAAAGCCGATCGCCGGGGCGATGAAGCCGTCGAGGCCGCCGCCGCCCTGGAAGAGGAATCGCCCGTTCCACCTCGCCGGCATGCGCAGCTCGAACCCGAGCCCGTACTTCACCCCACCGACCCCCACACGCGGATCCAAGACCCCGCGAACCATGCAATTGGCCGGAAGTTGCACGCGCGCGAGCATCGGCATCATGCGGGTGGCGGCGGCCGGCAGGGGACCGGCCTTCACCCAGCGCGCCGCGGATATCACAAGGTGATCGTTGGCTGTCGCCATGAGACGGCGGCACTTCGCCGCGACACCCGCGGCGGAATTCCGCATGTTTGCCAACGCATACGGCGCCGTCACCCCCAGGGCAGACGCCATGGCGAATACGACGACGATGCGCCGCGCGAGGCTCTTCGGTCGATGCACGTATGAGTCTGTCATGTCTTGCCCCCAAGAATTCTTCTGTTTGATCCGGCCGGTACCGGCCCTGCCGGCGGTCCGCTCGATGCACAACGGTTACCGCCACGCCGTCCGTTCCTAGACGGCTATATCATATACTATATCATATACTATTTGTGCCGGGGCCGCTTTCCGTTGACAATCGATAGCAGGCCCTTGCGGCTCGGGCCCGCCGCACCGGTCGCCACGGCCGATCCCGCATTCCCCTCAAGGTGCGCGGCCGTGCCGGCGCGAGGCGCCGCAGCCGGCTTTCGCGGGGTCTTCAGCTACCGGCGCAGCGCCCGCGCCATGTGCTCTGCGCAGCGGGCAGCCTCAGCATCCCTTGGGCGATGAGCTCGGTCGCCCTGGGGCGCGGGAAGCGGGCAAATCCGAGGCAATGGTGCGGCGGCGGCGCATGCCGCTGGTGGGTGCGCGTTGCAGTAGTGGTGTCCGCGCCTCATTTGCGCGGCACACGTGAGGCGTGCCGTCGTGACCGGCCGATACGCCGAGGAGGATTGAGGGGCCGTTCTCGGCCATGGGAGGCGTTTGGCGCCGGCGCAGACACCTGGCGCCTCACGCTTTCAATTGTCTTTCTGATTCGCGAGCGTATGGAGAACTCTCACGAACGCCGCGCAATCGGCTTTCGGGATATGCGCGATCAGATCGGCTTCGTGATCGTCCATGATGCCCCGGGCCTTCTGCGCGGTGCGCCGGCCCGCCTCCGAGAGCGTCAGCCCCTGAGAGCGTCCATCAACCGCCTGGCGGATGATGAGGTTTCGATCCGCCAGACGGGCCACGAGCGGAGCCATGTTCGCGCTGACGACACCGAGCAAGCGACCGATCTCACTCTGCTTCACGCCGGGATTGTCCTGGATCACCAGGAGCACGGTCGCCTCCGTGGGCCGCAGGTGAAGCCGCACCAGTCGCGCGGCGAGCCTCGACATGAACGCAACCGACACGCGCCGAAGCGCATAGCCGGGAAGATCTTTCAGAGGATCTCTGATCACGCCGACATTTTCCCCTAAACGGCCTCGTTTTGCTTGATCGGCCCGATCAAAATGCTATACGCTATAGTTATTGTAGCCGGAAACAAAAGGGTCGCCCATGTTTTTTGAGCGAGTGAGTCCCATCACCGGCCGGGTCGTGAGCAGCGCCACCGCAATGAGCATCGCCGATGCACGAGCGGTCGCCGAGCGGGCCGCGGCCGGCTTCAGCGTGTGGGCCGCCATGGGACCGAACGCCCGGCGCGCCGTGCTCGCCAAAGCGGCCGAGGCGCTGGAGCAGCGGCGAGATGAGCTCGTCCAGGCGATGAGCGACGAGGTCGGCGCAACGGCCGGCTGGGCGATGTTCAATTTGATGCTTGCCGCGAGCATGACGCGGGAAGCGGCCGCGCTCACCACCCGGATCGGGGGTGAAGTCATCCCTTCGGACAAGCCGGGCTGTCTTGCCATGTCGGTTCGCGAGCCCGTTGGAGTGGTGCTGGGCATCGCGCCCTGGAACGCACCCATCATCCTCGGCGTGCGTGCGATCGCGACCCCGCTCGCCTGCGGCAACGCGGTGATCCTGAAAGCCTCCGAGCTCTGCCCGCGCACGCATGAGCTCATCATCGAGGCGTTTGCCGCGGCCGGGTTCCCCGAAGGGGTCGTCAACCTGGTCACGAACGATCCGAAGGATGCCGGCGAAGTCGTCGGCGCGCTGATCGATCATCCGGCCGTACGCCGCATCAACTTCACGGGATCCACGGCCGTGGGCCGGATCATCGCCCGGCGCTGCGCGCAGCACCTCAAGCCCTGTCTGCTCGAGCTCGGCGGCAAGGCTCCGCTCCTGGTGCTCGAGGATGCAAATCTCGAGGAGGCGGTGAAGGCGGCCGCGTTCGGATCGTTCATGAACCAGGGCCAGATTTGCATGTCGACCGAGCGGATCATCCCGGTCGCCGCGATCGCCGAGGAGTTCACGCGTTTATTTGCGGAAAAGGCGCGCTCGATGAAGAGCGGGGATCCTCGCGAGGGCAAGACCCCGCTCGGGGCCGTCGTGGACCGCCGTACGGTCGAGCACGTCAACGGCCTCATCGATGATGCGGTATCCATGGGCGCCCGGGTGCTGGCCGGCGGCAAGGCCCGGGATGTAATCATGCCTGCAACAGTCATCGACGGTGTGACGTCGCGGATGAGGCTGTACCGCGAGGAGAGCTTCGGCCCCATCGTGGCCATCATCCGGGCCGCCGACGAGGCCGAGGCCATCCGCCTGGCGAACGACAGCGAGTACGGTCTCTCAGCCGCCGTCTTCACCGGCGATGCCGCGCGCGGACTGCGGGTCGCGCGTCAAATCCGCTCCGGCATGTGCCATATCAATGGCCCGACGGTTCATGACGAGGCCCAGATGCCTTTCGGCGGCGTGGGCGCTTCAGGGTACGGCCGCTTCGGCGGCGCAGCGGGTATCGATCAGTTCACGGAACTGCGCTGGATCACGATCGAGACCGCTGCGGGACAGTTCCCGATCTGACCGGCCCGGATCGCGAGATTGGGATTGAGATGACATCGGTGCGACGACATGGGTGAGATATGAGCAGCGAGCAAGTGCAGACAGAGGCGGTGGTGTTCACGGTACGAGAGCGGGTTGCCTGGGTCCGGTTCAATCGACCCGAGAAGCGCAACTGCATGAGCCCGAAGCTCAATCGGCAGATGATGCGTGTGCTCGATGATCTCGAGTATCGAGCCGATGTCGGCGTACTCGTGTTGAGCGGCGAGGGAACGGCCTGGTCTGCGGGCATGGACCTCAACGAGTACTTTCGCGAGACGGAAGCCCAAGGTCTCGCCGCAGTGCGCCAGTCCCAGCGCGAGGCATACGGCTGGTGGCGGCGCCTGCGCTGGTACCAGAAGCCCACCATCGCCATGGTGAACGGCTGGTGCTTTGGCGGCGCATACGGACCTTTATTCGCCTGCGACCTCGCATTCGCGGCAGAAGAGGCGCAGTTTGGCCTCTCGGAGATCAATTGGGGAATCCTGCCGGGCGGGGGCGCGAGCAAGGTCGCGCGCGAGCTGCTCACCTTCCGCCGCGCCATGTACCACGCATTGACGGGAGAAAGCATCGACGGGCGCACCGCGGCGGAGTGGGGCATGGTGAACGAGGCGCTGCCGCGCGAGAAGCTCGAGGAGCGGGTGACGGCGGTCGCCAGAATGCTGCTCAAGAAGAACCCGGTGGCGTTGAAGGCCGCGAAAGATGCGATCCGCCGGGTCGGCGAGATGACCTACGACAACGCCGAAGACTATCTCGTGCGCGCCCAGGAAGCGGCCAATTTCTTCGACAACGAGGGCCGCAAGGAAGGGATCCATCAGTTCATCGACGAGAAATCCTTCAAGCCCGGACTCGGCGCGTATGACCACTCCCGCAAACGCTCCGCCAAGGTCTGAAGCGGGCTCGGAATTCAGCCGCAAGGCGCTCGAGCGACTGCTGCGTCCCCGCTCGGTCGCGATCGTGGGCGCCTCGGCCACCCCGGGCGCCCTGGGGGCTTCCGTGCTCGCGAATCTGCAGCGCTTGGGGTTTCGAGGCGACATTCACCTCATCAATCCCAATCGGACCGAGATCGGCGGCCGCCCTTGCCTGAAGAGCATCGAGGCGCTGCCGACCGCAGTGGATGCGGCCGTGCTCGCCATCCCTCGGGCCGGAGTGCTCGATGCGGTCGCGGGTCTCGCCCGGCGCGGCGTCGGAGCGGCCGTGATCTTCTCGGCGGGCTTTGCGGAGGGCGGGGAGGCCGGCCGGGCCGAGCAGCGCGAAATCGCCCAAATCGCCGCCGAGCATGGGATGGTGGTCGAAGGGCCGAACTGCTTGGGCGTTGTCAATCACGTCGACGGCATCGCTCTGACCTTCGTCGAGACGTCCCATGCGGCTCTCGATGGCCGGCCGGGGATTGGAATCGTCAGTCAGAGCGGCGCGATGGCCTGCGTCCTCGGCACCATGTTGGCGAGCCGCGATCTTGGAGTGTCTTATTCCATCTCGACCGGCAATGAAGCCGCGAGCGGCGTCGAGGACTTCATCGAATACCTCCTCGGTGACGCGCAGACTTCCGTCATCGGCCTGATCGTCGAGCAGTTCCGCCATCCCCAGCGCTTGCTGTCGCTGGCCCGCCGCGCTCGGCAGATGGGCAAGCGGCTCGTGCTGCTGCATCCCGGCCGCAGCGGCGCGGCGCGCGAGTCCGCCGCGACCCACACCGGAGCTCTTGCGGGGAACTACGGACTGATGCGGGTGAAGGTCGAGGCTGAAGGCATCGTCACGGCCGAGACCCTGGAGGAGCTCGGCGACGTTCTCGAGATCGCGCTGCGCGCTCCGGCGCCGAGACATCCCGGCGCGGCCGTCGTAACCGAGTCGGGCGCCTTCAAGGCCCTCGTACTCGATCTCACCGAGCAGGTAGGACTTGCGCTGCCGAGGCTGGACGATGCGAACGCTCCGGCGCTGCGCGCGGCCGTGCCCGCATTCGTTCCGGTCAGCAACCCGCTCGACCTGACCGCACAGGGGCTGGTCGACCCGGACCTCTACAGGCGCGCACTCTTGGCGCTTGCGCAGGATGAGCGCATCGGCGCGATCGTCCTCGGCATCATTCAAACCGATCCGGCAACCTGCGAGCGCAAGTTCCCGGCCATCCTCGAGGCCTTGCGGGAGCTGCACTCTCCACCGCTCATCGTCTTGGCCGGACTCGACGAAGGGGCACCGGTACCCGAGCCCTACATCCGGGCGCTGCGCACGCTCGCCGTACCTTATTTTCCGTCGGCCGAGCGCGCCGTGCGGGCCATTGCGCGGCTCTCCGCAGCCGTCTCGCGCACACCGCTCGAGCCGCCCGAGCCCGTCACGCGCACCGCCCTCCCGCCCGCTTCGGGAGTCATTCCCGAGTATCGCGCCAAGGCCTTTCTCGGCCCGCTCGGCATTCCTTTTCCTCCCGGACGGCTCATCCACACGCTCGAGGAGGCACTCGAGGTAGCCGACGCCCTGGGCTATCCGGTGGTGCTGAAGGCGCAATCCGCATCGCTCTCGCACAAGAGCGATGCAGGAGGCGTGGTCCTCGGCCTGAAGGACCGGCAGTCGCTCGGCTCGGGATGGCGGAAGCTGCACGCGGATCTCGCCCGCGCCGTACCGGAATTGACGCTCGATGGCGTCCTGGTCGAGACCATGGCCCGGCCCGGCCTGGAGCTCATCGTCGGCGGACGAAACGATCCGGACTGGGGCGCGGTGGTGCTCGCCGGCGTCGGCGGTGTACAGGCGGAGCTGCTCAACGACGTCCGGCTGATCCTTCCCGGTCAGAGCCGGACATCGATCATCGAGGCGCTCCGCCACCTCAAATGCGGCCCCCTGTTCGACGGATACCGGGGCTCCCCGGCGCTCGATCTGCCCGCGCTCGCCGAGCTGATCGAGCGGGTTGGGCGGGCGCTCTCCCACGAGCCCGCGATCCGCGAGATCGACCTGAATCCCGTGATCGCCTATCCCGCCGGACAGGGTGTCATGGCGCTCGATGCGCTCATGGTAATCCAGCAGCCTGAGCCGTGAGGCCTGCTCCGGCCGTGAGACAGCCCCAAGCCACGTGACGGGGCACCTCGACGGGTCGGCTGCGGATGTGGCCCATTCCCCGATTCGGACGGCGTACTGCGTGGCCTGCTGCCGCGCTTGCGTAATCTCGGAGGGGGAATGAGGGTGGGAAATTGGGATTTGTGTAAATGTGCAACTCGCGGCTGCGGGTTTCAGGGGCTCGGGCGGGCGGAGCTTTCAGGGCACCGCGGGGAGGCGAGACGAGAGGCGGGATGGCCTAAAAGACTACTGAAATCAATGGCGTCCCCGACGGGATTCGAATCCGTGTTACCGCCGTGAAAGGGTTGTAAC
>JAJZDX010000059.1 GCA_021805865.1 Pseudomonadota bacterium
AGCCATCCTGGGTGTCCGCAGACCTCGCAGAGCCTCTCACTCATGGCGCTCGCCATGCGGATCATGCCCTTTTGCTCGCCCGTGATGTGGTCATCTCTGTTCGCCGCATCGACATAGACCTCGAGCAAGCCGAGTTTCTCCTTGACCTGTTCGGCGATCACCTGGGGCGCGCCGCGGCGATTCGTCCAGAATTGGAGCCGCTCCGCGAGAACGTCGATCAGATCGAACCATCCGTTGCCGGGAAACCCGAAGAACATGCAGCTCTTGTCCATTGGCAGATTCCGGCGTGCGAAGATCTGCGGATACCGCGCGCACAGTAGGCAATCCAAATCAGGTGTCACTTTCGTACCTCCTCGCCGGGGCGACTCAGTCGCCCCGGCGAACCAACTCCCGATCCCGGGATATGCCCGACACACCATCAGTCCGCAATTCCCGCTTCGCGGGATAGGACGCCGACAATCAGTCAACGGGGATCGGCGGAGCCGTATCGTCCCA
This sequence comes from Pseudomonadota bacterium, assembly GCA_021805865.1. Classification (GTDB taxonomy): domain Bacteria; phylum Pseudomonadota; class Gammaproteobacteria; order Steroidobacterales; family Steroidobacteraceae; genus 13-2-20CM-66-19. Next base: position 496 of record JAJZDX010000059.1, read on the forward strand.
CACTGTGACGGCTGCACGGCAGTTGTGCAGCGTGGTGCCCGAGAGCCCATCGGCGCCATGGTGCAAGCACCACTTCGCCTCATGGACATCCGCATGGGTGTGTTTGGCGTAGTACTGGACCGAGTGCCGCTCGGCGCAGCCTGTAAGGGCGGCGGTAGCGAGAGCAGTGGCGAGAATGATGAGGCTGAGGCTTTTCATGTTGGTTCTCCTGCCGGGAGCGGCTTGCGCCGCCCAGCTCTGTGGTGTTACTGCCAGGTGGTGCCTTCGACGACCCCGATGGGCATGGGGATCGGACCGCTGTTCGTGGAGACCTCGAGGACGTACATGCCCTTGAAGGGTGTGCCGGCCGCCGTGACGGTGAACTCGATGGTGTCGCCGTTATTGACCCCCGTCGCGCTCGGCCGCGTGAGGTTCTTCACCGCGGAGACGGACACCAACGGCGAGGGGAACGTCGACGCATTGCTGCTGAGCGCCCCGCCGTCGGACTGGCCGACGTAGGACACCACGCCGACTGTCGCCTGCCGATCCGGAACCGGCTGAGTCGAGAATACTGCGGCCTGCACGGTGACCGACTGCCCAGGGGCGACGACGATCGCCTGATCGGTGCGAGTGGTTCCATCAAGCGTGCCGGTGACGGTGGTGAGTCCTTGGGTCACGACTACACCCTCGAACGGCGCGGTCGGGTCCGAGAGCTCGACCTGCGTGCTCGACTGCGTGCCATCCGAGTTGTAGAACTGCACGTCCTGCGGCTGACAGGGATCGCGGCCGGCATTCGCGTCCGACTGCGACCAGATGGGGATGATGTCGCCGGTGGAGATATCCGTGGCCGTGACAACCCCGCCGTCGAGCACAGGCCCGGCCGTCATGCACAGCGTGCCGACGCCGATGGTGTCGGTACCGATCGGCCCGTAGGCACTGATCCCGAGCCAGAGGTCCGGATTCGCCGACATCCAGGCGTAGCCGCCGCCATTGGCACCGGTCACGTCGTTGACGAGCTCCGCCTCCGCCATCCAGTACACACTGTCGTCGGCGCTGTACTGCCCATTGGTCGAGTCATCCGTGACCAGCGCGAAGGGAACATTGGTGCTGCCGGAGACCACCGTGCCGGCGTACCCCGTGCCGTAGGTGCCGGCGGGATCGACGCCGACCGTGGGCGGCAAGTAGATGACGAGCACGGTGCTCGAGGTCAGCGTAACGCCCTGAGACTCGACATCCTGCGCGATGGTCGAGAGGTCCGACGGCGTGACGCCGTGATACTGCGACCAGGAGCCGGGATTGACGGTCACGGCCGCATCGACCATGGCAGCCCCGACGCCGTACTGCGCGAGCAGTCCCCACTCCTGCGAGTTCACGAGTTGGCTGAGGAACGTCGCATCGTTCGCCTCGTTGCCCGTCGCCAGCGATCCAGTGCTGATGTACACCGGCACAATCGTGGGCGAGGCGATCACCTGGGCCGTCCTGCTCACCCCGGGCATCGTCGTGACCTTCGGCACGTCCGGGCTCACCGCGGGGTACTTCGCGCAGAGCGCCGTCACCGAGTACGGGGATTCCGTGGCGGTCCCGCCCACGAGCGAGCAGGAGCCGGAGGTAATCGAGAACGTGATCGTGGGGAGTTCGTTCACGCCGGCGCTCACCTGATCCGCGACGCCGGGGAAGGTGTAGGTCCCATCGGTCGTCTCAGTGAGCGTGGCGTGGCCATCGGACACCGTGACCGACTGACCGCTCGCGAGGCCCGTCACGGTGACGCAGGGCGCGACGCCCGCGTCCGACGTGGTGTCGTTCTGGACCGGATCGGTGCAGCTCGCGAGCTGCGCATTCGGCGGCGTAGCCCCGCCGCCGGAGGTGTTTACGGTAGTCGAGGATCCCCCGCCCCCGCCGCCGCAGGCAGCCAGGGAGACGGCCGCAAGGGCGGCGAGGAGGATGCTGAGGGTACGAGATTTGATCGTGGTCATGGTCGTGTCCTAATCACTGGTCCTGAGCGGCGGTCGCCGCATCACGCAGGCTCTCCAGTTGTCCGATTGCCCGGCGCAGATGCTGGAGCGCGAAGCCCATCGTGTCGGCCTCCGCGCAAAACTCGTCGTTCCCGTCGAGCCAATGGCCGACGGTGGCAAACAAGGCTTGCGCCGTGTCGAGGTCATCGAGCGTGCGCGCCCACGAGCCTGGGGCCGGCGCGGGGGCGGCATCCGTTGAGGGCGGGGTACGGGACTTGCGCGGGGTAGTGATTGCGGTCATGTGGAGAACTCCAACGGGTGAGAGGGTCAGGCGCGGGCCTGCGGCCAGAGGGAGACGGCGATCGAGCCGCGCAGCCAAGCGCCCGACGTGCGCCAGCGGCGGGTGGGGGCGGTGAGGGTCCACTCCCGCAGAAGCGCGTAGCGGCGCAGGCTGATGCGATGGCGGCGTGGAGCGCGGCCGGCGCGCTCGACGGTCACGACGGCGCAGCCCGTCTTGCGATAGGCGCGGATGGAAGCGAGGGGGACAGCGCGCACGGCCGCAGGCTGCGTGCCTGCCAACGGCGCGTTGGCAGCCCCGAGGCAAGCGGGGCAAAGAGGGGTCCGCCGGGTGCACTTGCTGTGCACTTGCGACGGACTTTGGCTCTGAGTAGGTGCGGCGAAAAGCCTAGAATTTATGGTGGAGCGGAAGGGGATCGAACCCTCGACCTTCGCATTGCGAACGCGACGCTCTCCCAGCTGAGCTACCGCCCCACGCGAGGCTGGCGATTCTAGCTGTGATATTCTGCAAAGCCAAGGCCAGTTCCGGGGAAGGCCCATGCTCGCCATCGGCACGCGCGCACCGGAGTTCACCTTGCCGGATGCGAACGGGCAACCCGTCTCCTTCAGCGGGCTGCTGAGCCGTGGGCCGCTCATCCTCTACTTCTATCCCGCCGATTTCACCCCCGGCTGCACCCGCGAGGCCCGCCAGTTCCGCGACCTGCATCAGTCCATCCATGCCGCGGGGCTCGGGCTCGCTGGCATCAGCCCGCAGAGCCCCGAGAGTCATCGCGCGTTCCAGGACAAATATCATCTGCCCTTCACCCTGCTGTCGGATGTCGACCGGTGCGTGATCCGGATGTACGAAGTGGAGGGGCCGCTGGGGCTCGGGGTGCGTCGGGCCACCTTCCTCATCGACCCCAATCGCACGATCCGGGACGTCGTGGTGGCGGATCTGCGTATCGGCCTGCATGCGGCCTTCGTGCGCCGGGCCGTGGCCCGCACCTGATCAGATCGTCATGCGCAGCACTTTGGCCGGCCCATAGCGCGGGACGGTCACGAAGAACATGTCACGGGCGCTCGGCAGCTGAACGGTGCGGCCGGCCAGAGCCTGGATGAGCTGCACGATCGCCGCACGAGTGCACACGACGAGCACCGTATTGCCGCCATGGCGGCTCATGATCTCGGAAGCCATGCTGGCGCCATCACGGCTGGCCAGGACGATCGGCGTGAGCCCAAGCAGCTGAGCCAGCGGCGATGCGGTCTGCGCTGCCCGGCGCGTGCGGCTGACGAAGATCGCCTGGAGCCCCTCGCGGCCGGAGGCATTGGCGAAGCGCTGCGCCAGCCGCTCGGCCTGCTGTCCGCCCTCGGCCGACAGCGGCGGGTTGTCGATCGAGCCAAGCGCCCCGTTCGCCTGCGGCACGATGACCACGACCGTATTGGCGGCCCTTGCCCAAAGCGCAAGCCCCACACCGAGCACGACCAAGCCGGTCATCAGGGTCAGCCACAACGGCATGAGAAACGGACGACGGCGGCGGGTAATGGCGGGCGGTTCCATGGTCTTCAACCGACGGGGGAAGGGATGGCGGCCTCAAGGTGAAGTATCGGATTCGAATATGGTATTCACGTGACCATATTCTGTGGAATGCGCAGTTGATCACACTGGCGGCGCCCTGTCACCCGTACAGTACCCGGCACGCCTGCACTGGATGCCGCACCGCGCCGGAGACACGGACAGCCCTCCTCGGGACCGATCGCATCCACACCGGCTCACACGGCGAGGGGAATCGGTTCAATGCGCAATGGTGGACAGACCACCGTCATCAAGCGGCTGCTGGAGCGCCGGATCCACGAGACGGTGACCGATCAGGACACCACGGCGACCGTCGCGGTAATGCTCCGCGTGTTGCCGCCGCCGCGCGCCCTGCTCGCCGTCTCCACCGACATGCGCGGCACCTTCGGGCAGGGCATCTGCGAGAACATGCTCGAGATCGCCACAGTCGCCGAGGACCAGGAGGCGCTCGAGGAGCTCGAGCGGGACTTTCACGCCATCGTGATGACCGACAGCCTGGAGCTCATCCGCAGGATCCGCGCCCGCAAGCTCCCTCGCCCGCCGCACATCGTTTACATCACCGCGCTCGATGAGCCGGCGGACAGAGAAGCCGGACTGATGGCGGGCGCCGACGATTGCCTCGGACACCGGGCCGGGGAGCGGGAGCTGCATGCGCGCATCGGCACCGCACGCCGCATCGCCGAGCTCGAGGAGGTGCTGCGAATCGCTCTCGTCGAGAACCGCAAGCTGTCCACTACGGACGATCTGACCCGGGTGGCCAGCCGGCGTTTCTTCAGCAAGCACTTCCCGCGGGAGGTCGAGCGGGCGGCGCGTTACGGCAGGCCGCTGTCGCTGATCCTGTGCGACATCGACTACTTCAAGAACGTCAACGACACATTGGGCCACATTGGCGGGGATGAGGTTCTCAAGCAGTTCGCCGGCCGGATGCAGGAATCGCTGCGCCGGGGCGTGGACTGGGTCGCTCGCATCGGTGGGGAGGAATTCGCCATCGTGCTGCCGGAAACCCCCTACGAGCAGGCGCTCGGGGTGGCGCGCAGGCTGCGCGCGCGCATCGCCGACAGGGAGTTCGAGGCTCAAGGATGCAACCTCAACGTGACCGCGAGCCTCGGTCTTTGCAGCGTACAGCGCGTGCTGATCTCGGAGCGCAAGACCACGGATCGCATGCTGCGGATCGCCGACGCCGCGCTTTACCGCAGCAAGAACGCGGGACGCAACCGGGTCACCGCAACGCTGCTGCCGGAGCGCCCATCGAAGACATCGCCTGAGCCGCTATCGCAGGCGAGCCCCTAGCCGAGCGCGAACCCCGCGCCATCCCGCCGGTCTCGATTGCGCCACGGCCGGCTCGAAGCGCGCACCGCCCTGCCGAAACGTCCCCAGCCTGCGGTGCAAATCCCAGCGGGTCTGGTACCCTAGCAGAAGGCCGCCTGCCGCCTGCAGAGTCGAGCACCGGGGGTCCGTTGAGGTATCTGTGGTATCTGCTTCCCTGGCAGTTCTCGCCGGCGGTGCTCACCGTCTGCGTGCTGACGGTCGCGCTGTACCTCCGAGGTCTCCTCATGCTGAAGCGCAACGGGGCTCCGGTCGGCTTCTGGCGGCCCTTCGTCTTCTTTCTGGGCCTGGCGGTCAGCTATGCCGTGCTGCAGACCTATTTCGATTTCCTGGCCCAGCACTCGTTCTGGGTCCATTGCCTGCAGCAGCTGATCCTGCATCACCTCGGTCCGGCGCTGATCGTGCTCTCGGGGCCCGTGCTGGTGCTGCGCGAGGGTCTGCCGCGTGCGGGACGGACGGGCGCGCCGCGTGTACTGCGGGAGATGCGCCTCGACTGGCTGCGCAAGCCCCTGCGGCTCGCCTGGCGGACTCTGCAGCATCCGCTCATCGCCCCGCTCCTGTTCGTCGGACTCATATTCTTCTGGCTGATCCCGAGGGTCCACTTCGCGACCATGATCGATACTCGCCGGTACCTGCTGATGAACTGGAGCATGTTCGCCGATGGCCTCCTCTTCTGGTGGGTGATACTCGCCCCGAAGGAAGAGCAAGGCTCTGCGGCGGTGGGCTACAAGGTGCGACTCCTCATCCTGCCGTTCATCTCCATGACCCAGATCGTGATCGGCGCTTACATCTCACTCGTCCCCTGGCAGCTCTACCCCATTTACGCCCTCTGTGGCCGGGCGCTGGCGATCAGCCCGATGCTCGATCAGCAGATCGGAGGACTGCTCACCTGGATTCCGGGGGCCATGATGTCGCTGGTCGGGGTCATCGTCGTGCTGCGCCACATGATGCGCGAAGAGGAGGCGCAGCTGCGGATGTCGCCGCTGCGCGCAGAGACGCCCGGGAGCTCGCGACCATCGGCTGAGGTGGCATGAGCGTACCGAGCCGACGCCGGACCCTCGCCTGCGCCCCGGTCATGCTCGGCGCGCTGCTGCTCGCCGGCTGTGCCACCCGGTTGCAGCCCGACGTGACCGATGTCAGGGGGCTCGTGGCACCGCTCGAATTCAACCTGACCGACCAGAACGGCCGGGCGGTCACGGCAGCCGACTACCGCGGCGACATCGTGATGCTCTACTTCGGCTACACGCACTGCACGCAGGAGTGCCCTGCGACCCTGGCCATGCTGGCCGACGCGCTGGACAGGCTGGGGCCGCTGGCATCGCGCGTGCGGGTGCTGTTCGTGACGGTCGACCCGCGACGCGACACGATCCCGGTGCTGAAGCGCTATGTGGGCGATTTCGGACCGCACTTCGTCGGCCTGCGCGGCACGGACGCGCAGCTGACGGCGATGATCAAACGCTATCGGGTCTCCTATCACGATGAGAAGCCGGACAAGAACGGCAACTACGAGGTCATCCACAGCAGCGTGGTGTTCATCTTCGACGGCCGCGGCCGGGCGCGACTGCTCGCCCAGACCGGATTCTCCTCCGCTGCCATCACCACGGATGTGCGGCGCCTGCTCGAGGGCGGCCGCCTGCTCGAGGGCACCTGAGCACAGCCGACGCATCGACGTGTTGCAACGCACCTGCGCTTCGGATGGGGTGTCGCAATTATTCAATGGGACCGGCGCCCCCATGCTCGAAACCCTGGCGCCGCCATCCGCATGATTGTCGGGCAACTGTCCCCCGAGAGGCCACCTTGAACGTTCATTCGAAAACCGCCTCCACTCAAGGCGCCGACAGCGGCATGGAGCACTTCGGCTACAAGGAATCGCTGGCTCGCAGCATCGGGTCGTTCGGCAGCTTCGCCGCCGGCGTCAGTTACATCTCGATACTCACCGGCACCTTCCAACTGTTCTACTTCGGCTTCGGCACCGCCGGGCCGGCCTATCTCTGGTCCTGGCCGATGGTGTTCGTCGGCCAGCTGGCCGTTGCGCTGTGCTTCATGGAGCTGGCCGCCAAATACCCCGTGGCGGGCTCGGTCTACAACTGGTCGAAGATACTGGGCAGCCGGCTCGTGGGGTGGTCTTCGGGCTGGCTGATGCTCACCGCCTCGATCGTCACCCTGTCCGCCGTGGTGCTCGCATTACAGCTCAACCTGCCGCGACTGTGGAGCGGCTTCCAGATCATCGGCGACGGCAGCGGCACCTACGATTTCGCGACGAACGCCGTGATCCTCGGCACGGTCTTGATCCTGTTCACCACGATCGTCAATGCGCTCGGCGTACGGCTGATGGCGATGATCAACAGCGCGGGCGTGTTCATCGAGCTGATCGCCGCCTGCCTCATCGCGATCCTGCTGGCGGTCCACATCAAGCGGGGTCCGGAAGTTTTCTTCTCCACCAACGGCTACGGTGCCGGCAAGAGCTGGGGCTTTCTCAGCGATTTCCTGGTCGCCTCGCTGGCCTCCGGGTACGTCATGTACGGCTTCGATACCGCCAGCTCACTCGGTGAGGAGACGTTGGAGCCGCGACGCACCGCTCCCCGGGCGATTCTGCGGGCAATCCTCGCCTCGTTCGTCATCGGTGGCGCGATACTGCTGTTCGCGATCATGGCGGCGCCCAATCTTCATGATCCGCAGATCGGCACCGGCGGCGGCGGCTTGCAATACATCATCGAGCAGGTGATGTGGGGACCGCTCGGGAAGATCTTCCTGGTCTGCATCGTGGTCGCGGTGACCGTGTGCTCGCTGGCGGTGCATACCGCGGCCATCCGCCTGACCTTCGCAATGGCGCGCGACAACGCGCTGCCGTTCGGCGAGAAGCTCGCGTCGGTGAATTCCCAGACGCAGACGCCCATCGTTCCCGCGGTCGTGATCGGCGTCATCGCCGAGCTGATCCTTGTCCTCAACATCGGACAGCCGAAGATCTTCACGGTGCTGACCTCGATCGCGGTCATCATGATCTACCTGTCGTACCTGATGGTGACGATCCCTTTGCTGCGCAAGCGCCTGGCGGGGCAATGGCCGCCCGCGGACCTCGCGAAGGGCGGCTACTTCACGATGGGCCGGTGGGGAATGCTCGTGAACATCGTCGCGGTGCTCTGGGGAGTCGGCATGGCACTCAATCTCGCCTGGCCGCGCGAGGCCGTCTACGGCACTCCCTGGTATAACACCTGGGGCGCATTCATCTACATCAGCGTGATTCTCGGGGCGGGTCTGTGGTGGTACGCCGTCAAGGGCCGACATTGCATCGGCACGCTGGCCTCACATACCCTGACTACGGCCGATTCGCCGCAAGCGCAGCCGGACGAGAGGCTCGCCGGCCGGATCGCTGAGGGCGGCTACCGGACGGGGGTGGGCGAGGGGGGTATCCAGGAAGGAGGTCGATGAGCTCGACCTTCCTCCCCCTGCCCCCGGGCCCCGGTCGCGCTCGTGCCGCGGTGCGCGCAGCTCCACTTGGGCTCGTAGCCCGTCTGTGCGCGAGCCTGTGCGCATTCGTGCTGGCGCTCCCGGCCGCCGCCGCGACGGTCATGGCGCCCGCGACTGCGGCTGCAGCACCGATCGCCGCGGTGCGCGACGGCCCGCAATGCCGCACCATCCGCCTCTCGAACATCGGCTGGGCGGATGTCACCGCCACCACCGCCGTCTTCAGCGACATCGTTCAGGACCTGGGCTACCGGCCCAAGGTCACCATGCTGTCGGTGCCGGTCACCTTCGCATCGATGAAACAGGGCGACATCGATGTGTTTCTCGGCAACTGGATGCCCGCCCAGGCGCCGATCATCAAGCCCTACCTCAAAGACCGCTCGATCGATGCCATCGGCCCGAACCTGACCGGCGCCCGCTACACGCTCGCGGTTCCGGCTTACACCTATGCCGCGGGCCTGCGCAACTTCCGGGATATTGCGCACTTCGGACGGCAGTTGCGCCACTCCATCTATGGC
>JAJZDX010000060.1 GCA_021805865.1 Pseudomonadota bacterium
CGGCCGTCACACTGGTCTCCCCCTCCTGGGTCTGGCCGGGCTGAAGGCTGTGCAGATAGTCAACCGCCCGCTGGGCGTGGCTGGCGGCCGAGAAGACGAAACGCTTGTCGCCCTTCAGCATCTCCAGTAATCGCGAGGTGTCGATAATGTGAAGGAGCGCAGCCGGATGCGCGGTTTTGCGCCATTTCCGGCCACATTCCTTCGCATTATTTCAGAGCGTGTCGAGCCAGGCGAGCAAGCTCGCATCCCGCTTCCATGACGGCGGATGTCCCGTTGTTGTCGGAACGCCGACCTGCTCCAGTGCCTTCCGCTTCGTTTCCAGATTGGCCCTGGCGTAGTGGTTGGTGGTGTCGAGGCTCACATGACCGAGCCAGCTGCGGATGACCGTGACGTCGACGCCCGCCGAGACGAGGTGCATGGCGGTGGCATGGCGGAAGCTGTGCGGCGTCACATGGGGTAGGTTCAGGATACGTGTAAAAAGTGGTCATAAGGTCGGCTCGAACGGGAGCGGTCGCGGGTTGAGTGGGGCTGGAAGGTCGCTCATGTCGAGGGCGTATTGGCCGAAGCGGAGGATATGCCCGCGGATGTAGGGGCTGGTGGAGGCGACCAGGGCGGGTGTGACGGGGTGTCCGTCGGCGGCCATGTCCGACAGGACGGTGGTGAGATCGGCGACGTTGGATAGCATGATCGTATTGGCGACGAGGCTGGCGTATTTGATCTGCTTTTCCTGCTCCACGGGATCACCGCTCTTGATCACCGGGCCGCCGAACGAGACCCAGTCCAGGAAGTCATTGAAGGCCTCGATTTTGGTAGTTTCGGCGCGGATGACGCGGCGGACCTCGATGTTGGAGAGGAACCGCAGCAGGAACAGAGTGCGCTCGACCCGGCCGAGTTCGCGGAAGGCACGATAGAGCAAGCTGCGGCGGTTGTATGTGCCGAGTCTGCGGAGCAACATTGACGGCATAACCCGTCCCGCCTGGATCGACAGCACCACCTGGATCATGTCCCGCGCGTGCGTGGCGATCAAGTTCCAGTCGATGTCGCCGGTGAAGAGCGCGTCGATATGCTCGTATTGGGTTGCCTTGGCAGGACGGTAGAAGGTCACATCACTCAGGCCGCGCATGCGCGGCATCAGCTTGATGCCGAGCAGTCGGCATAGGCCAAAGACCGGTTCGCTTTGGCCCTGGGTATCGGCGTGCAGCGTGTCAGGCTGGATCTCGGACTGGTTCTTCAGCAGCCCATCCAGGATATGGACGGCCTCCCAGACGCCGCACGGGATGAAGCTGGTGAACAGCGCGATATAGCTGTCGGCAATGTGGTGATAGGCGATGCCGCCATAAGCACCGTAGCGGATGTGCTGGGAGCCGAGGAGATTATTCTCGCGCAGCTTCACGTGGGTGCCGTCGGCGATGGCGGCGCGGCCACCGCCCCAATGCCGGGGTAAGGGGAAGCGGGTGTATTGGTTGATGACGTCGACCATTGCGGCCTCTAGCTTGTCGGCGTTGATGTGCTGCGCGTTGATTCGGCGCAGCGCCTGCGCAGAGGCGATTTCGGGGGCATGTCGGGCGGTCTGGCCTGGACCGAGATTGCAGCCATAACCGAACACGGTGAACAGGTAACGCTGCACTGCCTGCGCCAGCTTCGGGTCGGAGCCGGATGGAGGCCCGAAGTGGCGAGTGTAGCGGGACCAGTGCTCTGCATGCTTCAGAATGTCGAGGAGATGGCGTTCCGGCATGCGGGCGCGGATCTCTTGCTCGAACTCCGGCAACCCGGCCGGTTGCTCCGTCGTCGCCAGTTGCTTCAGGTGCGGCGTCCCGTCTGCATCGACGCTGAATTCGGTGTTCGCCGGAAAGCCGGCGTCAACCTCGGCGGCAAGCGTCGTCAGTTCGGCCTGGAGCGAGGCGGCGAAATCATCGCCTTTTTCTGAAATCCCGAGGGCGGCGCAGTAGGCTGGTAGCCGTGTCTCGCACTCCGCCCAAGGCAGGAGCTGGGCGCGGTAGTCAGCAAATGTTTCAGCGCCGACGACGTAGAGATCACCAATTTGCAGGGCATTGGCCAGGTAAGCGAAAACGCAGACTTCGAGCGCTCGTCGGTCGAGAACGTCTGGTTGCGATCGGCGCTTCGCAACAAAGCCTTGCCAGCGCCGAGACGCGAAGCCGAGGTCGACATCGCCGGAAACGTCATCGCGGCGCGCGTGGCGATGATTGCTTACGACCGCCAGCGCGTCCAGCAGACTGTGGTCCTGGGTCGCGGACCGGACGTCCATCAGGTCGAGCAGCCGAAACAGCAGAGTGCGGTGCTTGGCGTGGATCGGCCAGAGCAGCGGCAGATCGTTGCCGCGATGCCAGGCGGACACGGTTTCGCACTGCGCTGCCAGGGCCGCGACGCCGCCCTGCTCCGACAGGATCTTTCTGACGTGGCGCCCGAACGCCGCATCAGTATTCTGCGCCTGCTCTGTTTCCAGCACCTGGCCGAATATGCCGATCAGGTTTTCCTCGATGCCCCGGTGCTGGTCGTGGAGGGCATCGAGCTGTTCCTTGGCCGCGGCTTGTGTTCGCCAGACTCGGCGCAGCAGCATCTCAATCAGCTCGTCGCGGCAGCGCATGCGGGCCTGGCGCAGCAAGGCGAGCAGCAGGGTGTGCCGCTTGCCGGGCTGGGCAATGTCGATCAGATCGCTGACTTCCAGTGCCGCGGCCTCGGCGGCGAACTGCCGCAGCTTGGTGTGAGCGATGCCCTCCAGCAATGGATCGGGGTCGGTCAGGCTGCCTAGCCAATCGAGACGGTCGGTCCAGAGCCTGACCGTCTTCGGGGTCGCTGGCCCGGGCGCTTGTTTCAGGCGATTGAAGCCGGTCGTTACACTTTCAGGCAGCTTGACCAGCAAGGCGTCCAGCACTGCCGTATGTTCGAACGCAAGGCGTGCCGCAACGCGGTTATAGATCTGCCCATGAACTTCGGCGCGCAACCGGTTCACCAGCCGGTCGAGCGTGCTGAACGCCGGTAGGTCGAACGCGGCGGATTGCAACACCTCAACCGTCCGGTTGATGAGATCAGCCGGGTCACTCATGGTCTCGGTCGCCTCGATGACGGTGCCAACAACCAGTTGTTCGGCCGCAGCGCCATACACTGTAACGGAAAGCTGAGAGCGCACTGCAGCCTGATAGCGATACAGCGACTTGGTGCGGTGTATCTCGTCGGCCCACGATTGCGGCGCGGATGTGCCAAGCTGCACCGCCAGATAGGCTACGGTGTCGGGATGCACCGCATCCAGTGCCGAAAAATAGCCGAAATCCCGGCGCGTCTTGAGGAGCGTCGCGAGTATCAGGCGACCGATATCGCCCCGGGCACTGGCACGAATGAAGGTAAAGTCGGTGTTGGTCAGGGTGTATCGGGTGCCCAACTCCTCGCGGGTCAAGCGTGTGCCCGGACGCGGGTAGGCCGTGCGGTCGATCGCCGTCATGGAATGTCCGAAAAAGGGTGCGCCGAAGCGGCTGGATAGAGTAAGGGTTTTGAAGGCAATAGGAGGTAGCGAATCGGTGTCCGTGAAGGAATACCATTCTGGACGCCGGCGTGCCGCGACCAAAGCGCACCAGGGTACCCGTACCGCCCTCTACCTGCGCGTCTCGACTGCCGACCAGAAGCCAGACCTGCAATATGACAGCCTGCGCGGCTATGCCGCCCGTGCCGGCCTCGATGTCGTGCAGGACTACTGCGACGTGGCCGTGTCAGGACGGCGGGAAGGCCGACCCCAGCTCAACGCGCTGATGGTGGCTGCGCGCAACCAGGAGATCGACTGCGTTTTGGTTTGGAAGTTCGACCGCTTCGCCCGCAGCACGCGCCACTTGCTGACGGCGTTGGAAGAGTTCGACCACCTCGGTGTGCGTTTCGTCAGCGTCCAGGACCAAGTGGACACCAGCAGCCCGATGGGCCGGGCGATGTTCACCATCATCGGCGCCATGGCCGAGCTTGAGTCGTCGCTGATCAGCGAGCGCGTCACCGCCGGCATGAGGGCAGCCGAGGCGCGCGGGAGGCATCTCGGGCGGCCCGGCACGTCACAGCGCGTCATCAACGAAATCGAAGCCCTCGCCACCTCCACCGATCTCAGCATCCGCGCCATCCAGAAGAAGATCGCCGGCCGAGCTAGCCGCAGCATCGTTGGCGAAATCACGAAGCGGGCTCGGGAAATGCAGCCCGCAACGCCGTGACTGCTCCTGCACCCCATCCCCGACCAGCAAGACAGGATTTGGTATTGGAACCAAGAAAAAATGTCGTCTTCTCGCGTTGCCGCCCTCAGGATTCCGATCCAATTGACATCGTGGTGCGTGAGCGCCGCGCCTTCATCGGTTACCCAGCTTGGCGTGAGGGTGTTGAGCGGCGACTAGGGCATCTGCGCGACGCTGTAGTCGATTTCCAAGAACCGGACGCGAACTGGTGGGCACTTCGGCCTCAGCTTGAAAATCCAAAGATGTCGTCACAGAGCCGCAATTTTGCGCGGAGCGTTGCGGTCGGCGACATCATGCTGGTGCCCAGGCCGTCGCGCGGTGTCGTTTACGCGGGCCGCGTAATCCACCCGTTTGAGGTGCTCGATGACCCTCCGTGGGGTGATGAGTATTTGCGCCTAAGGGAGACGCAAAGGCTGGACACCTCGAACGTATTTAGCCACTTGGCCGACGTCGCGCAGTGCTGCGAGATCGACGAGTTCCGGCCGCTCCCCTTCACCACTGTCCCGGCCTGGGTCAGGCGCTCGCTTCTTGGCAGATCGACGTTCGGACGCCTTCATACGCTGCCCGTCCTTGACCTGGACGCCTACACAAGCCTGGAGGCTCTGCTGGATAAACCTTGGCGCGCCAAGCGCTCTTGGACTTCAGATCTTGCCGAAGTAGAGCGGCGACTAGCCGATTTCGTGGGACCTGGTACTTTTGAGCACCTTTGCGTGGCCCTTCTCCAACTTGAGCACCCTGATGAGATCTGGGAACACGTCGGGGGGAGTGGGGACGGAGGCCTCGACGGAGTGGCTGCTCTGGCCGCCGATCCATCCCGCATGGTCGGCGTCTTGCAATGTAAATGGGCCTATTGGGGCGGCCCCATTGCGATAGCCGAACCGAAGTCCGACACTCATCCGCGTCAAATCCTCGCCTCTTTGCTGCACCCGGATGAGGTCGCTCCAGTCGATGGCGTGGAGCTTTGGACGCGGCAACGGGTTGCCGAACTGGTCCTCAAGCATGCCGCGACGTTGCCGATTGCCAGGACAATGCGAGTGGGAACCGAATAGCTCCGCAGCCGAGTACGGCTTGTGACCACTTTTTACACGTATCCTGAACCTACCCCCACATGCTTGGTTCTCAGCGTTGGCGCGGTTGCGGCGGCCGCCTTCACATAGGCCGCGAGCTTGAACCGGACGCCCGAGGCGCTGAGCGGCTCGCCGTAGCGGTTGACGAACATCCGCTCGTTTGGCGCTCGCGGCTGCCGCTCCAGCAGCTTTTTCAGCAGCACCACGGTTTCCGGCCAGAGCGGGCAGATGCGCTCCTTGCGGCCCTTGCCAAGGAGGCGCACGCAGCTGGGCGCGTCGAACCGGATGGCCTCGGGACACAGGTCGAGTGCCTCCTGTATCCGTGCCCCGCTGTTGTAGAGGAACGAGAGCAACGCATGATCGCGCATGCCTTCGAGTGTCGAACGGTCTGGCTGGGCAAGGATCGCCGCCACCTCTGCGGGATCCAAATAGCAGGGTTCCGATACCGGCGCCCGCTTGACAGGGATGTTGTGGATCTCGACGCACTGCGCGATCGATGCGGGATCCTTGGTCGCCACGAAGTTGAAGAAGCTGCGGATCGCGGCAAGCCGACAGTTGCGCGTCCCGATCGTGCCGCCGCGTTCGTGTTCGGCGTGCCTCAGGAACCCAGTGACCTCGCTGGCGGCCAAATCGGCCAGCGTGATCATCGCAACCTTCTTTCCCGCGCGCTGCGCGACGAACCGCAGGAACAGCCGCCAGGTGTCGCGGTAGGATCGCACCGTATGGATGGATGCGTTGCGTTGCTCGACGAGCCATTCGTAGAAGAACGCGCGCATCAGTTCCGGGAACGGGTTTGCCCTGCTCATGGCCGCACCTCCCGCCCCAGGTCGAGGCATGGTGCACCCACCGCCCGGAACCGCTCGTTGGCATGATGCAGGAGGTCCTGCGTGACGGTGATGTAGACCAGGGTGGAGTTGATATCCCGATGGCCGAGATAGGTCGCGAGGAACGGCAGGCGATCCTGCGGGTTGATGCCCGTCCGATACCATTCGAGGATCCGGTTCACGACCATCGAGTGGCGCAGGTCGTGCAAGCGCGGCCCCGTTCGCCCTTGCGGTGGCTTCAGCTCGGCCCGGCGGATGACATCGACGAGCAGCCAGGCGATGGCCTCCTTTGTGTAACGTGCACTACGCTGTTCGTGCCAGAACAGGCCGGAGCGTGGGTCCTGCGATGCTCCGGCACGGCGCCGTGCATCGATATAGGCCCGAAGCTCGGC
The DNA here is from genome assembly GCA_021805865.1 of Pseudomonadota bacterium. GTDB lineage: Bacteria > Pseudomonadota > Gammaproteobacteria > Steroidobacterales > Steroidobacteraceae > 13-2-20CM-66-19. The sequence continues at coordinate 6,504 of JAJZDX010000060.1, forward strand.
CATCACGCTGTCGGGAAGCGGCAGGATCCTGGTCTTGAAGAACTTGGTCTGCCGAACCGTGATCGTGCCACCCTGAAGATCGACGTCACCGAGATCGAGGCGGGCAAGCTCGCCCCGCCGCAGACCCGCGCAATAGGCCAGCAACAGCATGGTGTAGATGCTCAGCGGGCGAAGCGGCGCCCGTGGCGACGGATAGGAACGGGCGATATCGAGCATCCGCCGCACGTCGGTGGGTGCGTAGATGTGAGGTTTGCGCCATTGCTTCGCCACTTCCTTTTCCGGGCGCGAGTCCGGTCGGCGCGGCGGGATCGATGGATTTCGGTGACGGAGTATCTTCGCAAGGACGCGCTTCAGCTTTTCGCATTCGGCGGCGTGATTGGGCGTGGCTTTCGCCGCCGCCCAGTGTTCGAGCATCCTCCCGATCGGTTCATCCTGCAGCGCAGGGTTCAACTGCAAGAACCGGTCGAACCGCAAGAGCCACACGGGCTGCGAGGTGTATTTGTATCCCCTGTTGCGCATCAGCGTGACGTGCTCGGCCATGATTTCGCCCAGCACGCTGTCAAACGGCCTGGGCTGATGCAGTTCGGCAAGGGCCTGCTCCGGATCGCGCGACGCCAGCGCCCGCCAGACCGGCTTGCACTGTTTGATATTGCGCGCCTCGCGCAGGGCGGCGACGGGATTGCGGTCGATTGCCCTGGTTTGCACAAGGTGGTCGAGGAACCGGTCGATAATGCGGGTACGGTGCAGAAGCGTCGTCGCTGCCCAGCGGTCGGACGATGCACGCAGCCAGGCCACCAGTACGTCCTGGCCGAGTTCGGCGTGGCGCTCGGCGACATCCTGGAAGCTGTGGAGCACCTGCTTGTAATAGGTGCGGCTGTTCGCGCTGCGCAGGCCAAGGCCTACCAGATAGCGCGCGATCGACAGTCGCTCAGGGTCGGACCAAGTCGTCATGACAGCACCTCCAGTCCCGGCACGTCGAGTGCGATAGCCCGGAGGTCCTCGGTGGCGAGCTTGAGGTAAGGCGCCGTCGACTCAGCCGAGCGGTGCCCGAGTAGGTCGCCAATGACCTTCAGCGGCACCGACGCGCGCAGCATCTCGACCGCGCGGGCATGGCGGAAGATGTGCGGCCCGCACTTGCCTGGCGGCTCGACGCCCGCATCGCGGAGCCGCCGCCGTACCGCACTGGCCAGCATCCCGAGCTTGCGATAGGGCGCGCGCGTGCGGATGAAGATTTCCCGGGCGTCGGTCGCGGGTCGCCCCGCGCGCAGATAGGCGAGCGCCGCTTCGCCCACCGGCTCCATCAGGGGGAGGAACGAACAAGCCCGTGTCTTGGTGTGCCGGATGCGGATCGATTCCGCGCGCCAATCGATGTCCTCGATCCGCAGATTGCGGACCTCGCTCGACCTCAGGCCATAGGTCGCGAGTAGTTGCAGGATCGCATGGTCCCGCAGCCCAACCGGTGTCGTGTCCTTCCCCGCACTCTCCAGCACGGCCGCGATCTGGCTACGCTCCAGAATCGAGGGCACCCCTTCATAGGCGTAGAGCAGCGGGGCGATGACGTGCGGCGACAGGTTGATCGCGGTGCGACCGGTCCGGTGCAGATACCGCAAGAGCGAGCGAAGGCGCTCCGCCACGTCCTTCAACGATTTGCGCGTCAGCCTCGGCGCGCGCAGGTCCATGTAACGGTCGATGTCGCCGACGCTCAGTTCCATCAGACTTTCGGCGCCGCATCGTCCGAGCTGCCAGGCCAGGAAGTGCCGTGCCTCCCACAAGAGCGCGACGATGCTGGGCCGGACAAGGCCACGCTCCTCGCGAAGCCAAGTCTCGTATTCGTCGCAGATCGTGAACCGCACTGCGTCAGCGGCGCATGTAATTTTCCGGACGGGTGGCCACTGGCCCTGCGCAAGCCGCAACAGCGCGTGGATTCCAGAGCGCGGGATCGAGTGCCAGTACAGCCCCGGAGTTCGACCACGGCGTTTCCGGAACAGCGCGGTCGCATGGCGCAGATATTGCGCTACCTGCGCTTCGCTCACATCCGCGACCAGGATATTCCGCCGCGCGAGATGGTCGAGGAACCCACGCGCATAGGCGCAATAGTTCCCGACCACCACCGGGCTATATCGTTGGCGGGTCAGTGTGCCCCTGAGTTCGGCGATCAGTTCACAGTCGGAATTGGACATCGACGGCTCCTCTGCTGGTCAAACGACCGCAGAGGTTCGTCGCGAAATAATGCTGAGCAAGGCCCGCCGTCTACCGGCGGAATTATGCGGGATTCGCGCGCTGAAGCTGCGCTCCTTCACATTATCGACACCTCGCGATTACTCGAGTTATGCTCATCTCGCCATAACTTGAGCCATGAGGCGATGTAGGCGGCGTGATCCGCGCGGACTTCGGGGGTTATGCCGAGGTCAGCGCAAAGGAAGGCGCTGCCGAGTTCGGCGACCAGCTCCTCGCGGGCGTAGCCTTCATCACCCCATTTCACGCGGCCCATGTCGCGGGCCAGGCGCTTGTCGTGCTTGGTCCAGTGGCCGTTATGCCGATATCGGCATAACGGTCATAATGCCGCGATCCGGATTATGCCGCATGGCCTCCGCTGGAGGCCGGATAGCCCGGCATTGGCCATGCGGCTGTTCGGCATAATCAGAGCCCTTCCAGGAACGCGAGGAGTTGATCGTCGG
>JAJZDX010000003.1 GCA_021805865.1 Pseudomonadota bacterium
CTCTCAGGCGGTAACAGCCGCGCCACCGCCCGCTCTTTGAATTCGTTGCTGTATCGAGCCACTGTCGTTCCTCAATGCCCCCAAGATTACCGAGGGATCGAGGCGACAACTACTGTGACACAGGGGGATGGCGCCCGGGAAATTCGCCGAAATCACGCCCGAGATGTGCGGAAAATGCGTCCCGACGCCAGGTAAAGATCTGGTTCGCGGTCACTCCATGACGCCGGGCAATGATGGGCACCGAGCTCCCCGACTGCAGGGTCTCGCGCACGATCTGCAGCTTCTCCTGCACAGACCATTGCTTGCGCCTGCGAATCTGCCTGCCGCCCGATCCTGTTCCCGCACTCTGCTCTGTCGAAGTGTCCACCTGTTTTCCACGTGGGCACTTACTCGTGCCCATTTATCTGCAAGTGGACACATGATCCCCGAGGCGGGCGCCGCCGCCTATGCGGCCTTCGCTACACGGTTACCCTTCATGTGACTGACCGGATGGTGGTGCGCACTCAAGCTGCCGGCAATCACCCGCGTGCTCTTGCAGATCCAGCGCAGCGGGGACTCCAGATCCCCTCGGGTGTGTCCCTCGATCATCTCGTCCAGGGACTCGAGCAGCTCGGGATCGGATACCGTAATGGCCTTGCGCCCGGCTCCGTTTCGGCGAATCCGTCCCGCCACCAGCGCCTCGCCCGCGCGAATCTCACGCATGCCTTTGAGAATCACCTTGCGCGAGAGACCGCTGGCCCGGTGCACCAGCGAGACCCCGCCGTAGCCCAGACTCATCGCCTCATTCGCCGCCGTCAGGCGGCGCGTGCGTTCGCCCAAGTGTGGCCAGATCGAACGCAGCTTCCGCTTCAACTCGGAAAGCGCAGCCTCCATGCCCAGGCAGCATAGCACATACGCTCATCGACTTGGTACCTTTATTTATTTACGGGTCCTTAGCGGCGATGTGCCTTACAGGCATTGGGTCGAGTCCAGCTTTATGGGTTCACGCAGTTTTCGAACACCCGATTCGGAGATCCTTCTAGTTCAATGAACCGGTATCCAAATTGTTTCAAAAAGGATGCCACTTCCTCCGATCGGCCCTCCACAATGAGCCGTGGAAGGTCTCTTTTCAGAAGCATTTGCATCCCCTGAAGAACCTTTAGCTCGTGACCCTCGACGTCTATTTTTACCAAAGAGACATGCTTGAAAGACATCAGGGCGTCAAGCGGAAGAGTCAGGACGTTAATGTCTCCGCCGGTAGGCGTAAGGTTTGCCATGTAGTAGTTCGTTAGGCCATTAGCGAATCGTGGCAACGAAATGCCCGAAAGTCCGACTTCGGCAGATGCCGCCACGTTTAGAAGAGAAACATTGTGCGCGCCAGCAGCAGACATTAGTGACGCTAGAAGCTCAAAAGTCTCTGGGACCGGTTCGCACGCTATGACACGCCCTGTCGGACCGACTAAACTGGATAAACGCGCTGTGTAATGTCCTACGTTCGCGCCAACATCAACTACCCAATCTCCCTTTCTTACCCAGTAATCTAGGCGCCGGTACTCTGGTTCTGAGGTTGTGAACCGATTTGTGCGTAGTTGATGAGTGAAGTGCAAGCGTTTTAGGCTTTGTTGCGCACGAATAGGAAGTTTGCTCGATAGGAGTTTTAGCCAGGACACCGCGTCTTGTCTGCTCATTGATGGATCTTCACTGTCTGACGTGTGATGCTGCTCATTTTTAGTCATGTGCGGTGGGCGAACTGATTAGACTGTTCAAAATTACATCTGTCTTGTAAGTTGAAGATGTTTTGCAGATGGTCGCTTGGTGCTCTGGTGACATTGTGTTCCACAAGATGCGCATGCACAGGATCTGAGTGTTGATGATATGGTTTGCGAGACGGTGTGTTGTGTTGTGGAAATTATAAAACAATTCCGTTGCCAATCATGGTTTGGCCAGGTTCACTGATTTCGGATTATGAATTGTTCGAAGCGTTGCAATACTTTAGGCATATCGAAGGTGCGGTCTACGTAGGCTTTTCCACATTTCCCGAGGTCTCGGGCGTATCCCGGATTCTTTAATAGAGTGCGTGTATGTGCGCGCAGTTCTTCATCCGACCGGCCAACCAGTATTTCCTCACCCTCGCGTGCGCCAATGCTCTTCAGACAGATTTCGGTAGTTACGACTGGCTTTCCGGCGTGCATGGCTTCCAAAATCTTGTTTTGGAGTCCTGCGCCACCTACCATCGGGTAGACGAAAGCGCTGACCCGTGCAATGTGGGGCCAGATTGAATCAACGGTGCCGGTAACTTCTACGTCCGGACCGGAAAGCGCTGTCACTTCGGCAACGGGCGAGCGGCCGATGACCACCAGCTTAAGGTCGGCGAACTCCCTTTTCAGAGGAAGGAATACATTTTCATACAGCCGAAGCGCGCCCCGCACGTTTTGTGAGTACCCCATGTTGCCGAGAAACCCTAATGATGGTCCAATGGGCTGAGCCGGGGCGGCGATTTCCTCTCCCTCGAGATAGATTCCATTCGGGATCACCTCGGCATTTGAAGCGGTGCCGCCTCTGGAAGCCATGGCGTCCGGTGCGGAAATGTAGGCGGCGGCATCCACTCCTTTCAGGAGACTCCTTTCCCAGCGACGCGTTTTCCACAGATCGAAGGCGCGGTAGAGGCTCCTGAGGCCGCCCGGAGGCGATTCTCTCATGTAATGGAGGTATGGCGAGTCGATACCGTCGTAGACGGTGTGGGTACCGTTGAGCTGGGAATTCAGTCGCTTGAGAAGATGTCGGTGCTCATGCATGACCCATAGTGCCGAATCATATCGCTGTCCGGAAATGAACTCGCGAAGTTTGCGCAATATGGGGGCCGAGTGATAACGCGCAAATTGATACGGTTGGCCGAACGGCGATAGCATCTCCATAATTGTGAGCGTTCTATCGGCGAGTCCCGGTCGACTTCTGTCGCAGTATTGAATGGCGAGTCTTCGGAGCGACCTTGCGACAGGATCGTCCGGAACGATGTCTCGGGGTTCGCTGTGCACGAAAACGTCGATGTCGTACCTTTTGGAGAGCGACTCGAGAACCGGGTAGTACCTGATCGAAACCCCGTTGTCCCTGGCGGGCCACGGGGCGAGCGGAAATACCATCAGGATGGACTTTGGTTTGTCGGACATCACTTAGTATCCCGCGTCCTTCCTTGTTCGGCCTGTCGCGAAATCCAGGATGGCTTTGTCCAGTCGTGCAAGCGTTACGCTTCTTTCTTGTTTTTTCGCAAGATCCCGTCGCCGTAAAATTGACGACCGAGACACGGGCCATGCAAGATAGTCTGAGAGTCGATCGATGCCCACCGGATTGTCTAAGTCTTCATATCGGATCAGCGGGTCGTTGACTCTTTCGTGTCCCTTGATGAAGCTATGTGTCGTTTCAGGCCAATGTTGGTCGTCTGCGTCGGCTGTCTTTACCCAATCATCAGACCGGCGCCGGAATTTGCCTGCTTTCACGTGGCGACGCGATAGGTCAGCATCGTAGGGATTCCGATAAAGAATTACGATCTTGCACCTGGGATGGCGCACGCGAAAATGCATCACGCGATCGATGGTCGGGCGAGCCTCTTTTATGCCGCAATTACTTCGGTCGATTGCGCGGTCGAATTCTCCAAATGGCCGGCCGAAGAATCCACGGTGGGCGTTCAATAAGAAATCCACGTCCAGATAGAGGCTCGGTACCCACTCAGCCGACAGATTTCTTTGCTGGCGCTTTGAGAAGAAAAATCGTTCAAATGGGCGCCGAGAGATAAATGCTCGCAACTGGTTGGCTATGCATTCATGGATTTTGCAGTGATCGAGCGGTTCGCTCCAAATGATGGCACTCTGCTTATGCTCCATGAGCATGCTCTGCACCAGCATGGAGCCTAATCGCCAGCTGGCAGAAAGAAGAATTGGCTTTTGGTCGTATTCTCGCGTCTCGGGAGAGACGCGAGCGAGAGCTGTCTTTAGGCAAGACTTGAAATCGATGGCGGGGCGGAGGGAATGACTCGTGAGTTTGCAGGCGCCGATTGGGCAAAAAATGGCTCGGATGAGTGCATTCAGATGTTTGGCGAGCATTTTGTTGGTTCGTCGGCGCCGATATGAGGACAAAGGTAGATTCAGGTCAAGTGCCGATGGACTGGCGTCGCGCGCGATCGTTGGGAGTAGGTGTCGGATTTCAGCGGCATGCTTGCGGGATCCGCTGTTTGAAAAGATGGGGCTTGACGGTCAAAATTGTCATCTTGCGAGACTAGCGGTCGATGAGACTGCTGAGGTCGATTCTTGCGTCAGCAGTCGCTTATTGATTTTTCCGTTCGGACTTCTGGGGAGACTCTCGCACAGGATAACCTGTGCCGGCACCATATAGGATTCGAGATACTGGGCGCTGTCGGCGCGCAGCGACTGCGCCGTCAGGCCGGCGTTGGGATCGGTCACCACGTACGCCCGGACCGCTTCACCGAGCAGCGGGTCGGGGACGCCCACGACGGCCGCCTCTCGCACCCCAGGGATCCGGTGCAGGGCATTTTCGACTTCGACCGGGCTCACCTTCTCGCCCCGGGTCTTGATGATGTCATCGGTCCGTCCCACGAAGTACAGAAAGCCGTCCTCGTCCATGCGGAAGAGGTCGTGGGTGCACAGCACCCGCTCACCGGGAAGCTTACCGGGCTTGAGCATCTGCGCGCTGAGATCGGGCCGGTTCCAGTAGCCGGCCATGACGTGGGGGCCGCGGACGTAGAGGGTGCCGGTCTGCCCGGGCGGAGCGGGCTTGCCGTCCTCGGTGAGGAGGTAGACCTCGGTGCCCGGAATCGCCTGGCCGACGGAGCCCGGCTTGGCCTCGAGGAGCTTCGGCTCCAGGTAGCTCACGCGCTTGCACTCGGTGAGGCCGTACATCTTGTAGAGGAGCGCGTTGGGGAAGATCTCGCGCAGGCCGCCGGCGAACTCATCCGGCAGCGCCGCCGCGGTATTGGTGAGGCGTGTGACCAGGGGAAAGGAGAGCGGTGCGCGCCGGTGGGCCGCGAGGAGGGTGGCGAAGAGGGTGGGCACGCCCGGGAAGACGGTCACCCGCTCATCGCGCATGCGCCCGAGCACCTGCCCGAGGAAGGTGAAGGAGCGCTCGAGCACCAGGCAGGCTCCGAGGGCGACCGCCATCAGGAGCTGATACAGGCCGTAATCGAACGACAGGGGCAGCACACAGAGGATCCGCTCGTCCTCTCCCAGGCGCAGATACTCGATCAGGCTCCCCAGGGTGAACACCATCGCCTGGTGCGTCTGCATGACGCCCTTCGGTGCCCCGGTGCTGCCCGAGGTGTAGAGGATCGCGGCCAGATCGAGGGGAATCACCGGCGCAGGCTCTGCCAGCGGCTCTGTCCCCGCCAGGATGGCTTCGAGGGAATCGGCAGGTTCCTGGGGCGCGCCCGAGCAGAGCAGGGCCGGGCGCTCCTCAAGCCGCCCCAGGGCCTCATCGAACGTCGCCCGCAGCGCGCTGTCGGTGATCAGCGCCCGCGCGCCGCAGTCCCTCAGGATGAACTCCAGCTTGCCGGCCCGGGTCTGCGGGTGGAGGGGCACGAAGACGCCGCCGGCGATCAGGGTGCCGTAGATCGCCGCGGCGCACGCCGGGGAGTTCTCGAGGTAGAGGGCGACGCGATCGCCCCGGCCGACGCCGCGGGCGCGCAAGGCGCCGGCGAGCCGCCGTGAAGTCTCGAGCAGCTCCCCAAAGGTGTAGGAACGTCCTTCCGCGACCAACGCAGTCCGCGCCCGCGCATCAGAGTCTGCACGTTGCAACAGACTGTCATGCAGCAGACGTTGGGCTTTCAGGGGGGCGGCCACGCGAGGGCCTCCCAGGGCTTCGGCGGGGGAGCGTGACATAATTCCTTGAGCATAGGCTGCCCGAGCATATACTTACGTTTGAAGGGGTGAAAGGGATCAGTTCGCATGACATTGCACGCCGAACTCAGGCGGTTCATCTTGGAAAACTATCTGCTGACGCGGGACGATGCCTCCCTGGGCAATGCCGATTCCCTGACGGGTCGGGGGATTCTGGACTCCACCGGCGCGCTCGAGCTCGTGATGCATCTCGAGGAGCGGTACGGCGTCACGGTTCAGGACGAAGAGCTGCATCCCGACAACCTCGATTCCATCGACCGGATCGCCGCCTTCATCGAGCGCAAGCGCTGCCCCTGAGGGGCCGCCGATCATGACACCCCATCGGCCAGAGGAGAGGTAGCCCCGTGTGCGGCATCGCCGGCGCCCTGCTCGTTGAGGGCGAGGCCGCGCTCCCCGATCCTGCGCGGATGATCGCGACGCTCCGGCACCGCGGGCCGGATGGGACGGGCTGTTTCCGCTCCCCGACCTGTGTGTTGGCAAATGCCCGCCTGAGCATCATCGACCTCGAGACGGGCGATCAGCCGCTCGCCAACGAGGACGAGAGCGTCTGGACGGTGTTGAACGGGGAGATCTTCAACTACCTCGAGCTGCGCGCCGAGCTTAAGGCGCTCGGTCACCGCTTCCGCACCCGCTCGGACACGGAGGTGATCGTGCATGCCTACGAGGAATACGGCGATCGGTTTGTCGAGCGTCTGAGCGGCCAGTTCGCGATCGCCCTGTGGGATGGGCGGCGGCAACGCCTGCTGCTCGCCCGGGATCCTGTCGGCATCCGGCCGCTCTTTTACACGAGGACCGCTGGACAGCTGCTGTTTGCGTCCGAGGTCAAGGCCATCCTCGCGGTGGCTCCGCAGGCGGCCAGCCTGGATGAGCAGGGGCTTGCGCAGGTCTTCACGTTCTGGGGCACGGTGGGCGAGCGCACGGTATTCAAGGGCATCCGGAGCCTCCCCCCGGGGCACCGGCTCATCGTGGAGAAGGGGGCGCAGCGGCTCGAGGGCTACTGGGACTGGACGTTCCCGCAGGGGCCAGGGCGGACGGATCTCTCTCTGGATGAGGCCGCCGAGGCGCTGCATGCCCTGCTGCGGGACGTCGTGCGGCAGCAGCTGCGCGCCGATGTGCCCGTCGGGGCCTATCTGAGCGGAGGGCTCGATTCCTCCGGGATTGCCGCCCTGGCCCGGGAGAGCGTCGGGACGCTGCAGACATTTTCCATCACGTTCGAGGACCCCGAATTCGACGAGAGCGCCTACCAGCGCCAGATGGCCGACTACCTCGGGGTCCGGCATTGCGCGCTCCGGTGCACGGCCGAGGACATCGGCAACGTCTTCCCGGATTTGATCCGGCACACCGAAACGCCGGTGCTGCGCACCGCGCCCGCGCCCCTGATGCTGCTCGCGCGGCATGTGCAGAGCCAAGGCTTCAAGGTGGTGCTGACGGGGGAGGGGGCGGATGAGGTCTTTGGCGGCTACGAGCTCTTCAAGGAGGGCAAGATCCGCCGCTTCTGGGCCCGGCAGCCGCAATCGCCCTGGCGGCCGCTGTTGTTCTCCCGGCTCTACCCCTATCTCGAGCGCTCGCCGGTCGCCAACCGGCATTTTGCGCGCCTGTTCTTCGGTCAGCGCTTGGGCGAGCTCGACAGCCCCTTCTACGCGCATCTGACCCGCTGGAGCACCACGCGCGGCATCTTCAAGCTCCTCTCGCCGGAGCTGCTCGCGAGCCTCTCGAGCGCGGCGCCGGAGGAGGAGCTCCTGCGCCAGCTCCCCGCGGACTTTCCCGCCTGGAGCGAGCTGGCGCGGGACCAGTACATCGAGGTCAAGACCCTGCTCGAGGGCTATCTGCTCTCCTCCCAGGGCGACCGGGTCTCGATGGCGCACTCCGTGGAGGGCCGTGTCCCGTACCTGGACCGGCGGGTGATCGAGTTCGCCAATGCGCTCGGCCCCCGCTACAAGTTGCGCGGCCTGCGCGAGAAGGTCCTGCTGCGCCGCTCGCTGAGGCAGGTCCTGCCCGACGCCATTCTCCGGCGGGTCAAGCAGCCCTATCGCGCCCCGGACAGCCGTTGCTTCTTCCCGGGCGGCAGGCCGCTGCCGTACGTCGAGGCACTGATGAGCCCCTCGACTGTGCGGCGCAGCGGGTATTTTCGCCCCGAGGCCGTGGAGCGGCTGCTCGAGAAGTGCCGGAGCGGACGCGCGCTCGGGGCGGGAGACAATATGGCCTTCGTCGGCGTACTCTCCACCTTGCTGCTGCAGGAACAGTTCTTCGGGGGGCGGGCGGCGCAGGCGCCGGTGAGCGCATGACCCAGGAGCCAGACACCACACTGGATTGGAGCGTCCTCGATATCGATGCGCACCGGGAGGTCGAGCGGATCGCAGGGCAGCTGCGGGAGGCCGTGGCGGGCGGATTGCACAAGAGGGGGGCGGTGGTGGGCATCTCCGGAGGGGTCGACAGCGCCGTCTGCGCGGCGCTGGCGGTGCGCGCCCTCGGGCCCGAGCGCGTGCTGGCGCTCATCCTGCCGGAGCGCGAATCCTCGCCCGAAAGCTCGGTGCGCGCCCAGTCCCTCGCCGCCCATCTCGGTCTGACGCCGCTGGCACAGGACATCGGTCCCACGCTCGAGGTGATCGGCTGCTACCGCTCCCGCGATGAGGCGGTGCGGCGCGTGCTGCCGGACTATGGGGCCGGCTGGCGGATGAAGCTCGTGGTGGCCGGCGGGCTCGAGGGGCGGTTCAATCACTTCAAACTGGTCGCCGAGTCCCCGGACGGGGCCTCTCACGAGGCGCGCCTCGGGCTGCGGGATTATCTTCAGATCGTGGCCGCCACCAGCTTCAAGCAGCGCGTCCGCAAGACGATCGAATACTTCCATGCCGACCGGCTCCACTACGCGGTGATCGGCACGCCCAATCGCCTGGAGTACGACCAGGGTTTTTTCGTCAAGAACGGCGATGGCGCCGCGGACGTCAAGCCCATCGCGCACCTCTACAAGTCCCAGGTGTACGCCATCGCGGCGTATCTCAAGCTGCCGGAGGAGATCGCCACGGCCCCGCCCACCACGGACACGTACAGTCTGTCTCAGGGGCAGGACGAGTTTTACTTTGCGCTCCCCTACCGGCAGATGGACCTGGCGCTTTGGGCACTGAATCACGGAATCGCCACGGAGCGGCTGGCCGATGCGCTTCGGATCTCGCGGGAGAGGGCCGGACACGTCTATGATGACATCCGCGCCAAGCGCCGCGCGACACGATCTCTGCACCAATCGCCCCTTCTCCTCGGTCCCGTGCCCGAGGTGGATCGCGCATGAACGACCCGGCCAAAAAGAAAATCAAGAGCGTCCTGGGACGGGCAGCCGAGGCGGTGGGCATGTTCAGCCATGACTTCCGCTCGAAGATGCTGGTGGTCACCTTCCATCGTGTGAATGACTGGATGGCGGAGGACGGAATCACCTGCAATTCGGCGAGATTCGAGGCGTTCTGCGAATTCTTCCGCAGGCACTTCCAGGTGGTGCGCGTGTCGGAGCAGGTCGCCGGCTGCCGGGGCGGGCGGGGAATGGGCGGCACGCTGTCGATCACGTTCGATGACGGCTACCGGGACAACTTCGAGGTCGCCGCGCCCATCCTGCGCAGGCTCGACCTCCCGGCGGCGTTCTTCGTGGCCACCGGCTTCATCGGCACGGATTTCAAGCCCCCCTGGGATGAGCACCTCGCCCGCCAGCCCGGCTGGATGAGCTGGGACCAGGTGCGCTCGCTGCGCGATCAGGGCTTTGAGATCGGCGCGCACACGAACGATCACATCGACCTCGCCGCCCAGGATCCGGGGGCGGTCCGCGCCGAGCTCTCGAGGTGCCGGGCAAAACTGCAGGAGGCGCTCGGCGCGCCGCCCACGCTCTTCGCCTATCCTTTCGGGGGCCGGGAGAACATCTCGCCGGCGGCCCTGGCGCTGGTGCGCGAGGCGGGCTTCGAGTGCTGCCTCGGTGCCTTCGGCGGCGTCAATCCCCCGCTGGCCGATCCCTTCCAGCTCAACCGGATCAGCGTCGGCGGCTGGTTTGCCACCCCGCACCAGCTGGGACTGGAGATCCTGTTGCGTCGCGCGTGAGCGCGGGCTCCTGGTCGGTGGCGCAGGTCACGAGCTCATAGCCGATGCGCGCCGCGCCCTTCAGCTTGCGGCGCCCGGACCCCGGGAGGGCGAGCGCCTTCGTGTAATGCCCGAGGCCCCGCAGGCGTCTGCCTGAGCGGATCAAGGCGGTGGCGGCGTCGATCCGGGCTTTCACCAGGCGATCATTCAGCGCAGCCCGCCGGATCGGTGTGTCGACCGTCTTCTGCAGCACCAGCAGCGCCCACAACTTGTCGAGCGCCATGAGCGAGACGTCCCGCGTGGCGTTTGAATCGTGTCTGCGGACATCCGCGAGAACTTGCCGAGAAAAAGCGACCTTGCCGCGCATGAACGCGCGCGCGGCGTATTCGAGATCTTCGCATCTTCCGAGAGACTCGTTCTGGCGCATCTCGGCCACCAGGGCCCGGCGGAACAGCATGCACACCGTGTAGGCCGGGATGTCGTGGAATCCAATCAACTGAACAAAGGCGTCGCCCTCGACGATGAGCGCGTTCCCGCCGGAGCAGACTGCAACGGGAAGTGTCGCCAGCTCCGGAAAAAACGTGAACTGGTCCGGAAGCAGCTCGCCGGTGCCGTCCATGAAGCGGACGAAATTCGTGAAGGAGCAGACGAGGCGCGGATCGTGCTCCATCACCGAGACCTGTCTCTCGAGCATGGCCGGTCGCCACAGGTCATCGGCATCGAGGAACGCCAGGTACTTGCCGGAGGCGAGGTCAAGGGCCGTGTTGCGCGTGGCGGCGGTGCCCCGATGCGGCGCCTCGATGTAACGGATCCTCGGGTCGCGATAGGCCGATACGACGGCGCGGGTGTCGTCCGTCGACCCGTCATCGACGATCAGGATCTCGGCGGTCCGGTGCGTCTGCGCGAGCACCGAGTCGATGCACTGGGCGATGTATCTTGCGCTGTTGTACGCCGGGATGATTACCGATACCGCAGGCTCGTTCATCGCTGTGCCCTTCTCGGGCCGTCGCTGCGTGGGGGATATGTGCCGGCCGAGTTGAAACGCTCTCCCAGTAACATAACACTAACCGAGACGGGCGCAATTTCCATACGTAGTTCACGCCCCTGGGCTCCGGCTCAGCGTCTTTCCGCCGGAGACGCGGTGGGGTCTGCGAGAACGAGACGCGGGTGCGTTGCTGATCGAGTTGCCGCGGGGCGTCGTTGAGGTCAAGAGAACGGCGCCCGCCGGGGGTAGCTCGCAAGCGTGGCCCGGCGGCGACGCCAGTGGCATCAGAGAAAGTCCCGATGGGGTTTCGCTCTTCCCCGTGGCAGGATCGAGTGCGACGGCTGCCTGGGATAAACCGAAGTCCAAGCGAGGGACCGTCAGGTCAGTCGGTCCTGCGGTCCGAGGCGAGCGAGATGCCCTGTATGAACCACCAGCCAGCCGGTTCGCTGCCCGTGCCCCGCGTATCGATCGGGATGCCCGTGTACAACGGCGAGCGCTGGCTCGAGGAGACTTTACAGTCGCTGCGGGGGCAGACCCTGGCGGACTTCGAGCTGATCATCTCCGACAACGCCTCCACGGATGCGACCCGGGCCATCTGCGAGCGCCATGGCGCCGAGGACCGCCGGATCCGCTACTACCGCAATGCGCACAACATCGGAGCCAATCGCAACTACAATGCGGTGGCCGCGCTGGCGCGGGCGAAGTACTTCAAATGGACGTCGTCTCACGATCTGTGCGATCTGCGCTTCCTCGAGTGCTGTGTCGCAGCCCTCGAAGCCGAGCCGAACGCCGTGCTGGCGTATCCGAGGACGATGATGTTCTCGAACAGCATCGAGGATGCTGCGCCCTACGAAGAAGACATCGCTGCGATGCAGGAGAGCGCGGCGGCCCGCTTCACACATATCCTGTGCAACATGAATCTGGTCAACCCCATCTACGGTTTGATTCGGACCCCTCTGCTGCGCCGGGCCCACCCGATGGGCGTCTTCCACTCCGCCGACAGGATCATGCTGGCGGAGCTCGCCTTGCTCGGCAAGTTCGTGCTGATTCCGGAGCCTCTGTTTTTCTACAGGATGAGCGAAGAGAGCACCATGCACCTGCGGCCGCCCTCTGAGCAGGTGCGGCACCTCGAGCCGGATGCGACCTCGCCGCCGCCCTGGCAGAACTGGAAATTCCAGGCGAGCCTCTTTCGCGACGCCGTTGTCTCCGCGCCCTCAGGAGCGGAGAAGGTGGCCGCGACGGTTTTCGCGCTCAAATCCATAGTCTGGGGTCGCGGTAATCTTCTGCGCGATGTCAAGACGGCGATGAGGATGGGGCGGTAGGCGCGGCATTTCTTTGGGAACAGCACATCATGGTGGCAGCCATCCAAACAGAGCGTCCCGCCGATTCCCGCCCCGTGTGCCGCTTCTGCGGCGCGGGGCTCACGCACACGTTCGTGGATCTCGGCATGTCCCCTCTTTGCGAGAGCTACATCGAGGCCCGCCAGCTCAACTCCATGGAGCGCTTCTATCCGCTGCACGTTCGGGTGTGCCACGAATGCCTCCTCGTGCAGATCGAGGAGTACGTGGCCGCCGAGGACATCTATTCCGATTACGCCTATTTCTCCTCCTACTCCGACAGCTGGGTCGAGCACGCCAGGCGCTATGTGCAGGCCGTGACGCGGCGCCTGGGGCTCGGCAGCGGCTCGCTCGTCATGGAGATCGCGAGCAACGACGGCTATCTGCTGCAGCACTTCGTGGCGCTCGGCATCCCCTGCCGCGGAATCGAGCCGGCGGCGAACATCGCGAGAGTCGCCGAGGAGCGCGGGATCCCGACGACGGTGCGGTTCTTCGGCTGCGATGCCGCCGCGGAGCTGGCGCGCGAGTTCGGCAAGCCGGACCTTCTTCTCGGGAACAATGTCCTCGCGCATGTGCCGGACCTCAACGATTTCGTCGGCGGCATGAAGCGGCTGCTCGGCCCGGCCGGCGTGATCACCCTGGAGTTTCCACACCTTCAGCGGCTGATGGCCGAGAACCAGTTCGACACCATCTACCACGAGCATTTCTCGTACCTGTCGCTCGGAGCCGTCGAGCGCATCTTCGCCCATCACGGTCTGCGCCTCTTTGATGTGGAAGAGCTCGGCACGCACGGCGGGTCGTTGCGCATCTACGCCTGCCACGCGCAGGATGCCCGCAAGCAGGACACCGGAGAGGTGGCACGGATCAGGGCCGGCGAGCGGGCCTTCGGTCTTGACTCTCTAAAGGGGTACGAGGGCTTCGAGCGCCGGGTGCGCGACACCAAGAACAAGCTGCTGCGCTTCCTCATCGAGGCGCGGGAGTCGGGCAAGACGGTGGCGGGCTACGGAGCGCCCGGCAAAGGCAACACGCTGCTCAACTACTGCGGCATCCGCACGGACTACCTGGACTACACCGTGGACCGCAGTCCGCACAAGCAGGGCCGCTACACCCCGGGCACGCACATCCCGATCCTGCCTCCGGAGCGCATTCGCGAGACCCGTCCGGATTACGTGCTGATCCTGCCCTGGAACCTCAAGCAGGAGATCACCCGCTCCATGGCGTACATCCGGGAGTGGGGCGGACGATTCGTGGTGCCCATTCCCGCGGTTGAGGTGCTGCCGTAATGCTGCCGGCGCTCAGCGCCTCGGTCGGGGAGGTCCTGTGCCTCGGCGCGCATTGCGATGACGTGGAGATCGGCTGCGGCGGAACGCTGGCGCTGCTGCGCGCGGCGCGGCCGGAGGTGCGCATCAAGGTGGTGGTCTTCTCTTCCGACCCCGCCCGGCGCGAGGAGACCGAGTCGGCGCTGGCGCGGCTCGCCGGGGGCGAGGGGCCGCTCGAGGTGCGATGCCTCGGCATTCAGGACGGCTACTTCCCGGCGGATTGGGCCTCGATCAAGGCGTCCTTTGCCGAGATCCGCTCCACCTGCCGCCCGGATCTGATTCTCACCCACTGGGAGGGCGACCGGCACCAGGATCACCGTCTGGTGTGCGAGCTCACCTGGAACACCTTCCGGGATCATCTCATCCTGGAATACGAGATACCGAAGTACGACGGGGATCTCGGGCGACCGGGCCTGTATGTCCCGCTGCCGAAGGAGACCGCGGACCAGAAGACCCGCGCGCTCCTCGAGTGCTTCGCGTCGCAGTCGGACAAGCCTTGGTTCACGGCGGATACGTTCCTCGGGCTCATGCGGCTGCGGGGCCTCGAATGCCGCTCCTCCAGCGGCTACGCCGAGGCGTTTCACACACGCAAAGTGCTCGTCGAGTTCGGCGGGGCGCAGGGCTCGGAGGCACGATGAGACTGCTGGTGACGGGAACGGACGGGTACATCGGCTGCCGCCTGGCGCCGATGCTGATGGCGGCGGGGCATACGGTGACGGGCCTCGATACCGGCTACTACCGTGACGGCTGGCTGTACTCGACGCGTGAGACGCGCCAGACCCCCTTGACGCTCAACATGGATCTGCGGGACATCGCGCCGTCCGATCTTGCGGGCTACGATGCGGTGGTGCACCTCGCGGAGCTCTCGAACGATCCGCTCGGCGAGAACAATCCCGGGGTCACCGAGAAGATCAACTACGAGGGCTCGGTCCAGCTCGCCCATGCGGCGCGCACGGCGGGCGTGCGCCGCTTCGTATATGCCTCCTCGTGCAGCATCTACGGGCAGGCCTCCACGGAGTGGGTGGATGAGACCTCCACCCCCAATCCCCAGACCGCCTACGCGCGCTGCAAGGCGCTCGTGGAGCGCTCGGTGCGCCCCATGGCCTCGCCGGAGTTTTGCGTGACCTTCCTGCGCAACGCCACCGCGTATGGCGCCTCGCCCCGGATCCGCTTCGACATCGTGCTCAATGACCTCTGCGCGCTCGCCTGGACGGGGAAGCGCATCGCGATGGTGAGCGACGGCACCCCATGGCGTCCGATCGTGCATATCGAGGACATCTGCCAGGCGATCCTGTGCGCGCTCGCCGCGCCCGCCGAGCGGGTGAACGGGGAGATCCTGAACGTCGGGGCGGACGAGGAGAACTATCGCATCCGCGATCTGGCGCAAATCGTCGCCGAGACGTTCGAAGGCTGCACCGTGAGCACCGGGGCGAGCAGCGGCGACCGGCGCAGCTACCGGGTCTCGTTCCAGAGGATCCGGGAGCGCCTGCCGGAGTTTCAGCCGCGGTGGACGGCGCGGCGCGGCGCCGAGGAGCTGCGCGATCTGTTCCAGCGCATCGACCTGTCGAAGGACACGTACGAATTCCGGGCGTTCACCCGCCTGAAGCAGCTCAATTACCTGAAACGCACCGCGCAGGTCGATGAGGACCTGCGCTGGCGCTACTGAAGCGGGGCGGGGATGGCCACGGGGAGCGAACCATGAAAGTCGTCCTGTTCTGCGGCGGACTGGGCACTCGGCTGCGCGAGCACTCCGACACCATTCCGAAGCCGCTCGTCAGCATCGGCTACCGGCCGATCCTCTGGCACCTCATGCGCTACTACGCCCATTACGGCCATACGGACTTCATCCTCGCTCTCGGCTATCACGGCCACCTGATCCGGGACTACTTCCTGAAGTACGACGAGTGCATGACGAACGACTTCACTTTGAGCGACGGCGGCAGGACGCGGACGTTGCACGCAACCGACCTGGAGAACTGGCGCATCACGTTCGTGGACACCGGCCTGCACTCGAACATCGGCCAGCGCCTGCTCAGGGTCCGCCCGTATCTGGAGGGCGAGACCGAGTTCCTCGCCAATTACGCCGACGGGCTCTCGGACCTGCCGCTCGATGAGCTGATCGCCGATTTCCGGCGCCGGCGCGTCGTCGCCACCCTCGCCTCGGTTCGCTCGCTGCAGAGCCAGCATGCGGTGCAGGCCTCGCAGGAGGGCCTGGTCACGGCGATGAAGCCGCTGCGCAGCGACGAATTTCTCATCAATGGCGGGTTTTTCGCGATGCGCCGCGAGATCTTCGATTTCATCGGGGAGGGCGAGGAGCTGGTGGAGGCGCCCTTCGAGCGGCTCTGCCGCAAGAAGCTGTTGTCGACCTACCGGCACCTGGGCTTCTGGCAGGCGATGGACACGTTCAAGGACAAGATCACCTTCGATCGCATGGAGGCGCGCGGGGAGTGTCCGTGGAAGGTGTGGCTCACCGAGCCGCAGCGTCATCCCTCGGCGGCGGCAAGCCGCGAGCCGGCCGCCGGAGCGAAGTCCGCCGGCCACGCTCGCAAGCCGGTCCAGGCGCTCAGGAGCGGCGCCGAGCAAGGCATCGCGGCGAAGTGAGTGCCGGCCCACCGCCCGTTCCCGGATGCGGCGGGCGATGGGGTCAGGGCCGCGGCGCGTTCGCCTGAGGGAGCGTTGCCGGGTCGAGGGACTTCCGGTCGCTCACGGGCAGGAAATCCCGAGGCGTGCTGTCCGTCGCCCGGGCGTCCATATTCGCCGCTCCTCGGCCCCTCTGGCACGGGTCACGGACTGGCGCGCGGGCTCTCTGCACGCATCGGCTACTGGAGCAATTCTCCGACCGGGTGCAGCTGCAAGCGCAGTCCGAGCGCCGCGACCGTCTTCGCGACCTCCTCCTGGTAGGCGGGGTTCATCAGGATCACATGTCGCGGCGCGAGCACTTGCAGCATGCGGGGCGCGTACACCGGCAACCCGGAGGCCGGCAGGAATATTCCCTGCCGCTGCGGATTCACATCGACCGCGCCGTCGATCAGGTGCGGTTCGCTGAGGGCCGAGAGGAAGCCGACCGTCTTGGCACCCCCCTGCCAGACGATCAGCGGGTCGGAGGCGGTCTTCAGTGCGCGCAGGGCGCTCTCGCAGCGCTCGAGGGAAGAGTCCGTCGCTGCGGCGAATGACCGGTACATCGTCCGTTCGTGGGTCGAGTCCATGGGCTCTGGCGGGCGGGGAGCCGGGTCGGGTGCCGCTTCGACCCTCAGATACTGCCCCTGGAACTCGTGCCCCAGCGCGAGGATGCGCAACCCCGCGAGCTCGAAGGCCCGGCGCACGGTGGCGGCGGTGAAATAGTTGCAATGCTCGTAGTAGATGTCCCAGAAGGCCCGCTCGGCGAACACGCTCTCGGCGTCCGGCAGGTCGAAGAGCGCCACCCTGGCCGGCGCTCGGGCTGCCCACTGGCGCACCAAGGTGAGGAACCCCTGGACGTCGGGCACGTGCTCCAGCGTATGCCGGCACACGAGGGCGTCCGCCTGGAGGTCGAGCAGGCTCGCATCGAATCGGCGGGCCATGAGCTCGATGTCCTGCGGCAGGCGGTCTTCTCCTAGAGGGACGGGGGCCAGCGGATCGACGCCGATGGCGTGGCCGACACCGGCGCTCCTCAGCTGCCTCAGGAAATCCCCCTCGCCGCACCCGACCTCGAGCACGGTCTTGCCCTCGAGGCGGTGCCGGGCGACCCAGGAGCGCGCAGTCGCCGCCGCATACGTGTTGAAATGCGCCGAGGCGGCCTGGGAGCTCTCGTAGCGCGCGCCGAGCTCGCCGAGGCGGGGGTCGAAGCTGCGGTTGAAGGCGAAGCCGCAGCGATCGCACGCGGCCAGATCGATGCTGCCGCGGGCGACCTCACGGGCTTGCGCAGCATCGGCGAAGACCGAGGTGCAGGTTACGGGAACGCCCTCCTTGGAGTAGAAGTCGTGGACCGTCCCGCCGCCGCAGAGCGGGCAGTGCGCGCGCGAGGGGCTTTCGCGCCTCATGTGCCGGTCACGGTGATCGCGAGGGCGTGGCGGCACGGGACGGATCCCGACCGGCTCAGCCGGATAACCGTCGGCGGGGGGATGGCCACGGCGCATCAGCCGGGGCTGAAGATCCTGTTGCGTCGCGCCTGAGGGCGCGCGTAGCACCGCCGAAGGAGGCCGCGAGCTCGTACCCGACGCGGGCCGTCCCCCTCAGCTTTCGCCGCGCGGAGCCCGGGACGGTGAACGCCTTCGCATGATGCCTCAGACCCTCCCACCGCCTGCCGGCGCGAATCAACGCCGTGGCCGCGTCGATCCACGCCTTCACCAGCCGATCATTGAGGGCGGCGTGCCGGGCCGGCGTGTCGACCGCCGCTTGCAGGGGCAGCAGCGCCCAGAGCTTGTCCAGGGCCATGAGTGAGATGTCCTTGGTGATGTTCGAATCGTGCCGGCGCACCTCCGTGAGCACCTCGCGGCTGAAAGCGACGTTGCCGCGCATGAATGCGCGAGCGACGAATTCGAGATCCTGGCACCTTCTGAGGGACTCGTTGAGCCGCATGTCGGCGATCGCGGCCCTGCGAAACAGTATGCATTGCATGAAGGCCGGGATCTCCTGGAACCGGATCAACTGAGCGAACGCGTCGCCCTCGACGATGAGCGCATCGGCGCATCCGCATTCCCTGGCCGCAAGGGTCGCGAGCTCAGGGTAATACTCGAACTGCTCGGGTAGCCGCTCGCCGGTTTCGTCCATGAAGCGGATGAAATTCGTGAACGAGCAGACGACGGTGCTGTCGTGCTCCATCACCTGGAGGTGTCTCTCGAGCATTCTCGGGCGCCAGAGGTCATCGGCGTCGAGGAAAGCGAGGTAATCCCCGCAGGCGCGGTCGATGCCCGTGCTGCGCGCCGCCGCGGTGCCGCGGTGCGGCAGGCCGAGGTAGCGGATCCTGGGATCGCTGTAGGCGCGCACGGCGGCAGCGGTATCGTCCGTGGAGCCGTCGTCGATGATCAGGATTTCGGTGACTGGCCGCGTCTGCGCGAGCACCGAGTCGATGCTCTGGGCGATGTACTTCGCGCAGTTGTAGGTCGGGATGATGACCGAGACGCGGGGATCGTTCATGGTGCGGTATTGCCCCTGGGTGGGGGATTTTTATCCTATGCGGGGCAATGCCGGCGCGCAGTGCGCCACCTCTCAACAACCGGGATGGATCGCGGAAGAGTCGCCTCGATGCGACCCGAAATCTACCGATTACGCGGATCCGACCGTATTGTAAATTGTACGGAGTAATCCATTTACCTTGCGTGTCCCCGACCCCGGTACCTGGAGCGCCTTCAGGTAGTGCGCCCAGCCGGCGCCGCGCCGTCCTCTCAGGATCAGTGCCGTCGCGCAGTCGATATGGGCCTTGATGATCCGATCGTGCAGGGCCTTGCGCCGGCTTTCCCCGTCGATGGCCTGGCGCAGCAGCAGAAGCGCCTTCAGCTTGTCCTCAGCCATGAGCGAGATGTCCCGGGTGACGTTCGTCTCGTGGCGCCTGACTTCCGCCAGCACCTCGGGGACGAAGCCGACGGCGCCCCTTGCGGCGACGCGCAGGAAGAATTCCAGGTCCTCGCACCGCGGCAGGGACTCGTTGAGCCGCATCTGGGCGATCACGGAGCGGCGAAACATGGTGCACTGCATGTAGGAGGGAATCTCCCCGAAGCGCACGAGTTGCTCGAACGCATCCCCCTCGATGGTGAAGCCCGCTTCCCGGGTGCGCCGGGCGCGCAGCATCGAAAGCTCCGGATAGAACGAGAACTGATCCGGGAGCACCTCGCCGGTCTCATCGACGAAGCGGACGAAGTTCGTGAAGGAGCAGGCGAGGTGCTGGTCGCGGGTGAGGAGGGTGAGCTGGCGGGCGAGCATGGTGCTGCGCCAGCGGTCGTCGGAGTCGAGAAAGGCGATGTACTCGCACGTGGCGCGCGCGATCCCTTTGTTGCGGGCCGCGGAGATGCCGCTGTGCGGTATGGGGACGTATTCGATTCTGGGGTCCCGTAAGCCGGTGACGACCGTCCGGGTGTCATCGGTCGAGCCGTCATCGATGATGAGGACTTCCCGGGGCGGGTGGGTCTGCGCGAGCACCGAGTCGATGCTCTGGGCGATGTACTTCGCGCAGTTGTAGGTCGGGATAATGACCGAGACGCGGGGATCGTTCATGGTGCGGTATTGCCCCTGGTGGGGGATTTTTATCCTATGCGGGGCAATGCCGGCGCGCAGTGCGCCACCTCTCAACAACCGGGATGGATCGCGGAAGAGTCGCCTCGATGCGACCCGAAATCTACCGATTACGCGGATCCGACCGTATTGTAAATTGTACGGAGTAATCCATTTACCTTGCGTGTCCCCGACCCCGGTACCTGGAGCGCCTTCAGGTAGTGCGCCCAGCCGGCGCCGCGCCGTCCTCTCAGGATCAGTGCCGTCGCGCAGTCGATATGGGCCTTGATGATCCGATCGTGCAGGGCCTTGCGCCGGCTTTCCCCGTCGATGGCCTGGCGCAGCAGCAGAAGCGCCTTCAGCTTGTCCTCAGCCATGAGCGAGATGTCCCGGGTGACGTTCGTCTCGTGGCGCCTGACTTCCGCCAGCACCTCGGGGACGAAGCCGACGGCGCCCCTTGCGGCGACGCGCAGGAAGAATTCCAGGTCCTCGCACCGCGGCAGGGACTCGTTGAGCCGCATCTGGGCGATCACGGAGCGGCGAAACATGGTGCACTGCATGTAGGAGGGAATCTCCCCGAAGCGCACGAGTTGCTCGAACGCATCCCCCTCGATGGTGAAGCCCGCTTCCCGGGTGCGCCGGGCGCGCAGCATCGAAAGCTCCGGATAGAACGAGAACTGATCCGGGAGCACCTCGCCGGTCTCATCGACGAAGCGGACGAAGTTCGTGAAGGAGCAGGCGAGGTGCTGGTCGCGGGTGAGGAGGGTGAGCTGGCGGGCGAGCATGGTGCTGCGCCAGCGGTCGTCGGAGTCGAGAAAGGCGATGTACTCGCACGTGGCGCGCGCGATCCCTTTGTTGCGGGCCGCGGAGATGCCGCTGTGCGGTATGGGGACGTATTCGATTCTGGGGTCCCGTAAGCCGGTGACGACCGTCCGGGTGTCATCGGTCGAGCCGTCATCGATGATGAGGACTTCCCGGGGCGGGTGGGTCTGCGCGAGCACCGAATCGATGCTCTCGGCGATGTATCGGCCGTTGTTGTAAGTGGGGATGATGACCGATACGCCGGCGCCGACCGGGGCCGCGGCCCGCTTCGCGCCGGGCCCGGCGCAACAGTCCACCAACACGGCATCCACGGATCCTCCCTCGGCGCCGGCCGCGGCGCCTCGATGTTGCGGCCTCGGCGGGAGGATAGTCTGCGGGGGCGGCCGGTGCACGATTCGCGGTTCGGCGACATCGGATCGGGCGCGAGGTTCGTTGTCTCGATCGGAAGACATCTGTCGGGTCGGGTCGGAACGGGCGCCGATCCGCGCCGCAGTTCCCCCGAAAGGCGCGCGCGCCGGCTGATCGTCCGAGGGATGCAGTATTACAGTTGAGTCACAGCCTGCCGTCCACGTCCGCGGCCGGGAACACGTGCTTGATGTCGTAGATGACGTGAGTCTTGCGGCAGAGCTTGCGGACCTGCGCCGCGCCAAGCTCGCGGAATTCCCGGTGCGCCACCGCCACCACCGCGGCATCGTAACTGTTTGGCTTGAGTGTGCGGGTGAGGCGCAGCCCGTACTCGTGCCGGCACTCCGCCGGATCCGCCCAGGGGTCGTACACATCGACGCGCGCGCCGTATTTCTCGAGCTCCCTCAACACGTCGATGACCTTGGAGTTGCGGATGTCGGGGCAGTTCTCCTTGAACGTCACGCCGAACACCAGGATGCGCGCGCCGCTCACCTGGATGCGCTTCAAGGTCATGAGCTTCACGATCTCGCCGGCGACGTAGATCGGCATGTTGTCGTTGAGCCGGCGGCCGGCGAGGATCATCTCCGGGTGGTAGCCGATCTCCTGCGCCTTGTGCGTCAGGTAGTACGGGTCGACCCCGATGCAGTGGCCGCCGACCAGTCCGGGCCTGAAGGGCAGGAAGTTCCACTTCGAGCCCGCGGCCTGCAGCACTTCCTCCGTGTCGATGCCGAGCCGGGCGAAGATGAGGGCGAGCTCGTTGATCAGGGCGATGTTGACGTCGCGCTGGGTGTTCTCGATGACTTTGGCGGCCTCGGCCACCTTGACGCTCGAGGCCCTGTGCGTGCCGGCGGTGATGATCGAGCGGTAGAGGGAGTCGACGAACTCGGCCGCCTCGGGCGTCGAGCCCGAGGTGACCTTCTTGATGGTGGGCAGCCGATGCTCCTTGTCGCCGGGGTTGATGCGCTCGGGACTGTAGCCGACGAAGAACTGGCGGTTGAAGGTGAGGCCCGACTCCCGCTCCAGGATCGGGACGCAGACCTCCTCGGTGCAGCCGGGGTAGACGGTGGATTCATAGACCACCACGTCGCCTTTCTTCAGCACCTTGCCGACGCTCGCGCTGGCCGAGATGAGCGGGGTGAGGTCCGGCCGCTTGTACGTGTCGATGGGGGTCGGCACCGTGACGATGTACACCCGGCAGGGCTTGAGGTCCTTCAGGTCCGCGGTGTACGTGAGGTGCGTGGCGGCGGCGAGCTCCTTGCGGTCGACCTCGAGGGTGCTGTCGCGGCCGGCCTTGAGCTCCTCGATCCGGGCGGTCTTGAGGTCGAAGCCGGTGGTCTCGAAATGCTTGCCGAACTCCACCGCGAGCGGCAGGCCGACGTATCCGAGACCGACCACGCCGATGCGGCACTTCCGCAATTTGAGCACGCGAATGTCTCCGTGGATTCTTAAGATGGGGACCTGAAGGGCGCGGACGCTGTATACCATAAAACCAGGGCCGCGGGACGTGCGGCCGGTCAACACCGGCTCGACGGCGCCGGTGGTGCGCCGGCCGCAGGGGCGTCAGGGGAAGAACCTCTCGTAATCCTTCGCGTAGAGTCTTTCGATTCTTGCCCGCAAGCGCGGCTCGAGGCTCGAGAGCTGCGGCATCTTGGGGATCAGGAGATCCTTCAGCAGTCTCTTGAGGGAATGGGCGGGTGCACAGGTCCGATTCCAGTCGCGCCTGTTGTGATGCGCGAACGTGAGATGCAGGCCATCGTCCGCGGTGACCTCCCGCAGCCAGTGCCCGATCTCATCGAGGCCGGATTCCAGGTGGAAGACCTTGCAGCCGACCGGGACCAGGTCGCAGGCGGGCACGAAGTGGTTGTCGAACCGGTAGCTGAAGAAGTCTTCACGCCGCTCCATCCGGGACAGGAATCTCGCGACGCTGACCGATCGCGGAATGAGCCCGTACTCCCTGTTGTGATGGTAGGCGCTCAGGAACCTCGCGACCGGATCACGCACGCAGGTGAAGTGCACATCGAACATCCGCAGGTCCAGGACACGCGCAATGTCCTTGTAGAGGATGTGCTGCGGGGAGGAGTTGTTCCATTTGTCCGACCCGAGGCGCCACCAGGCCCGATCCATGAAAGACAAGGCGATGCCGGCCCTCGACAGTCCGTCCTCGATCGAGGTGCCGCCGCATTTGGGAACGTGAAAGAAATAGATCAGCCGGCTGTTATGCCTGAAAAAGGGCACTGTACCGCTCTCCACTCCTGCCGCCCGGCGGGCGCCACAATGATGCGGCCGCGCGTCCTCCGGCGCGAGGAGGGGGCGGCAGGCCGCGCGGTGTTTCCCCAAAATTATAGCACGGGCGAGCGATGGCAGGATGGGCCGGCGGACCGCGGGAGGCCGGAGTGCAGCGGTTGGTGTCCGGTTCCGTCGACGACTGCGCGGATGCGGCCGAGCCTGTATACTCGGGCTGGGCGCAGTGGAGGGCTTGACGATGAGCATTCTCGAGAAGCTGACGGACGCTTTCGCCCATCCGAAAGCGGTTGCCACGGCCGCGGCGGCTCATCCCGACGCAAGGGTGCACATATCGTGCGTCGTCGATGACCAGCCGCGCTTCAGGATGGAGGCATGGAACTGGCTTCTGTCTCTCAAGGCGCTGCGCACGCGCTGTCGGATATTCATCCATTACCTGCCCGGCGCCCTCGGCGAGAAGACGAGGACTCAATTCTCGCAGCTCGGCGCGACGCTCATCGAGACGACGCCGTTCGGCGATGGGGCCGCCCGGTATTGCAACAAGATCCGCCAGCTCGCGACGCGCGAGCTCCTGGACGCCGACTTCGTCATTCTCTCGGACACCGACATCGTGTTCCTCGAGGACCCGGGTCTGCTCGCGCGCGCGGGGCGGTTCAGGGCGAAGACCGTGGATGGGCCGAATCCGCCGCAGCCGATCTGGTCCGCGCTCTGCGAGCGCGCGGGTCTCTCGGACAGAATCGACGGCGTGGCACTGGAGATGTATCCGAAGGAGAGAACGTTCCGCACCAACTTCAATGGCGGCCTTTACGTCATTCCCGGCGCGGCCGCCGAGGCGTTGGGACCGCTTTGGGAGAGATGGGCGCGCTTTTGCCTGGAGCAGGAGGATCTGCTGGGGGAGTATCTGCACCATTCCGATCAGCTCGGCATGGGGTTGGCGCTCGCCGAGAGCGGCCTCGCCATCGACCCGCTTCCCGCCGGTGCGAATCTGCCGATCCATCTCGAGAAGCGCCTGCTCGCCCGGATCCGCCGGCAGGAGGTCAGCGGCATTCACTACCATCGGCATGTCGAGCGCCACGGCCTGCCGAGCGATGTGGGTATCCGGTGGATCGACGCAGCCATTCGACGGATCAGAGACGACCTGGTCATCGAGCGCAGAAAGGGATTTGCCAATGACCTCTTCTGGGACTACCGGTATGCGCAATGGCCCGGGCTGGGCTCCGGTCTCGGCTCCCGCGGCGAGGTGCTTGCCCACAAGCAAAGCCTGCTGCGCCCGATTCTCGAGAGGATCGGCGCGGACACGCTGCTCGATGTGGGGTGCGGGGATCTCGAGGTCTTCGCGCCGCTGCCGGTGGTGAATTACACGGGGATCGATGTTTCCGGGCAAGCGCTCGCCATTGCGCGGGTGAAGAGGCCGGACTGGACTTTCCAGGCGCGCGGCATCAGCGATTTCGAGGCGGCAAGCTTCGACTATACGTCCTGCATCGACGTCCTCATTCATCAGCCGAGCGA
Source organism: Pseudomonadota bacterium (assembly GCA_021805865.1). Classification (GTDB taxonomy): domain Bacteria; phylum Pseudomonadota; class Gammaproteobacteria; order Steroidobacterales; family Steroidobacteraceae; genus 13-2-20CM-66-19. Next base: position 24,740 of record JAJZDX010000003.1, read on the forward strand.
GGCAGCCGCCCAAGCGCTCGTGCGCGACCTGGCGAGGGTGGCGCGCAAGGGCATCCTCTTCAGCGCGCACACCGAGGTCATCGATGGCTCGGGGATCTCCTTCAATTCCGGGCGGCTGCGGCAGTACATGGCTTCGCTGCCCGGCATCCGCGAGGTGAGTGAGATCGGGCGCTATCGCGACACGACGCTGTATTTCGCGAGGAAGGGGCCGAAGGAAATTCCGTAGCTGGGCCGGTGGGCGCTTCAGGAGGTCGCGAGCGGCGGAGCGATCGAGGCGCTGCGCCGCGTGGCGCGCGCGCGCGCAAACCGGAAGAGATGTCTCAACAGCGATTTCGAGCCGTGACGGCGCAGCAGCCTGGCGGTCCGCCACGCGGCCGGCAGCCAGGCCCGGTGCGAGGCATTCGCCATCCCTCCGTACAGGGGCCAGCAGAGGAATTCATCCGTCAGGTGCCGTATATCGGACGGGGTCAACGCCAGGGGGGAGCGGTTGGCCACCATCCACGAAAGGAACGCGAGCGTGGCTTGCGCCGAGCGCAACCCATCGCGCAGCATGGCCGGGGTGAGGCTGATCGAGCTGGTGCGCCAGCGGATGCAGGCGCCCTCGATGGGCTGGATGCCGTGTCGGGCGCCAAGGAGCGCCCAGGTGGCATCGTCCGAATGCCATCCCCTGTCGAACGAGACGAAGCCGCCGAGCGCCTCGAGGGTTTGTCGGGAGAAGACATACGCGGCCGGCACCGCGTAGATGTCATCCGCCAGGCGCTGCCTCAGGTACTGCGCCGCGGAGGTCGTCGCCGCGGCCGCTATGCCATCCCGGAGGATGGAGTCCTGTTCGTCGATGACCCTGACGCCGAAGGAGTACACGTCGAATGCGCCATGAGAGGCGGCGAGGGTGCTCCAGAAGGACTCGATGCAATTTTCCTCGAGCGCATCGTCATCGCCGGGGAGAAGGACCCATGGAGCGTGGGACAGCGCCACCGAGCGGTTCCAGTGTCCGGCGAGGTCGGTGGCGCCCAGGTTGCGCTCGAATCGAACGTAGCGGATCGGCAAGCGCTCGCCGAACTCCTGGCAGATGGGCTCGAGGGGCTCGGGGCTGGCATCGTCGCAGACGATGACGGAGAAATTCTTCGAGCGCTGATGGGCCAGCGACTGCAGCAGCACCGGCAGGAATCTCGCCTTGTAGGCCGGGATCACGATATCCAGGGAGTCGGAAGTCCGCATGGGGTGCCGCTTCGTTGTCCGATGCAGAGCGTGGGCGTGCCTGCTCGGCCGATCATCTCATGTCCGGGCGGCGGGCGCAGCACCCGATGTCTTTCTGACCAGGATGTGTCGGCGTCTGCATACGGGCCGTGCCACCCGGTGAGCAGGCTCCGGTGGATCGGGCGGTCTCATGGAGCGGGGGCAAGGGAAATGCCCGGTATCACGGCCGTATCCGCGTGGTGAAAGTACGTTGTAAACAACGTCGGTAACGGAAAAAAAAATGGCCCGTCCTTGTGCCATGTTTGGATTCCAATCCGCTTCGTTGTGTGCTGAGATTGGCGTATGCGGTACGCGACACGCGTGCCATTTTTTCCGGAGCCGGTCGTGGCGGCGGCGGTGGCAATGACAGACACGCTCGACAGTCGGGTGGCCCGACTGGAATCCGATGTAGCCAACATCTCGATCAACGTGGCCGACATCAAGGTGGACCTGCGCGAGTTGCGGGGGACCCTGGAGCGACGGTTCGAGGCCATGGACAGAACGTTCGATGCCCTCGATACCAAATTCAGCGGCAAGCTCGACGCCTTCGATGCCAAATTGGATGACAAGCTCAACGCCTTCAATGCCAAGTTCACCCGACTCTTCGTGTGGCTGGTCTCGGGCCTGTTGGGCCTCGGGGCGGCCATCCTGGGAGCCATGGCGAAAGGGTTTCACTGGCTCTGATCGGGCGGGGGCGCCCGGATTCCGCAAGGATGGGCACAAGCCGGGATACCGCTGTCCACGTCCGCTCGCCACTTGCGCCCATCGTGAACGTGAAGCGGGGGCATGGAGCGCCCGATGGGCAATTGCCCAATCCGTGACGTCGCGCACGGCGGTTCACACTGTTCATTTTACATTAAGTCCGTGCCCGGTAGACTTCGCGCCCTGAACCGGGGGCGCCTCGCCGGGTCTATCCCCCCGGCACCGCTTGCGGGCGCCTGCGGGGGCCGATCACGAGGACCCGGAACAGGGGGGACCTTTGCGTATCCGTGTTTTTGGACACTACGTTTACGCCTCGATCGCGGTGCTCGCGATCCTCGAGGCCCTGGTGTTCTTTGGCGCGGTCTATGGCGCGGCTTTGCTGCGCTTCCACGGCTCGCTCCGCTTCCTGCCCGATCCGGGTCCGGACTTGGATGGGGCGCTGTGGCCGCGGGCGCTGCTGTTCAGCGCGGTCACGGTGATGTGTCTGCTCGCCTTCGGGCTCTACAGCGCCCGCCAGCGGGCGCGGCTCCTCGGGATCGCGCTCAGGATCCTCCTGGCGGTCCTGATGGCCTTCCTGGTGGCGTCGGCGCTGTTTTACCTCATTCCGAACCTCTGGATCGGCCGCGGGGTGGTGGGTCTCGCCGCCGCGGGGGCGTTTATCGGGGTCATCGTGTCCCGCTCGATCTTCTCCCGGGTCGTGGACGAGGACGTGTTCAAGCGACGCGTATTGATCTATGGGGCCGGCCGCTCCGCCGCCACGATCGCGGAGCTGCGCCGCCGCGCGGACCGGCGGGGCTTCCACGTGGTCGGGTTCGTGCCCGCTCCGGGGGAGGCCCTGGCGGTGGACAGCAGCCGGCTGATGAGGGCCGAGGGCTCACTGGTGGACCTGTGCCAGAGCTTCGATGTGGCGGAGGTCGTCGTGTCCATGGACGACCGGCGGCGGGGCTTTCCGATCTCCGAGCTCCTCAACTGCCGGCTCGCCGGGGTGGACGTCACCGAGCAGCTGACGTTCCTCGAGCGGGAGACCGGCCGGGTCCGGCTCGATATCCTCAATCCCGCCTGGCTCATCTTCGGCGAGGGCTTCCGGCGCAACGCCCTTCGGCGCCTGAGTGCGCGGGCGCTCGATCTGTCGGCGGCGCTCGTGGTGCTCGCGCTCGCCTGGCCGTTCATGCTGCTCACGGCGCTTGCGATCAAGATCGAGGACGGCTTCCGGGCCCCGGTCCTGTACCGCCAGCGCCGCGTGGGGCTTCTCGGGGAGCCGTTCGAGCTCATGAAGTTCCGCAGCATGCGCGTGGATGCCGAGAAGGACGGGGCGCAATGGGCGCGCAAGGGCGACACGCGCGTCACGAGGGTCGGGGCGTTCATCCGCAAGGTGCGCCTCGATGAGCTGCCGCAGCTGCTGAATGTCCTGCGCGGGCAGATGAGCTTCGTGGGTCCGCGCCCGGAGCGCCCGGAGTTCGTCGCGGAGCTCGCCGAGCGGATCCCGTACTACGTCGAGCGCCACTCGGTGAAGCCGGGCCTCACCGGCTGGGCGCAGCTGTGTTATCCCTACGGGTCATCCGAGCAGGATGCGCTCGAGAAGCTCCAGTACGATCTCTACTACGTCAAGAACAACACGCTGCTGTTTGACCTGGCGATCCTGGTGCAGACCGCCGAGGTGGTGTTTCTCGGGAAAGGGGCGCGCTGAGGGCAGCGCGCCCGCGGGGGCTGCGCTCGATATGCGGTATCATCCACATCATGCGAACCCGTCGTACACCCAATCCCAAGCGGCGCATCCGCTCGATGCCGGCAGCGGCTGGGGAGCGCGCGCGACTTGAGGAGCTCGCGGGACGGGCATCCTACGGGGGCAATGCGGAGCACAAGCGCAATCCTGGCGACTTTGGGCTGAGTCCGCCCAGTCTTCCGCGGCAAGGCAAAACCTTGTGCGATGAGGCGGCGGTCTTCAGGCGCAGTGACGCACTGACCTTGCTGCGCGCAGGATTTCTCCGCGGGCTGCTGAGCGTCCAGGAACGGCGCGGATGGCCGCAGAACGTGTGGGCCGTGGCGCCGAATGGCATTCCCCTGGAGGCGATGCTCGAGAATCCTGCAACGGGCGCGTATCACGGGTACCCGATGCAGGAGGACGATCCTCTCGCCGCGGAGGTGCTCGAGCGATGGAGACGCTCATGACGAGCACGTTTGCCATCCACAGGCAATGGGAGTCGGCGCTGCACGAGTCACCGGAAGTGCGGCATACGGTTGCCGCGCTGAGGATCGAGGTTGGCAAGGACGTGATCACGCGTAACGAGGATGATTGGGCGCAAACCGTCCGCGATGACGTGCGTTTGTCTGCCTACCCCCTCGCTCTCTGGCTCGCCTCGTCCTGGTGGCGCCTTCGATGGGAGCCGTTGCCCAAGGCCGTTCCTGACCGGTCATGGCGCATGGCTCATGAGCTCAGCGCCGCCGGCTATGGCTACGTCTGGCCAAGGATGGTTTTCGCTTCGGATGGAGAGCTCGTGAACGTGTGGGCCGTGCCGTCCGGGCCGGACTCCCGGGCGGTTGTCCGCTACCTCACCCACTCCTTTCACGCCGTGTCCGTTTTGGACTTCGAGCGTACCGTTGATGAGTTCATCGATGGTGTTTTGGCGCGCCTGCACGCCGCCGGGGTCGAGCGCACGGCGCTGCACGATCTTTGGAAGGAGATCACCGAGGAGCGTCAGGAAGAGTCGCTCACCGTGCAGCGCCGCCTGGAAGCGCTGCTGGGCTTCGATCCCGATGAGGCTCCGGTGGGGCTCCTCAACGCGTTCGAGGACCTCATTCCGCGGGCCGGGCTCGGCGCGGTCGATGAGATCGCCCCTGTGTGCGCGTCCGCAGACCCTGCGGGGATGCTGAAGCAAGTGCTCTCTGCGGCCGACGCCGAGGGTCTGAAGGGGCGCATCGCTCTGCCTCGGGGAACACTTGAATCGACGATGTCCCTGCCCGGGCCGGGCTGGCGAAAAGGCCGGGAGTTGGCCAGGAGGTTGCGAGGCTCTCTGGGTTTGAATGGAGGAGCGGTGCGCGATGAGGTTCTTTGCGGACTGCTGGGACTCGCCACCGATCGAGCGATGGATCTTGAGGGCGCGGCTCGGCCGATATTGGCCATGGCGATCCGAGAGAAGGCCGGGGAAGAGCTCAAGTTTGTGCTTCGCAAGCGCAATCGCCATGGCCGTCGCTTCGAGCTGGCTCGATTCCTTTGCGACTACGTCATTGCCGGCGAGGCAGACCGCTGGCTGCCCGTGAGCGATGCGAAAACGTTCCGGCAACGGACTCAGCGGGCCTTTGCGGCGGAATTCCTGTGTCCCATCGAGGCGCTCGAGGAACTCATGGCGGGTGATTTTTCGATGGACGCGGTGGAGGAGGCCGCGGAGCGGTTTGAGGTGGGGCCCGCGGCGGTGCAAACACAATTGGTGAACAACGGACTGCTCCCGTCCCAGGTGTTGACGGAATACGGCGGTGGAATTGATCTGCCGTATTTCCACGCGCCGACGCGGGTTGACGCCTAACCCCCGGTGTGCCGGCCCGGGCTGTCGCGGTCGCTCGAAGCGCCACTCGGTGAAGCCGGGCCTCACCGGCTGGGCGCAGCTGTGTTATCCCTACGGGTCATCCGAGCAGGATGCGCTCGAGAAGCTCCAGTACGATCTCTACTACGTCAAGAACAACACGCTGCTGTTTGACCTGGCGATCCTGGTGCAGACCGCCGAGGTGGTGTTTCCCGGGAAAGGGGCGCGCTGAGGGCAGCGCGCCCGCGGGGTTGGGTGGGAGTCTACTCGGCCGCGCCGTCCGGATTCTGCCCCGTCTTCACGCGCGTCCTCCAGACCTCGAAGGGATCCCAGGCGCTCGAGCGCTGGGGAAGCATCCGCTGCCGGGTCTGTTCCGTGCGCGCTCCGCGCGAGGGGCTGCGGGCCGGCGCTGGGTTTTGAGTTAACCGTTTGGTCTCAGCTTTCATCCGTCTCGTTCCTCCGTCTCGGTTTCACTGCATTCCCCCGGCGCACGCTGCTCGCGCCGCCACCACGTCCCGGACGCATTCCCAGGCTTCCGGCGGGGCGGGGAGTGTAACCTCATTGTCTCGCCCCTTCCACAGTCCTTGGTATAACGCCGGGATGTGAAGGGTGTATGACGTCGCGGATCGGCCACGGTCGCCGACCCGCGCATCCTCGCGCGATCTGCCGGGGCGTTGTCACCAGAGGCGCCAATCCGTGAACCGCGTCACAGCACAGGTCCCGGGCGGCCCCGTGCGCCCGGGTCCCGCCGCGATGGCCGGATGGCGGCGGCACACGCGCGGCGGGCAGGAGATGGCCGGGGCGGCCCCGCGGCCGGGGGCCCCTATTTGTCCCGCTGCTTGAACTCGTCCGCGGTCAGCTGGTGGCGCGCGAGCAGCTTGTAGAAATCCGTCCGGTTGCGCTTGGCGAGCCGCGCCGCCTGCGTGACGTTGCCGGTGGTGATCTGCAGGATCTGCGAGAGGTAGCTGCGGGTGAACTCATCGCGCGCCTCATCGAAGGAGGGCAGGTGCCCGACGGTGCCGCCCAGGGACTGTTGGACGAGCTCCACGGGGATGATGGGGGTCTGAGAGAGCGCGACGTTCTGCCGCACGACGTTGTAGAGCTGTCGGATGTTGCCCGGCCAGTCGGCGGTGGCGAGCAGCTCGACCGCCTCGGGCGCGTAGATCTTGCGCGTGCCGCTCTCCTCGGCGATCTGCGCGAGGAAGTGCGCCACGAGCAGCGGGATGTCCTCGCGGCGGCGGTTGAGCGAGGGCATCTCGATGTGCACCACGTTCAGGCGATAGTACAGGTCCTCGCGGAACTGCCCCTCGGTGAGCATCTGCTGCAGGTCGCGGTGGGTGGCGGAGACGACCCGGACGTTCACCGCCAGGGCGTTGGTGCCGCCGACGGGGCGGATGAGCCCCTCCTGCAGCACCCGCAGCAGCTTCACTTGCAGCCGAAGCGGCATGTCGCCGATCTCATCGAGCATCAGCGTGCCGCCGTCGGCGGCCCGAAAGAGGCCCTCGTGGGCGCTGGTGGCGCCCGTGAAGGCGCCTTTCTCGTGGCCGAAGAGCTCCGATTCCAACAGGTTCTCGGCCATGGCGCCGCAGTTGATCGCGACGAAGGGGCGATCGTGGCGGGGGCTCGCGAGGTGGATCGCGCGCGCGAGCAGCTCCTTGCCGGTGCCGCTCTCCCCGGTGATGAGCACTCGGGCATCGGTGCCGGCCACCATGTGCGCCTGGGCGAGCTTCTCCTCCATGACTGCCGAGCGGGTGATGATCCCGGCGCGCCAGTCCTCGTTGGAGGCGCCGAAGCCGGAGATCCTGAGCGCCTTCTGCACCTGGTCGAGCAGCTCCTGCTTGTCGACGGGCTTGGTGAGGAAGCCGAACGCACCCATCTGCGTCGCCTGCACCGCATCGGGGATGGTGCCGTGGGCGGTGAGCAGGATCACCTTGAGGCCCGGCCAGCGCACCTGCAGCTCCTTGAGCAGCGCGATGCCGTCCATCGGCTCCATGCGCAGGTCCGTGATCACGAGGTCGGGCCGGAAGCGCCCGGCGGCCCCGAGCGCCTGCGGGCCGCTCTCCACGGCCTCCACGTCGTAACTCTCCGCGCGCAGGCGGATGGTGAGGAGCCGGAGCAGTCCCGGGTCATCGTCGACGAGGAGGATACGGGCCTTGCGCCGCCCGCCGTTCGCGGGGAGGGTCTTGCGCGGCTCGGACTGCAAAGCGGTGGCGAGATGGGTCATTTCGGTGGTGCCTCGGTGCCGAGTTTGCCCTCGAGCGACTTCTCGATGTTGGCGATGGCGATGAGCTTGGCCCGCGCCTCCCCGAGCTGTCGCTGCAAGGTGACATTCAGTTGCTCGGTGCTGAGCAGCCTGCGCTTGAGGTCGGCGAGGCGCTGAGCTCCGGTGTCCTGAAGAGTGCGGTTTTCCGTGCGCAGCGTCAATTGTCGCGTAATCAGGACAAGCTCGAAGCGCGCGAGCGTCTGCTCCCCCGGGGAGAGGGTGCTGTCCGGATCAGACAACAGGCGCTGCAGCAGTGTTTGCGCCCGCGGCAGGTCGGCGGCGGGCGTGCCGCCGCCCGGCTCCCCGAGGAGCAGCGCGAGGCGCAGCGTCTGGCGGTCCCCGGGGTTGCCCTGGTAGGCCTGCTCGACCGCGGCGAGCAGGCCCGTCTGGCCCGCGGGCGGGGCGTCGAGCCAGCGTCTGAGCAGGATGAGGTCGCCCCTCAAGGGGTGCGAGATCGCCGGCTTCAGCACCGCCTGCGGCACGTGTTGGGCGAAGGGGTTGACGAGCTCGCGGCTCGTCTGGCAGCCGGCGAGGGCCGCGAGGCCGAGGACCGCGAGCGCCGCGGCAAGGGTCGCGGGACGGATTCTCTGCAGTTCAAGCGGCATGGGCCTGACTTCCTTCCTTAGTCGGACGGTCACGGATGATGCTGATGGGCATGCGGATGCGAAAGTGCGCGCCGGGGAACTCCCCGTCGACGATCTGCACGGTGCCGCCGTGCGCGGTGACGAATTCCAACACCACCGACAGCCCGATCCCGGTGCCCTTGATGGAGATGCCGTTGACGGCCCGGCCGGTGTAGAAGGCCCGGAAGACCTGCTCGCGCTCATCCTGGGGGATGCCCGGGCCGGTGTCGGCGACGTCGAGCACCAGGTGCTGGCCGAACGTGCAGGCGCGGATGTGGATGGTGCCGCCCTTCGGGGAGTACTTGACGGCGTTCGAGACCAGGTTCTCGAGGATCAGGCGCACCTTGCCGCGGTCGGCGACCAGCGTCACGTCCTGCACCTGCACATCGAGGCGCATGCGCTGGGAGAGCACGGTGAGCTGCTGGCTCTCGAGCACCTGGCGCACGAGCGGACGCAGCCTGAACTCGCTCGCATCGAGGCCCACGGTGGAGGTCTGCCAGGCGCTGAAGGAGAGCAGGTTCTCGATCATGCGCTGCAGCTGGATGCCGTTGTCGCGCAGGATGGCGGTGACCTCGCGTTGGTTGGAATCGAGTGCGCCCACCGCCCCATCCATCAGCAGCTCGGTGCCCTCGCGGATGTTGGCAAGCGGGGTCTTGAGCTCGTGCGACATGTGGCGCAGGAAGCGGTCGCGCTCGGCGTTGAGATCGAGCAGGCGCTGCCGCAGCCACTCGAGCTGCTTGCCGAGGCGCTCGAGGTCATCCGGGCCGCTGACGGTGATGCCCTGGTGCAGGCTCCCGTGGCCGAGGGCGCGGATCGCCTGGTCGATCTGGCGAAGCGGGCGCCCGACGAGCAGCGTGAGCAGCGAGATGGCGACCACGGTGAGGGGAATGAGGAGCGCGGCCTGCCAGAAGAGCAGCTCGCGCGCCCGCTCGGTGAGCGCCTGGAGCGAGGCGACCTCGGCGTCGATCTGCTGGTTGCTCTGGCGCGCGATGCGATCGACCAGGGCCCCGAGGGTGGCGAAGTGCCGGGTGAATGCCGCGGTCTGCGCCGCGGCAATGCCGGGCGGGGTGGTGAGCACCAGGTGGCGGATCCGCCTCTGCATCGCGGCGAGCTGGATGAGCGTGCGCCGGGCGGGCGCGCCCGCCTGTCGGTAGAGCATCCGGCGCGTGGCCGAGAGCGCCTCGTCCTGGTGCTTGTAGGCCTGCAGGAGCTTCGAGTCATCGAGCACGTCGTACAGGCGGGAGGTGCGGTCGAGGGAGTCGATCTCGCTGAAGAGCTTCTGGCTCTCGCGGGCGGCGGTGACGCCCTGCAGCACGATCCGCTGGCCCCGGGAGGAGAGGGTGCGGAACTGCAGGGCCGCGGTGACGATGGCCACGAGCAGCGGCAGGGCAAGCAGCGCCAGCCCGAGAAGCATCAGGCCGCTCAAGGACTTAGGGCGCATCCACCGCATCGTGGCGATTGTACTCTCGCCCGGGTGGGGTACTAGCCCCACGGCTCGCGCTCGAGCCGCTCCTCCCACGCCAGCGAGTGGCGCACGATGGTATCGAGGTCATCGAACCGGGGCGTCCAGCGAAGGAGGCTGCGGATGCGCTCGGCCTTCGCCACGAGCGCCGGTGGGTCCCCCGCGCGCCGCGGCTGCTCGCGGATCGTGAGGGGCCGGCGCGAGACCCGCTCGACGCTTCGCAGCACCTCGCGCACGCTGTAGCCATGGCCGTAGCCGACGTTGAGGACCGTGGAGTCGCCCCCGCCGCGCAGGTACTCGAGCGCATCGAGGTGCGCGCTCGCCAGGTCCTCCACGTGGATGTAGTCGCGCACCCCGGTGCCGTCGGCGGTCGAGTAGTCGGTGCCGAAGATCGAGACCTCGGGGCGCTTGCCGAGCGCGTGCTCGCAGGCGACCTTCACGAGGAGCGTGGCCTGCGGGGTGGCCTGGCCCACGCGGCACGCCGAGTCCGAGCCCGCCACGTTGAAGTAGCGCAGCGCCACGTGCCTCAGGGGCGAGGCCGCCGACACATCGCGCAGCATCCACTCCGACATCAGCTTCGAGGTGCCGTAGGGGTTGATGGGCGCGGTGGGGCTGTCCTCGGCGGCGAGGCCGCTCGCGGGGGTGCCGTACACCGCGGCGGTGGAGGAGAACACGAGGTGGCGCACCCCGGCCTCGAGGCACGATTGCAGCAGCGAGCGGGTCGAGCAGGTGTTGTTGCCGTAGTATTTGAGCGGCTCGCGCACCGATTCCGGGACGATGGTGTAGGCGGCGAAGTGCATCACCGTGTCGATGCGGTGCGTGGCGAGCACCTCGCGCACGGTGTCCCGGTCCCCGACCCGGCCGACCACGAGCGGGGTATCGAGCACCGCCTGGCGAAAGCCGCGCGAGAGATCATCGAGCACGATGACCCGCTCGCCGCGCTCGCGGAGCTTCAGGACCACGTGGCTGCCGATGTAGCCGGCGCCTCCGGTGACGAGGATGCTGCAAGGGTTCATGCGAGAATGGAGTCCGAGTCCGTGAAGGCGGTCATCATAAACGAATCCCGATGAGCAGAACCTCAGACCGCCGCCGCCCCGCGCGCTCATCCGCCGCGGCGCAACCGTTTGCGAGCTTGAGCCCGCAGCGGGTGCTCGAGGCCGCTCTTCGCGCGGGGCTCGAGCCCGACGGGCGCCTGCTCGCCCTGAACAGCTACGAGAACCGCGTCTACCGGCTCGGCGGCGCGCAGGGCTTCCTCGTGTTGAAGTTCTATCGCCCGGGGCGCTGGAGCGATGCGCAGATCCTCGAGGAGCACGCCTTCACCGCCGAGCTCGCCGAAGCCGAGCTCCCGGTGGCGGCCCCCATCGAGCGCGGGGGCAAGACCCTGTTTCACATCGAGGGCTTTCGCTTTGCCGCCTTCCCGTGCCTCGCGGGGCGCGCTCCGGAGCTCGATGCGCCGGGGGCGCTCGAGCGGCTCGGCCGCACGCTCGCCCGGCTGCACCAGGTGGGCGCCCGCCGGCCCTTCGAGCGCCGGCCGACCGTAGGCATCGAGCGCCTCGGCCGGGAGGCGCGCCGCATCGTGCTTGGCTCGCCGCTGCTGCCCGAGGCGCTGCGCGAGCGCTACGAGCGCCTGAGCGGGCTGCTGCTCGAGCGCATCGAGGGGGTCTACGCAGAGATCGGCCCCGTCTCGCACGTGCGGCTGCACGGGGACTGCCACCTCGGAAACCTGCTCTGGGGCGAGCAGGGGCCGCTGTTCGTGGACCTGGACGATTGCGCCATGGGGCCGCGCATCCAGGACCTGTGGATGCTGCTCTCCGGAGGGCCCGCCGAGCAGCAGGCCCAGTGGGCGCAGCTGCACTCGGGCTACGCCCAGTTTGCGGAGGTCGATTTCCGGGAGCTGCGCCTGATCGAGCCGCTGCGGGGGCTGCGCATGCTGCATCATGCCGGCTGGGTCTGCCAGCGCTGGGCCGATCCGGCCTTTCCCCGGGCCTTTCCCTGGTTCGGGGAGGGCAGGTACTGGGAGGGCTACCTCAACGATCTCGCCGCGCAGCTCCCGGCGATCGAGGAGCCGCCGCTGCTGGCATACTGAGGTGAGCTGCGGGCGAAGCCGCCGCCGCGTGGGCTGCCGGGGCGGCGCCGAAGGCTGTCCCGCCCCCGGGATCCGCGCTCGCGCGCGAGCCTGAGGAGCCCCCCTGGGGACGGGGTCTGTCGGGGTGCGCAAGGAGCGGCCCGGACCGGCGCGTCACGCGCCCGCGGGGCAGGGGCCGAGGGGCGGCGCCCGGGAGGGAAAAGCGAGGGGAAATTCACGGTTTTTCGACCTGCTGCGTGCGCGGCGGCGCCGGGGGCGCTACGGTTGATTCCAGGACGCTACAAAGCGGATGCTCGAAGCAGGGCCGCCTTCAACAATGTCCAACCAAAACGCAGAGCCGTCTCTCAGGCCGGCTGAAGACCCCGCGCTGCCTGGCACCGTCCCCTCGACCTCGGCGACCACCATCGTGCGGGCCGAGCCCGGCATGGCGCCCGGCGCCGCGGGGCTGCATCCGCAGGTGCGGGCGGTGGTGAAGGAGGTGCAGCTGCGCACGGGGAGCGAGATGCCCGACCTCGGGATGATGCTGCACCTCTTCAGCGCCCAGTTCGAGGCGATGGATGCCGAGCGGCGGGGCATCGTGCAGTCCATGCGCCTGATGGCCGACGAGGCCGCCGAGCTCGCCTACCGCTCGCACGAGTCGGAGCTCACCGAGCGCGTCGCCCAGGCCGAGCGGGCGGTCTTCGAGCAGCTCACCGGCAACGTGCCCCTCGCCGAGGTGCTCGCCTCGGTGAGCCGCTTCATCGAGTCGGTGGGCGTCGGCACGGTCTGTGTCATTTCCGTGCTCGCCGAGGATGGCCGCACCTTCGCGTATCTGGTCGGCCCGAAGCTGCCCGCGCCGCTGCGCTCGGCGCTCGAGCACGCGCAGATCGATATCCGCAACGGCTCCTGCGCCGCGGCGGTGTACCTCGATCGCCCGGTGCTGGTGGCGGACATCGCCACCGACCCGTTCTGGGAACAACATCGGGAGTCGGCGCTCAAAACCGGGCTCAACGCCGCCTGGTCCACCCCCATCAAGGCCACCGACGGCCGGGTGCTCGGGTGCCTGGGCGTGTTTCATCACACCTCGGGCCTTCCGGGCCAGCGGGAGAGCCGGATCATGGACCACGCGGCCCAGATCGCCGGCATCGCCATCGCGAGGCGCCTCGCCGAGGAGGCGCTGCGGGCGAGCGAGGCGAAGTTCCGCGGCCTGTTCGAGAGCATCGCCGAGGGCGTGTACCAGAGCGGGCGCGACGGGCGCTTCAGCTCCGTCAATCCGGCGTTCGTCGCCATCCTGGGGTATGAGAGCGCCGAGCAGCTCTATCGGCTGCGGGACCTGGCGCCGCTTTACTGGAACCCGGATGACCGGGCCGAGTTCATCCGCCAAGTGGAGGCCAAGGGGGAGATCCGCAACGCCGAGTTCGTGCTGCGCCGGCGCGACGGCCAGCCCGTGGTGGTGCTGGAGAACTCCCGCGCCGTGCGCGACGGCTCCGGCCAGGTCACCGGCTACGAGGGCACCATCGCCGACATCACCGAGCGCAAGCGCGCCGAGCAGGCCATGTTCGCCGAGAAGGAGCGTGCGCAGGTGACGCTGCAGTCGATCGGCGATGCGGTGATCAGCACCGATGCGGACGGGCGCATCGAGTACATCAACCCGGTGGCCGAGAACCTCACCGCCTGGCGCCTCGAGGAGGCGCGCAGCCGGCCGATCGGCGAGGTGCTGACGCTGGTCGATGAGCTCACGCGCGAGCCGATCGACAACCCGCTGCTGTGCGTGCTCGGCCGGGCGCGCAGCAACGGCGCCACCGAGCACGCGGTGCTGATCACGCGCGGGGGCCACGAGGTGGCCATCCAGGAGACCGCCGCCCCGATCTGCGACCGCCAGGGCAAGGTGATCGGCGCGGTGATGGTCTTTCACGACGTGACCCGCGAGCGGCGCCTGAAGCGCGCGCTGTCCTACCAGGCGAGCCACGATGCGCTCACGGGCCTCATCAACCGCCGCGAGTTCGACAACCGCCTGCGCGCGGCGGTGCCCGCCGCCCAGCGCGGCGAGGCCACTCATGCGCTGCTCTACATCGACCTCGATCAGTTCAAGGTCGTCAACGACACCTGCGGCCACCCGGCGGGCGATCGGCTGCTGCGCGACATCACGGGGCTGCTGCAATCGCGGGTGCGCGCCTCCGACACCATCGCGCGCCTCGGCGGGGATGAGTTCGGGGTGCTGCTCGAGAGCTGCACGGTGGAGCAGGCGACCCGCATCGCCGAGGGGGTCCGCCAGTCGATCCGCGACTATCGCTTCACCTGGGGCGCGGTCACGCTCTCGATCGGCGCGAGCGTCGGGGTGGTGCAGATCCGGGCCGACACCGAGAGCGTCGCGAGCCTGATGAGCGCCGCGGACATCGCCTGCTACGCGGCCAAGGACGAGGGCCGCAACCGCATCCACCTCTACGAGTCCGATGGGCTGAGCCACCCGCGCCACCGCGAGATGCACTGGGTGGCGCGGGTGACGCGCGCGGCGGAGGAGAATCGCCTGGAGCTGTACTTTCAGCCCATCCGCCCGATCGCCCAGGGCCGGCGCGCCTTCTACGAGCTGCTGGTGCGGCTGCGCGATGCGAACGGGCAGCTCGTGCCGCCCGGGGAGTTCATCCCGGCGGCCGAGCGGTACAACGTCATGTCGGTGATCGACCGCTGGGTGGTGCGCCGGGCGATCGAGTTCCTCGCGGCCTGGCGGGCGCACGCCTGCGAGCTGCCGCTGCTCGCGGTCAATCTCTCCGGCACCTCGCTCAACGAGCAGTCCTTCATCGACTTCGTGGTGCAGCACGTCGAGGAGTCGGGGCTTGCCGAGGCGCTGTGTTTCGAGATCACCGAGACCGCCGCGGTGACCAACCTGTCGAACGTCGCGTTCGTCATGCAGGAGCTGAGGCGGCGCGGCTGCCGCTTCTCGCTCGATGACTTCGGCACGGGGCTGTCCTCGTTCAGTTACCTGAAGACCCTGCCGGTCGATTTCGTGAAGATCGACGGCCAGTTCGTGCGCCGTGTCGCCGAGGACCCGGTGGATCGCAGCATGGTCGAGGCGATCTGCAAGGTGGGGCACACGCTAGGCATCGAGACGGTGGCCGAGTGCGTCGAGGTGCAGCCAGTGCTCGATGAGCTCGGGCGCATTGGCGTCGATTATGCGCAAGGGTTCTTTCTCGCCCATCCGCTGCCCATCGAGCAGCTGACGCCGTAGCCGGCCGCGCTCGGGACACCCCGCACCCTTTCCGATACGCCCGCGCTCGACGAAAGCGTTCCTGGGTGCGCAGGCAGGCCCGCATCGGCCGGGCCGCTCGATCGATGTCGGAATGCATCGGGCTGTACTCCATCCGGGCTCTTGTGTGGTTGGGCCTGTGCTCGGCGATCGGAAGCAAGAGGCATGCCGGGTGAAGATATAGGCTGTCTATTCAATGGCTTGCGGGAAACAGGACGTCCCCGCCGACTGCATTATGTAAGAAAGACCGACAGCGGCTTCCATCGCCGCGCCTCGATCGTGCGGTAGTGCCTCACTTTGAAATTTCCGGCTGAGCGGACCGCTTCCTGTACGGCCCGCGCGGTCCCGGCTTCGGCGCGTCCGCATCGATCAGCGCCACGATGTCTTCCATAGTCCACAGTTTGTCCGTGATCCCCGCCGCCAAGGCCGGAGTCGCCTTGAGCGTCTTGTGCATCTTCACGAAGTTGTAGAAAACGAAGTACAGTGCCAGCGCGTGGTAGTGGTTCTCCAGTTTCTTGCTGAAAGCATTGGTAAGGCGGGTGAATCGCCGCATGGACATCCGCATGGACATCCGCATGGTGAGGTTCTGGCGCTCGACATGGGACGTAGAGATCGCCGCCACGTCCGGGTCGCCAGTAATCACCTCCGGACGCGCGCCGAGGCAGATTGAAGGGCTGTACTTGCGCTCCGGGCCAGTCGGGCCTTCCCCGTACAGCTTCACCAGCATCGCGTAATCGACATCGTTCCCGAAGGCGCCTTCTACGGCTTCCAGATAGGCTTTGTGGCCGTCCGTCGTGATTTGGACCCGATTGGAGAGGCGCCCCTTCAGGTCGGCTATAAAGTCCGTGGCGCAGCCCGCATCGCGCCCACCGACCAGCCAGGACACGATCAGCTTCGATTCGCTGTCGATGGCCGTCCAGGTCCACACGTCGCCAGCGCCTTCGGGAGCGGCCGTAGCCGTCTTTACATTCCGCTGCTTGGCGTAGCAGAAGGACCAGATTTCATCGCACTGGACCTTTCGAGCGGCCACGTTCCGGACGGTCCGGTCATGGAATCCGGCGCATGCCGTCCCGGCCTCCGCCAGCACCTTCGCGACCGTATTGATCGAGACGTCCGCCACGCGGGAGATCGAGCGCATCGAAGACCCTTCGCAGAGCATCGAGAGGATCTGGACGCGCTTGGCTACGGGCAACTTGTTCATGGCCATATCATATGAACTTATATGCTTAGCGTCAAGTATAATGTTTAGATGGCGGCTGAATGTGATGCCCTCGACCGGGTTCCAATGGCTAGTTCCGGACTCTGAACCGGCATTTTTGCATAATAAGAGATATCTTGATATCCTTATTTTAGCTTTAAGCCGGTTCGCTCTGGCGCCTTAGCCCCAATTTTCCGGTTACTCGCCGCTTTCGGAGCCGCTAATGCCCCTTTCAAAAGAAGTTCGCCTTCTGGATAGCCGCTGGAGAAGCAATGCGGGATGGCCAAAACGTCTTGAATGGATCGAGATAACTGGAATACGGGGCTGGATTGGCGAGAGAGTCGAGTTCCCATTCCCAATAACCGCGCTGGTTGGTGAGAACGGGGTCGGCAAGAGCACGGTCTTACAAGCTGTAGCGGCATGCTTTCGCGGCGGCAATGAGAACTTCGCTTCGGATTTCTTTCCCGATACGCCGTGGGATGCGATCAAAAAAGCAGAACTAAAGGTCAGCATGCGGGAAGGA
Organism: Pseudomonadota bacterium; assembly: GCA_021805865.1. Lineage (GTDB taxonomy): Bacteria > Pseudomonadota > Gammaproteobacteria > Steroidobacterales > Steroidobacteraceae > 13-2-20CM-66-19. Next base: position 41,574 of record JAJZDX010000003.1, read on the forward strand.
GCGACTTCCGGCTCAATCACCTCTAGTGTGAGGAAGCGCACGGAGCGTTGGCGCGGAAATGAAGAGCGACGCCTACGGAATGTCGAGTACATCGACCTGCGGCGCATTCAACCGATCTCTGCCAGGACGGGCTATGCCAGGATGGCAAAAAGGGAGGTTAAGGAAGCCGGCTTTGAGGAATTTGACGAACAGACGATGGAACGACTGTCGCGTATTCTTGGCCGCAACTACCAGTACGCCAGGTTATCAAAAACGAATGTCGATTCCACCAGAAAAGTGCCTGTACTCACACGCGATGGGGGCCGTTATTCCGGATTCCATAGCGGAGCGGGGGAAACCGCTATTGCCGAGTTGTTGCCTCGGATAGTGCCAAAGTATTCGATTCTGTTGATAGACGAAATCGAGACGTCGCTGCATCCTCGGACTCAGCGTAGACTGCTTCGCGATCTGGCAACTCTGTGTAGAAACACCGAGTCACAATGCATTTTGACCACTCATTCGCCATACATACTCGATGAGTTACCACCGGAAGGGCGCATCTATCTGATGGAAACTGACGGGCAAAAAAAGATAATTACGGGAGTAAGTCCGGCATTCGCCATGACTAAGATGGATGACGAACTATACCCAGAAGCCGACGTATACGTTGAAGACGAGAGGTCGGGAACTCTCCTTGGAGAGATCATAACCAACTCAAAACAGCGCGACCTTATCATCAGATATCAGCCGATCCCGTATGGCGCAGCCAATGTGGGAAGATCGCTCGGGGCCATGGTAAAAGAAAAGAGATTTCCGAGGCCATCCATAGTATTTCTAGATGGAGATCAACCGCCGAGCGTTGGTTGCAATTTGCTACCCGGAGATGATGCTCCTGAGCGCGTGGTGTTCGAAGGATTGACAGCTAAAGGGTTCGATGGCGTTGCCACGCGACTCAGAAGGTCACAAGCAGATGTCGCGGATGCATGCAATCAGGCGATGCTGCTGAGCGATCACCATGAATGGATTAAATATGCTGCTGACCGACTATCCGTTGGCGGCCAAGTCCTTTGGCAAGGCATGTGCGCTGAGTGGAGCATGCGCTGCCTCCCGGAACATCAAGCAAATAAGATTGGCGACGCAATATTGGAGACGATTGTGGAGTACGGCGGGACGCGGCACACCGAGCAGCCGCAGATACCCGTCCAAATGCCGCTGGTCCGATAGTAGTTAATTCAGGACGCACAGAATGGCCTCTTTAGCCGGAATACCCAGTCGCGGGCGAATCATTATTGTGAATTTTGAGATGGCGGGTTCCGGTGTTCCGCCAGAAATGCGCAAAACTGGCCGACCGTGCGTGGTCGTGCAAAACAATAAGTTGGCGCGCGGTAGGTTGGTGACGGTGGTTCCACTGAGCACTACGGCCCCTGATCGTCCGATGCCGTATCACCACCAAATGGATCACAGGTCATTTCGCAACTGGCCGCTTGAATGGGATGGGCAGGGAGAGCCACGATGGGCCAAGTGCGATTACATCACCACGGTGTCGCTTGAGCGGTGCCTAGACCCGCATCATCGCGCTGCATACGGACCTAGACGATATGTGAAGTGCGGAGTGATCGCGGCCGATATGGTCGCAATTGAGAGGTGCGTCTTGTGGGCGCTCGGGATCACCCCCATATCGGCAACGGAAGGCGCCCCGGAACCGGCCCAGCCAGCCTCAGAATGAGGCTGGATTAGCGGCGCTAATGGTGTAAAATACTGCACGGCTAGGGCTGAAATATGCCCATTAAATCCTCGGCAACGAGGTCCCCTTGGTGGGCGATGCCAAGCTACTAAGGGTGCTGTCAGAGGCCAGTCTTCGGGCTGGCCTTTGGCTTTTTAGCGTCCCCACCGCTTCTTGGCCGCTTCCCTGGCTATCTCTGCTCGGCGCTTCTTGCTGAGCTTCGCCGCCCTAGCAGCGCCGCCCTTTCGGCCCAAGGCTACCGCCGCCTTATCCCTGCCGTCCTCAGTCTCGCCAAGGTCCTCCTCGATCTCCCTAGTGGCGATCTTGGCGATCTGGATGGCCGCGCCGATGACGTCGGCCGGGCGCTTCTGACCTTTTGGTCCTCTTGGCATGCATGGCTCCGGTAGATGCTTTGCGCTAAGCATTAGCGCCGGGAGCCGGTCGAGTCAAGCGGGACGAATTTCAAACTGAGACACTACCTCGTGCGCCCTCGTTGACAGGGCGGCTCCCCGTGGCGTAGAACTGCGACAGTTGACCCTCCAGATCAAGAACGAACGATCGGTAGTCTTCCCATGCTGCAGACCGCGACCCGACGCCTCGCAGCCACCGATGCCACCCTGCTGCCCGCCCACAAGCCTCCCGGGACCCGCGGGCTGATCCTGGCGGCGGGACTGAAACTGTTCGCCGAGCGAGGCTATGCCGGCGCCTCGATCCGCGAGCTCGCCGATGCGGTCGGCGTCCAGCCGGCCTCGCTCTATGCGCACTACCCCTCCAAGGAGCACGTGCTCTCGGCGTTGTGTCGCATCGGACACGAAGAGCTGCTTCGGCGTGTCCGCCGCACCCTGCAGGGCTGCGGGGAGGACCCGCGCGATCAGGTGTTCGCCTACGTGCGGGGGCATGTTGGGATGCAGTCGGCGTTCCCGATGCTCGCCGTCGTCGCCAACGCGGAGCTGCACGCGCTCTCGCCGGCGCTCAGTGCGGCCAGCCTCGGGCTGCGCCAGCAGTCCATTCAACTGCTCACGGACATCGTGCAGCGGGGCGCGCAGCAGGGGGTGTTCACCGTGCCGGACGTCTGGCTGGCGGTTGCGGCCATCGGGGCGATGGGCGATCGCGTGGCCTACTGGTACACGCCGGACCACAAGCTCAGCACGCGATTCGTCTGCGAGGTCTATGCGCAGTACGCGCTGCGCATCCTCGCGGCCTCCCCGGCGGGCCCGAGCGCCTGAGAGGCTCGCGCGCAGCCTTGGCCGCGCGCTCCCGCCGCTTCGCGAATCATCGCACTTTTCCCGAGCAACCGGGCATACTCGGGCGGTACCGCCTCGATCAACCGGCTCGGGCCGACGCGCCCGGCCGCAGGCATCTGCCCCGGGTGCGGGCGCAGCGGCGCGCGCGGCCGCCTCGTAAGCAACCGGGGGCGGGCGACGGATCTCAGGCAAGCGGGGGACATTGATGGGCAAGAGCAATACAGGGCTCGTGGTCGCGCTCACTTTCGTGGCCACGCTCGGCGGATTGCTGTTCGGCTACGACACCGCGGTGATCTCCGGGGCGGTCGGGGCGATCGATCACTACTTCATCGATCCGCAGCACCTCTCCCAGACCGCCGCGAGCACGCTCTCGGGCTGGACGATCTCGAGCGCGCTGCTCGGCTGCGTGCTCGGCTCGGGGGTGGCGGGCTGGATCTCGAGCCGGCTCGGGCGCAAGCGCGGTCTGATGGTGGCGGCCCTGATGTTTCTCCTCGGCTCGATCGGCTCGGCCGTGCCGGAGCTCGGGCTCGGGGTGATCGGGCGCATGGGCCCGGCGGCGCTCGTGCCCTTCATCTGCTACCGCATCGTGGGCGGCATGGGCGTCGGCATCGCCTCGATGATCTCGCCGCTGTACATCGCGGAGATCGCCCCGAGCGAGATCCGCGGGCGGCTGGTCTCCTTCAATCAGCTCGCCATCGTCGTCGGCATCCTGCTCGTGTACTTCGTCAACTGGTTCATCCAGTCGCTCGGCACCCATGCCTGGTATCTCTCGACGGCCTGGCGGGTAATGTTCGCCTCGGAGTCGGTGCCGGCGCTGCTGTTTCTGGCGCTGCTTTGCTTCGTGCCCGATACGCCGCGCTGGTTCGTGATGCGCGGCCGCAACGAGGAGGCCTTGCGCCAGCTCACGCGCGTCAACGGCGCGGCCGCCGCGCCCGGGATTCTGGCCGACATCGAGCGCACGCTGACGGTGCGCAGCGAGCGCCTGCTCGCCTTCGGCCTGCCGGTGCTCCTGATCGGCATCCTGCTCTCGGTGTTCCAGCAGCTGGTCGGCATCAACGCGGTGCTCTACTACGCGCCGCTCATGTTCCAGAACATGGGCGCGTCCACCAACTCCGCGTTCCTGCAGACCGTGGTGGTCGGGGCCGCCAACCTGCTGTTCACGTTCGTCGCGATCGCCACCGTGGACCGGCTCGGACGCAAGCCGCTGCTGGTGATCGGCTCGGGCGCGATGGCGGTGGCGATGTTCGCCCTCGGCGGGCTCTTCGCCGCGCACGCGGTGGGACTGTGGGCGCTGGTGGCGGTCGTCGCCTACATCGCCGGCTTCGCGCTCTCCTGGGGCCCGGTCGTGTGGGTGCTGCTCGCCGAGATGTTTCCCAACTCCATCAAGGGCAAGGCGATGGCCATCGCGGTGGCCGCGCAGTGGCTGGCCAACCTGTTCGTCTCCTGGTCGTTCAAGGTGCTCGATGGCAACGGCTGGCTCAATGCGCACTTCAACCACGGCTTCGCCTACTGGATCTACGGGTCGATGAGCGTGCTGTCGGTGGTATTCGTGCTGCGCTTCGTGCCCGAGACCAAGGGCCGCACGCTCGAATCCATCCAGGAGCTCTGGCGCAAACACCGCCCCGACGGGGGCCTCGCCTCGGCCGAGGCGATCGACTGACCGGGCGCCTCGGGGCGGCGCGCTCGCGCGCGCTTTCGAAGCCCGATCCGCGCCCCCGCGCGGATCAGCGTTTCTTCGCCTGCATGCGCCGGGTGAGGTCGATGCGGTCGACGCCGATGTCGATCACGCGCCGCATGGCCTCGGCGGCGGCGGACTCATCGCCCGCCTCGATGGCATCGACGATGTCGGTGTGGGCGGCCACGGTCGCCTGGTAATCGAGCGGATCGTCGACCGGGGAGCTGTACATGAAGGAGGCGACGAGCGCGGTGTCGATGACGCCCGCCGCCGAGCGCATCATGGGGTTGCCGGTGGCGTTGCCCACCACCAGGTGAAAATCAAGATCCGCCTCGGCGAAGCTCTGGCGGGTGTGCCCGCCGCGGCTCATCTGCTTCAGGCACTCGCGCAGGCGCGCAACGTCCTGCTCGCCACGCCGTTGCGCGGCGAGCGCCGCCGCGGCCGGCTCGAGCGCCCGGCGGACCTCCACCAGGCCGTGCATGAACTCGTCATCGAACCCCAGGCGCACCCGCCACGCGAGCACGTCCGCGTCGAAGTAGTTCCAGTACATGCGCTCGCGCACGCGGGTGCCGACGCGGGTCTTGGAAACCACGAAGCCCTTGGCGGAGAGGGTTTTCATGACTTCGCGGATCACCGTGCGCGAGACGTGGAAGCGCGCGATGAGCTCCGGCTCCGGCGGCATGTTGGTGCCCGGCGGATACAGTCCTTTCAACAGCTCCATGCCGAGGAGGGCGGCGATCTGGTCGTGGCTCGATTTCGCCCGTTCCAGGTTGAGGCGGCTCAGGAGCGGCAGCGGCTGCAACATGATGAGGGTCGCCTAGGTACTTTCCGCCGGACGATCGAGTCGCGCATGGAACCCCGATATCATCGTGGAGGTCGGCTCTGAAACAAGTAATATCATACTATTTTTCTGTCGAGGCAAGCCTCGAGGCGGACGCATCATGAGCGAGCAGGTAATCGTGACATACCGCGACGCGGTGTGCGAGATCCGTTTGAACCGGCCCGAGAAGCGAAACGCGTTGACGTTGGATATGTATCGCACGCTGGCCGAGGCGATCGCGACGGCCGAGGCGCTCGATGAGGTGCGCGTCGTGCTGCTGAGCGGCGAGGGCGTCTGTTTCACCGCCGGCAACGACCTCAGGGACTTCCTCGCCGGTCCGCCGCTCGAGGATCCCGCCCACCCCACGGGCCGCTTCGTGCGCGCCGTGGCCGCGATGAGCAAGGTATTGATCGCGGCGGTGCACGGCCCCACGGCCGGGCTCGGCGTCACGCTGCTGCTGCACTGCGATCTGGTGGTCGCGGCCGAGCGCAGCACGAAGCTGATCGCACCGTTCGTGCAGCTCGGCCTGGTGCCGGAGGCGGCGAGCACGCTGCTGTTGCCGGCCCTGATGGGCCATCAGCGCGCCGCGGAGCTGCTGCTGCTCGGGGAGCCGCTCGATGCGCCGGCCGCCCGGGCCTGCGGCCTCGTCAACCGGGTGGTGGACGATGAGGGGCTGATGGAGGAGGCGAGGGCCCTCGCCGGGGCCGTGGCCTGCCGCCCGGGCAAGGCCGTGCTCGCCACCAAGCGCCTGCTGCGCCATGGGCGCACGCACGATGTGGCGGGGCGGATGGAGGAGGAATTGCGGGAATTCGCGGTCCGGCTGAAATCCGAGGAGTTCGCCGCCGCCGCGCAGGCGTTTTTCACCCGCCGCTGAGCCGTCCTGCCTCAAGAGGCGCCGGAGCCGGGCCGCGTGCCCGGCCCGGTGCGCCCGCCGGCGCCTATCCCTTGACCCACGTGATGGTCGCCATGCCGGCAAAGGTCGCGAGCAGCGAGGCGGTGACGTGGGTGGCCACCTCGGTGAGCGCCCAGCCGCTCTGGCCGCGCTGCAGCGCCGTCACGACCTCGGCCGAGAAGGTCGAGAACGTGGTCAATCCCCCGCAAAAGCCGGTGATGATGAACAGCTGCCATTCGGCCGGCAGCGCCGGGTTGCGCACGAAGAAGGCGATCGCGAGGCCGATCACGTAGGCGCCGAGGATATTGGCGGCGAGCGTGCCGGGAGGAAGCGAGGGGAAGAGGCCATTCAGCCGGTTGCCGAGCCACCAGCGCAGCCACGCCCCGAGCGCCGCCCCCACTCCCACCGCCACGATCGACTTCCACATGCCAGATGCTCTCCGGCGGGCCCGCTCGAGCGGGGTTGCCGCAAAAACTCGGATATTCCGGCTTTCGGCACGGTGATGGCAAGCGTTTGCGCTTTCCGCGCCGGCTCCTTCCCGCGGCGCATCAGCCCGGCAGAGTGCGCAGGAACCCGTAGAGCCGCTCATCGTCGGCGTGGGCGACGTTGAATCGCCAATGCCCGCTCGGCTGTCCGAGCGGGCTGAAGAGCTCGCCGGGGGCGAGGAGGATTCCCTGCCCCTTGGCGCGGCGCAGCAGCTCCGCGGGCTCCCCGGGGAGCTTCGCCCAGAGAAACATGCCGCCGGTGCGCGGGCTGACCTCGATCCGCGCCTCGCGCAGCCGGCGCGTGAGGCGTGCGCGGGCCTCGGCGATGCGCTGGCGCAGCCGCTCGAGGTGCGTGCGGTGGCGCCCGGAGGTGAGGATGGCGAGCACGATGTGCTCCATCAGCTCCGAGGAGGAGAGCGACATCACGTTCTTCAGGCGCGCCAGGTGCTCGGCGTGATCGGTCCGTGCCGCGAGATAGCCGACGCGCAGGCTCGGCGCGATGGTCTTGGAGAAGCTGCCGACATAGACCGTCCGCTCGAGCCGGTCGAGCGAGGCGAGCGCGGTGGTGCGCTCGGGGCAGAGCTCGGCGAAGATGTCATCCTCGCAGATCGTGAGCCCGTGCTGCTCGGCCACCCGCAGCAGCGCATGCGCGCTCTGGGCGCAGGTGGTGGTACCGGTCGGATTCTGATAGGTCGTGTTGGTGATGAACAGCCGCGCGCGCGTCTGCGCGGCGAGCCTCTCGAGCGCGCCGGCGTCGGGCCCGCGGTCGGTGCGCGGCACGCCGACGGGCCGGCGGCCGCGGGCGCGCAGCATGGCGAGCACGTAGGGATAGCCCGGATCATCGACGAGGACCGCCTCCCCGGGGTGCGAGAGTGCGCAGATCGCGAGCTCGAGCCCCTGGCTGGCCCCTTGCGTGAGCACGATCTGCTCCTCGGCGCATTCCACGCCGCGCAGCGTCAGGTGGCGCGCCAGATGATGGCGCAGCGCGCGCAGGCCGTAGCTGCTCCCATATCGGCCCGCGCACACGGCGGGCCTGCGGGCGACCTGGGTGAGCGCGGCGCGCACACCGTCTCCGAACAGCCAGTGCGGCGGCAGCCAGCCGCAGCCGGCATCGACCTGAAGCGCCTCGCCGTCGTAGTCGCGCCGCAGTCCCCAGATGGAATCGACCAGCGGCTCCGATCCGCCGAGGTGGCGCGCGCCGAAGGCGTCGGCGTCACGGGCCACGTAGTAGCCGGAGCCGCGGCGGGCCTCGATGAGGCCCTCGGCAACCAGCAGCTCGTAGACCCTCGCGGCGGTGAAGGGGCTGACATTGCGCGAGCGGGCGAGCGCCCGGACCGAGGGCAGGCGGTCTGCCGGGGCGAGCTGTCCGGCGAGGATCCGCCCGCGCAGCTCGGCCGACATCGCCCCGACCCGGGTGGGGAGGCTCGAGGGCTTGGCACTCATGATCACTGTATCGTAGAGGACGCCAGTACAGTCTGGTGATCTATCTGCATGAGTGTAGCTCGGTGGCCGGGCGGGCGGCGCCCATATTGGGCGTCATGAACACCACGCCCGATCTGTCCGCCTTCTGGATGCCCTTCACGGCGAACCGCTACTTCAAGCGCCACCCCACCCTGGTGAGCGGCGCCCAGGGGGCGTATTTCACCCTGGCCGACGGCCGGCGGGTGTTCGACTGCCTCTCGGGCCTGTGGTGCACCCCGCTCGGGCATGGCCGGCCCGAGATCATCGAGGCCGTCCGCCGCCAGATCGGCGAGCTTGACTTCGCCCCGACCTTCCAGGTGGGACACCCCAAGGTGTTCGAGCTGGCGGCGCGGGTCGCGCACTGGGCGCCCGAGGGGCTCAACCGGGTCTTTTTCACCAACTCCGGCTCGGAGGCCGTGGACAGCGCCCTGAAGATCGCGCTGGCGTATCACCACGCGCGCGGGGAGGCGGGCAGGGTGCGCATCATCGGCCGCGAGCGCGCCTATCACGGCGTCGGCATCGGTGGGATCTCCGCCGGCGGCATCGGATCGAACCGGCGCGTGTTCGGCGCGCTGAGCGCCCCCTTCGTCGACCATCTGCCCCACACCTACGATCCGACCCACATGCGCTTCACCCGCGGCCAGCCCGCCTGGGGAGCGCACCTCGCCGACACGCTGGAGCGGCTGGTGGCGTTGCACGACGCCTCGACCATCGCCGCGGTGATCGTCGAGCCGATGCAGGGCTCGACCGGGGTGATCGTCCCTCCGGTGGGCTACCTCGAGCGCCTGCGCGAGATCTGCACCCGCCACGGCATCCTCCTCATCTTCGATGAGGTCATCACCGGCTTCGGCCGTGTGGGGACCCCCTTCGCCGCGCAGCGCCTCGGTGTGAGGCCGGACCTGCTCACCTTTGCCAAGGCCGTCACCAACGGCGTGATCCCCCTCGGCGGGGTGATCGCGCACCAGAGCGTCTACGATGCGTTGATGCGCGGGCCCGAGCAGACGATCGAGCTCTTCCACGGCTACACCTACTCCGGCCATCCGGTCGCCTGCGCCGCGGGGCTCGCGACGCTCGCGGCGCTCGAGAAAGACGGCCTGATCGAGCGCGCCGCGCAGCTCTCGGGGGTGCTCGAGGAGGCCGTGCACTCGCTGCGGGAGGAGCCGCATGTCATCGACATCCGCAACTTCGGCCTCGCCGCGGCGGTGGAGTTGGGGGCGCGGGAAGGACAGCCCGGAGCGAGGGCGCGGGAGGCGTTCGAGCGGGGCGTGGAGGCGGGGCTGCTGCTGCGCTTCACCGCCGATATCCTCGCGGTGGCGCCCCCGTTCATCGCGACCGAGGAGCAGATCCGCGACATGGTCGAGACACTGCGGGGCGTGCTGCGCCGCATCGCCTGAGGGGGCCATGAGCATCGACCCCGCCATCGCGCTCGCCTGCCGCGTGCTCGGCGCGCTGGTGTTTGCCACGGCGGCCGCCGCCAAGCTGAGGCACCACCGCGAGCTCGCGGGCGTCGTGGCCAACTATCGCCTGTTGCCCGAGGCGCTTGCCGCGCCGGCGGCCTGGATCCTCCTCGCCCTGGAGCTCCTCACCGCCGTGTCGCTCGTGAGCGCGGTCCGGCTCGAGGCGGGCGCGGCGCTCGCGATCGGGCTGCTCTGCGCCTTTGCGCTCGCGATGGGCGTCAACCTCGCGCGCGGGCGGCGGGAAATCGACTGCGGCTGCTTCCAGTCCGGGCTGCGCCAGAGCCTGAGCGCCCCCCTCCTCGCGCGCAACCTCCTGCTCGCGGCCGCGATGACCGTCCTGCTCGGCCGCCCGCAGCCGCTGCTCGCGCCCCTGCAATGGGCCGATGGCCTGGGGGCGGGCGTTGCCGCGTACGCGCTTTACCGGGCGTTCGGCGAGCTGCTCTCGCTGCGCCAGTCCTCCGCGCAGCTTCGCAAGAGGTTCGTATGATCCTGCTCGTCTCCCAGGCGATGTTGTGGGTCGCCATCATCGCGCTCGCCGTGGCGGTGTTGGCCTTGGCCCGGCAGGTGGGCGTGCTGCATGAGCGCATCGCGCCGGTCGGGGCGCTCGCGCTCGGGCGCGGGCCGCAGACCGGGGAGGCCGCCCCGCGCCTCACGGTGCGCACCCTCGCGGGCGGCTCGGCCGAGATCGGCGGGCCGGCGCCGGGCGGGGCGCTGAGGCTGCTCTTTTTCGTCTCCCCGACCTGTCCGATCTGCAAGTCCCTGCTGCCGACCGTCAGGGCTTTCGCGCAGAGCGAGAGGCTCGAGCTCCTGCTCATCGGCGACGGCGATCCCGATGCGCAGCGGCAGATGGCGCAGCGCTTTGCGATCGCGCCCGAGCGCTTCGCCAACGCCCCGGAGGTCGGGCGCGCCTTCCAGGTGGCGAAGCTCCCCTACGCGGTGCTCGTGAGTGAGCTCGGCCTCATCGTGGCGCAGGGGCTCGTCAACAGCCGCGAGCACTTGGAGAGCCTCACCACGGCGCACGAGCTCGGCCTGCGCTCCGTGCAGGAATACCTCGCGCGCCGCCCCGCCGCTCCCTCCGCCTGAGCGCGCGCCGCTTCCCCCCCGCAACCCCGCCCGCTCCCATCCCGCGCGCGCATCGCGCGCGCGGGCCCGTGCCCGTGCCCGCCACCGCCGCCGCAGTCGCACCGCAGTCGCGCCCGGGGGGCCGCGCCGGCGGATCGGCGGCGGGCGATGCGTTGACGCCGTCCGGGTGCTGTCCTATGCTGGCCCATAAGGCGATTAATAAAGATCGATAAACGATAAATGAACGGGGCAGTTCCTTGACCGTGACGCGGCCGGCGACGGGCTCGCTCTGGGCGGCGACCGGTGCGCCGATGGCGCCCCTGCCGCAGCTCTCGGGGCAGGGGCGCGCGGAGATCGTGGTGATCGGCGCCGGCTACACCGGGCTCTCGGCCGCGCTGCACGCGGCCGCGGCGGGGCGCGATGTGGCGGTGCTCGAGGCGGGACGGATCGGGGAGGGCGGCTCGGGGCTCAACGGCGGCCAGGTGATCGCCGGCCTGAAGCACGACCCGCAGGTGCTCGAGTCCCTGTACGGAGAGCGGATCGGCGCGCAGCTCACGGCCTGCTCGGGCTCGGCGCCGGAGCTGGTCTTCGAGCTCATCCGGCGTTACTCGATCGACTGCGATGCGGTGCGCACCGGCTGGCTGCAGCTCGCCGTCGGGGAGCGCCACCTCGAGCTCATCGAGCGGCGCGCCGCGCAGTGGCGCAGCCGCGGCGCCGATGCCTCCGTGCTGTCCGATCGCGAGGCGGCGCAGCTCACCGGCTCGAGGCGCTACTGCGGCGGGTGGATCGATCGGCGCGGGGGCACGGTGCAGCCGCTCGCGTACCTGCGCGGGCTGGCGCGGGCGGCGTTGAAGGAGGGAGCGCGTCTTTTCGTGAGCAGCGCCGTCTCGAGCCTCGCGCGCCGCGCCGATGCATGGTGGGTGCAGACTGCGCAGGGCTCGATCGCCGCCCGGACGGTCATCGTGGCGACCGACGCCTACACCGGCCGCGCGTTCGATGCGCTGCGCCGTACGGTGGTCGCCGTGCCCTCCATCCAGGTGGCCACGGCGCCCCTGCCGCCGGCGCTGCGCGCGGGCATCCTGCCGGGGGGGCAGTCGGTTTCCGACACGCAGCGGATCTTGCGTTACTTCCGGCTCGATGCCTCCGGGCGCTTCGTGCTCGGCACGCGCGGCTCCTACGCGGACCTCCCGGCGCCCTCGGCGACGCCCGCTCACGAGCAGGCGATGCGCGAGCTGTATCCGCAGCTTTCCGGGACGGCGCTCGAGTATCGCTGGGGCGGGCTCGTCGCCATGACCCGCGATGGCCTGCCGCATCTGCACGAGCCGGCGCCGGGCCTGCTGGCGGGGCTCGGCTACAACGGCCGCGGGGTCGCGATGGCGAGCGCCATGGGACGGCTGCTCGCTCGCCGCGCGCTCGGGGAGGCGCCCGAGAGCCTCGATTTTCCCGTGACGCCGGTGCGCCCGATCCGCCTGCACGCCTTGAGCCGCGTGGGCGCCCGGGCCACCATCCGCTACCTGCAGACCCGCGATGCGCTCGAGCGCAGCCTGAGGCGCCCGCGCCCGGGAGCGAGTGCATGAGTGCGGCCAAGATCGGGCTGTTTGCGCTGATCGCGGCCTTGAGCGCGGTGTTCTTCGCGCACTGGGTGCGCCTGGCGCGCCGCGGCGAGCGGCGCGAGCGCCCGACCTGGTCCGACCTCGGCATCGGGTTGTTGACCAACTTCGGCGACGCCCTCGGCATCGGCTCCTACGCCACGACCACGGCGCTCTACAAGTTGCGCGGCCGGCCGAGCGATGAGCTCATCCCCGGCACCCTCACCGTCGGCAGCGTCGCGGTCGGCATCGCCGAGACGGTCATCTTCGTCACCCTGATCACCGTCGATCCGAAGCTGCTGCTCACCATGGTGGCGAGCGCCACGGTGGGGGCGTGGCTCGGGGCGGGCATCGTGAGCGCCATGCCGCGCCGCTCGATCCAGCTGTTCATGGGCGCCGCCCTGCTGCTCGCGGCGGCGTTCTTCATCATGGGCAACCTCGGCACGTTTCCCGTGGGCGGCGCGGCCCTCGCGCTCACCGGCTGGCGGTTCATCGCGGCCGTGGCGGCCAACTTCATCCTCGGCGCGCTCTCCACCATCGGCATCGGCTGGTACGCCCCGACCATGGTGGTGCTCGCGCTGCTCGGCTTCAATCTGCGCGCCGCCTTCCCGATCATGATGGGCTCGGGCGGGGTGATGCTGCCGGTGGCCGGCGTGCGCTTCCTGCGCAGCCGCCGCTTCGCCTGGGGACCCTCGATCGGGTTCGCGGTCGGCGGGGTGGCCGGGGTGCTGATCGCCGCGTTCATCGTCAAGAGCCTGCCGCTTCACCTGCTGCGCTGGCTGGTGGCGGCGGTCGTCACGTACGCCGCGGCGGCGATGCTGCACTCGGCGCGGATCGAGGCCGTGGCCGCGCGCTGCGGCGGGAAGTAAGGAAGCCTGCTGATCCTGGTCCACAACAGCTAAGGGGCGAGGTTATGAAGCGAATCGCACAAGAGGCACGCATGGCGGGCGGGGCGGTTGCGCTCTCGATGCTGCTTGCCGCGGGGATGAGCGCGCCGGCGCGGGCCGCGCACGAGGCGCCCCCGGTGCTGCAGAGCGAGACGGCCGGCGTCACCCCCTTCACGGGCCTCACGGCGCACGAGCTCACCTACAGCGGCATGGACGGGGTGACGAGCGGGGGCGTGCGCATCATCGACGGGGACACGGCGAAGACCGTTGCGACGGTGTATTCCTCGCAGTACGCGAATTTCGCGTGGGCGCCCGATGGGCGCACGCTCTACATCTCGGAAACCTACTGGACGCTCGGCAATCGGGGAAAGCGCGAGGACGTGCTGTCGATCTACGGCGGCCCCACGTTGCGCAACGAGGATGAGATCGCCTTGCCGGGCCGGCTCATCTCCGATCCCAAGACGCACTCGTTCGCCCTGAGCCCCGACGGGCATTACGGATATGACTACACCTTTCAGCCCGCCCCCTCGGTCACCGTGATCGATCTGCGCGCGCGCAAGGTGCTCACCTCGGTGGAGGTTCCCGGCTGCGGCCTGGTGTTCCCCTTCGGCAGGCGCGGCTTCGCCTCTTTGTGCGCGGACGGCTCGATGGCCGTGGCCGACGTCGATGCGCAGGGCCATTACGCCGTTCACCGGACCAAGCGCTTCTTTGACGTCATGAGCGACCCGGTGATGGACGAAAGCGTCGCCGATGAGCACAGCGGCCTCGCGCTGTTCGTGACCTACGACGGCTGGGTCCACCCGGTCCATCTCGCCGACACGCCGAGGTTCGGCAAGCCCTGGTCGATCGAGGCGGCGGCCGGCCTGTCCCCGGCCACCTCGCACGTGGGCCAGATCACCTGGCGGCCGGGCGGGCAGGTGCCCTTCGCGTACGAGCGCTCGCGCCACCGGCTCTTCGTGCTGATGCACGAGGGTCCGCCGTGGAGCTTCGAGAAGCCGGGCACTCAGATCTGGGTGCTCGATGCGCGCACGCACCGGCTGCTGCACCGCTGGGAGGTGCCCGAGCACGCGTATCTGCTCGCGGTCACCCAGGATGCGCATCCGCTGCTGTTCGCGCTGTCGTACCGGTGGCTGTGGATCATGAGCGCCGAATCCGGGGCCGTGCGGCGCGCCACGCAGATCGTGGAGCCGGGCCTGGTCAGGGTGAAAGGGGAGTAGTCATGAACCGATCCGATCTCGACAATTGGGGCGAGCGGCTCACGCGCCGCCTCGCCGGCCGGCTCTCGCGGCGCAGCGCGCTCTCGAGGCTCGGGGCGCTGCTCGTGGCGGCGCCGGCGTTTCCGCTGCTGCCGGTGCAGCGGGCGCGCGCGGCGGATGCCGCCAAGGGCACCGATTTCAGCCGCGCGGCGCAGACGCACGATGACACGGCCTGCAATTACTGGCGCTATTGCGGCATCGACGGCAATCTGTGCTCGTGCTGCGGCGGCAGCGTGCACACCTGTCCGCCCGGATCGCAGCCCTCGCCGACTTCCTGGATCGGCAGCTGCATCAACCCCGCCGATGAGCGCGCGTATCTCATCGCCTATCGGGACTGCTGCGGGGCGAACGAATGCAACAAGTGCAGCTGCCTCAACACCGACCACGCGATGCCCATCTACCGCCCGCAGGCCAACAACCACATCATCTGGTGCTTCGGCACGCAGAGCTTCGAGTATCACTGCTCGATGGCGGTGCTGGTGGGCCTCGCGCAGTAAGGCGCGGGGGCAGCGCGGGCCATGGTCACGGCGGGCAAGCGGGTGTGGATCGGCGCGCTGGCGCTGCTTGCGGCCGCGGCGGCCCGGTCCGCGCCCCCGGGGGTGGCGGGCGCAGGCGCTTGCGGCGCACGGGACTGCCGGGCGTCCCGCGCCCCGGGGCCGCCTGCCGCGGATCGGGCCCGGGCCGCGCCCGGCCCGGCCTCGCCGCAGCCGGTGAGCCGCCTGAGCGCGGTGCAGGTGGCCTATCTCACCTCCTGCGGCGGCTGTCACGGGGTCGAGGGGGTCTCGGCGCCGAAATCGGTGCCGACGCTCGCGGGGCTGACCGGCAGTTTCCTCTGCACGCGTCAGGGGCGGCAGTTCATCGTGCGCCTGCCGGATGTGGCGCTGAGCGGCCTCTCGAGCCCGATGCTGACGAAGGTGATGAACTGGGTGGTGTTTGACATGGGCGCGCCGGTGGCCGGCGGGAGCCGGGCTC
This sequence comes from Pseudomonadota bacterium, assembly GCA_021805865.1. Taxonomy (GTDB): domain Bacteria; phylum Pseudomonadota; class Gammaproteobacteria; order Steroidobacterales; family Steroidobacteraceae; genus 13-2-20CM-66-19. The sequence goes on from JAJZDX010000003.1 coordinate 57,076, forward strand.
CTCGATACACCGTGGCGGAGGTGGCGCGGCTGCGCCGCGAGCCCTTGACGCAGAACGGGCTGACGCCCTATCGCGAGCAGGTCGTGGCACGGATCGAGGCTCGCTGCGCGGTGCCCGCGGCGCTCGAGGTCTACGGCGAGGCCTACTCGAGGGGCGTACCATCCGCCTCGCCCAAGAGCCGGAGAGCCGATCGGAGGAATCATGCCGATGACGCTGCACATCAATGAGCACCCGGTCGCCGTCGAGGCCTCCGCGGACACCCCGCTACTGTGGGTGTTGCGGGATGAGCTCGGGCTCACCGGCACGAAGTACGGCTGCGGCATGGGGTTGTGCGGCGCCTGCACCGTGCAGGTGTCCGGCCAGGCGGTGCGCAGCTGCGTGACGACGCTCGCCGCCGTGCAGGGCAAACCCATCACCACCATCGAGGGCATCGGGCACGATCGCCTCGGCCGCGCCGTTCAGGAGGCCTGGCTCGCGCTCGGGGTGCCCCAGTGCGGCTACTGCCAGGCCGGCCAGATCATGAGCGCGGTGTCGTTGCTGCACGGCTCGCCGCAGCCGACGGACGCCGAGATCGACGCCGCGATGGCGGGCAACCTGTGCCGCTGCGGGACCTATCCGCGCATCCGGGCGGCGATTCACCAGGCGGCGCAGGCGCTGAGGCCGCACCCATGAGCGCTCCCGAAGCCGGCGCCCCGCCCGGGATCACGCGCCGCACCGTGGTGAAAGGCGCCGCCGCGCTCGGCGCTCTGGTGCTGTGCGTGCGCCAGTCGGGCCAGATCGCGCTCGCCGCGCCCCGCCCGTACGGAGTGGCCGCCGAGCCCGGCGGGGCCGTCGAGAACCCCCTGGTGTTCGTGGCGGTGCACCCCGATGACACGGTCACCATCACGGTGCAGCGGGTGGAGATGGGCCAGGGCATTCGCACCAGTCTTGCCCTGGTGGTGGCCGATGAGCTCGAGGCCGAGTGGCCGCGGGTGCGCGTCGAGCAGGCCCCGGCCGACCAGAGGCGCTACGGCAACGAGGACACCGACGGCTCGCGCAGCATGCGCCATTTCTTCGAGCCGATGCGCCGCGTGGGCGCGGCGGCCCGCATGATGCTCGAGAGCGCCGCCGCGGCGCGCTGGGGGGTGCCGGTGAGCGAGGTGCGGGCCGAGCGCCAGCAGGTCTGGCACCGCGGCAGCGGCCGGCGGCTCACCTACGGGGAGCTGGCCGCGCAGGCGGCGCGCGAGCCGGTTCCGCCCCGGGATCGGCTGCGCCTGAAGTCCCCGGAGCAGTTCCGCTACATCGGCAAGTCGAGCACCCGCAACATCAGCGGCGCGGACATCGTTTCCGGGCGCGCCGTGTACGGCATCGATACCCGCCTCGAGGGCCTGCTCTATGCGGTCGTGGCGCGGCCCGCGGTGCTCGGCGGCAAGGTGGTCCGGTACGAGGCGCAGGCGGCGCTCGCCGTGCCCGGGGTGGTGCGGATCGTCGAGATTCCCTCGCACGCGCTGCCGGCCGGGTACTACCCGATGGGTGGCGTGGCGGTGATCGCCCGCAACACCTGGGCGGCCTTGAAGGGCCGCGGGCTGCTCAAGATCGAGTGGGACGAGGGACCGAACGGGAGCTTCGACTCGAGGCGGTTCGAGGCGGTGTTGGAGCGGGCGGCCCGCCACCCCGCCAAGGTCGTGCGCAACGACGGCGATGCCTCCTCGGTGCTGAGGGGCCCGGGGCGGCACATCGAGGCGCAGTATTACCTGCCGTTCCTCGCCCATGCCTCGATGGAGCCGCCGGCGGCGACCGCGCGCATCCTCGAGGGGCATTACGAGGTGTGGGCGCCCTCGCAGGCGCCGCAGGCCACGCGGGATCTGGTGAGCGGACTGCTGGGCGTGAAGGAGGCGGATGTCACGGTGCACATCACGCTGCTCGGCGGGGCGTTCGGGCGCAAGTCGCTGCCGGACTTCGCGGGCGAGGCGGCGCTGCTGAGCCAGGCGATGCGCGGGGCGCCCGTGCGCATCATGTGGACGCGCGAGGATGACATCCGCCACGATTACTATCAGGCCGCGGCGCTCGAGCGCCTGGAGGCGGTCCTCGGGGAGGACGGCCTGCCGCTCGCCTGGCTGCACCGCTCCGCCTCCCCGACCGAGGATGCCACGTTCGAGGCCGGGGCCGAGGGGGAGGATGATACCGAGTACGGCCAGGGGATGATCAATATCCCCTTCCGGATCCCCAACATCCGCCTGGAGATCCCGAAGGTGCCGGCCTACACCCGCATCGGCTGGTTCCGCTCCGTGTACAACATCGCGCACGGCTTCGCGATCCAGAGCTTCCTCGATGAACTGGCGCACGCCGCCGGCCGCGATCCCCGGGAGTATCAGCTGGCCCTCATCGGCCCGCCGCGGCGCATCGATCCGCGCTCGCTGTCGGATGAGTGGAACTACGGCGAGTCACCCGTACGCTACCCGCTCGACACCGGGCGGCTGCGCGCCGTGATCGAGCGCGCCGGCGCCGAGGCGGGCTGGGGACGGCCGATGGGGCAAGGGCGGGGCCTCGGACTGGCGGCCACCTACAGCTTCATGAGCTACGCCGCCGCGGTGGTCGAGGTCGAAGTCGACGCCCGCGGCGAGATCACCGTCCCGCGGGTCGATATCGCCTTCGACTGCGGCCCCCAGGTCAACCCCGATCGCGTGCGCGCCCAGCTCGAGGGCGCCTGCATCATGGGGCTCACCCTGGCGCTGCACGGGCAGATCACGTTCCAGGACGGGCGCGTGCAGCAGTCGAACTTCAACGACTTCCCGGTGCTGCGCATGCCGCAGGCGCCCAAGGACATCCGGGTGCACCTGCAGCCGGCGCGCTTCGAGGTGCCCCTCGGCGGGGTCGGGGAGCCGGGTCTGCCCCCGATCGCCCCCGCGCTCGCCAACGCGATCTTCGCCGCCACGGGCCGGCGCATCCGCCGCCTGCCCATCGCCGCACAGCTTCGCCGGCCGCCGCAGGCCTCGTGAGGTCGCCCGCCGCACGGTCCTCGATGCACTCGCGCCCGCTCATGTCCCACAGCGGTCCGGTTCGAAGGATGCTCGCCGGAGCGGCGCACGGGATTTGCCGCGCTCATTCGAACGGGTTCAGGACCCGCACCTCGAATCCGGAGAGCTCGCGCACGTTGCGCGTTACGACCGTCAGATCGTGCACGAGTGCCCTCGCCGCAATCATGGGGTCTTCGTAGATGGTGCCGGACTGGCGGTGCCTGAGCTTCGCCCATCGGCGAAAGCACGCTGCATCCATCACGAGCACGCTGTATGAATCTGCCACCTGATCCGCCCATGCCCCGGGTTCCGCGGCGCGTGATGATTTGCGGCCCTTCCCGGACACAGCGCTCGGGGAGCTCGCTGAAGCGGGCTTTCGCGTCCTGTACAGGCCAGGATTTTGTCTTCATTCATTCACGATAAGACTAGTCAAATCGGTTCGGCGCACCGTGCGGTGCCCGAGTGCAACGGAGTTTTGCCGCCAGGGGGGGCGGCTCTCGAGGAGCGCCTTTGCGGCTGTCCACAGGCTGAGGTGATGCGGCAGATCCTGCCGAGCGCTGCCATCCGCCCTACCCGCGCAGCGGACATCGGACGGCCTGCGTTCGGACCTCAGGAGCCGCCCTTGCCGAGCGTCGCGGTGCGCAGCCGATGCACCTGCATCGGCGAGAGCGGCTTGCCGGCGCGCACGCGGGCGATGTCCGCCGGCTTGAACACCGGGCCCTTCCAGTGCAGCTTGCCGGCGGCGTCGAGGCTCGCGACGTAGTTGAGCGCGGCGGCGAGCTCCTGATTCGAGAGAGCGGCGAAGGAGGGCATCACGCCGCCGACGATCGGGGTGGCATCGACGGTGATCGTGCCCATCATTCCATAGAGCACCACGTGCTCGAGGTAGGCGCGCCCGGCGGCCGTCGCGGCGATCTTGCCCACGCGCCCGGCGAGGCGCGGGAACTGTCCGGGCACGCCCACGGCGCGAAGCTGGTGGCACATGGAGCAGTTGGCGTCGAAGACCGCACTGCGAGGAGCGGTGGCCGCGGCGGCCGCGGCCCACGGGCCGCAGAGGAGGAGGGCGGCGGTGGGCCACAGGCCGGTGCGTGAGCGGAGGGGCGGGTTCGGCATGAGGATTACCCGAGCAGGGGGGAAGGGGAGCCGTGGGCGGGAGGGGCGGCGCCGCTTGAGACGGCGCGGGCGGTCTCGATCAGCAGCGGCGCGAGCTTCGCGCGCATCTCATCGAGCCTCCAGCGGCTGGTCGGCGCCGAGATGTTGATGGCGCCGACCGGATGGCCGCCCTCGCCGATCACCGGCGCCGCGACGGTGAGGTCGCCCCGGTAGCACTCCTGCTCGGAGCAGGCGTAGCCGTCGTGGCGGACCGCCTCGATGAGCGCCAGGATGCGCCGCGGATCGGTGACCGTCATCGGTGTGAGCGCCCGCAGGGGCGAGCCGCCCAGCATCTGCTGCACCTGCGCGGAGGGCAGCGCGGAGAGATAGGCGCGCCCGGAGGCCGTGCAGTACATGGGCAATCGGGTGCCGAGCGGGAAATCGATGAGGAAGCGCTTGTGGCTCGGGAATCGGGCGACGAACACCATGTCGGTCCCATCGGGCTCGGAGAGGCTCACGGACTCGCCCGTGGCGCGGTTCAGATCGACGAGGTGGCGGGTCGACTGCTCGATGAGGCGGTAGCCGCAGAGGTACGCCCGGGCGATCCCGAGCGCCCGCGGCGTGAGCCCCCAGCCGGTGCCGCGCCGGTCGCGCCTGAGGTAGCCCAACACCTCGAGCGTGTGGATGCAGCGCTGCGCGGAGGGCTTGGTGATGCCGGCGACCTCCGCGACCTCCGCGAGCTTGAGCACCCGCCGGCCCTGTCCGAACGCCTCGAGCACCGCGAGCGCCTTCTGCGCCGAGTCGTTGAACAGCGGATCGTGCGCGGGCGGCTGCGCGGGCACGGCGGCGCGGCGCGCGCCCTTCGGCGCTCTGGCGGGGGACTTTCTCCCCGTCCGGCTCTTGGACGTGGCGACCATGCCGGTAAGTATACATGTCTATCGGTAACCGATAGCATTATTTGACGATTCTGCGGCCGCTGCGCTACAGTGCAATTGCCGATGTACAAGTATTGGTAATCGATAAATCAGCAGGCATCGCTGCACGTGTCCGGACGGGGGTCGGGGCACGGGTCCGCACTCGATCCGAGGGATTTTTAGAAAGAAATTCAGAGGGGTTTCCTGAAGATTAGGGGAGTCAGTGCCATGCACGATCTTCGACCCGGCATCCGGGCGCTTCACCGGCCGGCGCGCTTCGGCCGGAGTCTGCTTCTCAGTGCCCTGGGCGCGGCGCTCACCGCGCCGGCGATGGCCGCCGCCGGCCCGCAGCTCAAGGAGATCATCGTCACCGCCACGCGCAGGGCGGAGCCGATCATGAAGGTGCCGATGAGCATCTCGGCGATGTCGAAGTCGCAGATGGCCATCCGCGGCATCAACGACATCGAGGACCTGGCGGGCTTCATCCCCGGCGTGCACATCGACAGCGCCGGTACCCACAGCATCGCCATCCAGGGCATCGCCGCGAACGGCGGGGCGGGCACGACCGGCATCTACATCGACGACACGCCCATCCAGATGCGCGGACTCGCCTTCAACGCCGATGAGGCGGTGCCGGTGGCGTTTGACCTCGAGCGCATCGAGGTGCTGCGCGGCCCGCAGGGCACGCTCTTCGGAGCCGGCTCCGAGGGCGGCACGGTGCGCTACATCACCACCCCGGCGAGCCTCACGAAAACCAGCGTGTACAGCCAGGACACGGTCGCCTACACCCAGGGCGGGGCGCCGAGCTACGAGGTGGGCGTGGCCGCCGGCACGCCGCTCGTCGCGGGCCGCTTCGGGATACGGGTGGACGCGTACTACCGGCACGAGGGCGGCTACATCGACCTCATCAACCCGGTGACCCTCAACACCGAGCAGCACAACGCCAATTACGTCAACTGGGCGATGTTCCGCCTGGAGGGGGTCTGGAGGATCAACGACCGCTGGCGCCTGCGGCCGAGCTTCTACTATCAGAGCCGCGTCGCGAACAATACCAACGTCTACTGGCCGCTTTACTCCAATTCCGGGCAGAACCGCTACGTGAGCGCCGGCCCGGGCCGGATGCAAGTCCCCGACAAGTTCTATCTGCCCTCGCTGCGGCTCACGGGGAATTTCGGCACGTTCCGGCTCATTTTCGACAGCGCGTACTACCATCGCGCGGAGACGACCGGCTACAACGGCACGATCTACAATCTCGGCTTCTACCAGTCCCCGGCGGTGTTCGCCTCGGTGGCCTCGGGCCTGCCGCTGCTGCTCGATGCCTCCGGGGTGCATCTGCCGGCGGGGGCCACCAATTACCGCTCGCCGGCGACGATCAACAACGACCAGCAGAACATCGTCGAGGAGGTGCGCCTGGAATCGACCGATCCGCACTCGCGCCTGTCCTGGACGACGGGGCTGTTCTTCAGCTCCGACCGCCAGCACTACCTCGAGCAGATCCACGATCCGCTGCTCAACGAGCTCACCCAGGCCTATCTCGGCGTTCCGTACACGCAGGTATTCTGCGACTTCAGCGCCGTGACGGGCGCGTGCGTGCAGCCCTACCAGCCGATCACCTACGATCCGGGCTTCCCGAACGACTCGTATTTCCTGCAGACCTTCGCCAAAGACAGCCAGTACGCCTGGTACGGGCAGGCGACCTACGCGTTCACCCGGCAGTGGAAGCTCACGCTCGGACTGCGCGAGTCGCACATGCGCTTCTCGTTCAACACCCTCACCGGCGGCCCGCAGCTGTACCTGCCGCCGCAGAGCGGCAGCGGCGGCCAGTCCCAGAACGCCTTCACGCCCAAGGTGAGCGTGTCGTACCAGTACGACAGCAACAACCTGTACTACCTCACCTACGCCAAGGGGTTTCGGCCGGGCGGGGCGAACAACCCGGTGCCGTACGCGGCGTGCGCGACGGATTTCCAGAACTTCGGCATCACCGGCGCTCCGAAGACCTACCAGCCGGACTGGGTGAACGACTACGAGATCGGCGCGAAGAACATCATCGCCGGGCGGCTGAGCCTGTCCACCAGCGTCTTCTACATCCAGTGGAACAACATCCAGCAGCTCGTGGTGCCCCCGATCTGCCAGATCTCCTTCATCGACAATCTCGGCCATGCGGTCGCCAAGGGCGCGAACCTGCAGGCGACGCTCCTCGTCACGCGCCATCTTCGGGCCGACCTCACGGCCGGCTACACCTCCGCGCGCTACGTGAGCGACTCCCGGCTCTCGCTCACCGAGATCACCCCCGTCGTTTCGAGCGGGGATGCGATCACCGTGGGCAACAGCGGCGATGGAGTCGGTACGCCGACCCCGCCGTTCACCGTCTCGCTCGGTCTGCAGTACGATTTCCGGCTCTCCAATCACGAATCGTTCGTGCGTCTCGATGACAACTACCAGGCCGCCCAGCGCTGGATGACCCCCCAGACGGATCCGAACGCGCTGCAGTTCGACGCGGCGAACTACCTGATCGGCTCCTCGAACATGATGAACCTGCGCACCGGCATGCGCTTTGGCGATTGGCGGCTCGAGGCATTCGTCGATAACCTGACCGATACCCATCCGGTCACCAGCTACTCCTGGTCGATCGATCCGGGGTTGTGCGCGACGCCGACCCCGCAGTGCGAGAGGGCCTCGCGGCTGCAGACCCAGTGGACGTTGCGGCCGCGCACCTTCGGGCTGACGGCGATCTACCGGTACTGAGTCAAGGATTCGCAGCCCTGGGGCGGCGCCGAGCAGCACGAGCAGCACGAGCGGGAGCCTGCGCGGCACGGTGAGACGGGCGGCATCCGGCGCGGTTTTCTCCCCCGGGGCGCCCGCAGCGCCCCGTTCCTGTGCTCGGCGCCAGGCGCCGGATCGCGGCAGGGATCGGGGCATGCGCGGGCCGGTCGCGGGCCGACCCCGGGCGCCACCCCGTCACCGCCCCCCCCCTGGGCACCCGGCGGGGCAGGTTTCGGACTCGGCGCCGAGCCGTGCTAGATTTACGCGCCGTGGACTGTGCACTGGAGTGCCCCGCCTTGAACGCCAGCGACGAGAGCCTGACCTCCTCAGCCGATGCCCGGACCCTGCCGCAGAGCGCGCAGCCGCCCCGACAGAGGGGCGGATCGCTCGAAAGCCGGCTGCTGCACGGGCTCCTCGAGCGCCTCGGATCTCCGCCGATCGAGTTCACCCTGTGGGACGGGGAGCGCATCGCGGCGGCGGCCGAGCCGGTCTGCCGGGTGCGGATCCTCGACCGCGCGACGCTGTGGTCGATCCTCACCGATCCGCAGGTGCGCTTCCCCGACGCCTACAGCGAGGGCCGGATCGAGATCGAGGGCGATCTGGTGCGCCTGCTCGAGGAGGTCTATCTCGCCTCCGGCCGCGGCCGGCCCTCCGCGCTCGTGCGTCTGCTCGAGCGCCTGCGCCGCCCCCGCCTCAACAGCCTCTCGGGCTCGCGGCAGAACATCCACCACCACTACGACATCGGCAACGAGTTCTACACGCTGTGGCTCGGCGCCACCATGGCGTACACCTGCGCCTACTATCCCGAGCCCGATACGCGGCTCGATGAGGCGCAGGCCGCCAAGATGCACCACGTGTGCCGCAAGCTGCGGCTGCGGGCGGGGGAGAGCGTGGTCGAGGCGGGCTGCGGCTGGGGCGCGCTCGCGCTGCACATGGCGCGCCACTACGGCGTCAAGGTGCGCGCTTTCAACATCTCGCGCGAGCAGGTGGCCTATGCGCGCGAGCGGGTCGCCCGCGAGGGCCTCGGCTCGCAGGTCGAGTACGTCCTCGATGATTACCGCAATATCAGCGGCCGCTACGACGCCTTCGTCTCGGTCGGGATGCTCGAGCACGTGGGCGTGGACAACTACCGCCCGCTCGGCAGCGTGATCCGCCGATCCTTGGGAAGCAACGGCCGGGGCCTCATCCATTCGATCGGCCGCAACTACCCCGCGTCCCTGCAGCCCTGGATCGAGAAGCGCATCTTCCCCGGCGCCCGTCCGCCCTCGCTCGGGGAGATGATGAACATCTTCGAGCCCTGGGATCTGTCGATCCTCGACGTCGAGAACCTGCGCCTGCACTATGCGCAGACGCTGCGCCACTGGCTCGAGCAGTTCGAGGCGCAGGGCGAGCGCGTGCGCCAGATGTTCGATGAGAAGTTCGTGCGCATGTGGCGGATGTATCTGGCCGGCTCCGTCGCGGGCTTCACGACCGGCACGCTGCAGCTGTTCCAGGTGGTGTTCGCCTCCCGGGACAACAACGACGTTCCGCGAACGCGCGCGCACCTGTACGCCTGAGCGGGCCATGCGCAGCTGCGAGGTATTGATCGTCGGCGGGGGGCCCGCCGGCTCGAGTGCGGCCTGGAAGCTGCGCCGCGCCGGATGCGATGTGCTGGTGCTCGACCAGGCGCGCTTCCCGCGCCTGAAGCTGTGCGCCGGCTGGATCACACCGGAGGTGGTCCGCGATCTCGAGATCGACATCGCCTCCTATCCGCATCGCTTCCTCACCTTCGATCGCATGCACCTGCACTTCAAGGGACTGCATCTGCCCGTGCGGTGCGTGCAGCACTCCATCCGCCGCCTGGAGTTCGATGCGTGGCTGCTCGAGCGCTCGGGCGCTGAGGTGATCGAGCACTCCGTGCGCCGCATCCGCGAGGATGGCGGCGCCTACCTGATCGATGACGAGTTCCGTGCCCGCTATCTCATCGGCGCGGGCGGCACGCGCTGCCCGGTGTACCGGAGGCTGTTTCGAGAGCTGAATCCGCGCGCCACCGAGCTGCAGACCGTGACGCTCGAGCACGAGATCGAGTACGACTGGCGCGATCCGCACTGTCACCTGTGGTTCTTCGAGCACGGCTTGCCGGGCTATGCCTGGTACGTGCCGAAGCAGAACGGCTGGCTCAACATCGGCATCGGCGGCATGGCCGAGCGCATCAAGCGAAGCGGCCGCTCGATCCACGAGCACTGGGCGCTGTTGACGGCCAAGCTCGATCGAGGCCTCGCCCGCGGCGCGCACTACGACCCGGCCGGCTACAGCTACTACCTGCGCGGGCCGGTGGAGGTTGTCAGGCGAGGCAACGCGTTCATCACCGGCGATGCCGCGGGACTCGCCACGCGCGACATGGCCGAGGGCATCGGACCCGCCGTGCGCAGCGGCCTCGCCGCGGCCGAGGCCATTGTGAGCGGCGCCGAGTACCGTCTCACGGAGGTGACCGGCGCGAGTTTCGGCGGCGGGGCGGCGAGCCGCCTGCTCGATTGGGCCATGACACGGGGCGCGGCCCGGGACGCGGCCTGAGGGCCGCGAAGCTGCCGCCCTGACTTCGACATCGCCCGTCCTTCGGGGAGGGCGGTGCGGCCCCGGTGTTTACCGGAGCGGTTGCGGATTCTACGGGGTATGCAGTTGCACATCCGCGGGACTATCCTGCGCACTCCTTGGTGCCACCTCGCAAGGAGCCGGCCGTGTCAGGCGAGCTTCCGCAGAAGCGCACCCTGCGCGCACTCCCGGGCCAGTGGATCTTCGCGCTCGACCGCTGGCTCTGCCGCCGGCTGGGCATCTACGAGTACTCGGCGCGTGAGGAGTGCCTGTTCCGCGCCGAGCTGAAGCGGGCCGATGAGACCGTGTCGCTCTCCGATGGCCTCGAGGTGCGCCTCGGCGACCCGCTGTTGGAATTGCACCTGTGGAACGAGCACGTCCCGCCCATGGGGCGGGGGCCGAGCCTCGCCTGGGGCCGGCGCACCGCACGCGTCATGGACGCCTCCCTGGGCGAGCTCGGGCAACACCTGACGCAGTCCCTGGAATGCCGCACGGTGGTCGCGTTGCGCGCGCAGATGCGCCTGCGCACGGGCCGCCAGAGCGCGCAGCTCGCGAGTATCTTCCGCCGATTCGGCTTCGAGGCGGTCACGCACCCGCAGCTCGAGCGGCCGGGCCGGCTGCACCTGCTGGGGGAGAACATTCTCGTGGCGCTGCTCACCTTCGCGGCCAATCCGGTCTCGCTGCGCTCGGGGCTGCTGCGCCGCAGCGGCGCGCGAGTGATCATCTCGCGCGAGGCGTTCCTGCGCCGGTACGGACCCCTGCGCTGCGCCGCGCTCGGTGCGCAGAGCGCGGCCGTGTCGCGGGCCGCGCCGGCCGCGCCGGCCGTGTTGGCTCCCGCGTCCGCGCGGCCTCGGCCGCATCGCCAGCCGGCCCTGCCTCGACCCGGCGCCTCGCAGGTGGCGAGGCTGCGACGCCCCGGGCTGTTCCACCGGGACCGATCGGGCCGCGACGCCCCGGAGGGCGCGGGAGGCCACCGGCAAGCCTGACGTTCCATGGCTGAGGAGGCAGACGCGCCGGCTCGGGCCTCGTGTCCGGGCCGGCGCGGCGGGGGGGGCTGCTGCCGCCTCGATGCGCTTGCGCGCGGGGCTTGCCGGATCGGCAGGAAGCAACACAGAGGACAATTTGTGTAGTAAAATAACAACAAATGGGCGGGCGAAGGGCCTCCGATTCGGCATTCTGACTGCCAGAACCCCTGTAGAGTCCGCCAGCCGATTCTCGGGGGTATCGGTGGCGCCAAGGACCCTGTATGCTTCTTCACACAGTGATTCGCTAAACGAACGATTGTTTTAATTTTGGGCGAACGGGTCTGGGGAGGGGGCATGGTGAAGAAGACCGGGACACTGCTGTGCGCTGCGGTGGCCGTATTGGGCCTGGCCGGTTGCGGCCACAACAGTCGCACCAGCACGGTGGCGAGCAGCCATCAGCGCGGCACGCTGGTGAACGATCCACCCCTTCGGGTGGCCTCCCTCTCCGCGAGCGGGCTCTCCGCGGAGCTGACCGCGATGCCGTCCGGTTCGTCGCTGCTTGCGCTCGCCGGCGCGCCCGTCTGCGGCGTGGACGTCTATTACCTCAAGTACTGGACCGTGGCGCCGGATAACTCGCCGCAGCTCGCCTCCGCGGCGCTCATGGTGCCCACCGGCTCATCCTCCTCCTGCTCGGGCCCGCGGCCCATCGTGGAGTACGCGCACGGCACGGCCACCTCTTCCACCTACAACATCGCGGATGTCACGAACACCTCCAATCCCGCCAGCGCCGAGTCGGCCGTCATCGCCGCGGTGTTCGCGGCGCACGGGTACATCGTCGTGGCGCCCAACTACCTGGGCTATGACATCTCGACGCTCGGCTATCACCCGTACGTGGACGGAGCGGAGAACGCGATCGTCATGATGGATGCGCTGACGGCGGCCCGCAAGGCGCTGCTCAGCACCTTCACGCCCCAGACGAGCGACGACGGACGGCTGTACATCACCGGCTATTCGGAGGGGGGCTATGAGGCGATGGCCACCGTCAAGGCGATGCAGGCGGCCGGCGAGACCGTCACCGCCTCGGCGCCGTCTTCCGGGCCGTACGCGCTCGAGGCGTTCGGCGATGCGATCTTCTTCGGGCAGGTCGACATCGGCTCGACGGTGTTCGCGCCGATGGTGAGGACCAGCTACCAGAACGCGTACGGCAACCTGCACAGCTCGCCCTCGCAGGTGTTCTCCTCGACCTACGCCGGCGGCATCGCCACGCTGCTGCCGAGCGCAACGCCCCTCTCCACGCTGTTCCAGCAGGGCAAGCTGCCGGAGTCGGCGCTGTTCGACAGCAGCACGCCCACCTCGTCCACCGGCATATCGGCGGTGGACACGGCGGCGGATGAGTTGCTGGCCCTGCCCTCGAGCGCCCAGTACGGGGCCTCGCTCGCGGCGCTGTTCGATGCGGGCTTCGGCAACCCCTACTACCTCTTGAACAACTCCTACCGCGTGCAGTACGTGGACGATGCGATCATCAACCCGGACCAGGCCGAGATGGCGATCCTCAACCACGAGACGCTGACCTCGAGCAACGTCGGGCTCGCCGCCTCGCCGGCGCTCGGATTGCGCCAGGACCTGAAGCTGAACGACATGCGCAACGGCGGCTGGGCCCCCGAGGAGCCCATGCTGATGTGCGGCGGGGACCAGGATCCGGAGGTGTTCTTCATGAACACGCAGATCATGGCGGCGCAGTGGAGCGCGTACCTCGGGACGCTCGTGAACGTGCTCGACCTCAACGCCACGCCGAGCGGGCCGTTCGCGCCCCTGCAGAGCGCCTTCCAGACGACCTACGCGGGGCTGGTCGCAGCGGAGGGCGCGAGCACCGCCATCCAGGCCTACCACACGACCGAGGTTCCGTTCTGCATGGTCGCGGCCCGCGATTTCTTCGGGCAAGTCCAGTAAGCACAGCGAGAGACGATCATGCAGAAAAAGATCCTCACACTGGCGCTCGGCACCGCCCTTGCGCTGGCCGCATCCGGGGCGTACGCGAACACGAGCCGTCCGAACGACATCCGCATCGGCGCCTACTTCGTCCACTACGACAGCACCGCGACCGACATCACCGGTCCCTTTACGCCCCCGGGACTCAACACCAGCATCGGAAGCGTCACGACGCTGTACCTCGCGTACGTGCGCACCCTTTCGGCCCACTTCCAGGTGGAGTTCGCCTTCGGCTATCCCCCGGTCACCTATGCGAAGGGCAAGGGACCGGCGACCGTGGGCTCCCTGCCCTACAACGGCAAGGAGATCGCGAGCATCCGCTGGGTCTCCCCGACGCTGCTGCTCGAGTACAACTTCATGAGCCCGCGATCGAAGTGGCAACCCTTCGTCGGCGTCGGGGTCAACTACACGCGTTTCATCGACCGGCAGATCACCCCGGCGGGGGAGGCGGTGAGCGGCGGGCCCACCTCGATCTCCCTGCCGTCCTCCGTGGGGCCGGCCGTCACGGCCGGCGTCACGTATCGCTGGACCAACCGCTGGCACTTCAACGCCTCGTACTCGGTCGCGCAGGTCAACAGCCGCCTCACCACCGATACCGCGGGGATTCTGCGCTCGAACGAGGTGCACTTCTGGCCGAACGCCCTGGTGGTGTCCGTCGGCTATTCGTTCTGAGTGCTTCGACGCGGCGCTGAAGCGCTAACGCGCGGCGCTGAAGCGCGGCGCTGAAGCGCAGAACCGCGGGAACGGCAGCTTCCTCCCCATGGCCCCCGGTCGCATGCCGGGGCGCGGTGGTCGGCGCGCCACAGGCGCCGGCACTTCGTGGATCGATTCACTTGGTCGCGCCGCGCGCTCGGCTCGGCGCACCCGGGGGCCAGGGTGTTTCCTGGATTCGGTCCGGATTGGCTAAAATCGGGCCCATCAGGAACAGATCCGGCCGCGTCGGCCGCGCAGTGATCGAAGACCCGTGACCGGCAGGCGACTCGCACGACCCACCCGACACCGGCGCTACGCGCTACGGCGCTACGCGCCGCGGCGTAGCGCGCCCGCGTGGGCCGTGGTGCTGGCGCTGCTCGGCTTCGCTCTGCGCGCGCTCATCCCGCTCGGGTTCGAGCCGGCCCCCGGCGCGCTGTCGCTCGTCCTGTGCCACGAGGGCTTCCCCGCGGGGTTCTTCTCGCATGGGCCGCGCCACGCGCACGGAGCAGTGGGCTCGCGGCGCCATGGGCACTGCGCATACTGCAACGGCACCAGTCCCGCGCCGGCGTTCTCGATCGTCAGCCTCGTGCGCACCGCGCCCGTCGCGATCGGCGTCGTCAGCTTCCTCGAGTCCTCCACGCCGAGCGTCCGTCTCGCGCACGTCCCCCAGGCACGCGGGCCCCCGCGCCTCGCCTGAGCCTTCCGTTCGTCGATTCGCCCGCAGCCGTTGGTTGTTCGGGCGCGTGGGGTATTCCCAGTGGGGATTCGAGGATCCGCCGGCGGCGGATCCGGAGGTTTGAGGCGTGACAGTCATCGATCGCAAGGCGGGCCGCGGGCGCCGCCGGTCTTTCTGGTTTTTTTCCTCTCTCGGTGCGGGCCTCGGGATGCTGGCGGCCCTCGGGCTTGCGCCGGCACGCAGCTGGGCGGGCTCCTTCGGCAGCGTGCGGGTGACGGTGCAGAACGTCCACAACAAGCCGATGGCGGCAGTGCGGGTGAGGCTGCGGGCCGCCTCGGGCCGAGTCCTGACGGCGCGCACCGATGCGGGCGGCCGCGTCGTCTTCCCGACGGTGGCGATCGGCAGCTACCTGCTCAGCGTCCGCCGGCACGGCTTCGTGGCCGAGCATGAGGCGGTCACGGTGGAGGCGGGATACTTTCCCTCGCCCCTCATCCACCTGGTGCCGGTCTCGAAGCTCGCCCGCGTCACCATATCGGGCAACCATGTGCCGGTGGTCGCCTCGGTCACCCCGATCACGCTGGTGAGCTCGCAGGAGATCGAGCAGACCCCCGGCGCCATCGACGTCAACAGCCTGACGATGATCACCGACTATGTCCCGGGCGCATACGAGGCCCACGACATGCTGCACATCCGCGGCGGGCACCAGACGAGCTGGCTGATCGACGGGGTGGAGATCCCGAACACCAACATCGCCGAGAGCCTCGGGCCCGCGGTCGCCCCCGAGGACATCCAGACCCTCGGGGCCGAGCGGGGCGGCTACAGCGCCAACGAGGGCGATCGGACCTACGGCATCTTCAACGTGATCCCGAAGAGCGGCTTCGGCAAGAAGAACCAGGGAGAGATCGCGGTCTCGGCCGGAAATTTCGGCCACACCGACGATTACCTGAGCGTGGCGAGCCACGCGCACAATTTCGCCTACTACGCGAGCATCGAGGGCAATCGCAGCAACCTCGGCCTGCAGACCCCGGTGTCCCAAGTGATTCACGACCAGTCCCAGGGCTACGGGTTCTTCACCAACCTCCAGTACGATCCGAGCGCGAACAACGAGCTGCGCTTCGTCGCCCAGATGCGCCAAGACACCTACCAGATCCCGAACTGCCTGAAGCCGCTGCCCGATGACCCGCAGTGTGTCGGCCAGTTCGGCGATGTGCAGAGCGAGGCGGACAACTTCGCCCTGCTCTCCTGGGTGCACACCTTCACGGACAACATCGTGCTCACGAGCTCGGTGATGTATCACTTCGAGCGGGCCGCCTACGACGGGGGCGCGCACGACTACCCGATCATCACCCACTTCCACCACACCTCGCAGTACGAGGCCGGCGAGGAGAGCCTGCGCTGGCACCTTGCGCACAACCACGTGGCCGCGGGCGTCTACGGCTTCGCGCAGCAGGACCATGCCGACTTCAATCTGGGGTTCACCAGCGGAGCGCCGAACCTCATCGAGCTGCAGAACCCCACCGGAGGGCTCATCGATGCGTGGATTCAGGACAATTATCACCCCGTGCAATGGCTGCACCTGCAGGCGGGCGTGCGCGAGTCGCACTTTCAGGGCCTGGTGAGCGAGACTGCGATCGATCCGCGCTACGGCGCGACCATCGAGCTGCCGAAGCTGCACTGGGTGCTGAGCGCCTTTTACGGCAAGTACTACCAGGCGCCGCCGCTCGAGTCGCTCTCCGGGCCGATCCTCGGTTACGCCACCACGCAAAACAGCCATTTCCAGCCGCTGCACGGGGAGCGCGACAAGGAGCGCCAGTTCGGCGTGACGATCCCGCTGTATGGCTGGCAGATCGAGGCGGATTACTTCGTCACCGAGGCGAAGAACTTCTTCGACCACAATCCGATCGGCGAGTCCGACATCTATCTGCCGATCACGGACCAGGGCGCGCTCATCCGCGGCCGGGAGCTCACGGTGAGCTCGCCGGCGTTCTGGAAGTACGGCAGCGTGCACCTCGCCTACTCGAACCAGACCGCGCAGTGCTTCGGATCGATCAGCGGCGGGCTCGTGGTGCCCGGCACGGCCTGCGGCGACTACAGCTCTCTCGATCACGATCAGCGCAACACGCTCAATGTCGGCTACAACGTGAACCTGCCCGAGGGGTGTTTCTTCGGCAGCAACCTGTCGGTGAACTCCGGGCTCATGAACGGCTTTGCCGGTCCCCCGACCTACGAGCCGAGCCACCTGCCGAGCTACGCCATCCTCGATCTCACCGCCGGGCGCAACGTCACGCGGAACCTGCAGGTGTCGGTCACGGGGCTGAACGTCACCAACAAGCACCTGCTCACGGACAACGCGCTGACCTTCGGCGGCGTGCATTGGAACAACCCGTTCGAGATCTACGCCGAGCTGCTCTACAAGTTCCACTACTGAGGGAAAGTGCGGCCGCGCCCGGGGCGAGCCCCGGGGCGCGGCAGCGCGGAGCCGCCGCTCGCCCCCGGGGCGCACGGGCGGGGCTTGAACCGCATCACAGAAAGACCCGGGCGGTTCGTCCGATACTCCCGCCCTAGGTTTTGCTGGCGTATTGACGGTCACCAGGGCGCGCAGCGCCGTCGCGCTGCCTGCGCCGGGGGTGCGTGCGGGCAGGAAGCCGGCGTCTCGATCGGAGCGGCCATTGGTTGGGCTTGTCGTCGAGGGTCTGTGTTTCCTCGCGGGGGTGTGCCTCGCCGGGACGCTGGGCGCTCTCTTGCGGACCGCGGCGCGCCGCGGGCGCGAGGGGCACTTCCACGAGCTCTTCGAGCGCTGCCCCGATGCCCTGGTGGCGCTCGAGCCGGAAAGCGGCCGGATTCTGCAGGCCAACGCGATGGCACGGAGCGAGATCGGCTACGAGGCCGGTGCGCTCTCGCGCAAGACGATCGCCGAGCTGATCGTCCCGGAGGAGCGGCCCGAGGCGATGCGCAACCTCGCGGACCTCGTCGCCGGGCGCGTCGAGGTGCTGCGCACGGAGCGGCGTCTCGTGCGCCGGGACGGGAGCATCGTCGTGACCGACTGCGCGGTGAGCGCCTTGAGGGACGCCTCGGGCGAGGTCGTGCGCCTCCTCGCGTGTCTGAGTAACATCACCGAGCGCAAGCAGGCCGAGGGGCGCATCCGCTACCTGGCGTTCTTCGATCAGCTGACACGGCTGCCGAACCGGCAGCTGCTGCACGAGAGGCTCTGTCAGGCGCTCTCGGCGAGCGCCCGCAGCGGGGAGTTCGGGGCGCTGCTGCTGCTTAACCTGGATGGCTTCCGGTGCGTGAACGATACGCTCGGGCATGGCGCGGGCGATGCGCTGCTGAAGCAGGCGGCGGTGAGGCTGCAAGCCGAGGTGGGCGAGGGCGGTACGCTCGCCCGCGTGGACGCGGATGAGTTCATGATCCTGCTCGGGGCGCTCGGGCGGCAGCCCGTGGCGGCCGTCGAGGAGGCCAAGGCCTTCGGACTGAAGTGGATGCGGGCGCTGTCCGGCGCCTATGCGCTCGATGAGGGAGAGATCCACGTCGGGTGCAGCGTCGGTGCGGCCCTTCTTTGCGGGCAGCAGCAGACCGTCGAGGACCTGATGAGGCAGGTCAACGTCGCGATGCGCCAGGCGAAGAAGGCCGGAGGCAACGCGTTGCGCTTCTTCGATCCGGCGATGCAGCGCAGCCTCAACGCGCGCACGGTGCTCGAAGGGGAGTTGCGCAAGGCCGTCGAGGCCGGCCGTTTCGTGCTGCACTACCAGGTCCAGGTCGATCTTGCGCACCGCATCGTGGGTGCGGAGGCGCTGCTGCGCTGGAATCACCCGCGCCGCGGCGTGCTGGCGCCGGGGGAGTTCATCGGCATCGCCGAGGAGACGCGCCTGATCGTGCCGATCGGACGGTGGGTCATCGATGCGGCCTGCGCGCAGCTCTCGGCCTGGGACCGGCACGCGCACACCCGCGATCTGTCGATCGCGGTCAACGTCAGTCCGCTGCAGTTTCAGCAGCCGGATTTCGTCGCGCAGGTGCTCGGGGCGATCCGCCGCCACGGCATCGAGGCCTGCCGGCTCGAGCTGGAATTGACCGAGACGCTGCTGCAGGGGGATCTCGAGCGGACCGTCGAGACGATGAGGGCGCTCAAGGCGCAGGGCGTGCGTTTCTCGCTCGATGACTTCGGCACCGGCTACTCCTCGCTCCAGTACCTCAAGCAGCTGCCGCTCGATCAGCTCAAGATCGACCGCTCCTTCGTCCGCGACATCGTCACCGATGCCAATGACCGGGCCATCGTGGACGCCATCCTCGCGATGTCGCGCCACATCAACCTGCCGGTCATGGCCGAGGGCGTCGAGACGCCGGAACAGCTCGCCGTCTTGCGCGAGAGCGGCTGCACCCGCTACCAGGGGTATCTCTTCGGGCGGCCCGTGCCGGCGCAGCGCCTGCTCGCCCCGCGCAGCGCGTTGGCGTCCTGAGGCGGGTGCGGCGAGGGCGCCGCCGCCGGGGGCGGCAGGTCTCGATGACCGCGGCGGCAGCGTCCCTTCACAGCCAGCCGCGCTGGCGGGCGATGCGCGCCGCCTCGATGCGGTTCCCCGCGCCGAGCTTGCTGATCGCCTCCGAGAGGTAGTTGCGCACCGTGCCTTCCGAGAGGTGCAGCTCGGCGGCGATCTCGGCCCCCGAGCGGCCTTCGCCGGCGCGCCAGAGGATCTGGCGCTCCCGCTCGGTGAGCGGATCCGGGTCGCTGTTCCAGGTTTCGGCGGCGAGCTCGGGATCGATCACGCGCTGGCCGCCATGCACCCGCCGCACCGCCTCGGCGAGCTCCGCCGCCGGCCGATCCTTCAGCAGATAGCCTTTGGCGCCGCCCTCGAGCGCGCGGCGCAGGTACCCGCGCCGCGCGAAGGTGGTGAGGATGATCACCTCGATCTGCGGGTGGCGCGCGCGCACTTCGGCCGCGAGCGTGAGGCCGGTCATCTCGGGCATCTCGATGTCGGTGACCAGCACATCGGGCCGCGCGCTCGCGATGGCCTGCAACGCTTCCCGGCCGTTGGTGGCCCGAGCGCATACCGAGATGTCGGGCGCGGTCTCGAGCAGGGCCGCGAGGGCGCCGAGGATCATGGCCTGATCCTCCGCGAGCAGCACTTGGATCTTCTTCATGCCGGCGCCTGCGCCGCGGCCGCTTGCGCGGGAATCTGCGCGGTGAGCCGCGTCCCGCGCTGCGAGTCGATGGCGAGCCGCCCGCCGAGCGTCGCCAGCCGCTCGCGCATGCCGCGCAGACCGTTGCCTTCGTGCTCGATCCCGCCGCGGCCGTCGTCTTCGATCCGCAGCGCCGTGCCCCCGGGGTCCACCGAGACGCTCAGCCGGCAACAGTGAGCGCGCGCGTGGCGCACGATGTTGGTCACGGACTCGCGCAGCACCAGCGCGAGCACCGACTCGGCGACCGGATCGATGCGCGGCAGGGTCTCGGCGCACTCGAGTGTGATCCCCGCGAGCGAGAGTGTCTGGCGCGCCCGGGCCAGTTCCTCGGCCAGGCCATCGGACCGATAGCCGCGCACGGCTTCGCGCACCTCCCCGAGCGCCTTGCGCGCGGTCTGCTCGAGCTCGGCGATCTCACGGTGGGCGCCCTGCGGGTCGGTGCGGAGCAGGCTGCGGGCGAGCTCCGACTTCAGCACGATGAGCGAGAGGGTGTGGCCGAGCACATCGTGCAGGTCGCGCGCGATGCGCTCCCGCTCGGCCACCTGGGCGAGGTGCTCGATCTGCTCCTGCGCGAGCGCGAGGCGTGAGTTGCCGCGCTCGCGCACGGCGCGCAGGAGGCTGGTGAATCCCACCGGCAGCATGACGACCGAGTAGATGGCCCACGCCCAGGGTGTTTGATGCAGCAGCGCTCCCTCGGCCGCCGTGACCGCCGAGGCGGCGAAGATCGACGCGACGCTCGCGCCCGCCGGCCCGATCACATACGGCACGTTCGCCGCCACGTAGATGAGAAAGACGCTGGCCTCGACGTTGAACGGCATGTAGCCGATGGCGAGCAGGCTGATCGCGATCAGCGCCGCCACCTTCAGGCGCGGTGCGCTGAGAGAGTAGAGCCCCAGATAAAGCGCGAGGAAGCACAGGTAGACGAGCCCCGCGCCGACCCAGGCGAGGAGGCTGTGGCGCTGCAGCGGAACGACGAACAGCACCGGGGAGTAGACGAGCGATATGAGCCGCGCTGCGTTCCAGCGCCCGCAGTGTATGTTTCCCGAGGCGCCGGGCGCCTCGGAGAACGACGGAGCGGGCGCGCCCGCCGCGCCGCCCTCCGCATGTCCGCTTGCCGTGTCGGTCATGGAAATCTCATCTGGCCGCGTGCGAACGTAATCGAGGCCGCGGCGAAGATCAACACGCTGCATCCCGCGAGCGCCAGCCAGCAGGCGGCCCAGGCGAGCCACAGAGCCACAAACCGGTCGCGATAGAGCAGGATCCTCGGCTCACCTCTTCAGGCGCTGTTGAGCGTGAGCGGCGGGCCGTACACCGGGCAGGACCCGGTGGGGCGCACGCCGCCCGGGCGTATCTCGATCGACGGCGCCAGTGTCGCGCGCGGGGGCGGGGCCTTCCAGTGCCGCCCGTCACCCGGGGAGGGTGACAACCGTCATGCGGGAAAGCGGCAAAGCGCGCGGCTCGCGTGCGAGGCGTGGACGCCCCGAGGAGGTGGCCCGAGCGATGCGTGCGATGTTGCAGCCGTGGCGGCTCCCCCGCCCGGACGGCGGGCGCGGTCGAAGGGACGGCTCACTTCGATTCGCTGATCGCATCGAGCGTCGCCTGGCCGAGGGCGGTGTGGCCGTGACGCTTCAGCGCCTCCCCGAGGCTGCGCCGATCGCGCAATTCTCGATTCTGACTCAGCTTGAACTTGCCCGTCACACGCGTGATCGCGATCTCGAGGCCGACGACCGCCTTCAGCATGGCGTCGAGGTAGTCCGGGGGCGCATCGCTCATCTGCCAGGGAGCGGGCTGGGCGGCCTCATGGACCAGGGTGAGACGCCCGAGCAGGGCGCGGAGGAATTCCTCGTCCTCGCGGATGGAGATTTTTCCGCAGGCATGCGCGAGGCGGTAATTCCAGGTCGGCACCTGCCGGTGCAATTCGTGCTTGCTCGGATACCAGTTGGGAGTCACGTACGCGTCCTCTGCGCGGAAAATGACGAGCACTTCCTCGCCGTCCCGGACGTCTCTCCAGAGCGGATTGGCGCGCGCCACATGGGCGCGCAGCACGCCTCGCCCGCCCGCCTTGCAGTCGAGCTCGAAGGGCAGGTGGTTTGCGTCCAGGCCCGCGCGGCCGTGGGTCACGAGAATACCCAGGGGGTTCTCGCGGATGAGGCGGTACGAGGCTTCCTCGTCGGACACGGAGAAATGGCTGGGCACGTACATGAATCACCGGGCTCTTTGGCGGTACGCCGTTATGATCAAGGGGCACCGGCCCCTCGGAAAGGTCCAGTTCGAAGTCCTCGGCACGGGCCACTGGCGGACACCTCGCCTCGAGCGCCCGGATCCTCCCGGCAGGGCGCGGCCCGCCGCCCTTCGCGCAATACAACCACGGCCCGACAGGCCGGCAAGCGCGAGGTCCGGATCCGCGGTTGCCCCGCAAACCCCGGCGCTTCAGTCCCCCGGCGGGCCGGAGCGCTCATCCAGGGGAACCGCCTGCAAAGGCCCCCGGTCGCGCGCGGCCCGCCGCCGCCGCAACCGGTACGCCGCCACGGCCACCGCCAGCGGCAGCAGGCTCACATAGAGCTGGCTCGCGAGGCCCGGGGTGAAGGCCATGGCCGCGAGCACGGCGAGTAAGGCGATGACCGTGGCATAGCTCAACCAGGGGAATGCCCACATCCGGATGGCGGGTTGAGGCCGGTGCTCGCGTCGATGTTTGAGCCGCAGAACGATCTGCGACAGGGCGGTCAGGATGTACACGAAGACGATCAGCGCGCCCCCGGCATTGACCAGGAAAGCGAACACGCCGCCGGGAGCCGCCGAGGCCATCACGATGCCGAGCACGCCCACCACCGCCCCGACCGCCACCGAGCGGGTGGGAACGCGCCGGCCATTGAGCCGCACCAGCCATTGCGGCGCATCGCCCTGCTCGGCGAGCACGAACAGCACCCGCGAGCACACGTAGAATGCCGAATTCAGGCACGAGAGCACCGCCGTCAGGATGACCGCGTTCATCGAGCGCGCGATCCAGGGATGTCCGGTGGCCGACAGCGCCAGGGTGAACGGGGAATAGCCCGCTCTCACGCGGGTCCAGGGAACGACCGCGACGATGAAAAATATCGACAGAACGTAGAAGACGAGGATACGGAACATCACCGAGCGCGTCATGGCGGCGATCGCGCGGGCGGGCTCGGCCGACTCTGCCGCCGCGACGGTGGTGATCTCAGCGCCCGTCATGGCGAAGAAGACCGTGGCCAGTCCCCCGAGCACCGCCAGCGCCCCGCGCGGCGCGAAGCCTCCGTACCCGGAGAGATCCGTGGCCACGCTGCCCGGGGGGGCGAACCCGAACGCGTAGGCCGCTGCCAGCGCGATGAACACGATGATCGCCGCGACCTTGATGGAGGCGAACCAGAACTCGAACTCGCCGTAGGAGCGGGCCGACATCAGGTTGACCGCGGTCATGGTGCCCATGAGCGCGAGCCCCAGCGCCCACACGGGCAGCGCGATCCACGCGTGCAGCAGCAGCGCACCGGCGATCGCCTCCACCGGAATGACCACCACCCAGAAATACCAGTACAGCCAGCCGCACACGAAGCCCGCGCCATTGCCGAGCGCCGCGCGGGTGAACTCGCTGAACGAGCGCACGTTCGGCAGCGCCACGGCCATCTCTCCGAGCATCTGCATGAGCAGCACGATGATCAGTCCCGAGCCGAGGTAGCTCAGGACCGAGGCCGGGCCGGTTTCCCGGATCGCCACGCTGCTGCCCACGAACAGGCCCGCGCCGATGATCCCCCCGATGGTGATCATGGTGACGTGCCGGTGCGTGAGCGTGCGATTGAGACCTGGCCGTACGGCAGCAGGATTGTCCGAGCTCATGCGCACCCCCAAAGGTTCACCCGTGGCCAAAATAGCCTGTCCCGGCCTTCCATGCGCGCCGATGAGCGGTCCGATCGGCGGCTCTTTCCGCCCGCCCCGGGACTGCGTGGACCTCGAGGCGCAAGAACGCCGCGCTCCTCATCGACAGCGCCGCCCCGGGACGGGCCAAGAGCGCACCGGGGGCTCATCGGCGTCGGTCGCGAAGAATCTCACGGGCGGCGTTGCGCCCTACGACCGCCCCGACGCCGCCGCCGGGATGCGCGGAGGCCCCGCATTGGTACAGTCCCCTGATGGGCGCGCGGTAGTCGGCCCAATGAGGCGCGGGTCGCGACCAGAAGAGCTGGTCGAGCTGCAGCTCGCCGTGAAAGATGTGTCCGTGCGGGCTGCCGAGGGTCGCTTCGATGTCGGGCGGCGTCAACACCTGCATGCCGATGATGCCGTCGGAGAATCCGGGTGCGACCTCCTCGAGGACACCGAGGGCGTTGCGGACCAGCTCCTCCTTGCGCGTGCCCCAATCCCCTTCGCGAAGATGATAGGGCGCGTGCCCGCCGAACAGGTTGACCACGTGTTTTCCGGGCGGAGCGAGCGTATCGTCGACGAACGTCGGCGTTACGGGAGTCAGGAACGGCCGGCGGGACATGTCGCCGTACTTCGCATCGTCATACGCGCGCTCCAGGTACTCGATGGTCGGGCCGATGTGCACGTAGGTCGGGTAAGGGATCGCGCAGCGCTGCGCGTCGAACGCCCGGTATCGGGGCAAGCGCTCGCAGGCGATGTTGATCTTGAAGGCGCTCGAGAGCGTGCGGTACGTCTCGATGTCCCGGACGAATTCCGCCGGCAGCTGCTTCCTGTCGAGCAGCTTGAGAAACGTGATCTTCGCCGACACGTTGCTGACGACGATGTCGGCATGATGGCGCGAGCCGTCGGCCAGGGTGACACCGGTCGCGCGCCCGTTCGAAGTTTCGATGGCCGCGACCTCCGCTTGGGTGCGGATCGTCACGCCTTTTTCCGTGCCGGAGCGCGCGATGGCGGTGCTGATGGCGCCCATGCCTCCGCGCACGAACCCCCAGCCGCCCGCGCCGGCGTGCTCACCCATGACGTGATGCATGACGACGTAGGCCGACCCGGGACTCTTCGGTCCGGCCAAGGTGCCGATGCCCGAGTAGTAGGCCAGAAGCGCCCGGATCTCGCTGCGCTCGAACCACTCCGACAGGTACTCGTCCGCGCTCATCGTCAGCAGATCGACAAACCGGAACAACTTGCCGCGGACCCGGCGGTACCGCCACAGGAATCGCGCAGTCTCCTTGAACGAGCGCCAGTCCCGGCAGGAGGGGTCGGGCGGGGTCTCGAGCAGCAGCCGGCGCATCACCTGCACCGAGTCCATGAGGTAGCGATCGAATTGCGGATAGAGGTCCGCATCCTTTTTGGAGAAGCGGGCGAAGCTGCGCTGCGTTCGCGCGGTGTCATCCGAGAACGTGATGTAGTCCTCGCCCGGCAGGGGCGCGAACAGGTCGGTGGCCGGCAGCACTTCGTAGCCGTAGCGCGCCAGCTCGAGCTCCTCGATGACCTTCGGGTGCAACAGACTCATGAGATAGCTGAACACCGAGAATTTGAATCCCGGCACCACCTCCTCGGTGACGGCGGCGCCGCCGACGACGTGCCTGCGCTCCAGGATCAGGACCTTCAGTCCGGCCCGGGCGAGATACGCCCCGCACGTGAGGCCGTTGTGGCCCGCACCGATGATGATTGCGTCGTACTGCTTCGGCACGTCGCTCCCCCCACCCGAGTTCACTTGACTTAAAATTTATGGCCCAATAATATAGCAATACTAAAAAATTACCGGTCAATTTTCAGTATCACATCAGTCTGCCACCGGCCGAGCTCGACACAAGCGGGTTGAAACCCGAGCGTTGACATGTACTTAGAGGCAACTTGCAGCGCCCCTGAGGGGTGCGGCGACAAAGTCCATTCGCTGGCGCCCGGCCTGTTGGGGCGCGCCGGTCGGGGTGGGCTCAGCCGGCGGCCGCGGGCCAGCACCCGGACGAGACGATGAAGAGTCAGCCTTCGCGCGCGTTGACCGTTTCGCCGCAACCGGAGGCGGCCGACGCGTCCGAGCCCGTGCCGAGCCGGGTGGGCGCTGAAATCCGCGGATTGCGCAAAGCGCGCAACTTCACCCTGAGCCATCTCGCTGCGGCGAGCGGCTTGTCGGTCGGATACCTGAGCATGGTGGAGCGCGAGAAGGCGATGCCTTCCATCAAGGCGCTGATGTCGATCGCGCATGCCCTGGGTGTGACCATCAGTTGGTTTTTCGATGCGGACGCCGTCCGTCCTCAGGAGCGCGGGCTCGTGGTTCGCCGCTCGCGGCGGCGGCGAATCGACTACTCGACGGGGATCGTCGATGAGTTGCTCAGTCCCTCGCTCAAGGGAAGCCTCGAGCTGGTGCTGTGCCGCATGGCCCCCGGCGCCTCCTCCGGCGAGGAGCCGTACTCGCATACGAGCGAGGAGGCCGGCGTGGTCGTGCGCGGCCGCCTCGAGTTGTGGGTCGATGGTCAGCACGTATCGCTCGAGACCGGCGACAGTTTCGGTTTTGACAGCACGCGCCCACATCGATACTGGAATCCGGGACCGGACGAGACCGAGGTCGTGTGGGCCATCACGCCACCGAGCTATTAAGAGGGGCGGCCGGCGCGCATCGTGCCCCGCCCGGCGCGGCGGCACGCAAACCCTCGTGGCCCTCTCCCGCCGCCCGGTGTGCGCGGCGGCGGGCACGACCGTGCGCGGATGCGGCGTCTGGGCGTCATTGCTTGGGGGCTTCGGGCCCCGCCCGGGGGCAGAAGCGGGCACCCGGGCGGTCAGCGGGCGTTGCGGCCTGCGGTGAGGCAACGCCCGGCGTGGGGAATGGACATGCAAGATTTGCGATGGTCTGACCGACACTTGAGATAAATCGAGGCAGATCCGGGGTGGGTCTCGACACCAGGTCCAGCACCAAGAGACGTCAGTACCGAACCATATAAGACTTGTGTACCGGAACGATTCGAGGGGACCCGGTATGCGCGAGCGCGAACTCATCTTGAACCAGCGGGACCGTCCGTCCGTGGGTGAGTGTCGTGCCGGGGGGGTGCAGCGGGCGCGGCGGTTCGATCGGGCGCGTCCCGTCAAACCGGGGAAATAAGAGGTTGAATGTCTCGTAAATAACGTGTCGTCGCATGAGGGGTGAGCGCAGGGCCCGTACGGGCCGACAAGAATCATACTTTGGGGAGGGTTCACCATGAAATCGAAAGTCTCCTATGCAGTGGCCGCCATTCTGGGCGGCGTGTCGCTTCGAGTGTTCGCCGCCCAGCCCGCACCCGGCGGTCCCGCAGCCTCTGGCGCCGCCTCGCGGGGGCTCGCGGTGCCTGCCCGCCGCGAGGCGGCCGGCACCGGGCCCGCCTACCAGCCCTTGAAAGAGGTCATCGTCACCGCCACCCGCCACCGTGAAAACGTGCAAAGCGTACCGATCACGATGCAGGTCCTCACCGGCAAGTCGTTGCGGCAGCTGCATATCTCCTCGTTCCAGGACATGGTCACGATGGTGCCGAACCTCACTTCGGCGGACAACGGCCCGGGCCAGAACGAGATCGTCATTCGCGGCATCAGCACCGGCTCACAGGCCACGCAGTTCAGCGGCTTCACGGCTCCGTGGCCGAACGTCGGGGTGTATCTCGACAATCAGTCCGTGCAGATGCCGAACCAGAACCTGGACGTCTACACCGTGGATCTGAACCGCATCGAGGTGCTCGAGGGGCCGCAGGGGACCCTGTTCGGCTCGGGGGCCGAGGCCGGCGCGATACGCTATATCACCAACAAGCCGGTGCTCGACAAGGTGGAGGGAAATGTGAACGCCAGCTATGGCGTCACCGCCCACGGCGGCCCGAACACCTCTGTCAGCGGCGTGCTCAACCTGCCGATCATCCCGCACCACCTGGCGATGCGATTCGTGATCTACGACGACCGCCAGGGCGGTTATATCAACAATCTGTTCGGGACGTTCACCCGCCATGACGGCGACCTGGGCATCCACTATGCCAATTATTTCGTTCCCCTCGACAGCACTTGTCCCGACGGCGGCCAGCCGAACACCTTCCGGGCCCCCGCCGGCGTCGGCGCGTGCGTGCCCCCCGGCAGCCCGGTCGCCAACAACCAGAGTCTGGTGAGAAACGACATGAATCCCGTCACCTACCAGGGCGGGCGGGTGGAGGCGCTGTACCGGTTCAATGACGACTGGAGCTTCCTCGTCACGCAGATGTGGCAGAGCCTGGATGCCGAGGGGGTGTTCTTCCAGTACCCGAACGCCCCGGACGGAAACAAGCTGCCGCCGCTGTCGGTCGTGCTGTTCGTCCCGACCTATCACCAGAGCAGCTGGTCGAACACCGCGTGGACGCTCAAGGGCAAGGCCGGTCCGCTCAGTCTCATCTATACCGGCGGCTTCCTCACGCGCAACATCGAGAATCAGTCCGACTACACCAATTACGCCCGTGGGGTCTACGGCGACTACTACCAGTGCTACGGCCCCGGCACCGGCAATGACGCCAGCCTGAAGTCCACCTGCTTCTCCGCCGTCTCCCCGACACACTCGGACCAGCAAAACCGGGTGCAGCAAAACGAGGTGCGGGTGCAGACCCCGGACAGTTGGCGGCTGCGCGGCATAGTGGGCATTTATCAGGAGGACAACGTCCTCTACGACCAGACCCAGGACCTCAACCGGACCGTGCCGCCGTGCACCTCGAATGCTCCGGCGGGAGCCCCCGGCAACAGCGGCTGCTTTGCGCCCGAGGGCACCTTCCCGGGCTTCGCCACGTATCCCGGCCTTGAGCCGAGCGCAACGGCATTCGGCCTGGATGCCAAGCGCGAGCTCAGGCAGATCGCCGAGTTCGCCTCGGTCAGCTTCAACGTGACGAAGGAGCTGACGTTGACCGCGGGAGCGCGGCACTTCCTCTTCCTGAACAGCGCCGCCGGCAGCGCTCTCGAGGCCTTCGGCTGCTTCGAGGGCGGAACGCCGCCGACCGGCTGCCATGTTTCCTCGATTTCAGTGGACATGAACGCGCAGAACCTCAAGGACACGGAGTCCGGCTGGCGTTACCAGGCAAACATCTCCTGGCACGTCGATCCGGTGCTGTTTGGAAACAAACAGCACATACTGAGCTATTTCACCTTCTCGCAGGGCTTCCGGCCGGGCGGCTTCAACAATGCCGGCACCCCGCACGCTCCCGGACCCGACGGCGTACCGCAGTTCATCGCTCCCGAATCCTACAGCCCGGACCAGCTCAATAACTACGAGATCGGCTGGAAGACCGACTGGCGGCTCCTGCACCGGTACTTTCAGTGGAATACCGCGTTCTACCGCGAGGACTGGAACAATGTCCAGATCGAGTTCTTCGACCCGGGGGTGAGCGGCACCATCTTCTTCAACACCAACGGTCAGGACTTCCGCATCGACGGCGCCGAGACCTCCTTCATCGCGCAGATCTGGCGCGGGCTGAGCCTGCGGGCGGCGGGCGCCTGGAACAGCAGCGAGCAGACCAACTCCCCGGCGCTCATCGACAATAATCCGGCGAGCTCGAACTTCGGCAAGCCGATCACGGAGGTGTGCGCCGCCGGCCCCGCCTCCTGCACTCCGGTGGGCAACCCCTTCGGGCCGCGGGGGGCCCCGGCGGCGGACTCACCGCCGATCCGGCTCACGTTCCTGCTCCGGTATGACTTCCCGATCCACGTCCCCGTTTACTCCGGGTTTTGGCACGGCGCGACAGGGTACGTTCAGTTCGGGGTGCAGCACCAGGGGCACTCCTACACGCAGGCGGGCTCGAACCCGCCATTCACTCCGGGAGTCACCATCAGCACAGCGAGAATCCGCTTCATCGACCCCGCCTACACGATCTACGACGCCTCGGTCGGTGTCTCAAAGGGCCACTGGTCGTTCGAGGCCTATGGGCAGAATCTCACCGATTCCAATGTGGCAGTCTTCACGAGCACCGATAATTTCATCGTGCAGCAGACACCGCTCAGGCCGCGGGTCGTTGGGGTAAGATTCGGCTACACCTTCTGAAGGGTGGTACCGGCCGTCCGGTGTTGCGGGTCTGGTGCGAAATCTGGCTATGCGCAATGTTTCGCCGGTGGAAATCGAGGTCAGGCGGCTGCGCCGGCTGATCGAGGAGCAGCGGTTCGAGGAGGTGCGGGCGGGGGCCCAGGCGCTGCTCGGCACGGTGCCCGAGAACCGGGACGCTCTGTACGCGTGTGCGCACGCGCAACGCCGCCTCGGTGAGGTCGGGGCGGCGCTCGAGACCCTCGGGCGGCTCGAGCGCCTGCATCCGCGCTTCAGCCGCTCGCATCAGGAGCGCGGCTTCTGCCACATCGCGCTGAAACAAGCCCCGCAGGCGATCGAGGCCTTCCAGCGCGCGGTGAGCATCAGCCCGGCGCTGCCGGCCAGCTGGAGCATGCTCGAAGGACTGTACCGGATGACCGGGCAGAGTGCAGAGGCGGCACGGGCTGGCGCGCAGCTCGCACGGCTGCGCGCGTTGCCGCCGGAGGTGGTGACGGCGAATACCCTGTTCTCGGACGGGGAGCTGGCGAGGGCCGAGGAGCTCGTTCGCGCCTTCCTCCTGCAGCACGGCCATCACGTCGAGGCGATGCGCGTGCTAGCGCACATTGCCATGGCGCAGGATCTGCACGGCGATGCGCAGGTGATTCTCGAAGGGATCCTGGAGCTCGCCCCCGAGGACCACTCGGCCCGGTTCGACTATGCGCAAACGCTGCTCAAGCGCCAGCTCTATCCCGAGGCGGAGCGGCAGGCCGGGAAACTGCTCGCCGCCGAGCCTGCCCACCGCGGCTATCGCACGCTCCTCGCGATGACGCAGGTGGGGCTCGGCCGTCACGAGCGGGCCCTTACGCTCTACCGGGAGCTGCTGGCCGGGGCGCAGCAGCCGGCGGAGCTGCATCTGTCGATCGCTCACTTGCTGAAGACGCTCGGATCGACCGAGGCGGCCGTCGCCGAGTATCGCCTGGCGGCCGGCGCCCGGGCTGCGTATGGCGATGCGTACTGGAGCCTGGCGAATCTGAAGACGTACCGCTTCACCGACGAGGAGCTCGAGCGGATGATCGCCGCGGAGTCGGCCCCCTCGACCGCCGCCGAGGACCAGTATCACCTGTGCTTCGCGCTCGGCAAGGCCCTCGAGGACCGGGAGCGGTTCGAGCCCTCCTTCCGGTACTACAGCCGCGGCAATGCGCTGCAGCGGGCATCGAGCGGGTATCGGCCGGAGCCGATCGAGCGAAACACCCTCCTGCAGATCGAGTGCTGTACGCCCCCGCTCTTCGCCCGTCTTCGTGGCGGCGGCGCCCCCGATGCCGATCCGATTTTCATCGTCGGTCTGCCGCGCGCCGGCTCGACGCTCATCGAGCAGATTCTGGCCTCGCACTCTCAGGTCGAGGGTACGCGCGAGCTCGCCGACGTGGCACGGATGGTGGCCGAGTTGCACGGACGAGACTCGCGCTATCCGGCGATACTCTCGAAGATGAGCGCGGAGGACTTCACCGCGCTCGGACAGAGATACCTGAGCGACACCCGCGCGTACCGCCTCAACGCTCGGCCGCGGTTCATCGACAAGATGCCGAACAACTTCCGGCACATCGGCCTCATCCATCTGATGCTGCCGAATGCGAAGATCATCGACGTGCGCCGGGAGCCGATGGCCTGCTGCTTCGGCAACTTCAAGCAGCTGTTCGCCCAGGGCCAGGAGTTCACCTACGGCCTGGAAGACCTGGCGCGCTACTACCGCACCTATCTGCAGCTCATGCGCCACTGGGATGCGGTCCTGCCCGCGCAAGTGCTGCGCGTGCAGTACGAGGATGTCGTGGATGATCTGCAGGGGAGCGTGCGCCGGCTGCTCGAGTTTTGCGGGCTTGCTTTCGAGCCCGCGTGCCTCACGTTCCACCGGACCGAGCGAAGCGTGCGCACGGCAAGCTCCGAGCAGGTCCGCCAGCCGATCTATCGCGAAGGTCTTTCTCAGTGGCGCCATTACGAGCCTTGGCTCGGTCCGCTGCGGGAGGCGCTGGGCGATGCCTTGATGCGCTACCGGGACTAGAGCCCCTGCGGCGGGCCGCCGGGCCGGATCGCGGGACCGATGCCGCCGGCCGTCCCGGGCGGTTGCTCAAACGGGTCCTTCACCTGCGGTTTCGAGCTTCACATCTTCAGAGGAGACCATCATGGGAGCGCAAGACACCACCCGGTTGAATGCCCGCCGTGCGGCAGCCGTGGCCCGCGGCGTATCGAGCGCGACGCCCGAATTCGTCGAGCGCGCCGAGAACGCCGAGGTCTGGGATTGTCTCGGTCGGCGCTACGTCGACTTCGCCGGCGGCATAGGGGTGTTGGCCACGGGACATCGGCACCCGAAGCTGATGGCCGCGGTCGGCGCGCAGCTTGCGCGCTTCACGCACACCTCCTTCCAGGTGATGGCGTACGAGTCCTACATCCGCCTGGCCGAGCGGCTCAACGCCATCGCCCCCTTCAAGGGGCCGGCCAAGAGCCTGCTGCTCACCACCGGCGTCGAGGCGGTTGAGGCGGCGATCAAGATCGCGCGCGTCGCCACCGGGCGCATGGGGGTCATCGCCTTCAGCGGCGCCTTTCACGGCCGCAGCAGTCTCGGCTTGGCGTTGACGGGTAAAGCGCTGCCGTACAAGCACGGGGTCGATGGCTGGCTCCCGGGCGTATTCCGCGTGCCGTTCCCGGCGGCCCACCGGGGCGTCAGCGTGCAGGAGAGCCTGCGCGCCCTGGATCTGGTGCTGCGCGCGGACGCGGAGCCGAGCCGCGTTGCCGCCATCATCATCGAGCCGGTGCAGGGGGAGGGTGGATTCAACGTTGCGCCGCCGAAGCTGCTCCTCGAGCTCAGGCGCATCTGTGACGCACACGGCATCGTGCTGATCGCCGATGAGATCCAGTCGGGATTCGGGCGCACGGGCCGGATGTTCGCGATCGAGCACGCGGGCGTCGAGCCGGACCTGGTGACGCTCGCGAAGTCCCTCGCCGGCGGCTTCCCGCTCTCCGCGGTGTTGGGCCGGGCCGGGGTCATGGACGCGGTCGAGCCCGGTGGGCTCGGGGGCACCTATGGCGGCTCACCGATCGGGTGCGTGGCCGCGCTCGCGGTGTTGGAGGTGATGGGAGAGGAGAAGCTGTTGGAGCGGGCCGAGGCGATCGGCGCTCGTCTGCGCGCCCGGCTCGGCGCGCTCGCCGAGAGCGACGCCTGTATTCCCATCGGCAACGTGCGCGGCCTCGGCGCCATGATCGGATTCGACATTCTGAAAAGCCGCGGCGGCGAGCCCGATGGGCCCGGCGCCGCGGGAGTGACCCGGCGCGCCCTCGAGGCGGGGCTGATCCTGCTCTCCTGCGGCCTGCAGGGGGAGACCATTCGTGTCCTGGTGCCGCTCACCATTGGCGAGGCCACCTTGGAGGAGGGGCTCGAGAGGCTCGGGCAGGCGTTGCGCCCGTGAGGCTTCACGACGGACACCGTGCGCCACGACGAGGGACTCTGCGAGCTCGGGCGGGCCGTGCGCTCCCCGAAGACCGTTGCCTCGAAGATCCGCCCGCGCATGATCCGGCAGCCCGCTGATCGAGGAGATTGCGCTCGCGCTGAAGGGGGAGCCTGCGCTTGATGGTCGCTGGCGTGGTGCACCGGTCCGCTTCCCGCGCCCCCGGGGCCGGGAGGCCGCTTGAATAAAGCGCCAGAGGACCCGGCGGCGGCGAGCGGCCCCGGGCCCGAGGCGGCGGGTCTGCATCGTGCGATTGGCTGGACCGGCGCATTCTGGGTGGCGAGCGGCGTGCCGCCCGCCGTGCTGTTCACCATTGGCGGCATTGCCGCCACGGTCGGCAAGCTCTCCTGGCTCGTATGGACGCTCTCGATCGGCCTGGGGTTCGTGCAGTCGATGATCTATGCGGAAATCGCCGGACTGTTCCCGCACAAGTCCGGGGGCACCTCCGTCTATGGCGCCATCGCGTGGGTCCCCTACAGCAAGCTGGTGGCGCCGCTGTCGGTCTGGTGCAACTGGCTCGCCTGGTCACCCGTGCTCGCGATCGGCTCGGGACTCGCGGCCGGGTACATCCTGCACGGGCTGTTCCCGCCGGACTCGATGATCAGGACCTGGCATTGGACGCTGCTCACCTTCCCGGGCGCGCAAAGGGGGCTCAGCCTGCGGATCAACTCCACCTTCATCCTGGGTGCGTTGATTCTGCTCACCGTCAAGACGATCCAGGACGGCGGCATCCTGCGCTCGGCGAGGACCACGAAGATCGTGGCGATTGCGGTGCTCATCCCTCTGTTGCTCGTCGGGGTGATTCCGATTCTCACCGGCGAAGTGGTCCGGGCGCACTTTTTCCCGCTCGTGCCCATGGCTCACGATGCGGCCGGCCAGGTGGTGAACGGCTCCTGGAACCGGGCCGGCTGGACGGTCCTGGCCGGCGGCATGTTTCTCGCCGCCTGGTCGACCTACTCCTTCGAGACCGCGGTCTGCTACACCGCGGAATTCACCAATCCGAAGACCGACACCTTCAAGGCGATTTTCTACTCCGGCTTGCTGTGCGTGCTGTTCTTCACCCTGGTGCCGTTCGCCTTCCAGGGCTTTCTCGGCCTCGGCAAACTGGTGAGGCCCGCGGTGCTCGATGCGCACGGCGCCGTGGTGAGGCCGGCCGTCTACTCCGGCATGCTCGCCCCGGGGATCTACAGCGGCAGGGGCGTCGCCAAGGTGATGGTGCACATGGTCCACGGGGGAGCGCTGTTCGGTCCGGTGCTGGAGGGGATGCTCACTTTGGCGGTGGCTCTGGGGATCATGACTTCCATGGCGGGCTCCTCGCGCACGCTCTACCAGGCTTCAAAAGACGGCTGGCTGCCGAAATACCTCTCGAAGGTGAACCGGCACGGGGCGCCGACCCACGCGATGATGACGGACTTCGTGTTCAATATGTTCCTGCTCCTCATGTCCAACTACATGTTCGTGCTGGGAGCGTCGAACGTCGGCTACCTGATCTTCAACTTTCTCAACCTGAACGCCGGCTGGCTGCATCGGCTGGACCGGCCGCATCAGGAGCGCCCCTGGCGCGCGCCTGCCTGGCTGATCGCGGCGGGCGCGGTGTTGTCCTTCGTCAATCTCATTTTCATGGGCATGGGAGCGAACGTGTACGGACGCGGCACCTTGCAGACGGGGCTCCTGTTTGCGGCGCTGATCGTGCCGGTATTCCTGTACCGTCACTATGTGCACGACAAGGGCGTATTCCCCGCCGCCGCCGCGGCCGATCTGCAGTTCAGCTCGGGCGAGAGGACCGTGAAGCGGGCGGGAATCTGGCCGTATGCGACGCTCCTTGCCGCGGCGGTGGTGCTCTACGTCAGCCACCGGCTCGCGGTGTATTGAGCGCGGAGGAGCCCGCGGGAGGGAGTCAAGACATGCCGGGCGCGCGCGGATGCGAATCCGCAGCTCCCGGGGGGGGCGTTCTGCGACTACAATGCGGCCCATGAAGATCTCCGGCACCCCCTATCGCACGATCTGGCCGCTCGAGTCCGGCGCGGTGCGGGTCATCGACCAGTCGCGCCTGCCGTTCGAGCTGCACACGCTCGATCTGAGCACGCTCGAGGACGCCGCCCACGCCATTCGCACGATGGTCGTGCGCGGGGCGCCGCTCATCGGCGCCACGGCCGCGTACGGACTCGCGCTCGCGCTGCGCGAGGACGCTTCGGACGGGCGCATCGAGCACGCCGCACGGGTCCTGCAGGCAACGCGCCCCACCGCGGTCAACCTCGCCTGGGCGCTCTCGCGGGTGCGGACCCTCATCGCGCCCCTGGCGCCCGGTGAGCGGGCGCGGGCGGCTTTCGAGGCGGCCGGGCGCCTCTGCGAGGAGGACGTCGAGCAGTGCCGGGCGATCGGCACGCATGGCATGGCCCTCATTCGCGAGCTCGGCGCCACTCTGGGGCGCCGCGTGAACATCCTGACTCACTGCAACGCCGGATGGCTCGCCTGCGTCGACTGGGGCACGGCGCTCGCGCCGATCTACCGGGCGCACGATGCGGGGATCGAGCTGCATGTCTGGGTGGATGAGACCCGGCCTCGCAATCAGGGCGCCTCGCTGAGCGCGTACGAGCTCGGAGCGCACGGGGTGCCGCACACGGTGATCGTGGACAATCTCGGCGGGCACCTCATGCAGCACGGCCGGGTGGACATGGTCATCGTCGGCAGCGACCGGACCACGGCCGCGGGCGATGTGTGCAACAAGGTGGGCACCTACCTCAAGGCCCTCGCGGCCCGGGACAACGGCGTGCCGTTCTACGCGGCGCTGCCGGTGAGCACCATCGACTGGAGCCTCGATGAGGGTCGCCTCATCGAGATCGAGGAGCGCTCCGCGCAGGAGGTGACCCATATCCGCGGGGTCGCCGCCGACGGCTCGGTGCACACCGTCCGGGTCGTGCCCGAGGGCAGCGCCGCGCTCAATCTCGCCTTCGATGTCACCCCGGGGCGGCTCGTGACCGGCCTCATCACCGAGCGGGGCGTGTGCCCCGCGAGCCGCGAGGGGCTGCGGCGGCTGTATCCGCAGCGCCCATGAGCACGGACGAGGAGCTGCGCCGGGTGTTGATCGGCGCGTGCCGGGACCTGGTGCATCTTGGCCTGACGCACGGCACTTCGGGCAACGCCAGCGTGCGCCACGGGCCCGGCTTCCTGGTGAGTCCCACCGGCATGGCCTACGAGGCGCTCGAGCCGAGCGACGTTGCGCTGGTCGGCCTCGATGGCCGCTGGTATGGCCGCCGCCAGCCCTCGAGCGAATGGCGCTTCCACCGCGATATCCTCGCCGCGCGGACCGATGTAGGCGCCATCGTTCACGCCCATCCGCGGTTCGCCACGGCGCTCGCCTGCACGGGCCGGGGGATCCCCGCGTTCCATTACATGGTGGCCGCCGCCGGGGGCAGCGACATCCGCTGCGCGCCGTATCATCCCTTCGGCTCGCAGGCGCTCTCGGATGCGGCGCTTGCCGCGCTGGAGGCTCGCCGAGCCTGTCTGCTCGCCAACCACGGGATCATCGCCCTCGGCGCCGATCTGCCCGCGGCACTGAAGCTCGCCGTGGAGCTCGAGGGTCTGGCGGCGCAGTACTGCACGGCGCTCGCGCTGGGGGAGGTGCGGGTGCTCGATGCGGCGCAGATGCGCGTGGTGCTGGAGAAGTTCCGCACCTACGGCCGGCAAGACATCGCGGATCCGGACCTGCGACACGCAGGCGAGGTGCCGCCTTAGCGCCTGGCTCGCCGCTCGAGCACGAAGCGGGCGAAGACGTTGATGATCAGCACGAAGCCCGTCACCAGGAATGCCGCCGCGTAGGCGAGCTTGTTGGCCGAGGCGAACGGCTCGTTGATGAACGTCCAGATCGCGTACGTCAGGTAGCCGACCGGCGAGTGGGTGAGCCGCCCGTCCCACATGAAGTTCGACCAGCCCGCGGTGTACAGGAGCGGCGCCGTCTCGCCCACCGAGACGGCGAGCGCCAGCAGCACGCCCGTCAGGATGGAGGGCATCGCCACCGGCAGGCAGACCCCCAGGACGACCCGCCGCTCGTTGGCGCCGAGCGAATAGGCCGCATCGCGCAGGTCGTTCGGCACCTGGCGCAACGCCAGCTCCGTGGTGCGGCAGATGTAAGGCAGGCTGATGATGGCGAGGGAGATGGAGCCGGCGGCCACCGAGAAGCTCCAGCCCAGCCACTGCACCATGCCGACATAACCGAAGTAGCCCACCACGATGGACGGCACGCCCACCAGCACGTCG
Source organism: Pseudomonadota bacterium (assembly GCA_021805865.1). Lineage (GTDB taxonomy): Bacteria > Pseudomonadota > Gammaproteobacteria > Steroidobacterales > Steroidobacteraceae > 13-2-20CM-66-19. The sequence goes on from JAJZDX010000003.1 coordinate 94,571, forward strand.
GCGAGGAAGCGGATGGTCCTCGACCAGGGGCTGTTGGGGTATTCCGAGGAGTAGATGCCGGAGGCCACCCCGAAGGGCACCGCCAGCAGCAACGCCCCCGCCGAGAGCACCAGCGTGCCCTCGATGGCGTTCAGCAGTCCGCCGCCGTTGCCCTGGGTGATGGTCGTGAAGGTCGAGAGCTTCAGCGCTCCGACCCCCCGCATGAACACCACGACCAGGATCCACACCATCAGCACCGACAGCACGAGCATGCAGGCGCCGGTGAGCGTCCAGCCGACGAGACTGCCGATGCGCCGCGAAAGCCGCACCTGCCTCGGCTTCGAGAGCGTCCGTTCCAGCGTCGTGGCGATCGTCGACATGCCTCAGACCGCCACGGTGCGCTGACCGTTGTTCCACACGAGCAGCAACAGCCGCGCGAGCCCGTTGACGATGACGGAGATGATGGCGAGCACGAGCGCGATCTCCGCCAGCGAGCGCACCGCCATGCCGGTCGGATCCTGCAGCGCGCTGTCGAGCTGCGAGACGATGAACGCCGCCATGGTGGAGATCGGGTTGTAGATGTTGTGGGGCAGATAGTTGAGCGCGTTGCCGCTCACCATCAGCACCGCCATGGTCTCACCGAGCGCGCGCCCGAGCGCGAGGAATGTCGCGCCGATCAGCGTCCGGCGCGTGCCGGGCAGCATGACCTTCCACAACGCCTCGAAGCGGGTCGCGCCGAGGCCGAGCGCCGCCTCGCGCAGCGCCGCCGGCTGGCTCACCAGCGCATCGCGCAGGGTCGCCGCGATGATGGGCACGATCATCAAGGCGAGCACGACGCCTGCCGTCAGCAGGCCATAGCCGCTGCCGGTCGGGCCGGCGAAAAACGGGATCACCCTGCCGAGCGTGGCGGCGAGCAGCGGGAAGAAGTGGCGGCTGAGGAAGGGGATGACCACGACGTAGCCCCACAATCCGAAGACCACGCTCGGGATGGCCATCAGAAGCTCGACGAAGAACGAGATCCATGTGCGCAGGTGGCTCGGCACGGCTTCGGCGAGGAAGATCGCCGCGCCGATGCCCACGGGCACCGCGAACAGCAGGGCGAGGAAGGTCGAGAGCAGCGTCCCGGCGATGAGGAAGAGGATGCCGTAGGTGGCGCCGGGTTGGACCTGAAAGCCGTGGCGCAGGATCGGATTGGCATAGAGATTGCCGAGGTTCCACGTGTTGCGGACCACGAATCCCCATCCATTGAAATGGATGGCCTGCCAGGAGTAGAGGGCGAGGAACAGAACGATGGCCGCGAGGGTGGCCGGCAAGATGCCCGCTGCGACGGCGAGCCAGGCTCTGAACTTCATGGCGCGACAGAATGGCGGGTCTGGGTCGGTCTGTAAAGATAAAGACTAAGAAGCCGGCACCGCACCCCATCCTTGAGGCGGGCACCGGCTCCGGGGGGGCCTTGAATCCCTGGGGTTCTTATGGATCCTCGACTCTACATCGATCGAAATCGCATCAACCGTGGATCTTGGCGATCTGCGCCCGACTGAGCCGCACGATGGCGGGCGGCAAAGACACGAAGCCGACCGCATTCATGAAGTGCGGCGAGTTGCCGCCGGCCGGATCGAGCGCCCACGAGAAGAACTCCTTCACGGACTGCGCGACGGCCGCATCCTGCTGCGCATTCACGATCGCGTACTCGTAGTTGATGATCGGGTACGACCACGGGCCGGGGGCGAAGATCAGGCTGACGCGCTCATCGGCGGGCGTATGGGCGGCGGTGGCATTCACGGCCGCCTGGATCGTTCTCGGGTTCGGCAGGACGAAGCGGCCGCTGCGGTTCCGGAGCATCGCCTCGCCGAGGCCTTTCTTCTCGATGATCCGCTTGAAGCTGATGCCGATGTAGGCCACGGAGTAGGGCGTGCCCTTGCAGGCATTGACCATGCCGGGGTTGCCTTCCGCCCCGATGCTGCCCTCGACGGCGGGCCAGCTGATCGTGGTGCCATAGCCCACCGAGTTGTTCCACCACGGCGTGCTGAAGGACAGGTACTGGGAGAAGATGAAGGTGTCGCCGCTGCCGTCGGTGCGATGGATGAGCACGATCTGCTCATGCGGCAGGCGCACGCCGGGGTTCAGGCGCGCGATGGCCGGGGCATTCCAGTAGCGCACTTTGCCCGCGTACATGGCCGCCAGCACCGGACCGCTCAGCTTCAGGTGCACGCGGTTCAGGCCCGGGACGTTGTAATTGACCATCTGCGAGGAGATCGTGAGCGGAATGTTGAGGATCCCGGGGTGCTGGCGGACCTGAAAGTCGCTCATGTAGGCATCGGAAGCGCCGATCTGCGCGATCCCGGAGACCGCCTCGGCGATGCCCGTGCCGCTTCCGCTCGACTGTGTGGTGATCTGCACGCCCGGATGCGACTTCGCATAGGCCGGAACCCAGAGATTGAACAGCGGGTACAGGAGCGAGGAGCCGGTCTCGAGCAGCCGCGTCTGCGCGAGCGCGGCGTGGCTCACCGCCATCGAGGCCATCGCCAGCGTCGCGGCCAGGGCCAGCGATGCCTTGCGGCGCAGCGTACCGGTGTTCATGGTCATGTCAGTACCTTAAGGTTTTTGCGGACGGGACAATGTCTGGAGGAATCCGATGGTGCGCCTGCCGCGGCGTACTCTACGTGGCGATTATGACGGTTTTGTGACAGAGGGAATTGTCGTATAAAATCTCGCCGAAACAAAGGGTTGCTGGCAGCATGAGTGGCAGGGCCCCGCTCGACGTGCGCATCAAGCGAATCTACGAGCCCCCCGGCGAGGACGGGGAGCGGGTGCTCGTGGATCGGCTGTGGCCGCGCGGAGTGGCCAAGAGCGCGGCCGGCATCGATCAGTGGCTGAAGGATCTCGCCCCGAGCGCCGGGCTCAGGACCTGGTTCGGGCACGACCCGGCCCGGTGGGCGCAGTTCCGCCGCCGCTACCGCCGCGAGCTGAGCGCCCGGCGCGGGCAGATCGAGGCGCTGCGTCGCCTCGCGCGGCGGGGTCCGCTCACCCGCCTGTATTCGGCGCGGGACGAGCGCCACAACCAGGCCGTGGTGCTGCGCGAGGTGATCCTGGGCCGCGCGCCTCGCGCGCCCCGCTCCTGAGCGCAGCGCCGCTCACGCGGCGCTCGCGGCCGAGACCCTCGCAGCAGACAGCCGCAGGTGGATCGGCTAAGGTGCCCCGCCATAGGGGGCGCGGCGTGCAAGCGCCCGACACCGAAAGATTCAGTCCAAATGAAGACCAATGTCATCGCAGACCCGGTCGGAGGGACCGGGGCGCTCGGTGAGTTCACCCTGCGCGGGATGCTGATCGGGGTGCTCATCACCGTGGTGTTCACCGCGGCGAACGTCTACTTCGGCCTCAAGGCCGGTCTGACCTTCTCGACGTCGATTCCCGCGGCCGTGATCTCCATGGCCCTCCTGCGCGCGCTCGGCGGCGCGACCATGCAGGAGAACAATATCGTGCAGACCGTGGCCTCCGCGGCCGGCACGCTCTCGAGCATCATCTTCGTGCTGCCGGGGCTGGTCATCGTCGGCTGGTGGACGGGCTTCCCGTTCTGGATGTCGTTCGGCATCTGCGCAACCGGCGGCATCCTGGGCGTCATGTACACGATCCCGCTGCGGCGCGCGCTGGTGACCGACTCGGACCTGCCCTATCCGGAGGGCGTCGCCTGCGCCGAGGTGCTCAAAGTGGGTGCCGGGCAGGCGCAGAACGCCGACATCGAGGCGGTGGAGAGCGGCGGAGCGGGCCTCAGGGCCGTGCTCGTGGGCAGCATCGTTTCCGCGGCGTTCTACATCGTGGTGCAGACGCAGCTCTTCACCAGCGATGTGGTGCGCTATTTCCGCTTCGGCCGCTCGGGTGCGGCGAGCGGCTTTGACTTCAGCCTGTCCTTCGCGCTGTTCGCCATCGGGCATCTCGTGGGGCCCGCGGTCGGCATTGCGATGCTGCTCGGCGCGCTGATCGGCTGGGGCTGGGGGGTGCCGCACTTCCTGCTGTCGCATCCGGCGGCGGGCTCCGCCGCCACCGTGGCGCAGGGGGCCTGGGCGCATTACGTGCGCTTCCTCGGCGCAGGGGCGATCGGAGTGGCCGCAATCTGGACGTTGGGCACGCTGGTGAGGCCGGTGATCCGGGGGCTCGCCGGCGCCCTCGCCTCCTCGCGCGCGCGCAAGGCCGGTCAGGCGCATACGCTCGCGCGCACCGAGCACGACATTCCGATCGGCACCGTGGCGCTGGTGTCGCTCGGCTGCCTGGTGCCCGTGGGGTGGCTGCTGTGGCACTTCAGCGTCATCAGCGGGCTCGGGCGCTTCGGGACGCTGCTCACCGTGGGCGGGGTGATCTTCGTCGCCATCATGGGCTTTCTCGTGTCCACCGTGTGCGGCTACATGGCGGGCCTCATCGGCTCATCCAACAGTCCGCTCTCGGGAATCGGTATCCTCGTGGTGGTGATCTTCGCCCTGATGCTGGTCGCCGCCCTGAGCTCGCACCTGCCGGCGAACGCCGGGCGGGCGCTGGTCGCCTTCTCGCTGTTCGTCACCGCGGTGGTGTTCGCGGTCGCCTCGATCGCCAACAACAACCTGCAGGACCTGAAGACCGGGCAGCTGGTGGACGCCACGCCCTCGAAGCAGCAGTGGGCGCTGGTGGTCGGGGTCATCGCCGGCGCGCTGGTCATCCCCCCGGTGCTCGATCTGGTGAACCACGCCTACGGCTTCCTCGGGGCCCCCGGGGTCGATCCGGCGCACGCGCTGCCGGCGCCCCAGGCCGGGCTGATCTCGGCGCTGGCCCAGGGGGTGATCCAACACAACATCGACTGGAGCGCGATTCTCGCCGGCGCGGGCATCGGGGCGGCCTGCATCGCGCTCGATGAGGGGCTCGGGCGAGTGTTCAGGACCGTGAGCCTGCCGCCGCTCGCCGTCGGGCTCGGCATCTATCTGCCGACCTCCAGCACGCTGATGATCGTCGTGGGGTCGCTCGTGGGCTGGTGGTTCAACCGCCGCTGCGAGCGGCTGCCCCGCGGGGAGGCGGTGAAGCAGCTCGGGGTGCTGCTTGCCTCCGGGCTGATCGTGGGCGAGAGCCTGCTCGGGGTGATGTTCTCGGCGCTGGTGGTCTTCTCCGGCAAGGCCGCCCCGCTCGCCCTGGTCGGGCCGCAGTTCAAGACCGCCTCCATGTGGCTCGGCGGGACGGCCTTCGCGGCCGTGATCTATCTCCTGTACCGCTGGGTGCCGAGGCTGGTGAGCGCCTAGCCGGCCGCGACGCGCCTGCTCACCTCGGCGCCGGTGCTCTCCGGCAGGCGCGCGTAGGCGAATACGGCGAACGCGCCGATGCACCCCGCCAGCACCAGGGCGAGGCGGAAGTCAAAGGCAGAGAGCGTCGCGGCATGACGCAGCAGCCGGCTGAAGTTGAGGATCAGCGCCGCGCCCGCCACGCCCACCGCCATGGCGATCTGCTGCGTCAGCGAGAAAAGAACGCTCGCGGGCGAGCGCTCCTCGTCGGAGATCTCCGCGAACGTCGTGAACAGCATCGCGGTGAACTGCATGGAGCGGCTGGCGCCGGCGAGCAGCAGGATGAGGGCGGTGAGACCGAGCGGCAGGCCGGGGGCGAGCAGCGCGCACGCGGCGATGCCCGCTGCGGTGATCGCTCCGTTGACCATCAGCACCCGGCGCAGGCCGAAGCGGCGGATGATGGGGTTGGTGAGGGCCTTCATCAGCAGGTTGGCCAGCATGTACACGAGCAGCAGCACGCCCGCATCGAGGGGCGAGTATCCAAAGCTCACCTCGAGCATCAGCGGCAGCAGGAAGGGCGTGGCGCTGATCGCGGCGCGCGACAGGCCGCCTCCGGAGATCGTGGCGATGAAGAACTCCCGGCGGCGCAGCACGTTCAGGCGCACGAGCGGCTGACCCGCCGAATCGAGGTGGCGCACCGCGGCGTAGCCGGCGGCGGCGGCGGCGGCGAACAGGCCGAGGGCGAGCGGCACGTCGAGCTGCTGCCCGGCGATCAGATCCAGGCCGTAGCTCAGGCACCCGACCGCCGCGGCGAGCAGCAGGAATCCGCGGTGGTCGAAGGCGGTGTGCTCCTTGACCTTGTGGTTGGGAATGAGGGACAGCACGAGTGCGACGGCTGCGATTCCAAACGGCAGGTTGACGTAGAAGATCCACCGCCAGGAGAGCGCATCGGTGATGAAGCCGCCGAGCACGGGCCCGATGACCGGGGCGAGCAGGCTCGGCCACACGAGCGTCGAGAGCGTCTGCATCAGCTCGTGCTTTTCCGTGTTGCGCAGCACGATCAGGCGTCCGACCGGGGACATCATCGCCGCCGAGCCGCCCTGCACCAGGCGCGCGGCGATGAAGGCGGCAAAGCTGCCCGAGAGGCCGCAGGCCATGGAGGAGAGCGTGAACAGCGCGATCGCCCCGGAGAAGAGGTTGCGCGTGCCGAGGCGCTCGGCGAGCCAGGCGCTCGCCGGGATGCACACGGCCGCCGCGAGGGCGTAGGCGGTGATGCCCTCCCCGACGCGCGCGGCGTTCGTTGCGAAGCTGTGGGCCATCGCCGGCAGCGCGGTGACGATGATCGTCGAGTCGAGGTTCTGCATGAAATTCGCGCAGGCGACGATGAGCGCGATTTGCATCGAAGGCCGGCGCAGAGCGGCGAGGAGGGCGCGAAACTGTGGCATCCCCGCCAGTGTATCGTCCTCGGGAGCGAGGTTTGCCGACTCTACTCCTTCTGGAGGAGGATGCGGCAGGCGACAGCGACGCGGCGCGCCTTGCGCCCGCCGCGAAGGGTCGCCTCCGGAGCCGATCCGGGCCCGCTACCGCAGCCGCTCGATGGCCGCCGAGAGCAGCTCCCGGACCTTCATCGCCGCCGGTCCGAGGTCCGGGTTGCCGGTCCGCTCCATGGCGCTGACCGGATCGATGGAGGCCACTTCGACCCGATGATCCGCCGTCTCGCGCACGATCACGTTGCACGGCAGCATCACGCCGAGTCTTTCCTCCTTCAACAGCGCCTCGTGAGCGATGCGTGGATTGCAGGCCCCGAGGATGCGGTACCTTGGAATGTCCGCCCCGATCTTGGCCTTCAGAGTGGCCTGCACATCGAGGTCCGTCAACACCCCAAAGCCTTGTTCCTGGAGACTGGCGGTGACGTCCGCGATGACGTCGTCGAAGGATCCGGAAACCGTTTTCGCGAGGTAATAGCTCATGCGCCTCTCCCGGGAATGAGGACAACTGGACATGCCGGCACCGCCTAGAATACCGGGTCCGGCGACGGCCGCGCCATACGGGCTTCTCGTAGCCCCCGGCGCGGGTGATTACAGCAGCTGGCGCGTGGGCCGGTACAGGATCTCATTCACGTCCACGTCCTCGGGCTGGCTGATCGCAAAGACGACCGCCCGCGCGAAGGAGTCGGCGGGAATCGCCAGGTCCTCGTAGAACCGGTGCACGTCCGCGGCGATGTCCTTCTCGGTGATGCTGTCGGGGAGCTCCGAGGCGATGGCGCCCGGGGAGATGACCGTGGTGCGGATGTTGTGAGGCTTGACCTCCTGGCGAAGCCCCTCGGAGATGACCCGCACGGCGGTCTTGGTGGCCGAATAGACCGCGCTGCCGGGCCGCACCACATGGCCGGCGACGGAGGCGACGTTGACGATGTGTCCGGATTTGCGCCGGATCATGTGCGGCAGCGCCGCGGCGATGCCGTAGAGCACTCCCTTCACGTTCACGTCGATCATCCGATTCCAGTCATCGAGCTTGAGCCGCTCGAGGGGCGAATGGGGCATCAGGCCGGCGTTGTTGATCAGGACATCGATGCGCCCGTATCGCTCGACGGCGGTGTCGACCAGGCGCTTGACCTGCTCGCTGTGCGTGACGTCGGTCGTGACAGCAAGCGCCTGGCCGCCGACGGCGGTCAGCTCGGCGGCGAGCGCCTCGATGCGCCCGGCACGCCGCGCCCCGAGGGCGACGCTCGCGCCCTGGTGGCTCAGGTGGCGCGCGGCCGCCTCCCCGAGTCCGCTGCTTGCGCCGGTGATGACGATGACTTTTCCCTTGATGGGCTCGCTCATGATCGGGTCTGCAGGTTGCGGGACATGCGCGGCGGCCGAGCTCAGCGTCCGACCAGGCGGTTGAGGTGCTCGGGGTAGCGCTCGCCCTGCACGGTGATGCGGGCGGCGGCCGCGCCGATGTCGCGAAGCTCCTCCGCCGTGAGCTCGAGGTCGGCGGCGGCGAGGTTCTCTTCCAGGCGAGGGAGCCTGGTGGTGCCGGGAATGGGCACGATCCAGGGCTTCTGTCCGAGCAGCCAGGCAAGGGCGAGCTGCGCGGGCGTCACGTCTTGGCGCGCGGCGAGGTCCTTCAGCCCATCGACGAGCGCCTGGTTCGCTTTGCGGGCCTCGGGGGCGAAGCGCGGCACGCCGTTGCGGAAGTCCATCGCATCGAAAGTGGTGGTCTCATCGATCCGGCCGGTGAGAAACCCCCGCCCGAGCGGGCTGAAGGGCACGAAGCCGATGCCGAGCGCCTCGAGCGCGGGCAGCAGCTCCTTCTCCGGCTCCCGCCACCACAGCGAGTACTCGCTTTGCACGGCGGTGACCGGCTGCACGGCGTGCGCGCGTCGGATCGTGTTGACGCCGGCCTCGGAAAGGCCGAAGTGCCTGACCTTGCCGGCGCGAATCAGGTCTTTCACGGCGCCCGCCACGTCTTCGATCGGCACCTCGGGGTCGACCCGGTGCTGGTAGAAGAGGTCGATCGTCTCGATCCCGAGGCGCTTCAGCGAGGCGTCCGCGACCTCGCGGATATGCTCGGGGCGGCTGTCGAGACCGGGCTGGCGCTTTCCGTCGGCGATTTGGAAGCCAAACTTGGTGGCGATGACGACCTGGTCGCGGAACGGCGCGAGCGCTTCGCCGACGAGCCGCTCGTTCGTGAAGGGACCGTAGATCTCCGCGGTATCGAACAAGGTCACCCCGCGCTCGACGGCCCTGTGGATGACCTCGATCATCGCCTGCTTCTCCCCCGGGGGTCCGTAGCCGACGCTCATGCCCATGCAGCCGAGGCCGAGGGCCGATACTTCGAGGGTGCTGTTGCCGAGTCTGCGCAGGTGCATGAGGCCTCCTTCGAGCGGAGCGTGCCCGCAGCCGCTTGCGGGCCGGGAATCGGGCAGGGAAAGGAAGGGGTGAGTATTCCGCCAAGCCGCCCGGAAAAACATCTATCGCTTGGGGGGGGGCGATGGCCGGCGAGCCGGCGGACCTGGACATTATTCCAGATCCGCCGGGGTGCCCAAAACGGCGCACCTGCGCCCCGTGGCGCGCGGGTCGGACAGAGGCCTCTTCCCGGAAATCCGGGAAGAGGCCGGTGGAGATCCTCCGGCGCGGCCGGGCGGGCGCGGGTGAGCGGGGAGGCTCACCCGCTCGAGATGCTCGGGTCGCCGCAGACCGGGCCGGCGTCGCTCGTGAAGGTGCCGTTGCTCGAGTACCAGCCGTTGACCCCGAGCGACTGCCCGCCGAAGAACCAGGAGAAGAATGCGAGCTCCTGGAGGTTGTAGGTGAACCCATTCGGCATGGTGACCGGCGGCATGTTCGTTCCCGAGAGCGGGTCACCGACCTCGAGATTCTCCTGGCAGCCGACGGTTTGACCGGAGTTCCCCCACGGCGGCACCTCGTTGTCGCCGAACGGATCGTTGACCAGCTCGCCCATCTCGTGCGCCATCACGTCGGAGTTCTCGGTGCCTTGGCCGAAAATTCCGCTGGAGTCGAAGTCGGCCACGGCGTAGAGCTGGTTGGGTGTCGGCTCACCGGCGCTCGAGTGATAGCCGAGCACGCAGCAGGTGGACAGTGCGCTCACCGGGCTCGCGAGCACGGCGTTGTACAGAAGGAAGACCGGTACGCTGCCGGGGCGCAGCCCCTGCGAGGCAAGCCTCGGCAGCAGCGTGCCGTTGATGTAGGAGTCGAACCAGTTGAGGTCGAGGATCTGCACGGTGCCGCAGCCGCCGAAGGTCGAGGCGGCGAACGCCAGGCCCTCGTTTGCCGGAACCGTGACGTGGATCGGGCGGGCCATGCGCACCGGGTCGAACAGCACGTGATAATTCCCCGGATTGTCCCCCAACGCCCCATAGAAGCTGCCGCGCTCGACCGCGTCGATGTATTGCGTGTCGCCCAGGAAGACCCCGCCGAAGTAGAAGGGCGTGTCCTGGAAGATCGGTGACTGGTAAGCGAGTGTCGAGGGCACATCGTTCGGGGCGGTGAGACAGGCGGTGTCGGCGGCCGTGGAGTTCTGCGTCGTGTCCCCGGGCTGGGTGCTGAAGGCATCGGCGCCCGCATCATCGCCCGTGGAGATGACGCCCGTGCCGACCGTTTGAGTCGTGAGGATCATCGGCACGATGACCACCGGAACCCGGCTGGTCCCCGGGTCCCTGAACGGGTTGGTGCCGACCATCGCGCCGACGTGATTCAGCCCGTCGCGGGCGGCGTGTCTCACATCGAAGGTCCACAGCGGCACCGTGTCCCGATCGCCGCGGAAGCCGCCCCAGCGCTCGTTCCCCCATCCGCGCGAGCCGACTTGAACCGCCGGCCCGTAGGACGTGAGGCTCCGCTGCTCGCTGCGCAGCGGCGCCTGACTGAATCCGCCGGCGTGGCCCGTGAGCAGATCCGTTCCGGGGAACATCATCACCGTCACGTTCTTGTCGGTCGTCGGCCCGCGCGCGGCGGCCGCATGCGCCATCGACACCATCCCGAGGGCCGCGGCGGCGGCGAGGGCCGCCACAGCGGACGATCGCGAGACGGAAAGCTTTCCGAAGACTTTCATCGGTTTCTCCCCTGAGAGTTGTTGGTACAGACGTGGTGGGCGTTGAGGCCTTCTTCCAGCAACTGCACGGTGCGTCTCGGCGCTCACCACGGAGTTGGTCGCGCGGACTATACGCTCGAGTGACAAATATCACAATTTGCGCCCCGCGCCGCGGGCTCAACTTGTCGGATCGGCGCGGGGCGACTGACGGGGCCGGCCGGCCCCGGCTCGCGCAACACCGCCACCCTGACACAAGACGAGTGAGGCGGCCGAAGCGGCCCGCGGAGTGCGGATTTTTTCCGATCAGGAGCCGAAGAGGCTGTAGAGCTCGTCTTCCTGCGCGAAATGCAGCGTCAGAATCGCGTGCAGGCCATAGAGCAGGCGGCGCAGGTCCCGCAGGTCCTCGCGCACCGGCCCCGCCGGCGGCAGCTGCTCGACGAGGCGGCCGAACAGCCGGCTCAAGCGGCGGATCTCGTTGTGGGTCTGGATGAGAGGACCGGTCGGGTTCTCTCCCTTCAGCATTTTCTCGATGACCGGATAGGCGGTCCGCTGCTCCTCGCTCTCATGGGGCAGCAGCTCCTGCTCGAGCATGTCGCGGATGCGCTCGAGGCGCGAGCGCGCCTCGCGCCCGGGCAACGCCTCGAGCTGCACGGCGAGAGCGGCAAGCTCACCCACCTTGGGGCGCAGCGAGCGGTGGCTGCGCGCAAGGTCCTGCGCCAGGCCCTTGATCTCGGGGCCGGGGGCGAGGACGCTCCTGCGGCCGCCGAGCGCGCGCAGCGCATTCAGGATGACGAGGATGTCGATGCCCTCCTGCAGGATCGCGCCCGCCACCGGCGCGATGAAGCCCCCGGCGGCGAATGCCATCGCCACCAGCGAGAGGCCCATGCCGGCGATTACGCTCTGCAGCGCGATGGCGCGGGTGCGGCGGGCGATCCCGACCGCCTCGGCAACGCCCTCGAAGCGGTCCGAGGTGAGCACCACGTCCGCGGCCTCGGAGGCCGCCGTGGCACCGCGCGCGCCCATGGCGATCCCGACATCGGCGAGGGCGAGCGCGGGCGCGTCGTTGATCCCGTCGCCGACCATTGCGGTGAGGCCTTCGGCGCGCACCTGGCGCACCACCTCGACTTTCTCCTCGGGTGCGCGCTCGGCGAACACCCTGTCAACACCCAGCACGTCCCCGACGAGCTCCGCCACATCGGGGTGGTCGCCCGTCACGAGGTGGATGCGCTCGATGCCGGCCGCCCTCAGCTCGCGCAGCACGCGCGCGGTCTCCGGACGGATGGGATCCTGCAGAAGCAGCGCGCCGCAGAGCCTGTCGTCGATGGCGACGAAGACGCTCGATGAGCCCTCGACCGCGGTGCGCAGCTGCACCGAGCGCAGCTCCGCGGTCGGCTCCCGATCGGGAGCGACGAATCGCCGCTGGCCGACCGAGACACGATGGCCCTCGAGCTCCCCGGTGATCCCGCTGCCCATCTGCTCGCGGACCGCGCTCGGGAAGGCGAGGGTGAGGCCGCGGTTGCGCGCCTCGGCGAGAATCGCGGGCGCGAACGGGTGCACCGAGAGCTGCTCGAGCGAGGCGGCGTAGCGGATGAGCTCATCGGAGGAGATGCCGCCCATCGTCTCGACGGCGAGCACCTCCGGGTGCGCGGAGGTGACCGTGCCGGTCTTATCGAGCACCAGCACGCGGGTTCTCGCGAGCGTCTCGAGCGCGGCGCCTCCCTTCATGATGATTCCCCGGCTCGCCGCGCGCGATATTCCGGCGATGATGGCCGCCGGGGCCGCGAGGATGAGCGGGCAGGGGGTCGCCACCACGAGGACCGCGAGCGCCCGCATCGGGCTGCCGGCGAGGAGCCAGGCGATCGCCGCCGAGGCGAGCGTCAGCGCGAGGAAGGCCAGGGCGTAGCGATCGGCGAGGCGCACGAAGGGCGCCTTGGACTGCTCGGCGGCGCGCACCAGACGGATGATTCCGGCGTAGGTGCTCTCGGAGGCGATCGCGGTCACCGTGAGCTCGAAGGGGCCTGCGCAGTTGCTGCCGCCGCTGCGCACCGGGGTGCCGGGCTCGAGCCGCACGGGTCTTGATTCCCCGGTGAGGGAGGACTCATCGAGCACCGCGCTGGCGGAGCGGATGATGCCGTCCACGGGCACGACCTCCCCCGGCTTCACGACCAGCACATTGCCGAGGCCGACTTCCTCCACCGGCACATCGACGAACCGGTCGCCCTGGCGCCGGTGCGCAAACCTCGGCACCCGGCGAAGCAACGCGCTCAGCTCGCGCCGCGCCCGCGCGCTCGCGTAGCGCTCGAGCGCCGCACCGCTCGTGAGCATCACCGCGATGACCGAGCCGGCGAGGTATTGGCGCAGCAGCAGCGCGCCCGCCATGGCGAGGACCGCGATGATATCGACCCCGACCTCACCGCGCAGGAGCCTCCATCCGGTGGCGGCCGCGGCGGCGAGGAGCACGATCCCGGTGGTGGCGAGGAGGGCCGCGCGGCTGACCACCGGCGCATCGAGAGGGCGGGCGATGAGGCCGACGGCGAGCCCGAGCAGCGCGGCGGCAAGGAGGGAGTAGTCTCGGTAATCGGCCCAGGGTCGATGGGCGGCCAAGGTCCGCTCCCTTACGCCCGGTGAGGCGCGAGCGCAGGAGGCACGGGCGGCCGTTCGTGTTGCCGGGCGGCTGCCATCGCCGCACTGGCGAGCGCGCCGGAAAAGAGCCGCGGCACGCGCTCCGTCAGGGAAGCGCCGCACGGATGAGCCGCCGGCCCGAGGCCGGCGAGATATACCCGAGCGCCTTTGCGGGACTCCCCCTGCACCGTCATCTCCCCGCTGCTCGTTTGGATTGACCGACGCCCCTGATGCGGCGGATTTTACCATGGCGGTGCCAGCGAGGGCGGACGGATCGCCTGCCGGCTGCGCGGGCCTGCGCAGCCGTGCGCTGTGGGATAATCCCGCGCGCCGAGTTGCCGAAGGGAAAGTGCACGGGCGCAGGGGCGCATCGGAACGCTGCGCAGCGTCGCTTCGAGAGCGAGGGTGAGTCAGTTGCTGTTGGACAGAAGAATCTCCGTCGCCCCGATGATGGACTGGACCGACCGGCACTGCCGGTACTTCCTGCGCGGCTTCTCGCCCCTGACGCTTCTCTATACGGAGATGATCACCGCGGCGGCGATCACCCGCGGGCACGCTCGGCGGCTGCTCGAGTTCGATCCGGAGGAGCACCCCGTGGCGCTGCAGCTCGGGGGCGCGGAGGCGCGCGAGCTCGCCCTCGCCGCCCGGATCGGGGAGGAGGCCGGCTATGACGAGATCAATCTCAACTGCGGCTGTCCGAGCGAGCGGGTGGCGAGCGGCGCCTTCGGCGCCTGCCTCATGCGCGAGCCGCAGCGTGTGGCCGACTGTGTGGCGGCGATGCGCGCGGCGGTGCGCGTGCCCGTCACCGTCAAGATGCGCATCGGCGTCGTGAGCGCAGCCGATGCCGCCTGGCGCGAGGCGCTCGCGGGCTTCGAGGAGGCCGATGAGCAGGCCCTGCACGAGTTCGCCGGCCGGATCCGCCTGGCCGGCTGCGCGGTGGCCATCGTGCATGCTCGCAAGGCGGTGCTCGGCGGTCTCTCGCCCAAGGACAATCGGCAGGTTCCACCGCTTCGCTACGATGTGGTGCGACGCTTGCGGCTCGCGTTCGCGGACCTGCCCGTGGTCGTCAACGGCGGGCTTCGCGACGCCGCCGCCGCTCTCGATGCCTTGACCTGGTGCGATGGTGTCATGCTGGGGCGTGAGGCCTACCACCGCCCGCGGGTGCTGACGGAGCTGCATCGGGCGCTCGCGCCGCAGGTCCCGGTGAGCCAGGAGCGCGCGCTCCTGCTCGAGCGCATGGCCCGATACGCGGAGCGGCGGATGCTCGAGGGCGAGCCGCTTCAGGCCATCACGCGCCACATGCTCGGCCTCTGTGCCGGGGAGCCGGGGGCGAAGGAATTCCGCCGGTTGCTGAGCGAGGGCGCGCGCGCTGCGGGGGCGGGACCGGCACTCATTCGCCGGGCGGCATCGGTCGGTTGAGCGCACGCATCCCGGGCGTTTGGGGGAGGGGCGGGCCTCGGCGCTCGTGCGCCGGTGGCGCTTGCCAACGCGACTCGCGTATACTTGCGCATATTTCCCGCCAGCCGCATGTCCACGTTCGAGACATCCAACAGTCGGGGGAGCATGGTTGGCAGTGCACGCCATGGGTGAGGATATCGAGCTCGCCGTACTGTTCGCCGACGTGGTGGGCTCGACCCGCCTGTATGAGCGGATGGGCGATCAGCGTGCGCGCGACATGGTTTCCCTGTGCATCGAGCTGATGCGCAACGCCACCGAGCAGCATGCGGGCACGGTGGTCAAGACCATGGGCGATGAGGTGATGGCGACCTTCCCCAGCGCCGATGAGGCGCTGAACGCCGCCACCCAGATGCAAAAGCAGATCATGGGCCACACGCAGCTGCGCGCCGACGGCCAGCCGGTGGCGATCCGAATCGGCTGTCATTTCGGGCCCGTGATGGCCGAGAGTCAGGACATCTTCGGCGTCACGGTGCACACCGCCAACCGCATGACGAGCCAGGCGAAGGCCGGGCAGGTGATCATCACCGAGGCCACCGTCGGGCGGCTCTCGCCGCAGTGGCGCAGCGCCTGCCGCCTGATCGACAACGCCCCGATCAAGGGTCAGGGCAACGAGGTGCCCCTCTACGAGGTGCTCTGGCAGGCCGATGACGTGACGAGCATGGTGCGGGCGGTGCCGCTCGCGGCCGATCACCCCTACGGGCAGCTCAGGCTCTGGTGGCTCGATCGCGAGCTGGTGGTCGATGAGCGGCGCTCCATTCTCACCATCGGGCGGGCCGACGAGAACGACCTCGTGATCAAGGGCAGTCTCATCTCCCGGCTGCATGCGCGCATCGAGTTCTCGCGCCACAAGTTCATGTTGATCGATCACAGCACGAACGGCACCTTCGTGCGCGCCGCGAGCGGCGAGGAGTCCTTCGTGCGCCGGGATACCCTGCAGCTGAAGGGCAGCGGCACGATCGGCCTCGGGCGCCTGCCGGAGGCCGACTCGGCGCAGACCCTGCGCTTCGCCTGCGAGTAACGGCCGCCGCCCCGCCGGTCATCTCCCCGGGGGGTGCGGATCAGGGCGCGCCGGCGAGCGCCGCGGCGGTCTTCTCGAGCTCGACCCACAGCTCGGCCGGCAGCCGCTCGCCGAATTGGGAGAGATAGCCGCGCATCTCGGCGACCTCCTTTTGCCAGAGCTCGGTGTCCACCGAGAGCAGCGCGCGCAGCTCCTCGGGGCTCACAGGGAGTGCGGCGGTGTCGAGATCCTTCGGCCGCGGCAGCAGGCCGATGCCGCCCTCGACCGCATGCGCCCTGCCGGCGCATCGATCGAGCATCCACGCGAGCACCCGCAGGTTCTCGCCGTACCCCGGCCAGAGGAACTTGCCCTGCGGGTCGCGCCGGAACCAGTTGACGTGAAAGAGCCGTGGCGGCCTCGAGAGCTTCGCGCCCACCGCCAGCCAGTGCCGCCAGTAATCGGCGAAGTTGTAGCCGCAGAACGGTTGCATGGCCATCGGGTCGCGGCGCACGACGCCGACCTGGCCGACCGCCGCCGCCGTCGTCTCGGAAGCGACCGAGGCGCCGACCAGCACGCCGTGCGACCAGTTGCGCGCCTCGTAGACCAGGGGCGCGACCTCGCGGCGCCTGCCGCCGAAGAGGATGGCGGAGATCGGCACGCCGCTCGGATCCTCCGCGTGCGGGGAGTAGCTCGGGTTGCGCCGGGCGGAGACGGTGAAGCGGGAGTTGGGATGGGCGGCGGGCCCGCGGGCGGGGTCGAACGGGCGCCCCTGCCAATCGAGGTGCGGCGTCCCCGAGGGCAGCCCTTCCCACCACGGCTGGTTTCCGGCCGTGAGCGCGACGTTCGTGAACAGGGTGTCCCGCCGGATCATGTCGTAGGCGTTGCGGTTGGTCTCGCGGTTCGTTCCGGGGACCACGCCGAAGTAGCCCGCCTCGGGGTTGATGGCCCAGAGCCGCCCGTCGGCGCCGGGGTGCAGCCAGGCGATGTCATCGCCCACCGTGAACACCTTCCAGCCGGGCATCGACTTGGGCGGAATCAGCATCGCGAGGTTGGTCTTGCCGCAGGCCGAGGGGAATGCCGCCGCCACGTAGTGCGTCTCGCCCTTGGGGTTTTGCAGCCCGACGATGAGCATGTGCTCGGCGAGCCAGCCCTCATCGCGCGCCTGCCAGCTCGCGATGCGCAGCGCGTGACACTTCTTGCCGAGCAGCGCGTTGCCGCCATAGCCGGAGCCGTAGCTCTCGATCGAGAGCTCCTCGGGGAAATGCATGATGAAGCGCCGGTTCGGGTCGAGCTCCCCGATCGAGTGCAGTCCGCGCACGAAGGTGCCTTCGCGGGCGATGCGCTCGAGCGGCGCCCGTCCGGCCCGGGTCATGATCATCATGTTGATCGCGACATAGGCGCTGTCGGTGATCTCGATGCCGCAGCGCGCGAGGGGCGAGTCGACCGGGCCCATGCTGTAGGGGATCACGTACAGCGTGCGGCCTTTCATGCTGGCGCGGAACAACTCGCGCATCTTCGCATGGGCCGCCTGCGGCTCCATCCAGTTGTTGTTGGGGCCGGCATCGTCCTTGGAGCGGGTGCAGATGTAGGTGAGGTGCTCGACGCGCGCCACGTCGGCCGGATGCGAGCGGTACAGGTGGCAGCCGGGGAATTGCGCGGGGTCGAGCCGCGTGAGCTCCCCGCTGCGCACGAGGCGGGAGGTGAGCTCCTCGAGCTCCGCCTCGGTGCCCTCGCACCAGTAGACCTCGGCGGGCTGCGTCAGGGCGCGGACCGAATCGACCCACTCGGCGACCGGGCGGCTGAGCCGCACAAGCGGTGTCGGCAGGGGAGAGGCTGTGGCCATGCTCGAGTCCTCCTTCAGTGCGGTGCCGGTGAGGCCTGGGGCGGCGCCCTGCACCGAGGTTAGCCGGGGTGGATCGTCGACCCGTCCCGATGGGTCGTGGCAGTATAGCGGCGCGGCCGGAATCCCCGCATAAAGTACGATAAAAGCGGCCTGTCTGTCCCATAATCGCACGCGCGCGGCGCGCTAGAGCGCGGCGTGCAGAGCTTCACTAGTGAGTTGCCCCGTTGGATCTCGAGGACATTTTCTCGCAAGACGGGCCCCTGCGGCGGGCGCTGCCGGGGTTCAACGTCCGGCCGCAGCAGCGGCACATGGCCGCCCGGGTGGCCGGCGCCATCGCCCAGCGCGAGGCGCTGGTGATCGAGGCCGGCACGGGCACCGGCAAGACCTTCGCCTACCTCGTGCCGGCGCTGCTCTCGGGGGCGCGGGTGCTCATCTCGACCGGCACGCGCACGCTCCAGGACCAGCTTTTCACCAAGGACCTGCCGCTGCTCGGCGGGGCGCTCGGCCGGCCGGTCAAGGTCGCGCTGCTGAAGGGCCGGGGCAACTACCTGTGCCGCCACCGCCTGGAGGACACCGAGCAGTCCCTGCCGCTCGAGGACCCCGGCGCGTCGGCCCGCGAGGGCCCCGAGGACATGATGGCGCGCATCCGTCGCTGGGCGCGCACCACCCGCAGCGGCGATCTGGCGGAGGTCGCCGGGCTCGGCGACTCCCATCCGGTGTGGGCGCAGGTGACCTCCACGCGGGACAACTGTCTCGGCACGCGCTGCCCGCAGTTTCCGCGCTGTCACGTCGTCCTGGCGCGCCGCCTCGCGCTGGAGGCCGACATCGTGATCGTCAACCACCATCTGCTGCTTGCCGACCTCGCGCTCAAGGAGGACGGGTTCGGGGACCTGCTCGGCGCGGCCGATGCGGTCATTCTCGATGAGGCCCATCAGATCCCGGATCTCGCCACGCAGTTCTTCGGGGCCCAGGTGAGCAGCCGGCGCATCGAGACGCTCCTGAGCGACCTGACGGCCGAGCTTGCGGGCAAGCGCGCGCGAGCGCGGGGGGCGCAGGAGGCGGTGCAGGCGGCATGGGGCGGCCTCAGGCGCCTGTCGGCGGCGCTCGGGAGCTGCACCGGACGCCTCCCCTGGAGCGAGGCCGCCGAGAGCGCCGGGGAGCCGGTGCAGGATCTCGCCGCGGAGATCGGCGCCCTGGCGCAGCGGCTGCGCCAGGCCGATGAGGAGCAGGGCCCGCTCGGTGCGCTCGCGGACCGTGCCGCGGACCTTGCGGCAAGCCTCCTGCGCATCGGCGCGGGCGGCGAGCACGAGGGCGCCCGCTCCGTGGAGGTCTCCTCGAGGGGGTTCGCGCTCAGCCTGATCCCTTTCGACATCGCGCCGCGCTTCCAGGCCCTCGTCGCAGCGCGCCCCTGCGCCTGGATCTTCACCTCCGCCACGCTCTCGATCGGGGAGGACTTCGGCCATTTCACGGCGCGGCTCGGCCTCTCGTGCGACACGCTGAAGATCGACAGTCCCTTCGACTACCCCCGCCAGAGCCTGCTCTATCTGCCCGAGGGGCTGCCGCAGCCGCAGGCCCCGCAGCATCTGGCCGCGCTCATGAGCCTCGCCGGTGAGCTGATCGAGGCGGCGCGCGGCGGCGCGTTCGTGTTGTTCACCAGCCACCGGTCGCTTTCTCAGGCGGCGGCGCAGTGGCGCGCCCGGGGCGCGCCGGCGGGCTATCCGCTGCTTGTGCAGGGCGAGGCGCCTCGCGAGCGGCTGCTCGAGGCCTTTCGCAACGACGGCAACGCGGTGTTGTTCGGCACCGCGAGCTTCTGGGAGGGGGTCGATGTCAAGGGCAGCGCGCTGCGGCTCGTCATCATCGAGAAGCTGCCGTTCGCCTCGCCCGATGACCCGTTGGTGCGGGCGCGGATCGAGCACCTGACGGGCGGCGGCGGCAGCGCGTTTCGCGACTACCAGCTGCCCGAGGCGGCGCTCGCGCTGAAACAAGGCGTGGGACGGCTCATCCGCAGCGAGGAGGACTTCGGCGCCGTGGCGATCTGCGATCCGCGCCTGACGGGCAAGGGGTACGGCAAGGTGTTTCTCGCGGCGCTGCCGCCGATGACCCGCACCCGCAGTCTGCAGGCGGCGGTCGCGTTCCTGCGCGGGCACGCGCCGCGGGCGATGGCGCCGGCGCGCGCGGAGCTCACCTCATGAGGCTGCTCGCGCTCGACACCGCGACGGAGAGCTGCTCGGCGGCGCTGCTTCTCGGCACGGAGCTGCTCACGCGCGAGGCGCAATTCGCGCGCGGCCACGCCGAGCACATCCTGCCGATGATCGATGCGCTGCTCGCCGAGGCGGGGCTCGGGCTCGGGCAGCTTGCCGCGATCGCCTTCGGCCGCGGCCCGGGCTCGTTCACGGGAGTGCGCCTCGCGGCGAGCCTCGCCCAGGGGCTCTCCTTCGGTGCGGGCCTGCCGGTGGTGCCGGTCTCGGACCTGCAGGCGCTCGCCCAGCGCGGCTTCGACCTTGATTCGTCGATCGAGCGCGCGTTGGTGTGCAATGATGCGCGCATGCGGGAGGTCTACTGGGCCTGCTTCGAGCGCCGGGACGGGTTTGCCGAGCCGGTGGGGCCCGAGCGGGTCGGTCCGCCCGAGAGCGTGCGGCCGCCGTCCGGGGCGAGGGCGGGCGGCTTCGGGCGCGGATTCGCCGCCTACTCGCATCTCGGCGCGCTCGAGGGCCTCACGGTGCGCCCGCCCTGGGAGCAGCTGCTGCCGCGGGCGGCGGAGATCGCCTCTCTCGCGGCCCGGGAAGCGCGCGCCGGGCGGCTGCTCGCGCCCGAGGCGGCCCTGCCGGTGTACCTGCGGGACAATGTCGCACGGCCGTCATCCTCTTGACATGTGACGGGCGCGCCGGCGCGCACTGTCATGATTTTGCAACAATCTTGCTCTGAAATAACGGGATGGCGCCGCGCAGAACCGCTCCATGACGTCGAAACTGATTCTCATCGTGGAAGACGAGCATGCGATCCGTCAGATGATCGCATTCGGCTTGAGGCGTGCCGGCTTCGATGTACGGGAAGCCATGGATTGCCGGGAGGCGCGCCAGTCGCTCGCCGACCAGCGCCCCGACCTGATGCTGGTCGACTGGATGCTGCCTGACATGAGCGGCCTCGAGCTGACACGCACGGTCAAGCGAGACCGCCACACCCGGGAGCTGCCGATCATCCTGCTCACCGCCCGAGCCGAGGAGGGCGACAAGGTGGCGGGGCTCGAGAGCGGCGCCGATGACTACGTCACCAAGCCATTCTCCCCGCGCGAGCTGGTGGCCCGCATCAATGCGGTGCTGCGCCGGTCGGGCACGGGCGCGCTCGATCACATCGTGGAGTTCGATGCGCTCAAGCTCGACCAGCAGGGCCAGCGGATCACCGTCGACGGACAGACCGTGCCGCTCGGGCCCACCGAATACCGCATGCTCGAGTTCTTCATGACCCACCCCGAGAGAGTGTTCAGCCGCGACCAGCTGCTCGACCGGCTCTGGGGCGGCAACGTCTACGTGGAGGAGCGCACCATCGACGTGCACGTGCGAAGGCTGCGCAAGTCGCTCGAGCAATACGGCATGGACCGCCTGGTGCAGACGGTGCGCGGCTCCGGGTACCGATTCTCCGCCAAGGCGGAGTGATGCAGCCGGCCGCCCGGATCTGGGGATTCGCGGCGGCGCGGCTGCTCGCCACGGTGGGGGTCGGGCTCATCGTCGGGGCTCTGGCGCACTACCCCTGGGCGGGCGTCGCGTGCGCCCTGGCGGCGTATCTCACCTGGCAGCTGCTCCTGCTCGCCCGTGTCGATTGGTGGCTGCACCATCGCAGTGTCGCCGAGCCGCCGGAGACCGGCGGCGTCTGGGGCCGGGTGATCTCGCAGATCGTGAGGCTGCACCGGCGCAAGCGCTTCCACAAACAGCGCTTCGTGCAGCTGATGCGCCAGTTGCGCCTCTCGACCGCCGCGCTCCCGAACGGCGTGGTGATCCTCGATGCGCAGCGCGAGATCGTCTGGTTCAACCGCATGGCCGGCCGGCTCCTCGGGCTGCGCCCGATGATCGACCTGGGGCTGCGCGTGGAGAACCTGCTGCGCGAGCCGCAGTTCGCCCGCTACCTCGAGAAGGGCGACTATTCGAACCCCGTCGTGATCCGCCGCTCGAGCCCGCAGCAGAGCTTCCTCTCGCTGCAGCTGGTGCCCTACGGGGACGGGGAGCAGCTGCTGCTCGCCACCGATGTCTCGCGGCAGGTGCGCCTCGAGGCGGTGCGCCGGGACTTCGTCGCCAACGCCTCGCACGAGCTGCGCTCCCCGCTCACCGTCATCTCCGGCTACCTCGAGACGCTGAGCCAGGATCCGGCGCTCGATGCGGAGCTTGCCGGCCCCATCGCCGAGATGCGCCGTCAGGCCGAGCGCATGACTTCCATCATCCACGACCTGCTCGAGCTCTCCCGCCTCGAGGAGACCGACGAATGGGTGCGCGGCGAGCCGCTCGATGTGGCGGCGCTCATGGCGGTGTTGCGCAAGGACGTGCTCGCCCGACCGCTGCATCCGCGGGAGGTGCGCGTGCGGGTCGATTCCGATGCCGCCCTGGTGGGCAAGGAGTCGGAGATCCACTCGGCGCTCGCCAACCTGGTCGACAACGCCGCCAAGTACACCCCGCCCGAGGGCGCGGTGGAGATGCGCTGGTGGGTGGACGCGGACGGCGGCCACTTCTCCGTGACCGACACCGGCATCGGCATCCCGCCCGAGCACCTCCCCCGCCTCACCGAGCGCTTCTACCGCGTCGATCCGGGCCGCTCCCGCAGCACCGGCGGCTCGGGACTGGGGCTCGCCATCGTCAAGCACGTTCTGCAGCGCCACGAGGCCGAGCTCGAGATCCAAAGCACCCCCGGCAAGGGCAGCACCTTCACCTGCCACTTCCCGCCCCAGCGCGTGAGCCGCGAGCACGAGGCGCTGGTCGGCGGCTAGGGGCGCGCGAGGCTCCTAAGGGCGGCGAGTTCGGCTATCATCGCCGGCATCTGGAGGTACCCGTCGATGGAAACCGCCGATCTCACCCATCACATCTCCCGCCGCTTCAACGAGGATCTCGAGCGCGTGCGCAGCAGAGTGCTCGCCATGGGCGGGTTCGTCGAGCAACAGATCCAGAAGGCGATCTCCGCGTTGATCGAAGGCGACAGCGCGCTCGGGGAATCGGTTGCGCTGGGAGATCACACGGTGAACAACATGGAGGTGTCGATCGACGAGGAATGCAGCCGCATCCTCGCCACGCGCGCACCCGCGGCGGGGGATCTGCGCGTCATCGTCGCCATCATCAAGACGATCACCGACCTCGAGCGCATCGGCGATGAGGGGGAGAAGATCGGCTACATCGCCTCGCGGCTCGCCACCATGGAGCGCCCGGTCGACAAGTACCGGGAGATCAAGCATCTCGGGCGCATCGTGACCGAGATGGTGCACGATGCGCTCGACGCGTTCGCCCGCATGGACGCGGAGTCGGCCCTGCGGATCGCGCGCCAGGACCGGCTGGTGGACGAGGAGTACGAGGCCATCCAGCGCCAGAGCATCACCTTCATGATGGAGGACCCGCGCACCATCCGCCGGGCGCTCGATGTGATGTGGGTGGTCCGCTCGCTCGAGCGCATCGGCGATCACGCCAAGAACATCAGCGAATACGTGATCTACATGGTCTACGGCAAGGATGTCCGGCACACCTCCCTCGATGACGTGGAGCGGGAGCTGAGGCGCGAGATTCCCGTGTCCGGGATGCAGGGTCCGGCCCCGTGAGCTTCTCGCAGCGGGTCTGCGCCGCGATGGCCGGCGATCGCACCTATCGGCGCGCGGCCAACACCCTTGGCTTCGCGGTGTGCGCGGCGCTGATGGGGTATGCGATCTACGCGCAGTTTCATCTGCGCCTCGACCCCTGTCCGCTTTGCATCTTCCAACGCATCGGCATCACGGCGCTCGGGGTGATCTTCCTCCTCACGGCGCTGCATGCGCCGCGCCGCTGGGGCTCGCGCGTGTATGCCCTCCTGATCGCGCTCGCGGCCGCCGCCACCATCGCCGTGGCGGGCCGCCAGATCTACCTGCAGCACCTGCCCCCGGGGGAGGTTCCCTCCTGCGGCGCGCCGCTGTCGGTGATGCTGCGGTTCCTGCCCCTGACGGCCGTCATCCGCAAGGTGCTCACCGGCAGCGGCGAGTGCGGCATCATCGACTGGACGTTTCTCGGGCTGTCGATGGCGGAGTGGGTGCTGATGTGGGCGGTGGTGCTGGGGGTGGGCGGGGTCGTGCTGAACTCGCGCAACGCCCGGCCGGCACGCCAGGCCTGAATCGAGCGGCTTTGCGCGCAACGCCGTGGCTCGCTCCCGGCCCCAACGTCCCTCTCCTTAGAGCCTGCGCAAAAGCCCGCTCGGCGCCGGCGTTGCGGCCGCGCAGCCCCCTCGCCCATGAATCGTTCTAAGCGAGCAGGTTCTTCAGGACGTTGAAGTACATCCGATGGAGCGCGTCGATATCGGACACGCGCACGTGCTCGTTCACCTTGTGGATCGACGCGTTGACCACACCGAGCTCCACCACCTGCGCGCCCAGGGGCGCGATGAACCGCCCGTCGGAGGTCCCGCCGCCCGTCGACAGCCGCGGCGGCGCACCGGTGACCTCCCGCACCGCCCGACACACCGCATCGGACAGCGCTCCCGAGGGTGTGTAGAACGGCTCCCCGGACAGGTACCACTCGAGCGTGTAGCGCACTCCGTGCCTGCGCAGGATCCCCTCGACCGTCTCCTTCAGGCCCTCGAGCGTCTGCACCGGCGAGTAGCGCAGATTGAACCGCGCCTTGAGCTCCCCGGGAATCACGTTCGGAGCGCCCGTGCCGGCGTTGAGATTCGAGACCTGGAAGCTGGTCGGGTCGAAGTGCTCGGTGCCCTGGTCCCACACCCGGCTGGTGAGCTCGGCGAGCGCCGGGGCGAGGGTGTGAACCGGATTTTCCGCGAGCTGCGGATAGGCCACGTGCCCCTGCACGCCGTGCACGGTGAGCCGGCCGCTGAAGGAGCCGCGCCGGCCGATCTTGAGGGTGTCGCCGACCGCCGCCTCGCTCGAGGGCTCCCCCACCAGACACCAGTCGATGCGCTGCCCGCGCTGCCCCAGGAGCGCCGCCACGCGCTTGGTGCCCTCGACCGAGGGCCCTTCCTCGTCGCTCGTGATGAGGAACGTGATGCGGCCGCGATGGCGCGGATGGGCGCCCACGAAGGCCTCCGTCGCGGTGATCATGGCGGCCAGCCCGCTTTTCATGTCCGCCGCTCCGCGCCCGTAGAGCACCCCGTCGCGGATCGTGGGCACGAACGGGTCGCTGCGCCACTCCTCGAGCGGCCCGGTCGGCACCACATCGGTGTGACCGGCGAAGCAGAACACCGGTCCCGCCCCGCCCCGGTGGGCCCAGAAGTTCGTCACGCCCCCGAAGCGCAGCGGCTCGACCTCGAAGCCGAGCGCGCTCAGGCGCCGGATCATCACCTCCTGGCAGCCCTCGTCGGCGGGCGTCACGGAGCGGCGGGACATCAGATCCTGGGTGAGTTCGAGTGTGGGGGACATGGGGTGGGAGCGGCGGTATGGGGCTCGAAATGCGAAGAACCGGGCAGGCGCGTTTATAAGGCCCGCACGTCCGCTCGGCAAGCCGTTTTTCGGCCAGCGTGGCCGCGCTCTCCCCGCATCTCACCCAGGGTCTGCTCACACGGATGCGCATGCCGGCCGTCGAGCGAGGAGTCGAAGAGCGTCGCGTTCCTGCGCGCAGCAGGGAGCGATGCGGGTTTCAACGTCGATGGCGCCGGAGCGCGCGCTCGCCGGCGCCGGCCGGCCCGGGCTCAGCGCTGGTAGGGGTAGAAGCGGAAGGAGGCGAGGCCGACGAACAGGCTCGCGCTCGGGGCGCCGCCCACTGCGGCGAAGGCAGTGCGCTCGACGTACTCGGCCTGCATGCCGAACTGCACGTTCCCGATCTTTCCCCGGTAGAGCTTCCACCAGAATCCGCCCGTCACCTCCTCGACGGAGCTCGTGTTGCCGAGGCACACGCCGCTTCCCGCGTTGCAGCCGGAGTTGTTGAATTGCGGGGCTCCGTATCCGTACGTGGCGGTGCCGACGTTGTAGTATGTGGCGCTTTCCTTCTCGCGGCCCGCGTAGCCGTACACCGTGAGGAGCGGGTTCGGAGTGTAGATGAGCCCGAGCAGCACGTCGTACTCCCGGATCGGCGTGAGGCCCCCGGTCGGCTGCAGGGTCACATCGGGCAGCTGCGCCGATCCGTACCGGCCGATGCCCTTGCCGATGAGGCCGCTCGCCTGGAAGCTCAACACCTTCGCGAGCAGCGGCAGGATCAGGCCGGCGCCCACGCCGCCTCCCGAGGCGATGGCGCTGCGCCGATCGATGCTCGAGCGGAACCAGCGGCTCAGGCCGTAGATCTCGTAATGGCCCCAGCCCGGATCGAAGGCCATTTTCAGGATGACATCCGGCGCCACGTCGGTCGTGTACGTGGTGGTGGGGTTCAGCAGCCCGGCGGCATCGCCGCTGTTCTGAAAATCCACGCCGGGGGGCGGGAACGTGCTGCCGGCCGGCAGGCCGGCCGCGTTGATGCCGTTCGCGGTCACGGTCTGCGGGCTCTCGATCGACAGGCCGAGCGAGAGCTTGCGGTCGAAGTGCTCGACGACGCGCAGCTGGGGAACGCGCAACCAGTTGAAGCCGACGACGTACGAGGCATCGATGCCGAGCGGAACGTCCTCGTGACGCGGGTACAGGCCGTCCTTGTAGAGCGTCGCCAGGCTCCACTCCTGGCCCGCGAGCACATCGAGTCCCCAATCGGTGGTGACCCGGCCATAGAAGACGCGCATCCGCAGCGTGTAGCTGTTGCTTTGACGGGAGTTGGACGTCACGCCGCCGCTCAGGAAGTCGGTCTCGAAGTACGCTTCGGCGCGAACGCCGTCGAGATCCTGCCCCTGCGCGAGCAGCGAAAAGCGGCTTTGACGCGCGCTCTCGCGAAATTCCGAGACCTGGCTGTTCGGATTGTCGCGAAACGGGATGCCGGTATTGAGATCCGAGCCGACGTCGGCGGTCTGGTTACGATTGCGATAAATCGTGGCGAGCTCGGCGAAGCCGCCGAAGGTGAGCGTGAGCGGGCCGGTGCGGATCGAGGGCGCAGCGGCCGATTGAGCGAATGCAGCGGGACACACGGCCGCCAGGGCGAGGGCGGCGAGCAGGCTCGGGCGCACGCGGCAGCCGGTGCGCACGCGCCGTGCTCGCGAGGTGCCCTCCGGCCGGGCGCCGCTCCTGAATCCTGATGCCTCGAGGTGCCGGTGATTCATCATGGCTCTGTACGCTGTGGTGATCGCGATTCGCGCCCATGGGGCTAGTGTGAGACCGTGCCGGGAGCGCGTTCCTGACGGATGTCCAGTTCATTACGGAAATATGACGGAGACCGGACTGTTTCATGACAGTCTCATGTCGGCGAATGATCTCAGAACCGCCCCTGCCCGGCACCATGGTGTCCGCGCGAGCGCCCGGGGCCCGCCCCCGGGGTTCTCCCCGATCGAGGCCTCGCGCCGGGTCCTGTGGCGCCGCCGCTCCTTCGTTTGTTCCCGTGCGGGGAGCCGAGTGTGGCGGCCCTTGCCGATGCCCGGGCCGTCCCCGGGGCTCGCCGCAGCCGTGTGTGGTCGGGCTTCCTGCCTCGGAGCCACCGCAAGGCGATGCGCGGCGCTGCAGGCTTGGCCCGCGCCTCCCGGGGGAGCGCGGGGCTTCGGAGGCTCGCGGCACGTGCGGCCGTGAGGCGCCCTCGGCGCGCGACTTCGGCCGCTTGCCGCTGAGGTCCATGGCAGGCGACAATCGCCCCCGTGATCCGCCCGCAAGCCCCGAGGTGCCGCCGTGCAACGGCGGCACGCGGGCCAGCCGCAGCAGTGGATCGGACTTCGCCGGTGAGCGCCGGCTCATTCGACGACGGGAACATGCACCGACGAGCAAACCGGTCACGGGCTGGAACGAGACGATGAGCGTACCGGCCGAGCACAGTGCGGGCACCGGGGCGGCCATCCAGAAGATCGAGGTGCGTCACCTCAATTTCCACTACGGCCGCCAGCAGGCGCTGAAGAACATCAGCCTCACGCTGGCGGACCGCAGCATCACCGCTTTCATCGGCCCCTCCGGTTGCGGCAAGTCGACGCTGCTGCGGGTGCTCAACCGGATGTACACGCTCTATCCGGGGCAGCGCGCCACCGGCGAGGTGCGCCTCGACGGCGAGGACATCCTCTCCCCGACGATGGATGTGACTCGCCTTCGCCTGCGGGTGGGCATGGTGTTCCAGAAACCCACTCCGTTTCCGATGTCGATTTTCGAGAATGTCGCCTTCGGCCTGCGCCTCGCCCGCCGCATCGGCAAGGGCGAGCTCACCGACCGGGTGCATGCGTCGCTTCAGGACGCCGCCCTGTGGGAGGAGGTCAGGGACAAGCTGCAAGAGGACGGACGCAGCCTCTCCGGCGGACAGCAGCAGAGGCTGTGCATCGCACGCACCATTGCGCTCGAGCCGGAGGTGATCCTGCTCGATGAGCCGACCGCCGCTCTCGATCCGATCTCCACGCTGCGGGTGGAGGAGACGCTGCAGAGCCTGCGCGAGCGATACTGCATCGCCATCGTGACGCACAACCTGCAGCAGGCGGCCCGGGTCTCGAGCACCACGGCGTTCTTGTACCAGGGAGAGCTCATCGAGGTCGGTCCGACCGGACAGCTGTTCACCGCGCCCCGCGACCGGCGCACGGACGACTACGTGACCGGGAGGTTTGGATGATGGAAGGCGAGGGGGCTCAGACGATGCAGGGTGCGCCGCCACCGATCCAGGCGGAAACCCCGGCCGCTCCCGGCCCGCGCGACCTGCCCGGAGAGCTCGGCATCAAGCCGAGCGGCCGGGTGCGCATCCCGGAATCGCTCGGGGAGGGCCTCGCCGGCGGTACCGCGGGCGAGACCACCGTCGATGACCCGGTGTTCTCCTGCCGGGACGTCAATGTCTTCTACGGCGCCAAGCAGGCGCTGAAGAGCGTGACGGTCGACATCGCGCGCCGCCAGGTGCTCGCCTGCATCGGCCCTTCCGGGTGCGGCAAGTCGACGTTCCTGCGCTGTCTGAACCGCATGAACGATACGATTCCCGGGGCGCGGGTCACCGGCACCATCACGTTGGATGGCCAGGACATCCATGACCGGCAGATGGACGTGGCGCGGCTGCGGGGGCGCATCGGCATGGTCTTTCAGCGCCCCAACCCCTTCCCGAAGTCGATCTACGACAACGTCGCCTACGGTCCGCGCATTCACAGGCTCACCCGCAGCCGCGCCGATCTCGATGAGCTGGTGTTCACGAGCCTGCAGCGCGCGGGCTTGTGGGGGGAGGTCAAAGACCGGCTGGGCACGCCCGGCACGGGGCTCTCGGGCGGGCAGCAGCAGCGGCTGTGCATCGCGCGCGCGCTCGCCGTGCAACCGGAGGTGATCCTGATGGACGAGCCGTGCTCGGCGCTCGATCCGATCGCCACGGCGCGCATCGAGGACCTGATCGAGGAGCTGCGCGAATCCTACGCGATCGTGATCGTGACGCACTCGATGCAGCAGGCGGCGCGCGTCTCGCAGCGCACCGCCTACTTCCACCTGGGAAGGCTGGTGGAAGTCGGCGCGACGGACCGGGTGTTCACCAACCCGAAGCACCGTCTCACGGAAGACTACATCACGGGCCGGTTCGGATAGCTCGAGCCTCCCCCGACTGTTTGCAAACCGCGACACTCTCGTGTCGCCGTGCGCGGGCAGTGACGTTTCGCATCCGCGCGAGATAGAGTACCCGCAAGGCCCACGCTCGCAAGAGCTGCAGCTTCGCAGGTGGAGGTCATGTCGCAAGTTCGCGCAGCGGTTCAGCCGATGACGCTCGGTCGTTACAACTTGATCGAGCGCCTCGGAATCGGCGGGCAGGGTGAGGTCTGGCGGGCGCACGATGGCACACGGGGCCTCGACGTCGCCCTCAAGATCCTCGCCCCGGCCCTCGGCCGCTCGCCCGCGGCCTGGGTGGGGCTCGAGCGCGAGCACGCCATCGCCGCCCGGCTGCAGCACCCCGCCATTCTTCAGGTGCTGCCTCCGGAGCGTCTCGAGGGGTACGCGGTGCTGCCGATGGAGCTCGCCGCCGGCGGGAACCTGTCCCGGCTGCGCGGGGAGGGGTATCTGCAGATCGTGCCGGTGCTGCTCGAGGTCGCCGAGGCCATCGAGTACGCGCACACCTGTGGCGTGGTGCACAGGGACCTCAAGCCGGGCAACGTGCTCTTTGACAGCCGCGGGAGGGTGAAGCTCGCGGACTTCGGCGTCGCCGCCCTGCTGCCCGGCGCCGGGGCGCAGCCGGCCGAGGCGCGTGGCGGGGGGCTCTCGCCTTTCACGGCGAGCCCCGAGCAGCTTCGCGGGGAGCCGGCCAGTCCCGCCGACGACATCTACGGTTTTGGAGCGTTGGCATACGAGCTGCTGGCGGGTCATCCGCCTCACTATCCCCGCTTCGATGCCGCCCGCGCCCAGTCCGGACCGGTCCCGCGGCTCGTGCCGACCCGGCAGGCCCCCGAGGAGCTGATCGAGGTGGTGATGCGGATGCTCGCCAAGAGCGCCGGGGAGCGTCCGGCTTCGATGCATCAGGTCATCGATGAGCTCGAGGCAACGCTCAATTCGACCCTGTGGCTCGATCCGGGCGAGCATCTGGCCGAGCCCGCGGCCCTGGCCGAGCCCGCGGCCCTGGCCGAGCCCGCGGCCCTGGCCGAGCCCGCGGCTCCGGCCGCCCCTGCCTCGGCCCCGAATTCCCTCCCGTGCGGATCTTCGCTGGCCGGCCCGCCCGCGAGCGGTGCCGCGTCCCCGCTCCACTTCTCCGAGGCCGCCCCGCAGGGTTTCACGGCATTCGATCCGTCCCCGGGCGGCTCCCGGCAGGCGCGGGCGCCGCCTGCGCCGGCCGCCGCCGAGCCGTTGTCGGCGGTGGATTCCCCGACCCCGAGGATCGAGGTCATTGCGCCCCTCGGCCCGATGCGCTCCGGTCCCCGGCATCCGCTCGCCGGCGCTCGCCGGTCGGTCCGCAAGCCGCCTCGCCTACGCTACCTGCTGTTCGGGCTGGTCTGGGGCGTGGTGATCGCGGCCGGAGCGCTGCGCTGGATCTCTCGCGAGCACCTGCGTCACGACCTCGATCGCTTCTCGACACTCGTGGCCCGAGCCGGCGGGCAAGACTTGCCGAAGTCGGCGCTGCCGGCCGCAGCCTCGGCCGCCACGCCGGCACCGCTCGCGGCGCAGCGCGCGCAGTTCAACCGGCGCCTGAGCGCGCTCGCGGCGCGCGGCGCAGCCACCTGGGACGCGACCGATTTCTCGGCGGCGAGGATTCAGGCGGCCGAGGCGAGCGGGGCGGAGGAGGCCGGAGGCGCCGCGGTCGCGCGCCGGCACTGGCGGCGGGCCGCGAGTCTGCTCTCGGCCATGCGCAGCAAGGCGCCGAGGGTGCTCGCGGCGACGCTCGACTCCGGACGGGCCGCTCTGGCGGCAGGACGGCAGGCCTCGGCCGCCCGCGCGTTCGCTTTCGCGCTGCGCATCGATCCGGGCAACCCGCAGGCGATCGACGGGCAGCGGCAGGCGCGGCGGCTGCTCGGCGTGCTGCCCCTTCTGGCCGATGCGCAGCTTGCCGAGCGGGCACGCGACTATCCGCGCGCGGCACACTTTTTCAGCCTGGTGCTCGCGCGCGACCCGGGCTATGCGCCGGCGAGGCTCGGGCTCGAGCGCGTGGACACGACTGTCCGGAACGCGTTCAAACACAGCGGCTACGCGCGCGCGGTGGCCGCCGGCCTCAGGGAGTTCGGCAATGGACGGCTGTTTCAGGCGCAGGCCGACTTCCAGCAGGCGCTCGTCTACCGCCCCCGCGGGCTCGAGGCCGCCAGGGGGCTCGATGAGGTCAACGCCGCGCTGCAGGTGCGATACGGCCGGCGCTGACCTGGCGCTGCCCGCCGCGCGCTACTCGGCTCTCAACAACTCGTTGATCGAAGTCTTGGCGCGCGTCTGCGCATCCACCCGCTTGACGATCACCGCGCACGCGAGGCCGTAGCGGCCATCGGCCGAGGGCAGCGTCCCCGGCACCACCACCGAGCCGGCCGGAATCCGGCCCCTGAGGATCTGGCCGCTCGTGCGGTCGTAGATGCGCGTGCTCTGCCCGATGAACACGCCCATCGAGATCACCGAGCCGGCCTCGACCACCACGCCCTCGACGATCTCAGAGCGAGCGCCGATGAAACAGTCGTCCTCGATGATGGTGGGGCTCGCCTGCAGCGGCTCGAGCACCCCGCCGATCCCGACGCCGCCCGACAGGTGCACATTGCGGCCGATCTGGGCGCACGAGCCCACCGTCGCCCACGTGTCCACCATGGTTCCCGAATCGACGTAGGCGCCGATGTTGACATAGCTCGGCATCAGCACGACGTTGGATGCGATGTAGGCACCCTTGCGCACCACGGCATGGGGCACGACGCGGGCGCCCGAGGAGCGCATCTGCGCTTCGGAGGACTGCGCGTACTTCAGCGGCACCTTGTCGTAGAAGCGCGTGAAGCCCGCGTCCATCACGACATTGTCGTGCGTGCGGAAGTAGAGCAACACCGCCTTCTTCAGCCACTCCTGGACGACCCAGCGGCCCTCCTTCGGCTCGGCGAGGCGCACGCGGCCCGAGTCGAGCAGCTCGAGGCACTCCTCGAGCATCGCCGTGAGGGAGGCCGGGGCGTTGCGCGGGTGAAGATCGGCGCGGCGCTCGAAGGCGGCCTCGATGGCCGCCTTGAGGGTCT
The DNA here is from genome assembly GCA_021805865.1 of Pseudomonadota bacterium. Lineage (GTDB taxonomy): Bacteria > Pseudomonadota > Gammaproteobacteria > Steroidobacterales > Steroidobacteraceae > 13-2-20CM-66-19. Next base: position 127,074 of record JAJZDX010000003.1, read on the forward strand.
CGAGGCCGCTCATGCCGCGCGCTCCTCGACGAAACGGCGGATGCGCTGCGCGGCCTGCACGCACTCCTCCACGGCGGGCACCAGGGAGATGCGCACCCGGCCGGCGCCCGGGTTGCCGGTGGCGCCGGCGCGGGCCAGGTAGCTGCCCGGCAGGACGGTCACCGCCTGGGCCGCGAACAGGTCGCGCGTGAAGCGCTCGTCGTCTTCGCGCACATCCGTCCACAGGTAAAACGCCCCGTCCGGCTTCTCGACCGGCAGCACGGGGGAGAGGATCGGCAGCACGCGCTCGAATTTCTCCCGGTAGAGGCGGCGGTTGTGCGCGGCATGCGCCTCGTCGCGCCACGCGGCGAGGCTCGCGAGCTGCGCCGGCACCGGCATGGCGCTGCCGTGATACGTGCGGTAGAGGAGGAAGCGGGCGATGATCTGCGCATCGCCGCAGACGAACCCGGCGCGCAGGCCCGGCACGCTCGAGCGCTTCGAGAGGCTGTGGAAGACGATGCAGCGCTCGAAGCGCTCCCGGCCGCTCAGGCGGCAGACCTCGAGCAGCCCGGGTGGGGGCGAGCGCTCATCGAGGTAGATCTCCGCGTAGCACTCGTCGGCGGCGATGATGAAGTCGTGCCGCTCGGCGAGCTCGAGGGCGCGCAGCAGCAGCTGCCTCGGCAGCACCTTGCCGGTCGGGTTGCCCGGGCTGCACAGAAACAACACCTGACAGTGCCGCCAGACCTGCTCCGGCACGGCATCGAGATCGGGCAGGTACTGTCCGGCGGCGGTCGTGTCCAGGAGGAAGGGGCGCGCGCCCGCAAGCAGTGCCGCTCCCTCGTAGATCTGATAGAACGGGTTGGGCATCGCCACCACGGGCTCGTGCCGGTCATCGACGGCCGCCTGCACGAAGGCGAACAGCGCCTCCCTCGTGCCGTTCACCGGCAGCACCTGCGTGGCCGGATCGATGCTGCCCGCCGCAAGGCGGTAGCGTCTTTGCAGCCACTCGGCGCAGGCGCTGCGCAGCTCTGGCAGCCCGATCGTGGTGGGATACGTGTCGAGGCGGTGCAGGCTCGCGCGCAGCGCGCTCAGGATCACCTCCGGGGGCGCGTGCCGAGGCTCCCCGATCGACATGCCGATGGGGGCGAGGCCCGCCGGGGGACGCAGGCCGCCCGTCAGGCGCGCCAGGCGCTCGAAGGGATATTGATGCAGCCGCTCGAGACGCGGGTTCATTCCAGAAGCCTCCGATGATCTGCGGTGTGTCATTACGCGGCGGCGCGCTGCTCGAGCGCTTTGCCCAGATTCTCGCGCAGCCGCTCGGCGGCCGCATCGGTGAGGGGGCGGCCCTCGATGTCGGTGATGTAGAACACATCCTCGGCCCGCTCCCCGACCGTCATGATCCGGGCCGCCTGCAGCGCGATGCGCTCGGCGGTGAGCACCTTGCCCACGTCGCACAGCAGGCCCGGACGGTCGCCCGCGGTGAGCTCGAGCACCGAGCGGCCGTTGCGCTCATCGACGCTGAGCACGATCTGAGTCGGCGTGCGGAACATGCGCACCTGCCGGGGCGCGCGCCGGTGCACGGCGACGGTGGCTTCCGGGCGGCCCATCGAGCGCCACAGGGCCTGCTCGATTTCCGACAGCCGGTCGCTGTCGGAGATGGGGGCGCCGTCATCTTCCAGCACGTGATACAGATCCAGGCTGAACCCGTCGCCCGTCGGGGTGATGCGGGCGTCGACCACGTCGAGGCCGAGCTGATCGAGCACCGCAGTGGTGCGCGCGAAGCCATGATGCCGGGCACGCGTGTAGATGAGCACTGCCGTGGTGCCGCGTACGCTGCGCGGTTCGAGCGCCACCAACGGCTCCTCACCCGAGGGACCGCGCTCGGCGAGCAGCCGCGAATGCCAGGCGAGCTCCTCCGGGGAGTGCTGCAGGAAGTAGGCGGCCGAGAAGCGCGCCCAGTGCCGCTCGATATCGGCCGTGGGAATGCCGCGCTCGGCGATCAGCTTCCTCGCGGCCGACTGCGTCTCCTGCACCAGCTGCTCCTGGTCGATGGGCGTCTCGAGCCCGCGGCGCAGCGCCCGGCGCACGCGCTGGTAGAAATCCTGGAACAGCGAGGACTTCCAGGAGTTCCACAGCTTGGGGTTGGTTGCGCGCACGTCGGCGCAGGTGAGCACGTAGAGATAATCGAGGTGCGCCTCGTCGCTCACCGCCCGCGCGAAGGTGTTGATGACCTGCGGGTCGCTGATGTCCTGCTTCTGCGCCGTGAGCGAGAAGGTCAGGTGATTGCGCACCAGCCAGGCGACCATGCGCGCGTCATACGGGGAGAGGCCCTGCTCGAGGCAGAACGCCTCGGCGTCCACCGCGCCGAGCTCGGAATGATCGCCGCCGCGACCCTTGGCGATATCGTGGAAGAGCGCCGCGAGATAGGCGACCTCGGGCCGCGGCAGCTGTTGCATGATGCGCGAGGCCTGGGGCAGCTCGCTGTCGTAGCGGGCAATGGCGAAGCGCCTCAGGTTGCTCACCACGAACAGGGTGTGCGCGTCCACCGTGTAGGCGTGGAACAGGTCGTACTGCATGCGCCCGACGATGCGGCCGAAGGCGGGAATGTAGCGCCCGAGCACCCCGTAGGTGTTCATCCTGCGCAGCTCGTGGGTCACGCCGACGGGCGCGCGCACGATCTCGAGAAAGAGCCGATGGTGGCGCGGGTTCTGGCGGAACTCCTCATCGATCAGCCACAGGCTGCGGGCCACCTGGCGCATGGTCGAGGCGCGCACGCCCTTGATCTCCGGGTTCTGCTGCAGCAGCACGAACAGCTCGAGCAGCGCCGAGGGGCTGCGCGCGAAGACATCCTCGCTCACCGTCTCGAGCGACCCGCAGCGCACCTGGAAGCGCGCATTGAGCGGCCGCGGCGGCTCGCTCTCGGTGAGGATCGCTTCGCGAAACAGCTGCAGCAGCAGCTCATTGAGCAGGCTCACGTCCTTGACGGTGCGGTAGTAGCGCTGCATGAACTGCTCGACCGCGAGGGTGTAGGAGGCGTCCTCGTAGCCGAAGGTCTGCGCGAGGCGGATCTGATGATCGAACAGCAGGCGGTCCTCGCGCCGCCCGGTGAGCGCGTGCAGCCCGAAGCGCACCTTCCAGAGAAACGCGCGCGCCTGCTTCAGGCGCCTGAGCTCGGCGACCGAGAGAAAGCCGAGGCGGCTCAGCTCATCGAGGGTCTCGCAGCCGAAGTGGCGCTTGGCGACCCAGGCGATCGTCTGGATGTCCCGGAGTCCCCCGGGTCCGGTCTTGACATTGGGCTCGAGGTTGTAGGCGGTGTCGTTGGCCTTCAGGTGCCGCTCGGCCTGCTCGCGCACCTTGGCGTCGAAGAAGTCCCGGACGGGCCAGATGCGCTCGCTCGAGAGCGCCGCGCGCATCTCGGCGAGCAGCGCTGCGTCGCCGGCGAGCAGGCGCGCCTCGATCAGGGTCGTCATGACGCTGACATCGGCGGCGCTTTGCTCGGTGCATTCTTCCACGGTGCGCACGCTGTGCCCGACCTCCAGGCCGATGTCCCAGAGGAAGGCGAGCAGGCGCTCCACCGCGCCGCGCTCGGCTCCCTGCGGGGAGCGGGGCACGAGCAGCAGAATGTCGATGTCCGAGCACGGGTGCAGCTCGCCGCGCCCGTAGCCGCCCACCGCGACCAGGGCCCAGGCGCTCATCGAGTCGAGGGCATGGGTGCCCCAGGCGGCCTGCAGCACGCGGTCGATGAGGGCGGCGCGCGCGTGCACGAGGGCCTCGACCGGCTCATCGGCGAGGAAGCGTGCCTTGAGCTCCTCGTGCGCCTGACCGAGCACTTCCCGGAAGGCGCTCGGCGCCTTCGGCGCATCGGCGAGCCGCTGCGGCAGCCGGGCGAGCAGCGGCCAGTCGAGCTGGGCGGGCGGCGCCGATGTCGCTCCCGTATCCTCCGGGTCCAGTTCTCCAGCCGCCATATCGATCAGTGGATTCGCCGGTCGGCCGCTCCGAGCGTGAGCACCTCGTGGCCGCCGCCGGTCACCAGCACGGTGTGCTCCCACTGGGCCGACAGCGAGTGGTCCTTGGTGATGACGGTCCAGCCATCGGGCAGCAGCCGCACGTGGCGCCTGCCCGCATTCACCATGGGCTCGATCGTAAAGGTCATGCCGGGCTCGAGGGTGAGGCCCGTCCCGGGCTCACCGTAATGCAGCACCTGCGGGTCCTCGTGATACACCCGTCCGATGCCGTGGCCGCAGTACTCGCGCACCACCGAATAATTGTGCCCCTCCACGAAGGCCTGGATGGCATGCCCGATGTCCCCGAGCCGCATGCCCGGGCGCACCACTTCGATGCCGCGCCACATCGCCTCGAAGCAGATCTCGGCGAGCCGCTGCGCGTGGGTGGGCGGCTTGCCCACGAAGTACATGCGGCTGGTGTCGCCGTGGTAGCCGTCGCGGATCACCGTCACGTCGATGTTGACGATGTCCCCGGCCTTGAGGCGCTTGTCGTTCGGAATCCCATGACAGACCACGTGATTGACCGAGGTGCAGATGGTCTTCGGGAAGCCCCGGTAGTTGAGGTTCGCCGGGATCGAGCGCTGGACATTGACGATGTGATCGTGGCAGATGCGATCGAGCTCCTCGGTGGTCACCCCGGGCACCACGTGCTCGGCGATCATATCGAGCACCTCGGCGGCCAGCTGGCCGGCGATGCGCATCTTTTCCTGCTCCTCGGGGGACTTGATGGTGACGTGCATGGATCTTCCGGAAAGGCCGAACCGCGGGACCTCGCCGCCGCAGCCCCGCTGTTGCGCGCGCAAGACGTTGTTCAGGCGAGGCCTTCATGGTATAAAGCGCGGCCTTTTTTGGCAATCAACCCACACGCGCATCGCTGTACATCCGCACGCTGGGTGTTCCGCCGGGCAGGGGACGCAAGTCCCCCGGGGCGGGATGGCTGCGGAGATGCGCGGAGGCCTAACCCAACGAGGAGAATCTCATGTCCGGCGTGTCCATGCGACAGATGCTGGAAGCGGGGGTCCATTTCGGACATCAGACCCGCTTCTGGAACCCGAAGATGGCCCCCTTTATCTTCGGTGAGCGCAACAGGATCCACATCATCAATCTGGAGAAGACGCAGCCCCTCTATACGCAGGCTGCGCAGTTCGTGAAGGGCGTCGCGGCCGACGGCGGCCGGGTGCTGTTCGTCGGCACCAAGCGCTCGGCCCGCGACTCGATCCAGAAGGAGGCCGAGCGCGCCAGCCAGCCCTACGTCAACCAGCGCTGGCTGGGCGGCATGCTCACGAACTTCAAGACCATCCGCCAGTCGATCAAGCGCCTGGAGGAGATTACCGAGCTGGCCACCTCGGGCGCGCTCGAGCGGCGCGGCAAGAAGGAGGCCACGCAGCTGCGCCGCGAGCAGGAGAAGCTCGAGAGGAGCCTCGGCGGCATCAAGAAGATGGAGTCGCTCCCGGATGCGCTGTTCGTGGTCGACGTCGGCCACGAGAAGCTCGCGATCGATGAGGCCCGCAAGCTCGGCATCCCGGTGGTGGCCGTGGTCGACACCAATTGCAACCCCGATGGCATCGATTACGTGATCCCGGGCAATGACGACGCCATGCGGGCCATCCAGCTCTATGCCGCCGGCATCGCCGACGCGGTGCTCGAGGGCAGGGAGTCCGTCCCCACGGTGGTGACGGGAGAGGATGAGTTCGTCGAGCTCGATGAGGCGGGCAACCCCCGCAAGAAGTCCCCGCGCGGCAAGCCGAGGCCCGCCCCGGTGCGCGCCCGCAGGCCCGCGAACCGCCGCCGGCTGCCGCCGGTCAAGGCTCCGGCCCCGCCCGGCACGGAGGATGTCGCCGTGGGAACGGAGGATGTCGCCGTGGAAGAGGAGCCCCTGGGGGCCGAGGTGCCGGAAGTTGCCGCCTCGGGCGGCTCGGGCACGACCCCCGCATCGACCGCACGGCGGCCGAGCGGACCTGCCCGCCGCAAGGGCGGTCGGGGAGACTGACATGAGCGTCACCGCAGAGACCGTCAAGCAGCTACGCGAGCGCACCGGCGCCGGTATGATGGAGTGCAAGAAAGCGCTCCTCGAGACCCGCGGTGATCTGGATGCCGCGGCGGAGCTGATGCGCAAGCAGGGCCTCGCCAAGGCCGATAAGAAGGCGACCCGCATCGCCGCCGAGGGGGTCATCGCGATCGAGCGCTCCACGGACGGGCGCGCAGCGGCCATGGTGGAGGTCAATTGCGAGACCGATTTCGTGGCACGCGAGCAGGATTTCCGGGCGTTTGCGGCGGCCGTGGCCGCGCAGGCGGTGGCTGGACGTCCGGGGAGCCTCGAGGCACTGCTTGCGGCCAGGCTCGGGACCGAGACGGTCGAGGAGCGCAGGCGCTCGCTCGTGGCCAAGATCGGCGAGAACATCGGCGTGCGCCGCTTCGCGCGGCTCGAGGCGCCCGAGCACCTGGGCGCCTATCTGCACGGGACCCGCATCGGCGCTCTGGTCGCCCTGCAGGGCGGGAAGGCCGAGCTCGCGCACGATCTGGCGATGCACATCGCGGCCAGCAACCCCCGCTACCTCTCGACCCGCGAGGTGCCCCAGGAGGTGATCGCCAAGGAGCGCGAGATCCTCACCGAGCAGGCCCAGGGCGAGGGCAAGCCTCCCGAGATCGTCGCGAAGATGGTCGAAGGGCGCTTGCGCAAGTCGCTCGGGGAGATCACGCTGCTCGGCCAGCCGTTCGTCAAGGACCCGGACGTGACGGTCGAGAAGCTGCTGAAGGGTTTGGGCGCCGAGGTGCTCTCGTTCGAGCGCTTCGAGGTCGGCGCCGGCATCGAGAAAAAGCAGGAGGACTTCGTCGCGGAGGTCATGGCGCAGGTCAAAGGCTCGAGCGCGGCGAAGGCCTAGGGTGATCCGGATGCGCGCAGCGCCCCGCAGAGCCTGTGTCCGCGGCCGCGCTCCGATGCACGGGTTCGTGGCTTCTCAATAGCTCAGGGGGTGCCGGCCCCCTGACGAGTGAAGGTTGGTGCATGGCGATTGAAAAATCCGAGCCCTCTCGCTACTCCCGCGTCCTCGTGAAGCTCTCCGGCGAGGCCCTGATGGGCCAGGGCGACTACGGCATCGACGCGGCGGTGCTCAAGCGCATCGCCGGGGAGCTCGAGGAGATCGCCGGCTCCGGGGTCCAGCTCGCCGTGGTCGTCGGCGGCGGCAATATCTTTCGCGGGGCGGGACTGGCGCGCGATGGCATGGACCGCGTGACGGCCGATCACATGGGCATGCTCGCCACGGTCATGAATGCGCTCGCGATGCAGGATGCGCTCGAGAACCGGGGGCTGCACGCGCGCGTGATGTCGGCCATCCGCATCAACGAGGTGTGCGAGGACTACATCCGCCGCCGCGCCGTGCGCCACCTCGAGAAGGGGCGGGTGGTGATCTGCGCCGCCGGCACGGGCAATCCCTTTTTCACCACGGACACCGCCGCGGCGCTGCGCGCGATCGAGATCAATGCGGACGTGCTGCTCAAGGGGACCAAGGTCGACGGGGTGTACTCGGCCGATCCGGTGCACAACCCGCACGCCGTGCGCTACGCGCGCCTGACCTTCGACCGCGTGCTCGCCGAGAAGCTCAGCGTGATGGACGCCACCGCCATCGTGATGTGCCGCGACAACCACCTGCCCTTGCAGGTGTTCAATCTCAACACTCCCGGGGATCTCACCCGGGCCGTGCGCGGCGACCAGATCGGCACCGTCGTGACGTGCGAGTAAGAGGCGGGCTGGAGAATCGCAATGCTCGAAGACATCAAGAAAGACGCGCGCGAGCGCATGGCCAAATGCGTGCACACCTTCCAGGAGGCGATGAAGAAGCTGCGCACCGGCCGGGCCCACCCGAGCCTGATCGAGCATCTGAAGGTGGACTACTACGGCTCGGATGTGCCGCTGCAGCAAGTGGCCAGCATCGCCGTCGAGGACGGGCGTACCCTCGTGATCTCTCCCTGGGAGAAGAGCGTCGTGCAGGCCATCGAGAAGGCGATATTCAAGTCCGATCTGGGTCTGACGCCCATGACGGCGGGCACCGTCATCCGCATCCCCATGCCCGCATTGACCGAGGAGCGCCGGCGCGAGATCACCAAGGTGCTCAAGGCCGATGCCGAGAACGCACGCGTCGCCGTGCGCAACGTCAGGCGCGATGTCATGAACGAGGTCAGGGAGGCGCTCAAAAAGAAGCTCATCTCCCAGGACGATGAGCGGCGCGCCGAGGCCGATATCCAGAAGCTCACCGACAAGCACGTCGCCGACATCGATCAGCTTCTGGCGGCCAAGGAAAAGGAAGTCATGCAAGTCTGATGTCCCGCGCCGCCTCCCACACCGCCAGCCCCGAGAGCCTGCCGCGTCACATCGCGATCACGATGGACGGTAACGGCCGGTGGGCCGCCGCCCGGGGCCTCGCGCGCTCCTCGGGTCACGAGGCGGGCCTCGTGCCCGTGCGCCTGTGCGTCGAGGAATGCTCCGAGCGCGGGGTCGAGGCGCTCACGCTGTTCGCGTTTTCCAGCGAGAACTGGTCCCGGCCGGCGGAGGAGGTGGCGAGCCTGATGGGCCTGTTCCTCTCGGCGATCGACCGGGAGGTCGGCGAGCTCGACCGCAAGGGGGTGCGGCTGCGCATCATTGGCAACCGCCAGGCGCTCTCGGTACGGCTTCAGGCCCAGATCGCCGCCGCGGAGCAGCGCACGGCCGGCAATCCGGGCCTGAAGCTGCAGCTCGCCGTGAGCTATGGCGGACGCTGGGACATCGTGCAGGCGGCGCGCACGCTCGCCGGCCAGTGCGCGAGCGGCGCCCTGCGGCCCGAGCAGATCGACGAGGGGCGATTTGCCGGCGCGCTCGCGCTTGCCGACCTGCCGGATGCGGATTTGCTGATCCGCACCGGGGGGGAGCGGCGCATCAGCAATTTCCTGCTGTGGAACCTCGCCTACGCGGAGCTGTACTTCAGTGAGCGGCTGTGGCCGGATTTCGATCGGGCGGAGTTCACCCGGGCGCTCGAGTTCTTCGCCGGCCGCGAGCGGCGCTTCGGACTCACGGGTGGACAGCTTCAAGCCCCCCCATCGGCCGCTGGCCCGGCGATGAAAGCGCCCCGTCCGTGAGCGACTCGCTTCGCAAGCGAATCATTACCGCCGCCATCCTGATCGCGCTGCTGCTCGTCGTGCTGCTCGCGCTGCCGCCGCTCGCCACGGTGATGCTGCTCACCGTGGCGGTGCTCCTCGGGGCCTGGGAATGGTCGGGGTTTCTCAAGGGGCCGGGGCTCGCGATGCGGGCCGGCTACGTGCTGCTCATCGGGCTGCTGCTGCCTCTGACGTGGAGGCTCGCCGCGAGCCGCACGGGCCTGGAGTGGCTGCTTCGGGCGGCGTTCCTGTGGTGGCTGGTGGCACTCGGCTGGATCGTTCTCGCCCCGCACCGGGTGAGGACCTGGTCGGCGGCGCTCGCCGGCCTGTGCGCGCTGGTGCCGGCCTGGATCTCCCTCGTGCGCATGCGCCTGGACAGCGGGCGGGGCGCACAATGGGTGCTGTTCGTGCTGATCCTCGTCTGGTTCGCCGACATCGGCGCCTATTTCGTCGGCCGCCAGTTCGGCCGGCGCCGCCTCGCCCCCGAGGTGTCCCCCGGCAAGACTTGGGAAGGGGCGCTCGGAGGGCTGGCCGCCAGCGTGCCGGTCGCGGTGATCGGCGGCTTTTGGTTCCACGTGCCGATCGGCGCGTTCCTCGCGGTCTGCCTGGCGGCGGTCGCGTTTTCGATCGTGGGGGACCTGACCGAGAGCCTGCTGAAGCGCTTCGCGGGGATCAAGGACAGCGGTAGGCTGTTCCCCGGGCACGGCGGGATCATGGATCGGATCGACAGCCTGACGGGGGCGGCTCCCGTGCTGCTGCTCGGTCTCACTTTTCTTGGGGTACTGCCATGATCGGAGTGGTCGTTCTGGGTTCCACCGGCTCGATCGGCGAGAGCACCCTCGATGTGCTGGCGCGCCACCCGGATCGCTTCCGCCTGGTTGCGATCGGCGCGCACCGCAATGTCGGGAAGCTCACCCAGCAGATCCTTCAGCATCGACCCGCCTATGCCGCCCTGGCCGATGAGGCCGCGGCACGCGAGCTCAAGGAGCGACTCGGGGATGCGGCGCCGCAGACGCGCCTGCTCGCGGGGCCGCAGGCGCTGGTGGAGCTGGCGATGCTGCCCGAGGCCGAGTGCGTCATGGCGGCCATCGTGGGGGCGGCGGGACTGTCCTCCACGCTGGCGGCGGCGCGCGCCGGCAAGCGCCTGCTGCTCGCGAACAAGGAATCGCTCGTCATGTCGGGCCCGTTGCTGATGCAGGCCGTGCACGAGGGCGGCTCGACGCTGTTGCCGATCGACAGCGAGCACAACGCGATCTTCCAGTGCCTGCCGCATGGCTCGCGCGCCGGCGAGGCGCCCGCGGGCGTGCGCCGGCTGCTGCTCACCGCATCCGGAGGGCCCTTTCGCGACCTGCCCGCGGAGCTCATCGCCGCCGCCACCCCCGAGGCGGCCGTCGCCCACCCCAACTGGGTGATGGGCCGCAAGATCTCGGTCGACTCGGCCACCCTCATGAACAAGGGCCTCGAGCTGATCGAGGCCTGCTTTCTGTTCGGTCTCGCCCCCGAGCGGGTCGACATCGTCATTCATCCCCAGAGCATCATCCACTCCCTGGTCGAGTACGTGGACGGCTCGCTCCTCGCGCAGCTCGGCTCGCCCGACATGCGCACCCCGATCGCTCACGCGTTGGCGTGGCCGCAGCGGATGAGCTCGGGCGTGGCGTTCCTTGACCTCGTGAAGACGGCGCGGCTGGAATTCCGCGCTCCGGACCCGGAGCGCTTCCGCTGCCTGGCGCTTGCGCACTCGGCGGCGCGCGCCGGCGGGCTGGCTCCGGTACACTTGAATGCCGCCAACGAGATCGCGGTGCATGCTTTCCTCGAGCGCCAGTTGAACTTTCCCGGCATCGCCTCGGTCATTGAGGAGGTGATCACACGCTGTCCCGCAGGGAAAATCGGCGGATTGGAAGATGTCCTGGCCGCCGACGCGGAGGCGCGACGGCGCGCGCGCGAGTGCATCCGGGCCCGTTCCACGGTCGCGCTGTCGTAGAGGACGCCCTGGCATGAACGTCTTCGGGCTCCTCTGGTATGTACTGTGGTTCGCCGTCGCCGTGAGCCTGCTCGTCACGGTGCACGAGTTCGGCCACTTCTGGGTGGCGAGGAGGCTCGGCTTCAAGGTCCAGAGGTTCTCGGTCGGCTTCGGCAAGCCGCTCGTGTCGAGGAAGTGGGGGCGCGATGCGGTGGAATATTGCCTCGCGCCCATCCCGCTCGGCGGCTACGTGAAGATGTTGGATGAGCGCGAAGGGCCGGTGGCGCCTCAGGACCTGCCGCGCTCCTTCACCCGCCGGCCGCCGTACCAGCGCATTCTGGTGCTGCTCGCCGGGCCGGCGTTCAACTTCCTGTTCGCCATCGTGGTGCTGGCCGGAATGCTGTGGGCGAGCGGCGTGACGCGCCTGGCGCCGGTCGTGGGGAACGTGGCCCCCGGCTCGTTCGCCGCGCGCGCGGGGCTGCAGTCCGGCGATCGCATCGTGGCGATCAATGGGGCGCGGCTCGACAGCCAGCGGCAGGTGACGTTCAAGCTGCTCGACCTGATGAGCGGCAATGGCGATGCGCACCTTCGGGTGAGCCGGGCGGGCGTGGCGCATGAGGTCGATCTGAGCGTCACCAACCCCGCTACCCGGCGTAGCCTCACCGCGCCCACGGGACTGTTCAGGGGCCTGGGGTTTCAGTTCTGGACGCCGCCCATGCCGGCGGTGATCGGCGCGGTCACCCCCGGCGGGCCGGCGGCCCGGGCGGGCTTGAAGGCGGGGGACCGGATCGTCGCCGTCGACGGACATCCGGTGAAGAATTTCGAGGAGCTGGTCGGCGAGATCAGCCCGAATCCCGGCAGGAAACTGTCCGTGACCTATCGGCGCGGGCAGACCGTGCGCACCGTCGCGGTGACGCCGGTGAGCGTCATGGTCGGCGGCAGGCGCATCGGGCGGATCGAGGCCGAAGGACGGCTCACGCTCACCTATCCTGCGGGCATGCTCCGTCACGTGACGCTCGGGCCGCTGTCGGCCCTGGGGCATGCCACGCACCGGGTCTGGTCGATGACGGCGCTGCAGGCGCATCTGCTCTGGCGCATGCTGCTCGGGGACGTGTCGCTCGCGAACCTGAGCGGCCCGCTGTCGATCGCCGAGTACGCCGGCCAGTCGGCGAGCGCGGGGGTGAGCTCCTTCCTCGGCTTCCTCGTGCTGATCTCGCTCTCCCTCGGCTTCCTCAACCTGCTGCCGATTCCCATCCTCGACGGAGGCCAGATCCTCTTCCAGCTCATCGAATGGGTGAAGGGCGGCCCGCTGTCGGAGCGGGCGCAGATCCTCGGGCAGCAGGTGGGCATCGCGCTGCTGTTCCTGCTGGGGGCGGTGGTGATTTTCAACGATATCGCGCGCATCGCGCGCCAGTTCAATTGACCGCTGATTGACAACCAAGCCGGACCCTGGAGGTCCGCTGCTCCCCGCGAGCACGCGCCGCGCGGGGAACCGGGGGATGCTTACGTGATTGATGCAACAGACTGGGGACAAATGCTCGAGACCGTGACGATTCATCGTGATAGCCCGGCGGTGCGCGCCGTATGAAGCCACGTGTCGCGCTGGTCTCGGCCGCGCTCGCCGTGCATGCGGCGCTAGCTCTCGCCCAGGGCAACATCACGCCCTCGGCGTCGAACTTCGTCGTGGGCAACATCAAGGTGGAGGGCCTGCAGCGCATCTCCGAGGGGACGATTTTCAACTACCTGCCGGTGAACATCGGCGATCATCTCACGGCCCGCAAGGGTCGCGAGGCGATCCGCGCGCTCTATGCGACCGGGTTTTTCCGCGACGTGGAGCTGCGACGCCAGGGCAATACGCTGATCGTGGTGGTGCTCGAGCGGCCCTCGATCGAGAGCTTCACCGTCAAGGGAAACAAGGCGATCAAGACCAAGCAGCTGATGAAGTCGCTGCGCAACGTCGGCCTCGCCCCGGGGAAGATCTTCGACCGCTCGACGCTGCAGAACGTGACCGAGTACCTCACCGACATGTACTACGGGCGCGGCAAGTACGGGGTGCGCATCAACACCAAGGTGACGCCCGAGAGCGGCAACCGGGTGAAGATCGCGATCAACATCGACGAGGGCGGCCGCGCGGTGATCCGCTCGATCAACATCGTCGGGGACAACAGCTTTCCGAAGGGGAAGCTGCTCGGTCAGTTTCACCTGAAGACCCCGAACTGGCTGTCCTGGTACAAGCAGGACGACCGCTACTCCCGCCAGACGTTAAAGGGCGACCTCGAGCGGCTGCGGGACTTCTACATGAATCGGGGCTATGCGAACTTCGAGATCCGCTCGACGCAGGTGCAGATCAGCCCCGACAAGAAGGACATCTTCATCACCGTCGCCATCAAGCAGGGGCAGGTGTTCAGGGTCTCGAAGATCAAGCTCGCCGGCACGTTCGTCGTGCCCGAGGCGCAGCTCGCGCGCCTGGTGACGGTGCACCCCGGGCAGGTCTTCGACCGCGAGCGCATCACCGACACGCAGAAGCTGATCCAGAACCGGCTGGGCGCCTACGGGTACGCCTTTGCGAAGGTGGACCCGGTGCCGACGCCCGATAACAAGACCCACCAGGTGGAGCTCACGTTCTTCGTCGATCCGGGCGACCGGGTGTACGTGCGCAAGGTGGCCTTCACGGGTGAGACGGCGATCGATGATGTGGTCTTGAGGCGCGAGCTGCGCCAGCTCGAGGGCGGCTGGCTCTCGAACGTGGCGCTCGAGCGCTCCAAGCTCTTCATCCAGCGCCTGCCCTACGTGAAGGACGTGAGCTACAGCACCCACCGGGTGCAGGGCTCCCCCGATGAGGTCGACGTCGATTACAAGATCAAGCAGGGACCGGCCGCGCAGCTCTCGGGCGGCATCGGCTACTCGGGCCTGTACAAGCTGATGCTCAACGCGAGCTTCGCCGATGCCGACTTTCTCGGCACGGGCAACCGCCTGGCGATCAATCTTTCCGGCGGCGCCTTCGACAAGACCTACTCCGTGAGCTACACGAACCCCTTCATCACCATGAACGGGGTGTCGCAGACGCTGCAGGCGACCTACAGCGACGTCACGCAGTTCGTCTCATCCTCTTCGCAATTCGACTCCAAGACCCTCGATGCGGGGCCGAGCTGGAGCTATCCGATCAGCGAGTTCCAGTACCTCACCTTCGGGGCGGCCTTCGAGGACGCCCGGCTCCTCACCACTTCCCAGGGCAGCGCCACCCAGGCCATCGAGTGGGTGCAGCACAACGGCAGCCCCTACAGCCAGCTGGTGCACCAGGACTATTACAACAACGACTTCGTGCTGTACGGCACGAACTTCAACGACGTGCAGCTGATGGCCGGGTGGGGCATCGATGACCGCAACCGCACGCTGTTCGCGACCCGCGGCATGATGGCCTCCCTCAGCATGAGCGCCACCGTTCCGAGCAGCAGCGTCGAGTACTGGGTCGGAAGCGCGCGCTACCTGCAGTACTTGCCGCTCTGGCCGCACCACCTCACCCTCGCGTTCCACGAGTCGGTCGACTACGGCTCCTCCTTCGGCCACACCACGGGCCTGCCCCCCTACCGGCTGTTCTTCGGCGGCGGCCCTGACTCGGTCCGCGGGTACCGGGAGGCCTTCCTCGGGCCGCGCGACAACTTCGGCAACCCCTACGGCGGCAACTTCGACATCGTGAGCCAGAACGAGCTGCTGCTGCCCATGCCCGCCAAGTGGCGCCACAGCGCCCGGGTGGCCTTGTTCTTTGACGTGGGCAACGTCTTCTACACCGGCAACCGCATCAAGTTCTACGGGCCGGCCGGCTTGCCGGTGACCTATCACCTCACCGGCTGGGGGAGCCTGAAGCGCTCGGCGGGCATCGCGGTGGAGTGGCTCTCGCCCATGGGGCTGTTCCAGTTCAGCTATGGCATTCCGCTCAATGCGACCCATTACAATCTTGCCAAGAATCAATGGGGTGATCAGACGAGCGGCTTCCAGTTCACGGTCGGCCAGGCGTTTTGACGGATCTCAGCGAGGGGCGGGGGCGGCCGGCCCGCGCGGCCCGGTCGCGCTGCCCGCGAAGAGACCGGGACGCGCATCGGCCGTAGTGGTAGCATTCCCCGCTTGGCCGCCACCGGCGGCCTATTAATATTATTTTATTCCATTGCATCCGAGGTGGGTTGCCGTGAAGCGCTTGAGCAGAAGCAGTTCAGTCGTTGTGATGATCGCCGCCGGCATCATGGCCGTGGCACTGGCGCCGGCGAGAGCGCAGGCCGCCGGCCTCAAGGTCGCCGTGGTCGATTACCTGGCGCTGGTGCAGGCCTCGCCGCAATACCGCTCGGCCATCGCGACGTTGCGCGGGCAGTTTCTGCCGAAGCAGAAACACCTGCAGAGCGAGGCCACTGCGCTCAAGGCCAAGCAGGCGACGCTGCAGCGCAATGCGGCGACCATGACCCAGGACCAGCTCGAGCAGGCCGAGCTCAATCTGCGCGAGAAGGCGCAGTCGTTCCAGGAAGAGCAGATGTCGGTCGAGCGGGCCCTCAACACGCGCCGCAACGAGCTGATGTCGAACGTGCAGAAGACTCTGGTGGGTGTCGTGCAGGTCTACGCGCGCCAGCACGGCTACAACCTCGTGCTGTCCTCCGACGCGGTGCTGTACGCCGATGGCGCGATCGACATCACTCCCGCCCTGCTGAAAGAGTTCAAGGGTCCCGCCGCCCACTAGCGGCCCATTTCCTCCATGGGCGTCTCGATCGGGGAGCTCGCAGTCCGATTTGGCTGCGAGCTGCGCGGCGATCCGGGCGTGATGGTGGAGCGTGTGGCGACGCTGGCGGCGGCCGATGAGCGCTCGGTGGCGTTTCTCGCCAACCCGCGCTATCGGCCCGAGCTCGCCGCCACGCGCGCCGGGGCGGTGGTGCTCGACGCCGAGGCCGCCGGGGTCTGCCCGGCGGCGGCGTTGGTTTGCCGCAATCCCCACGCCACCTACGCACGGATCGCGGCGATCCTGCACCCCTTGCCAGCGGGGCCCTCGGGCATCGATCCTTCGGCGGTGGTCTCCGCGCAGGCGCGGGTGGATCCCGGTGCGCATGTCGGTGCGCTCAGCGTCATCGGCGCGGGCGCCGTGGTCGGGGCGCGCGCGTTCATCGGCCCTCAGTGCCTGATCGGCGAGGACGCCGTCCTCGGCGAGGACGTGCGCCTGGTCGCCCGGGTGACGGTCTGTCGCGGTGTCGAGATCGGAGCGCGCGCGCTGATCCAGCCGGGCGCGGTGATCGGCGCGGACGGCTTCGGCTTCGCGCAGGATCAGGGCCGGTGGATCAAGGTGCCGCAGATCGGTACGGTGCGTGTTGGCGCCGATGTGGAGATCGGCGCCAACACCACGATCGATCGCGGGGCGATCGAGGACACGGTGATCGAGGAAGGGGTCAAGCTCGATAACCTGATCCAGATCGGACACAACGTGCGCGTGGGGGCGCACAGCGCGCTGGCGGCCTGCGTCGGGGTCTCCGGCAGCACCACCATCGGGCGGCGCTGCATGATCGCCGGCCAGGTGGGGATCGCCGGTCACCTGACGATCAGCGATGACGTGGTGATCACCGCGCGCACCGGGATCAGCCATTCGATCACCGCCCCGGGGGTATACTCCGGACACATTCCACACGAACAGGCCGCCACCTGGCGCCGGCTGGTCGCGCGCTTCAAGCGCCTCGAATCCTTCGCCACCCGACTCAAGGCGCTCGAGCGCCGCCCGGGCCGCGCCTGCGACCAGGAAGAGGATGATGACTGACCTGCCACTCGATATTCACGGTATTCTGCGGCTGCTGCCGCACCGCTATCCGTTCCTGCTGGTCGATCGCGTGCTCGAGTGGCACACCGGACAGAGCATCCGCGCGCTGAAGAACGTCACCTACAACGAGCCGTTCTTCACGGGCCACTTCCCGGCGCGCCCCGTCATGCCGGGCGTGCTCATCATCGAGGCGCTGGCCCAGGCCGCCGGCATCCTGATCTTCCACAGCCAGGGCGGCGCGCCGGAGGATCAAACTCGGTTTTATTTCGTCGGCATCGACAAGGCGCGCTTCCGCAAGCCGGTCGAGCCCGGCGATCAGCTCATTCTCGAGGCGCAGGTGCAGCGCTGCCTGCGGGGCATCTGGAAGTTCTCCACCCGCGCGCGGGTCGGGGAGAGCGAGGTGGCGCATGCGGAGATCATGGTGACGCCGGAGGCCGGCAAGTGATCGACCCGCATGCCATCGTCTCCCCGCGGGCGCAGCTCGCCTCGGATGTGACGGTGGGACCGTTCAGCGTCATCGGCCCCGGGGTGAGCATCGGGCCGGGCACCGTCGTGGGACCCCATGTGGTCATCGACGGCTCGACCCTCATCGGCGCGGACAATCGGATCTTCCAGTTCGCCTCGATCGGCGATGCGCCGCAGGACAAGAAATACCGCGGCGAGCCGACCCGCCTCGAGATCGGCGACCGTAACGTGTTTCGCGAGAGCTGCACCATCAACCGCGGCACGGCCCATGATCACGGCGTGACCCGCATCGGCGATGACAATCTGTTCATGGCCTACTCGCACGTGGCTCACGACTGCACCGTCGGCAACCACGCCGTGTTCGCCAACTGCGCCGCCCTCGGCGGGCACGTGGAAATCGGCGACTGGGTGATCCTCGGGGGCCTCACGGCCGTTCACCAATTCACCCAGATCGGGGCGCACGCCTTTCTCGCGGGCGGGGCAATCGTCACGCGTGATGTGCCCCCCTACGTCATGGTGGCCGGCAATCCCGCGGTGCCGCACGCGGTCAACACCGAGGGCTTGAAGCGCCGCGGATTCGATGCCGCCCAGATCCGCAACATCCGCGAGGCCTATCGCACGCTGTATCGCTGCGAGCTCCGGCTGAGCGAGGCGCTCGAGCGGCTCGATGCCCTCGGCGCCGATCGGCCCGAAGTGCGCTTCTTCGTCGATTTCATCCGCCGATCGGAACGAAGTATCGTGAGATGATCGCGCCCGCGGAAGTGACCGCGTGCGAGCCGCCGCTCGCGCGGGCGCTGCGCATCGGGATCGTCGCCGGGGAGTCCTCGGGCGATCAGCTCGGGGCGGCTCTGATCGGCGCGCTGCGCGAGCGGGTGCCGGGTGTGCAGTGCTTCGGCGTCGCCGGCCCGAAGATGATCGACGCGGGCTGCGAGGCGTGGGCGCACGCCGAGGAGCTGGCCGTGATGGGCTTCACCGAGGTGCTGCCGCACCTGCCGCGGATCCTGCGCCTGCGGGCCGCGCTCACCCGGAGGTTTCTGGCGATGCGGCCCGATGTGTTCATCGGGATCGATGCGCCGACCTTCAACCTCGGTCTCGCCCGGCGCCTGAAGGGCCGGGGCATCAGAACCGTCCAGTACGTTGCTCCGCAGGTCTGGGCCTGGCGCCAGGGCCGGGTGCGCAGGATCGGCCGCGCCTGCGACCTGGTGTTGTGTCTGCTGCCGTTCGAGACCGGCTTTTACACCGAGCACGGCGTGCGCGCGGTGTTCGTCGGCCATCCGCTCGCCGATCAGATCCCGCTCGAAGTCGATCGCGAGGCCGCGCGGCGCGCACTGGACCTCGAGCAGGGGGCCGCCGTCGTTGCGCTTCTGCCCGGCAGCCGGGTGGGGGAGGTCGAGCGGTTGGGCGGGGATTTCATCGAGGCCGCGGCCTGGCTTGCCGCGCGATCGCCCGGCATGCGGTTCCTTGCGCCCATGGCCACGGCGCGGGTGCGTGAGGTATTTCAGAGGAAGCAGGCACAAGCTTCTGATAAACCGGATATTATTTTGCTGGAAGGCCAGGCTCAGCGGGCCCTTGCGGCGTGCGACGCGGCCATCGTCGCCTCCGGAACCGCTACACTCGAGACCCTGCTCACGCGCCGGCCGATGGTGGTGGCGTATCGGCTGGGTGAGCTGACCGCGTTTCTGCTTCGCAGGCTGCGGCTGGTCAAGGTGCCGTACTTCTCCCAACCGAACCTGCTGGTCGGGCGCCCGATGGTGCCGGAGTTCGTGCAGGAGGGCGTGAGCGGGGAGGCGCTCGGCTCGGCGCTGCTCACGCGGCTGAGCGATGAGGCGTACCGGCGAGAGCTGTCGGGCGAGTTCGAGTCCGTGCACCGGCGGCTTCGCGTGGGGGGCGCAGGCAGGGCGGCGGAGGCCATTCTGGAGTGCATTCGGGGCGTAGCGTCAGCGAGCGGGGCCGTGCGTGAAAGCGATCCGTGAGGCCGCCCGTGAGGCCGAGGCGCGCGTCGCCGGGGTCGATGAGGCCGGGCGCGGGCCGCTGGCGGGACCGGTCGTGGCGGCGGCCGTGATCTTGGATCCGCGCCGTCCGATCGAGGGCCTCGCCGATTCGAAGACCCTCTCGGAGCGCTCGCGCGAGCGCCTCGCGCTCCTCATCCGCGAGCGGGCGCTCGCATGGTCGCTCGCCTCGAGCGGGCGCGAAGAGATCGACACGCTCAATATCCTGCGCGCGACGCTGCTCGCCATGAGCCGCGCGGTGCACGGGCTCGCGGTGCGCCCGGTGCACGTGCAGGTCGACGGCGATCATGCGCCTCGGCTCGATGATCCGGCGTGCACCGTCGAGACCGTCATCCGGGGCGATGCGACGGTGGCGGCGATCAGCGCCGCATCGATTCTCGCGAAAGTGCACCGGGATGGTCTGATGGTGGCGCTCGATGAGCGCCACCCCGGGTATGGCTTCGCGGCGCACAAGGGCTATGGCACCGCGGCGCATCTGGCGGCGCTGCGCCGGCTCGGTCCCTCGCCCGAGCACCGCCGCTCCTTCGCGCCGGTGAGGGCGGTGTGCCATGAGTAGCTTCGCACATCTGCGCCTGCACACCGAGTACTCGCTGATCGACAGCGTGGTGCGCGTGCCCGAGCTCATCGAGGCCACCGCCGCGGCCGGCATGCCCGCCGTCGCCGTCACCGACCAGAGCAATCTGTTTGCGATGGTCAAGTTCTATCGCCATGCGCTCGCCGGCGGCGTCAAGCCCATCATCGGCGTCGACCTGCATGTGCGCGAGGGCGGCGAGCACCTGCAGCCGACGCGCATCACGCTGCTCTGCCAGTCCCAGGCGGGCTATCGCAACGTGACTCGGCTCGTGAGCCGCGCGTACCTCGAAGGCCAGCAGCGCGGGGCGCCCATGATCGAGCGCGGCTGGCTCAGCGCCGAGACCCTGGAGGGACTCATCGCGCTCTCCTGCGCCGCCGAGGGCGATGTCGGGCGCGCGCTCGCCAACGGGCGCGAGGGCGAGGCCGGGCGCGCGCTCGATCAGTGGCTCGCGCTGTTCCCGGACCGGTACTACATCGAGCTGCAGCGCCTCGGGCGGCCCGATGAGGAGCTCTACATCGGCGCCGCGGTGAGCCTCGCGGGGCGCCGCGGCGTGCCGGTCGTGGCGACCAACGACGTGCGATTCCTCAAGTCCGCGGATTTCGCGTCGCACGAGGCGCGCGTGTGCATCCACGATGGGGCGCTGCTCGCGGATCCGGCCAGGGTGCGCCGCTATACGCCGCAGCAGTACCTGCGCTCGCCGCAGGAGATGGCGCGATTGTTCGCCGACCTCCCGGAAGCTCTGGCCAACTCCGTGGAGATCGCGCGCCGCTCGACGCTGGTGCTCGAGCTCGGACGTGCGCGCCTGCCGCCTTATCCGGTGCCGGGCGAGATGAGCACCGAAGCGTTCCTGCGAGGGCAGGCCGCCGCAGGGCTCGAGCGGCGCCTGCGGGAGATGGGGCGCGCACGCGCGGGGGGGGCCGCGGCGGGCCCCGAGGGCTACGAGGGCTACGAGGGCTACGAGGGCTACGAGAAGCGCCTGCGCAGCGAGCTCGACGTCATCTGCCAGATGGGCTTCGCCGGGTACTTCCTGATCGTCGCCGACTTCATCCGCTGGGCGCGCGGCAACGGCGTGCCCGTCGGTCCGGGCCGCGGCTCCGGCGCCGGCTCCCTCGTCGCCTACAGCCTCGGGATCACCGATCTCGATCCGCTGCGCTACGAGCTGCTGTTCGAGCGCTTCCTCAATCCCGAGCGCGTGTCCATGCCCGACTTCGATGTCGACTTCTGCATGGAAGGGCGGGACCGCGTCATTGAGTACGTGGCACAGCGCTACGGGCGCGAGCGCGTCTCGCAAATCATCACGTACGGCACCATGGCGGCCAAGGCAGTCGTGCGCGACGTCGGCCGGGTGCTCGGCATGAGCTACGGGTACGTCGACAAGATCGCCAAGCTCATTCCCTTCGAGCTCGGCATCACGCTCGATGAGGCGCTCGAGAAGGAGCCGGAGCTCCGCAAGCTCTACGAGACCGAGGAGGACATCCACGCGCTCATCGATCTGGCCCGCTCGCTCGAGGGACTGACGCGAAACGCCGGCATGCACGCCGGCGGCGTGGTCATCGCCCCCTCGGTGCTGACGGACTTCGCCCCCCTCTACTGCGATGAGTCCGGCGGCAGCGTCGTCACCCAGTTCGACAAGGACGATGTGGAGGCCGCGGGCCTGGTGAAGTTCGACTTCCTGGGTCTGCGCACGCTCACCATCATCGATTGGACGGTCAAGTCGATCAATGCGCTGCGCGCGAAGGCGGGCGAGGCGCCCCTCGATATCGCCCGCATCCCCCTCGATGATGCCGCCACCTACGAGCGCGTGCTCAAGAAAGCGCAGACGGTCGCGGTATTCCAGTTCGAATCGAGCGGCATGCAGCGCCTGCTCCGGGATGCCAAGCCCGACCGCTTCGAGGACCTGATCGCCCTGATCGCCCTGTTCCGCCCCGGTCCGATGGAGCTGATCCCGGAGTACGTCGCCTGCAAGCACGGCAAGAAGCCCGAGTACCTGCACCCGGACATGAAGGAGGTGCTCGCGGTCACCTACGGCGTGTTCGTCTACCAGGAGCAGGTGATGCAGATGGCGCAGCGCCTGGCCGGCTACACCCTCGGGGGCGCGGACCTGTTGCGCCGTGCCATGGGCAAGAAGAAGCCCGAGGAGATGGCCAAGCAGCGCAGCGTGTTCGTCGCCGGCGCCACGGCGCGCGCGATCGATGAGCGCACCGCGAACGCGATCTTCGACCAGATGGAGAAGTTCGCCGGGTACGGCTTCAACAAGAGCCACGCGGCCGCCTACGCGCTGCTCTCGTATCAGACCGCCTACCTCAAGGCGCACGACCCGGCGGCGTTCATGGCGGCCATGCTGTCGGCGGACATGGATCACACCGACAAGGTCGTGACGCTGATCCACGAGTGCAACGCCATGCGGATCGAGGTGCGCCTGCCCGACATCAACTCTTCCCGGTACGAGTTCGTCGTCGAGGGCGAGCGCGCCATCCGCTACGGCCTCGGGGCGGTCCGGGGAGTCGGCCGGGGCGCCGTGGAGGCGATCGTGGCCGAGCGCGAGGCGGGCGGGCCGTTCGAGACCCTGGAGGACCTGTGCCGCAGGCTCGATCTGACGAAAACCAACCGCCGGGTGCTGGAGGCGCTGCTGCGCTCGGGCAGCCTCGATGCGCTCAAGGCCAACCGCGCCACGCTCATGGACCGGCTGCCCTCGGCCATCCAGCTCGGCGAGCAGGACTCCAAAGCCCTCGCGGCCGGCCAGGACGATCTGTTCGGGCTCGGCACGGGAGCGCTCGCCGCGCCGGTGGCGCGCCCGAGCGCGCCGGCGCTGCCGGAGTGGCCCGAGGCGGTGCGCCTCGCCGGGGAGCGCGAGACGCTCGGGCTGTATCTCACCGGCCACCCGATCAGGCGGTTCGAGCCGGGGCTCGCCACGGTCGTGTCACATCGGATCGGGGACCTGGTGAGCGGTGAGCCGGGAACGGGGAGCGCGCGGCCCGCGCCGGGGATGGAGCCTCGCTTCGGCGGGGGCAGGCCCGTGATCGTGGCGGGCCTGATCGAGGAGGTCCGCAAGCGCGGCTCGCGCATCATCCTGACACTCGATGACTGCACCGGGCGGCTCGAGGCGAGCCTGTTCGAGGACGCCTATCAGCAGCAGCGCGACCTCATCGTCAAGGACGCGTTGATTCTGGCCGAGGGGCTGTTGCGCTTCGATGATTTCTCGGACGGCTGGCGGCTCAACCTGAAGCGCCTCACCGATCTCGCCAAGGCGCTCGAGCGTCATGCCCGCCGCATCCTCATCCAGTGGCCGGCGGGCGCCGACAACGCCTCGCTGCAGCGCCGGCTCGGGGAGCTGCTCGGGCGCTTCCGGCCGGGGCCGTGTCCGGTCCTCATCGAGTACGCCTGCGCGGGCGCCGGGGGCCGCCTGGCACTGGCTCCGGAGTGGTCCGTGAAGCCCTCCGCGGAGCTGCTCGAGGGCCTCGAGGGGCTGCTCGGGGCGGGCGCCGTGGTGCCGCTCTACGCCGCGCCCGTCGCCGGCGGACCGCTGTCGGCGGACGGTTAGGGAGGCGCCTCGGCGGCGGCGGCGGCGGGCGCGGTCACTTGCGCCCGGAGCGCTCCGCCCGTACCCTCGCGCCCAGACTGCAACAGCCCCGGTACTGCGCATGGCCGTCGCCTTTCTCGATTTCGAACAGCCCATCGCCGAGCTCGAAGCCAAGATCGAGGAGCTCAGGCACGTCACCTGCGACCCCGAGGTCAACATTCAAGAGGAGATCACGCGCCTGCAGGCGAAGAGCCGGCAGCTGACGACCGGCATTTTCGCCAACCTCACCCCCTGGCAGATCACCCAGCTCGCACGCCATCCGCACCGTCCCTACACGCTCGACTACGTCAATGCGATCTGCACGGACTTTCACGAGCTGCACGGGGACCGGATGTTCGCCGACGATCACGCCATCGTGGGCGGGCTCGCGCGCATCGAGGGACGCGCGCTCATGCTCATCGGCCATCAGAAGGGCCGCGACACCAAGGAGAGGGTGCGGCGCAACTACGGCATGCCGAGGCCGGAGGGCTATCGCAAGGCGCTGCGTCTGATGCACATGGCCGAGCGTTTCGGGCTGCCGCTCGTGACCCTGATCGATACCCAGGGCGCCTATCCGGGCGTGGGCGCGGAGGAGCGCGGGCAGAGCGAGGCGATCGCCCGCAACCTTCAGGAGATGTCGAGGCTCGGCGTGCCCATCGTCACGGTGGTGACGGGCGAGGGCGGCTCGGGCGGAGCGCTCGCGATCGGCGTGTGCGACCGGCTGCTGATGCTGCAGTACAGCACCTACTCGGTGATCTCGCCCGAGGGCTGCGCGTCGATCCTGTGGAAGAGCCAGGAGAAGCGGGAGGCGGCGGCCGAGGCGCTCAACATGACGGCCGACCGGCTGAAGAAGCTCGCTTTGGTGGACGAGGTCATCGAGGAGCCCCTCGGCGGGGCGCATCGCGATCCGGCGACGATGTCCTCGAGGCTCAAGACGGCGCTGCTCACGCAGCTCGATCAGCTGCAGGCGATCTCCCGCGAGGCGCTGCTCGAGGCGCGCGCGCGCCGGATCGGCTCCTTCGGGGTGTTCAGCGAGAGCGCCCCGTGAATGAATCGCCGGGGACGAACCAGGAGGGTGCGAGGCGCGCGCCCCGAAGGGGCGAGGCCCGGGAAGGGCCGGACGACGGCCCCCGCCCCCGCCGGCGGGTGAGCCGGGCCTTCGGCCCCGAGTGGCTGCTCGAGCGCCTGACTCGGCTGCTGCCCGGGTTTCCGCAGGTGTCGGTCTGTGTTGCCTTGAGCGGCGGGGTCGATTCGACTGCGCTCCTCGCGGCGCTCGCGGGCGCGCGCGCGCAGGGGCTGAGACTGCGCGCGGTGCATGTCGATCATCGCCTGCAGCCGGGCTCGCGGGGCTGGAGCGGACATTGCCGGCGCCTGGCGCGCACGCTCGGCGTGCCGCTGAAAGTGGCGACCGTCACGGTGCAGCGCAGGCGGGGCGGGTCGCTGGAGGAGGCGGCGCGCCTCGCCCGATATCGATGTCTCGCCGCGCAGCTGCGCCAAGGGGAGGCGCTGCTCACGGCGCACACCCAGGACGATCAGCTCGAGACGGTCCTGCTGCAACTGTTCCGCGGCTGCGGGCTGGCGGGGCTCGCCGCGATGCCCGCGGCGGCGCCCTTCGGGACGGGGCTGCTCGTGCGCCCGCTGCTCGAGCGCACGCGCGCGGAGATCGAGACGTGGGTGCGCGGTCGCGGTCTTGCGTGGGTCGAGGACGACTCGAATGCCGATGAGCGGTTCGATCGCAATTATCTGCGCCGGCGGGTGTTGCCCGCGGTGCGCGCGCGCTGGAGCGGGGTGGCGGCGGCGGCGGCCCGCTCGGCGCGGCACGCGGCCGAGGCGCAGCAGCTGCTCGAGTCGCTGGCCCGTGCCGACGTCGAGCGCGCCAGCGACGGGTCCGCTTTGTCGGCGAAGGCGCTGCGGGCGCTGCCGATGCCGCGGCGGCGCAACGCGCTGCGATTCTGGATCGCGGCGTGCGCGCGGGCGGTGCCCGATACGCGCCGCCTGGAGGAGATCGCCGGCTCGGTGATCGAGGCGCGGCCCGATGCCCATCCGTGTGTCGAGTGGGGGAACACGCGCCTCGAGCGCCATGCGGACCGGCTCTCGATCGCGGAGGCCGGCGCGATGTCAGCGGCGCGGCGGGTTGCGCAGGAGCTCGCCTGGGACCTCGGCGCCTCGCTGCGGTGCGAGCTGCCGCAGGACCGGGGCGCGCTCGAGCTCGCGCCCGATCCGCACGGCCCGCTCGATCTCGATGCGCTGCCGGCGCAGCTCACCGTGCGCTGGCGGCGCGGCGGGGAGCGGCTGCGGGTGCGCCGCGGCGGCGCGCGGCGCGCGCTGAAGAGCCTGCTGCAGGAGGAGCGGGTGCCGCTTGGGGAGCGGGCGCGCATGCCGCTGATCTACGCCGGGGGCGCGCTGCTCGCCGCCGGTGATCTGTGGCTCGATGAGTCCGTGCGCGCCGGGCCGGGGAGCGCCCGCCGCGGCCGGCTCCTCTGGAAGAGGCCGCCGGCCGCATCGCGCTGAGGCCCGCTGCCGCGGCCGCCGGATCACTCCCGGTGTGAATAGTTCAGGCGAGGCGGGATGGTGTGATAGACTGTGCTCCCGTCGTGCCCCGGGCTTTCAGGCTCCGACAGTGGTCTCACAACGGCGGGTCATCCTCAACGCATTCATCCTATGACGCGATTCGTATTCGTCACCGGCGGCGTCGTGTCCTCATTGGGCAAGGGCATCGCGAGCGCCTCGCTGGGCGCGATTCTCGAGGCCCGGGGGCTGAAGGTCGCGATGGTCAAGCTCGATCCGTACATCAACGTCGATCCGGGCACGATGAGTCCCTTCCAGCACGGGGAGGTGTTCGTCACGGAGGACGGCACCGAGACCGATCTTGACCTCGGGCACTACGAGCGCTTCGTGCGCACCACCACCGGGCGCAACAGCAACTTCACCACGGGGCGGATCTACGAGCGGGTGATCGCCAAGGAGCGACGCGGCGATTACCTCGGCGCCACGGTCCAGGTCATCCCGCACATCACCGATGAGATCAAGCGCAGCATCGAGCTCGGGGCCGAGGGGGCCGACGTGTGCATGGTCGAGATCGGCGGCACCGTGGGCGACATCGAATCGCTTCCCTTTCTCGAGGCCATCCGCCAGATGGGGGTGGAGCTCGGGCGGGGCCGGTGCGTCTACATGCACCTCACGCTGGTGCCCGTGGTCGGCGGCTCGGGGGAGATCAAGACCAAGCCCACGCAGCACTCGGTGAAGGAGCTGCGCGGCATCGGCATCCAGCCGGATGTGCTGCTGTGCCGCTGCAAGCACCCGTTGCCGGAGGAGCAGCGGCGCAAGATTGCGCTGTTCACCAACGTGGAGGAGCGCGCCGTCATCTCCGCGGTCGACGCCGAGGACATCTATCAGATCCCGATGCTGCTGCACGAGCAGGGGCTCGATGACATCGTGGTCGGCAAGCTCGGGATCACCGCGCCGCCGACCGACCTCACCGAGTGGCGCCAGGTGGTCAACGCCAAGGCCAGTCCCGACGGCCAGGTGGACATCGCCATGGTCGGCAAGTACGTGCAGATCCGCGACTCGTACCTCTCCTTGCACGAGGCGCTGATGCACGGCGGGCTGAAGACGCGCACGCGCGTCAACATCCACTACATCGAGTCCACCGACATCGAGCAGCACGACACGCACGCCCTGAAGGGGATGGATGCGATTCTCGTGCCCGGCGGCTTCGGCGAGCGCGGCATCGAGGGCAAGATCCTCTCGGTCCGCTACGCGCGCGAGCACGGCGTGCCCTATCTCGGCATCTGCCTCGGCATGCAGGTGGCCATCGTCGAGTTCGGCCGGCACGTCCTCGGGCTCACCGGCGCCAACAGCACGGAATTCAACCGCGGGACGCCGCATCCGGTGATCGCCCTCATCAGCGAGTGGCGCGACCAGGCCCGCGGGATGCAGACCCGCGATGATGCCTCCGCCAAGGGCGGCACCATGCGCCTCGGCGCCCAGGAGGTGCTGCTCGGGGCCGGCACGCGCGCCCGGGAGATCTTCGGCCGGGACGTGATCCTCGAGCGCCACCGCCACCGCTACGAGTTCAACAACAACTATCTCGACCGCTACCGCCAGGGCGGCTTCAGATTCTCCGGCTTCTCGCGCGATGAGCTGGTGGAAGTCATCGAGCTGCCGAATCATCCGTGGTTCATGGCGACCCAGTTCCACCCGGAGTTCACCTCGACGCCGCGGGACGGCCATCCGCTGTTCAGCGGGTTCATCCGCGCCGCGCGCGCCCGGCGCTCCGCCGCGCAGCTGCCGCAGGCCGCGCTCGCCTGAGGAGCCTGCTGGGCATGAGACTCGCCGGCGAGGACATCGGAATCGAGCGGCCGCTTTTCCTGATCGCCGGACCGTGCGTCATCGAGAGCGCCGATCTCACCCAGCACGTCGCCGGACGGCTGCAGGAGATCACCCGCCGGCTCGCCATCCCGTTCGTGTTCAAGGCGTCCTTCGACAAGGCGAACCGCTCCTCGGGCGGGAGCTTTCGCGGGCCGGGGCTCGAGCAGGGGCTGAAAGTGCTGCAGGACGTGCGGCGCGCGATCGGCGTGCCGGTGCTGACCGACGTGCACGAGGATACGCCCCTCGATGAGGTGGCCGCCGTCGTCGATGTGCTGCAGACCCCCGCCTTTCTCTGCCGGCAGACCAATTTCATCGTGGGCGTCGCCTCGCTCGGCAAGCCGGTCAACATCAAGAAAGGCCAGTTTCTCTCCCCCTGGGAGATGCGCAACGTCGTCGAGAAGGCCCGCTCGACCGGCAACCGCGACATCTTGGTGTGCGAGCGCGGCTTCACCTTCGGTTACAACAACCTGGTGTCCGACATGCGCTCGCTGTCGATCCTGCGCGAGACGCACTGCCCGGTGGTGTTCGACGCCACCCACTCGGTGCAGCTGCCCGGCGGGCGCGGCGCGAGCTCCGGAGGCCAGCGCGAGTTCGTGCCGGTGCTCGCCCGCGCCGCGGTCGCCGCCGGAGTGGCCGGCGTGTTCCTGGAGACCCACCCGCAGCCGGAGAAGGCGCTCTCGGACGGCCCGAACGCCTGGCCGCTCGATCGCATGGAGCCGCTGCTCGCGACCCTGAAATCCCTCGATGCGGCCGTCAAATCCCGGCCGCTCGAGGAGACGCTGCTTGCGCGGGAAGGCGGGTAGGCGGGGCGGTGCGCAAGGCTTTCCCGACCTCGGCGAGCCCTCCCCGGACGCTCGGGATCGCGAGGACCGATCCAGGGGGTTTCCCGCCGAGGCCGGCGCCCCCGGAGCCCGGCGCGCCCCGGAGCGAAGCGCTGCGGGAATCGATCGCAGACCGTCCGCATTTGACGCACGTTGGAGGACTTTGAGCATGAGCCGAATCGCCGATATCCGCGGCCGCGAAATTCTCGATTCCCGGGGCAATCCCACCGTCGAGTGCGATCTCATCCTCGACTCCGGCGCCCTGGGCCGCGCCGCTGTCCCTTCGGGGGCCTCGACCGGCACGCGCGAGGCGGTGGAGCTGCGCGACGGGGACAAGAGGCGCTACCTCGGCAAGGGGGTGCTGAAGGCCGTGGAGCACGTGAACACGGCGCTGCGATCGGCTCTGCTCGGAGCCGACGCGCGCGATCAGGCGGGCCTCGACCGCAGGATGATCGAGCTCGACGGCACGGACAACAAAGGCAGGCTCGGCGCCAACGCCATACTGTCGGTGTCGCTTGCCGCGGCGCGAGCCTGCGCGTGCGAGGCCGGCCAGGCGCTGCATCGCTACCTCGGGGCGCACCAGTGCGCCGGGCGCGAGCCGGTGATGCCCGTGCCGATGATGAACATCATCAACGGCGGCGCTCACGCCGACAACAGCCTCGACATCCAGGAGTTCATGATCCTGCCGGTCGGCGCGCCGAGCTTTCGCGAGGCGCTGCGCTACGGCGCGGAGGTGTTCCATCAGCTGAAGAAGATCCTGCACGAGCGCGGGCTTGCGACCTCGGTGGGCGATGAGGGCGGGTTCGCGCCCAACCTCGACTCGAGCGAGGAGGCGCTCGAGGTCATCATGCAGGCGATCCAGAAGGCCGGCTACGCCCCCGGACGGGACATCTGCCTGGGGCTCGATGCGGCGAGCTCCGAGTTCTTCCGCGACGGCAGCTACGAGCTCAGGGGCGAGGGGCGGCGTTTCTCGAGCGGGGAGTTCACGCGCTACCTCGCCGATCTCGCCGGCCGCTTCCCCATCGTCACGATCGAGGACGGCATGGCCGAGGGCGACTGGGACGGCTGGGCGCAGCTGACGCGCGCGCTCGGGGAGAGGCGCCAGCTCGTGGGCGATGACATCTTCGTCACCAACACCGGCATCCTCGGGGAAGGCATCGAGAAGCACATCGCCAACGCCATCCTGATCAAGCCCAACCAGATCGGCACGCTCACCGAGACGCTCGCGGCCATCGACATGGCCGACCACGCGCACTACGCCGCGGTCATCTCGCACCGCTCCGGCGAGACCGAGGACAGCACCATCGCCGATCTCGCGGTGGCCACCGCGGCCACGCAGATCAAGACCGGCTCGCTCTCGCGCTCGGACCGCATCGCCAAGTACAACCAGCTGCTGCGCATCGAGGCCGAGCTCGGCAAGGTCCGCTACGCCGGCCGCGACGCCTTTCCCGTGAAGGTGTGACCGGGTGCGGCGCGGGTGCGTAGCGCTTCGTGCACGGGGTTCGCCCATGGCGAGCCCCGTCGGGCGCTGCGCGCCGCGCAGGAGAATCACCCCGTTCGACCCTGCGCGCCGCGCATGACGACACCGATGAAAATTCTGACAGTGACCATGGCCGCGGCGCTGCTCGCGCTGCAGTATCGGATCTGGGTGTCGCGCGACGGCGTGCGCAGCGTCTGGCGCCTGGAGCACGTGGTGGCCGCGCACAAGGCGCTCAATGCGCGCCTCACCCGGCGCAACGCGCGCCTGGCCGCCGAGGTGAAGGAGCTCGAGACCGGCACCTCGGGGATCGAGGAGCTTGCCCGCAGCCAGCTTGGCATGATCGGCCCGAACGAGACGTTCTACCAGGTCATCGAGCCGGCCCCGAGGGTGCCGGCCCCGAGGGTGCCGGCGCCGAAGGCGGCGGCGCGCAAGGGGCGCGGCGGCAAATGACGGCGAGGGCGAGGTGAGGTACTGGCTCGTCATGCCGGCGGCGGGCATCGGCCGCAGGTTCGGCGCCGGGCGCCCCAAGCAGTACGCCATCCTGCGCGGCCGCACCGTCATCGAGTGGGCCCTGGCGCCCTTTCTCGGCGACCGCAGGTGCGCCGGCGCGGTGGTCGCGCTCGCCGCGCATGACCCGTACTGGCCGGACATCGCCCCGGCCGGGGTGATCGCCGCTGCGGGAGGCGCCGAGCGCAGCCACTCGGTGCGCAACGCCCTCGCCGCGCTGTCGGGGCGCGCGCAGCCGCACGACTGGGTGTTGGTGCACGATGCGGCGAGGCCTTGCCTGCCGGTCCGGGACCTGGACTCACTCCTGAGCCGCCTCGAGGGGCATCCGCTCGGGGGGCTGCTCGCGGCGCCCGCGGCCGATACCCTGAAGCGCGACG
The DNA here is from genome assembly GCA_021805865.1 of Pseudomonadota bacterium. Taxonomy (GTDB): domain Bacteria; phylum Pseudomonadota; class Gammaproteobacteria; order Steroidobacterales; family Steroidobacteraceae; genus 13-2-20CM-66-19. The sequence goes on from JAJZDX010000003.1 coordinate 158,089, forward strand.
ACGGCGAGGGCGAGGTGGCGCAGACCGTGGAGCGGGCGGGGTTGTGGCGCGCGTTGACGCCGCAGATGTTCCGCTACGCGCCGCTGTGCGAGGCGCTCGATCGGGCGCACGAGGCGCGGCGGCTGCCGACCGACGAGGCGCAGGCGCTCGAGTGGCTGGGGCACCGGCCGGCGCTCATCGAGGGATCGGCGGTGAACATCAAGATCACCAGCGGCGCGGACTTGGCGCTCGCCGCCGCCTGGTTGCAGAGCGCCGCGGAGTCAAGCGAATGAGAATCGGATCCGGAATCGACGTGCATGCCTTCGGGCCCGGTGACCATGTCATGCTCGGCGGGGTGCGTGTGCCGCATTCGCGCGCCGTCGTGGCGCACTCCGACGGCGATGTGGTGCTGCATGCCCTGACCGATGCGCTGCTCGGCGCGGCGGGGCTCGGGGATATCGGCCAGCACTTCCAGGACACCGATCCGCGCTGGAAGGGGGCCGACAGCCGCCGCTTCGTGCGCGCAGCCCTCGAGATGCTGCACGCGCGCAAGCTCCGGGTGGGCAACGCCGACGTGACGGTGCTCGCCGAGGCCCCGAAGCTCGCCCCGGTCCGCGAGCAGATCCGGGGGTCGCTCGAGGAGCTTCTGCAAGTGCCCCCCGGCGCGGTCAACATCAAGGCGACCACGACGGAGAAGCTGGGCTTCCTCGGAAGGGCCGAAGGCATCGCAGCCCAGGCCGTGGTGCTGCTCCTCGATGGGCCCTGAGGCGGCCCTCGAGCCCCCGCGGGCGCTCGGGCCGCCCGTGTGCCGGGCGCGGCTGCGCACGCACCCGGAGGACTTCCTCGTGCACGAGCAGCTCGGCTTCGCGCCCTCCGGTGCCGGGCCGCACACGCTGCTCAAGGTGCGCAAGCGCAATACCAACACGCAATGGGTGGCGCGTGAGCTTGCGCGCGCCTGCGGCTGCCGTCCCATGGAGGTCGGGTATGCGGGGTTGAAGGACCGCCGGTCGGTCGCGGTGCAGTGGTTCTCGGTGCCGCGCGCGCCGCGGGCGCGCACCGATTGGGACGGCGTAGGGGGCGCGCAGTTTAAGGTCCTCGAGGCCCACGCGCACGCTCGCAAGCTTCCCCGCGGCGCCCTTGCCGGCAACCGCTTCCTCATCCGTGCCCGCGGCGTGACGGCCCCCGAGGCGGCGCTCGGGGAGCGACTGGCCTCGATCCGCGAGCGCGGCGTGCCGAATTACTTCGGGCCGCAGCGCTTCGGCCGCGACGGGGCGAACCTCGGGCGCATCGGAGAGGATCTGCGCAGTCTGAAACCGTCCGAGCGCGGCTTCGTGCTGTCGGCGGCCCGCAGCCTCATTTTCAACGCGGTGCTCGGGGCGCGCGTGGAGGAGGGCAGCTGGGAGCAGCTGCGGGCCGGCGATCTCGCCGTGCTCGATGGGCGCGGCAGCCACTTCCCGGTCGATGCGCCCGATGAGACGCTGTGCGAGCGCTGTGCGCGGCTCGAGATCCATCCCACGGGGCCTCTTTGGGGCCGAGGCGCCCCGCCGTGCGCGGGCAGCGTGCTTGCGCTCGAGGAGCGTGTCGCGCGGCAGCATGGCGCGGCGTGCGCGCTCCTCGCCGAGGCGGGCATGGATCAGGAGCGCAGGGGCCTGCGGCTGTCGGTGCGCGATCTGTGCTGGCGGCGCGAGGGCGGGGACGAGGTCGTGCTGGAGTTCGGCCTGGCCCGGGGAGCCTACGCCACGGCCGTGCTGCGCGAGCTGTTCACCCTGGTCGATTACGAGGAGAGCAATACGTAGACCGCGCCGCTGCCGCCGTCCATCGGCCGCGCCGACACGTACGCCACCACCGGATCGAGGCGGCGCAGCATCGAGCCGACCAGGCCCTTGAGTCTGGGTCCGCGGCTGCCCGAGCGCAGACCCTTGCCGTGGACGATGCGTACGCAGCGCCAGCGGCTGTCCAGCGCATGCAAGAGGAACTCGCGCAACGCCTGCCTCGCTTCGGCGACCGTGAGGCCGTGCAGGTCGATCTCGCCCTGGACCCGATAGTTCCCGCGGCGCAGCTTGCGCAGCACGGCCGGATCGACCCCGTCGCGGTGGAAGACGAGCTCCTCGCCACCGGCGAGCGCCGGGTCGTCCCGCTCGTCCCGCAGGCTTTCCTCGAGCACGGCCAGCCGGTCGGCGCGGGTGAAGCGGGCCGCCGGGCGGGGCTTGGGCGGTTGCGGCGCGGGGGGCGGGCCATTGAGCGGCTTGACGTCCCGGACGGCATCGCGGAACAGGCGGGAGTCCGGATCAGGATCGGTGGGCTGGCTCACGGTCGCCTCTCAATTGGCCGGGTTGCACCGAATTTTTCGCTTCCACTTCCAGTATAGTCGCGCCCGTCCCGAGGCATGTTCCTCGCCGTATTCCCGATGTCAAATCCGTGAAGATCCTGCTGAGCAACGACGATGGCTACCAGGCCCGGGGGATCCGTATCCTGAGGGGGGCCCTCGCGGACCTGGCCGAGGTCACGGTGGTGGCGCCCGACCGCAACCGCAGCGGTGCCAGCAACTCCCTCACCCTCGACATGCCGCTGCGCGTGCTCGAGGTGGAGCCCGCCGTGTACTGCGTCCAGGGCACCCCGACCGACTGCGTGCACCTTGCCATCACCGGACTGTTCGACTACGAGCACGACATGGTGGTTTCAGGGGTCAACGACGGGGCCAATCTGGGCGATGACGTGCTCTACTCCGGTACCGTGGCGGCGGCGATCGAAGGACGGTTTCTCGGACTCCCGACGATCGCCGTGTCGCTGTGCACCACCCCGGAAGGGGAGGGACACTTCGACACCGCGGCGCAGGTGGCGCGCTCGCTGGTGGGCGAGCTCCTGCGCCGGCCGCTCGAGCCCTCGCTCATCCTCAACGTCAATGTCCCGGACGTGCCGTTCCAGTCGCTGCGCGGCTTTCGCGGCACGCGCCTCGGCTACCGCCACCGCTCCGAGCCCATCGTGCCGGCCCGCGACCCCCGCGGCCGGCCCGTCTACTGGGTCGGGCCCGCCGGCCCGCAGCAGGATGCCGGACCCGGCACGGACTTCGAGGCGATCACGCTCGGGTACGTGTCGGTGACGCCGCTGCAGATCGATCTGACGCGCCACGCGGCCCTGAGCCCTTTGCAGCACTGGCTGGAAGGGATCGATGGCTGACCTGCGATTCAACGGAATCGGGATGACCTCGGCGCGCACGCGTGACCGGCTGGTGCAGCGGTTGCGCGAGCAGGGCATCAGCAGCCTCACCGTGCTCGACCGCATCCGCAACGTACCGCGTCATATCTTCGTCGACGAGGCGCTCGGCAGCCGCGCCTACGAGGACACGGCGCTGCCGATAGGCTTTGGCCAGACCATTTCCCAGCCTTACATCGTCGCGCGCATGAGCGAGGCGCTGCTCGAGGGCGGACCGCTCGAGAGCGTGCTCGAGGTGGGCACGGGCTGCGGTTACCAGACGGCCGTGCTGGCGCCGCTCGTCGGGCGGATCTACACGATCGAGCGCATCGGCGCGCTGCTCGAGCGCGCCAAGGAGCGCTTGAAGGAGCTCGGTGTCCGCAATGCCAAGTTCCAACATGGGGACGGCACCGCGGGTTGGAAGAGTCAGGCGCCCTTTGGCGGCATCCTGGTGGCCGCCGCGCCCCTGGCGCTGCCGGAAGCGCTGCTCAAGCAGCTCGATGTGGGGGGGCGGATGGTCGTGCCGGTGGGTGCGGATGGAGAGCAGGAGCTGATGCGATTCACCCGCCGAGAGCAGGGCATCGCGCGCGAGTGCCTGGGCCGCGTGGCATTCGTGCCACTGCTCGGGGGGAAGGGGTGAGCGGGACCGAGCATCCGTGAACCGGGACGATAAATCGCACGAGATAAGCGCTATAAGAGTTTGAATCAGAGGCGGTTAGTGCCGGTAGTGTGAAGCTCGACCACTATGATCCGCACGACGTCGGTTTTGGCGTCAAAAGCTCCGTGCACAGCTTACGTGGTATGTCACAAACGCTTGCAATCTGACATGTCACGTGCTTAACATAGCGCCCGTCTCCCCTGGGCGACAGATGATGTGGCCGGGGGGGGACATGAAGAGGGCACAGGGAGGAGAGGACGTTGAGAGAAAAGCAATGAATCGCGACGATAAAAAAAGCAAAAGCGTGCCATCGCTGTGACACGAGTGCGGCGTGGGTCGTAAGAAGTCGAAACCTCTCCCCCTGTGCTTTCTTCGCGTCCTGCCGAAGTGCGGGATCTGACGGGGTTCGCAGAGCGAACCCCGTACCGGGGCAGAACCTCACCGGTACGGCCCGCGGGGGAAGAATTCCGGTCCTCTGCGGGCTACTCGAAAAACAACGCCGCGGCGACCCGACGGTCTTCCTGCACGAGAATATTGAACGTCCGGCACGCCGCACCGAGATCCATCACCTCCAGGCCCACGCCGCGCCCGGTGAGCAGCGAGCGGATGGCCGCCGGCGCGAAGCGGTGCCGCGGCCCGGTGCCGAGCAGCACGATTTGCGGCTCGAGCGCGAGGAGCGCCGCAAGATGCGCCGGCTCGAGCGCCTCGAAGCACCTCGGCTCCCAGTCCGTGATCAGCCGGTCGGCGGTGACGATGCAGCTGGTGTGTACGCGGCTTTCCCCGATGCGCAGCTCCGAGCGCGAATAGGCGCGCACGAGGTTGACGCCGGATTGGCTTTCCAAAGTAAATTGCATGTGCGTGGAACTTGACCCGGGCGTCCCCTACGATACCGCGGGTGCGAGAGCTCGTCATCGTCCTTGCGGATCTGCATCTACCGTCGGACCTGCAGTCCGGGGCGCCCGGCGTGCCGCGGGGCGCGGGCCCCGGGTCCTGGCCGGCGATCGAGCACGTGGCCCGCTTCGCCCGTCCGGCGCCCCTGGTGGGCGGCTGGCGCGGCTGGGTGGCGCGCTGGCTCGGTCTCGAGGAGTACGCCGGCCACCCCGCCGCGAGCGTCGCCGCGGCGGGCGCCGAGGGGGTGGCCGGGCCGGCCTGCTGGCTCGCCACCCCGCTACACTTGATCGAGGGGCTCACCCGGTTGCATGTGGACTGGGGCAGTCTGCTGCGTCTGGCGAGCGGGGAGCGCGAGCGGCTGGCCGCCGATTTCAAGGAGACGTTCCACGGCTCGGGGTTCGACCTCACCGGTCTCGAGACGGGTGAGTTTCTGCTGAGCGCGCCGCCCCTCGCCCCGGTACGCACCGTCGAGCCGGCGCGCGTGCTGCAGGGTCCGATGGCCGATGCGCTACCGAGCGGAGAGGGGTCGGCGGCGCTGCGCCGGCTCGGCGCGGAGATCGAGATGTGGCTGCACGCGCACCCCCTCAACCGCGAGCGGGCGCGCCGGGGCGAGCGGCCCGTGTCGACGCTGTGGATCTGGGGCGGTGGCGAGCCGCCGGCCATGGGCACGGCATCTCGCCCCGCACCGGTGACCGTCTTCGCTTCCGAGGCTTACGTGCGTGGCCTTTGCCGGCTCGCCGGGCTTGAAATCCGCCCTGCGGCGCAGGGCTCGGTGAGCAGCGGCGCCGGCACGCCGTGTACGCTCTGCGTGCTCGAGATTGCCGAGGTCCTGCAGCGGGGGGGCGGGGCGAGTCTTCCCGAGGCCCTGGCCGAGCTCGACCGCTGCGTGATCGCACCGGCGCTTGCCGCGCTGCATCAGAGGAGCATCGACCACCTGGTGCTGCTGGCCAATGATCGGCGATGGACACTGCGCGTCACCGATCGCCTGAGGCTCTGGCGGCGCAGGCGGGCGGGTCTGGAGGCATTGGCATGATGCTCCGGGTGGTGCGCCGGGAGGGGGGCGGGGATGCGGATCTCGGCGCGGGACTGCATCCGGTGCTGCGGCGGGTGTATCTGGGCCGGGGCGTGCGCTCGGCGGCCGACCTCGACACCTCGCTCGGGCGGCTCGCGCCGGTGGGAACGCTCGAGGGCGTCGGCGCCGCGGTCGAGCTGTTGCTGGCGCACCGCCTCGATGGCCGCATCCTCGTGGTCGGCGATTTCGATGCCGACGGCGCCACCAGCACCGCCCTGATGATGCGCGCCCTCGGGGCTTGGGGATTTCCCGTCGACTTCCTCGTTCCCAACCGGTTCCAGTTCGGCTACGGCCTCACCCCCGAGATCGTACGACATGCCGCGAGCCGCGCCCCCACGCTCATCGTGACCGTGGACAATGGCATCTCGAGCGCAGCCGGGGTGGCCGAGGCGCGCTCGCTCGGCATCGACGTGCTGATCACCGATCATCATCTGCCCGCAGCCGCGCTGCCCCACGCGCAGGTCATCGTCAATCCCAACCTGCCGGGCAGCGGGTTCGCGAGCCGCGCCCTCGCCGGGGTGGGAGTGGCGTTCTACGTCCTGGCGGCGTTGAAACGGCGCCTGGACGAGTCGGGGCTTTCCCCGCCCGGCGATGCGGGCGTCGCGCAATACCTGGATCTGGTCGCGCTCGGCACCGTGGCGGACCTGGTGCCGCTCGATGCCAACAATCGCGTGCTCGTCTCGCAGGGCCTGAAGCGGATCCGCGCGGGCCGCTGTGCGCCCGGCATCCGCGCCCTGCTGAGCCTGGCGGAGCGGCCGCTCGAGAGCGTCACCAGCGCGGATCTCGCCTTCGCGGTCGCTCCGCGGCTGAACGCGGCCGGGCGTCTGGATGACATGACGATCGGCATTCAGTGTCTGCTGGCGGACCGTCAGGCGCCGGCGCTCGCCGCGCGGCTCGATGAGCTCAATCGCGAGCGGCGGGCCATCGAGGCGAAGATGCAGCTGACGGCGCTCGCGGCGGTGCGCGTGCTGCGCGATCCGGATCCCCGAGCCACCCGGCGCAGCGGGGTGTGCTTGTTCGACGAAAGTTGGCACCAAGGGGTGGTGGGCCTGGTGGCGAGTCGCATCAAGGAGCGCCTGCGCCGGCCGGTCATCGCCTTCGCGCTCGCCGCCGACGGTCATCTGCGCGGCTCGGCGCGCTCGGTGCCCGGCGTTCATATCCGCGACGTGCTGGCCGGGCTCGATGCGCGCCATCCCGAGCTGATCGATCGGTTCGGCGGGCACGCCATGGCTGCCGGTCTGACCTTGGAGCGCTCGAGGCTGGACGTGTTCGCAACACTCTTCGATGAAGCGGTGGCCGTTGCGTCCAATGCCTGTACGCTTGCCGATGCCGTGGAAACGGACGGTGAGCTCGACGTCGAAGAGATTGCCCTGGAGACTGCGCACGCGCTGCGCGCCGGAGGACCGTGGGGTCAGGCGTTTCCCGAACCGTGCTTTGATGGCGTATTCACCATACGCAGTGCTCGCGTGGTCGGCGGGCGGCATCTGAAGATGTGGGTGGAGGCCTCCCCGGGCCGGACGTTCGATGCGATCGCGTTCGGTGTCATCGAGGACGAAGCCTCGTTCACGCTCCCTCAAGGTTCCCGGCGGCTGGTCTACCGCCTGGACGTGAACGAGTACCAGGGCGAGCGCCGCCTGCAGCTGCTGGTCGATCACATCCTGCCGGCGTAGCCTTGCGCCCGCGCGGATGGCCGTGCACGAGCGGCCCGCTTCGGGGGTGGGCCTGCCGTGCCCTGGGGCACGGCGATGCCCTCCGGGGCGCCGTCTCGGGAATCCTGCGCCGCGGGCCGGTTCGGTCCACGATGCATCGGGCGGGCGTGCGCAGGGCGCACGCCCGCCGCGCAGCGTGTCTGACTCAGCGCCGGCCCTTGCGCAGCGCTTCCATGGAGGAGAGCCGGGAATCGCCGATCCGGCGCACGGCGTCATCCACCGCTTTCCGCCGGCATTGGCGCACCAGGTGCTCCTCGGCGAGGGCGCTGAGGCCTCCCTCGATGTAGGGCGGGCAGACGGCTCTCGCGGCGCGTACGATGCGCTGATAGAGCGACTCGACGCCCTGCGCGCTGCTCAGGGCCGCACGGGTGTACGTGAGCGCACGGTAGGGCGCGCGATCCCCGGCCGATGCGGTCGCAACCGCTGCCAGGGCAACCACCGCGATGGAACATGCCAGGCCGACCCGAGCGCTGGCGTGCACCGTGTCATTTCGTTTTGGCATGACTTCATTACCTCATGGGCATGCGACGTCCGTGTCGGCTGGATGGATTCCGCGAGCGTCTCGCGAAGCGAAAAAGGCAACATCGAGCGGGGCGGAATTCTGCGCAACGCGTTGGCTCGATGCTAGGATGCAGATGCTTCCATCGCAGCGCCCGATCGAGGATCCCTGGTCCGCAGACACCGATGGACCTGCCGCAACAACATCACATTCATGATCTGTGGGACGCGTTGGCGGATTTCGATGCCGCGCGCTCCGACGCGGCCCTGCTTTACCTCATGCAGCAGCTATGCGCGCTGGCGGGAGGGTGCAATGTCATATGGTTCGGCAGCGTGCGCCTCGACTCGACGCTGCCGGCGGATCCGGTCGGGGGTTGGCGGGTCCGCAGCGCGCGATTCCTGCATCAGTCACCGCTGCTCGAGCGTACCGCGGTCGAGCAGATGGACCTGCTGGAGATGGGTCCGGTGGACATCACGACCATCCGCAATGTCAAGGGCGCGGGCGTGTTCCGCGCCCATCGCCTGCGGGACCTGATCGATGAGGACTGGTTCGCGACCGAGTACTACGACCTGTACTACAAGGCTCGTGGCCACGCCGATGCGGTCTGGGTCGCCTCGCCGGTGAACGAGGATGCGGAGTCGTGGTTCGGCGTGTTTCGCGGACCGCAAGCCGAGCCCTTCAGCGCATCGGACCGCGATGTCATCGCCTACGCGCTGCGCGGCATCAAATGGTTCCATCGCCAGACCATGCTCTCGCACGGGGCGCTCGTCGCGGCGGACGCCCTGACCGAGGCCGAGCGCAAGGTGCTGCACAAATTGCTGGCGGGGCTCTCGGAAAAGGAGATCGGCAAGGCAATTGAGCGCAGCTTTCATACGGTCCACGAATGCGTGACGTCCATTTTCCGCAAGTTCGGGGTCAACAATCGCGCGACGCTCATGGCGTTGTGGCTCGGACGGCCGCCACCTAATTAGGGGGATGGACAACTCGGGCGCGTACCATAAAGTCGCGCTGTTGTGGTGATGTCAAAAACAGCGGCGGGGGTTGTGGAGGGATCCGCCTCGCGTGATCGAGCGTTTGAACGGCGGGGCAAGATGCAAATGCATCCTCGCGCGCTCACGCCGCGCAGTGTAGCATTCGTTCCAATCCCTGCATTTTTCGGGGTGTGGGAGATAAGCCGTCCGTCTCTCCTGCACTCGACCAGAACGTGACTTTGCAGAAAGCGTGAGGCCCGGGCCTTCCATCGTCTCCGTCCGTTGACGGGGGCGGCGAGGCTCGCAGGGCAGGGGGAGGTATGGGGTCCATTCTGAATATCGCGCGCGGGTTCTATCGTACGGCTCAGGACGCGTCCGCGGACGTTTTTGAAGACGTTGCTCTGGCGGCGCTTGGCGAGCAGGTCCGCTTCGGATCCGCTCTCTGGTTCCGAGGCGGCTTCGACAGCGGGCGGTTTCAATTTCACCGCATGCACGGGTACCGGTTGCCGCCGGCGGCGGTGCAGCAGCTCATCTCGATCAGCAGGCAATTCCCGCAGCCCATCGCAACGAGCGCCGCTTCGCCGGGCGTCGCGCACGTGTTTCACGCGGGGATCGCCTATTCCAGGCCGACCTGTGAGCCGGCGCTCGAGTGTGTTCGCCGCTGGGGGCTCGAGCGGCAGATGGCGATCGCGGAGATCGAGGACGGGGCGGCCGCGGGGGAGTGGCTGTCGCTGCATCGGGGCGAAGCCGATGCGCCGTTCGATCAGCGGGATCGCACGTTGCTCAGACTCCTGATGCCGCACCTCTCCGAGGCTCGCGCGGTGAATCGCTCGCTGTGCCTGGCCCGGGCATCGAACGAGTCGGTCCTCGCCCCCGGCCAGCACCGGGCGCTGACGCTCCTCGATGGCACGGTGCTGCATTGCGGCAGCCAGGTCAACGACTACATCGCCCTCGGCTGGCCGGACTGGGACGGCGTTCGCCTGCCCATGCCGCTGCTGCAGAAGCTCATCTGCGAAGGCTCGATGAGCTTGCGGCAGCGCGGGGAGTCGATCAGCATGCGGCGGTTTTCCGACTCCCTGCTCATCACCGTCAAGAGTGTCCCGCTCGCCGCCCGGCTGACTCGCCGGGAGCATGAGGTCGTGCAGCACTTCGGCACCGGCCAGGGGTACAAGGAGATTGCGCGCCGGTGCGGGCTCTCGCCCGCCACGGTGCGCAACATCGTGCAACGCTCCTACCGCAAGCTCGGCATCAACAACAAGGCGCAGCTCGCGCGGCTCATCTCCCGAGCCGAAGAGGCCTCGCGCAGCCCCGGGGAGTGCGGCTGAGGCCCGTTCGCAAGGGCCCGGTGCGCCCGGGTGCGCGAGCGGGCTCGATCCCGCGCCCGGCGGCTCCCGCACCCCCCGCTCCTCTATTATAGAAGCGCTGGCCAGGGGCTCCTGCCCCGCCACCGGCGGCGGGGCGACTCCGTGCGCCCGGGGCACCGGCTCGGGCCGCTCCCCTCGAGCGCGGCGGACATCGTCCCCGGGGAAACTCCTGAGGACCGCGTGCCGCCCGGTCTCACCGGCCCGGCGTGAGCCTCGACGCGACCGTTGTCCGGTGCAGCGTGACCGCAAGCCCCCCCCCCCCCCGGCGATGTGCGGAAAGTCAGTATGTTTTCCGCCATGGGGTGGCCTATGGTCACGATCATCAGGGATCTTTGGGAGCGCGGAAGAGGAAGCAACGGCCTGCTCCTTCGCCGAGGAGCGCTGCCTGCGCCGATCGGTGGGGCAGGAGGCCCGCATTCGTGAAATCGATTCCGTGGCTTGACCGGGCCGAGAAGGATCGCCGAGCGGGGATGGCAGAGTATGCAATCCATACTGCAGATCGCAGGTCAGCTCTATCGCGCGGCCCAGGATGCCCCCGCGGAGGAGTTTGAAGACGTTGCTCTCGCGGCGCTCGGCTCGCTCGTGCCCTTTGGGTCCGCACTCTGGTTCCGGGGCGGATTCGCTCACGGACAGTTTCAATTCCATCACCTGCACGGGTATCGGCTGCCGCCCGCGGCGGTCCAACAGCTGGTCCCGATCAGCAGACAGTTCCCGCACGCCATCTCCACGAGCGTCGCCGCCCCCGGCGTCGCCCACGTGTTCGACGTGGCGGTCATTTTCGGCAAGCCCGAGTGTCGGCCGGCGCTCGAGTGTGCCCGCCGCTGGGGGCTCGAGCGCCAGTTGGCGATTGCCGAGATCGAGAGCGGGGCGAGCGCCGGGGAGTGGCTCTCGCTGCATCGCGCCGCCGCCGATTCGCCGTTCAACGAGCGGGATCGGACGCTGCTCAGGGTGCTCGTACCGCATCTTTTCGGGGCTTGCTCGGTGAACCGCGCGCTGCTGGTGGCCGGGGCATCGAAGGGGCCATCCCTGCACCCCGCACACCACCGGGCGCAGACACTCCTGGACGGCACCGTGCTTCACTGCGGCAACGAGGTGAGCGACTCGATCGCATGCGGATGGCCGCAGTGGGACGGCATTCGCCTGCCCTGGCCGCTGCTGCGCAAGCTCATCCGGGAAGGCTCGGTGAGCCTCGGGGAGCGGGGGGGCTCGATCAGCGCGCAGCGCTTCTGCGACACCCTGGTGCTCACCGTGAAGAGCGCGTCGCTCGCCGATCGGTTGACGCGCCGGGAGCATGAGGTCGTGCAGCACTTCGGCGCCGGCCAGGGGTACAAGGAGATTGCGCGCCGGTGCGGGCTCTCGCCCGCCACGGTGCGCAACATCGTGCAACGCTCCTACCGCAAGCTCGGCATCAACAACAAGGCGCAGCTCGCGCGGCTCATCTCCCGCGCCGAAGGGGAGTCCTGAGCCGCTCCGGGCGGGGACGGGGGCGCCGCGCAACGAGGTCCGCCCCCGGGGGATCCGGCCTGCGCTGGCAAATGGCGGCCGGGCGGTGCGATGAAGTGGAAAATCGCTTCCGGGACCATTACGATGACCGGCTCACTTCACCACAGATTCGGCCGCACCCGCGATGGAAGTCAATCCGCTCAAGCGCCAGCTCAAAGACCTCGAGGAACGCATCGCTTCCCTACGGGGGTTTCTTTGAGTACGACCAAAAGAAAGAGCGCCTGGAGGAGGTCTCCCGGGAGCTGGAAGATCCCGCCATCTGGTCGAAGCCCGACCGCGCGCAGGAGCTCGGGCGCGAGCGCGCTCGTCTGAGCGCCGAGGTCGCAGACCTCGAGCGCACCACCAAGGGCATCCTCGATGCCGGCGAGCTGCTCGAGCTCGCCGAGAGCGAGGGCGAGGCATCGGCGGTTCAGGATATCGAACAGGACGCCGGGCGGCTCGAGGCGCAGGTGCGGCGCCTGGAGCTCAAGCGCATGTTCCGGGGCGAGATGGACTCGCACGGCGCCTTTCTCGATATCCAGGCCGGCGCCGGCGGCACCGAGGCTCAGGACTGGGCGCAGATGCTGCTGCGAATGTACCTGCGGTGGGGCGCGGCGCGCGGCTTCGCGTGCGAGGTGATCGATTCCAGCCCGGGGGAGGTGGCCGGGGTGAAGAGCGCGACCATCGAGGTGAAGGGCGAATACGCCTACGGGTGGCTGCGCACCGAGACCGGCGTGCACCGCCTGGTGCGCAAGTCCCCGTTCGATTCGGGCAACCGCCGGCACACTTCCTTCGCCTCGGTGTTCGTCTCCGCGCAGATCGACGATGACATCGAGATCGACATCAATCCGGCGGATCTGAAGACCGACGTGTACCGTTCCTCGGGCGCCGGCGGCCAGCACGTCAACAAGACCGAGTCCGCGGTGCGCATCACCCATCTGCCGACCGGCATCGTGGCCGCCTGCCAGAACGAGCGCAGCCAGCACAAGAACCGCTCGACGGCCATGAAGATGCTGAAGGCGAAGCTCTACGAGCTCGAGGTGAACAAGCGCAACGCCGCCGCCAAAGTGCTCGAGGACTCCAAGTCCGATGTGAGCTGGGGCAACCAGATCCGCTCCTACGTGCTCGACCAGTCGCGTATCAAGGATCTGCGCACCGGGGTGGAGGTGGGCAACACCACCGCGGTGCTCGACGGCGATCTCGACCAGTTCCTGGAGGCTTCGCTCAAGGCGGGCCTATAGGTGGATGATCAGGCGGACCATGGCAGACAATCACGAAGACAACCGCGGCGCCGAGCACGGCGATGAGAACAAGCTGATCGCGGAGCGGCGCGCCAAGCTCTTGGCGCTGCGCACGCGCGGCCAGGCGTTCCCCAACGACTTCCGGCGCGATGCGCTCGCCGGGGAGCTGCACCAGGCCTTCGGGGAGCGCACCGGGGAGTGGCTCGATGCCAACCCCACGCGCGTCACCGTCGGCGGGCGCATGCTGCTGAGGCGCGTGATGGGCAAGGCGAGCTTCGCGAACATCGCCGACCGCACCGGCCAGATCCAGCTCTTTCTTCAGAGGGACGCCCTCGGCGCGCCGGCGTACGAGGAGTTCAAGGGCTGGGACGTGGGCGACATCGTTGGCGCCACCGGCGTGCTGTTTCGCACCAAGACCCAGGAGCTGTCGGTGCGGGTCGAGAGCCTGCGGCTGATCGTGAAGTCGCTGCGGCCGCTGCCGGACAAGTGGCATGGGCTTGCCGATGTCGAAACCCGCTACCGGCAGCGCTATGTGGATCTGATCGTCAACGAGGCGAGCCGCAACGTATTTCGCGCGCGCGCGCGCATCGTCCGCTATCTGCGTGACTTCCTCGACGCCCTCGATTTCATCGAGGTCGAGACGCCGATGATGCAGCCGATCCCGGGCGGGGCGAGCGCGCGGCCGTTCGTGACGCATCACAATGCGCTCGGCCTCGACATGTTTCTGCGCATCGCGCCGGAGCTGTATCTGAAGCGCCTCGTGGTCGGCGGTTTCGAGCGGGTCTACGAGATCAACCGCAACTTCCGCAACGAGGGGCTCTCGACCCGGCACAATCCGGAATTCACCATGCTGGAGCTGTACCTCGCGTACGCGGATTACCGGGATCTGATGGACTGGATCGAGAAGGCGATCCGGGGCATGGCCGATGCCCTGCACGGCGGCCAGAAGCTGACCTATCAGGGGCGGGAGTACGATCTGGCGAGGCCCTTCCGCCGCGTGACGGTGGCGCAGGCGATCCTCGAGCACAACCCCGGCCTCGATCCGGCCCGGCTGCGGGACGCCGCGTACCTGCGCGAGGCCTGCGAAAAGCTCGCCATCGCCGTACAGGCGCACGATGGCGCCGGCAAGCTGCAGATCGAGATCTTCGAGAAGACCGCCGAGCACACCTTGTTTGATCCGACCTTCGTGTGCGCCTATCCGGCGGAGGTCTCGCCGCTCTCGCGCGCCAACGACCAGGATCCGTTCCTCACCGACCGGTTCGAGCTGTTCATCGCCGGGCGTGAGCTCGCCAACGGCTTCTCGGAGCTCAACGATCCGGAGGACCAGGCGGCGCGCTTCCGCGCCCAGGTGGCGCGCAAGGACCGCGGCGATGAGGAGGCGATGTTCTATGACGCGGACTATGTGCGCGCGCTGGAGTACGGCATGCCGCCGACCGCCGGCCTCGGCGTCGGTATCGACCGCCTGGTGATGTTCTTCACCGACTCGCCCTCGATCCGCGACGTCATCCTCTTCCCGCACCTGCGGCCGGAAGTCACCTGATGTTGTGCGCAGGCGCCACCCGGGGGCCGGGCTGCTCTTTGGCGCATCGGCGCCGCTGTCCGTACGGGGCTCGCTCCCGCGAACCCGGTTGACTCCTGCGCGCCGCGCATGATCGGGGTCTTTGACTCGGGCGTAGGCGGCCTCACCGTGCTCGAGGCGCTCGCCGCCGAGCTGCCTTGCGAGCACTTCGTCTACCTCGGCGACACCGCCCGGCTCCCCTACGGCACCAAGAGCGCCGAGACGGTCGTGCGCTACGCCCTGCAGGCGACCGGGGCGCTCATGCAGTACCCGCTCAAATGCCTGGTGATCGCATGCAACACCGCCTCGGCGGTGAGCCTGCCGGCGATCCGCGAGCGCATGGCGAACGTGCCCGTGATCGGTGTGATCGAGCCCGGAGCCGAGGCGGCCTGCGCGGCCTCGCGCTCCGGCCGGATCGCCGTGATCGCCACGGAAGGCACCGTGCGCGGCGCAGCGTATGAGGAGGCCATCCGGCGGCGCCGGGCGGATGTGCGGCTCACCGCCTTGCCCGCGCCGCTGTTCGTCGCGCTCGCCGAGGAAGGGGTGTGCGAGGGCCCGATCGCCGAGGCCGTCGCCCATCACTATCTCGATCCGCTGTTCGCGGCGCCCCGGCGCCCGGACACCCTGGTGCTCGGCTGCACGCACTTCCCGATGCTCATTCAGGCGATCCGCGCCGCCGTCGGAGCGCAAGTCACCATCGTTGATTCGGCGCAGACCACGGCCCGCCATGTGCGCCGCACGCTGAGGGAGGCCGGCCTCGCGGCGGCCGGCGGGCAGGGGAGCCTGCGGCTGCTCGCGACGGACGCCCCGCAGCGCTTCGCCCGCATCGGCTCACGCTTCCTCGAGCGGCCCATCGAGGCGCACGAGGTCGAGCTGGTCGACCTGTAGCGTCTCACTCCGGCAGCGGGTATGGCAGGGGCAAGGGTTGCGCCTCGACCGGCGAAGCGGCCTCGATGCCGCCGGACTCAGGCTCCGTCCCCGCAAGGCGCGCCACCGCCAGGAACTCGCAGCGGCCGTCGGCATGCCGAGCCGCCTCCACCACGGTGAACGAGCGCCCGTCGGGCAGCGAGCCGGTATCCCCGGGCGCAAGCGCGAGTGGTCCGCGCGTGAGGAATCGCTGCAGCCTCCGTTTGACACGTCCGCGGTAATGCGCGCGGGCGATGACTTCCTGTCCCGTGTAACACCCCTTGTCGAAGGCGATGGCGTCGAGGGCATCGAGATTCAACATCTGCGCGACGAATTGCTCCGAGGTCGGCGCGTAGACCTGGGGCACGCCCGCACGGACATCGAGCTCGCGCCAGCGCTCGCGGCTCGCCGGGGCGGCCGGCGGCAATGGCGGGTGCCGAGGAGCTTCCGTGCGAGGGGAGAGCTTGAGCCCATTTGCCGCGTCCGGATCAGGACCCTTCGGCTGGCGAGGTTGCATGTGCGCGGAGAGCTCGAGCCCATTTGCCGCGTCCGGATCAGGACCCTTCGGCTGGCGAGGTTGCATGTGCGCGGAGAGCTCGAGCCCATTTGCCGCGTCCGGATCAGGACCCTTCGGCTGGCGAGGTTGCATGTGCGCGGAGAGCTCGAGCCATCGTGGCGGGCTCACTCCAACACAGACCACGATGGTCTCACCGAAACGGCGCTGCGCGCCCGCAGGCAGGGGAAGGGCGCTCGTGCCGGGAGAGACGCTTTCAGGCCTCTCGCCGATCAAGCCATCGATCCGCCATTGCGCCGAGTCATCCGTGATGCTCACCTTCGAGCGCAGCACGAATCTCGCAAGCCGTTGCGCCACGGGCGCGGCGAGCTCGCGCGGCAGAATCGCCAGCACGTCCTCGGCGCCGAGGTGCACGAGTCTCAGCAGCGCGACCGCGCGACCCTGCGGGTTGTGATAGCCGGCGAGGAGCGAGCGCTCGGGACCAAGACGCAGCACATCGCTCGACAGCTGTCCCTGCAGGAAGCGCACGGCGTCGGCGCCCTGCAAGCGCAGCACTCCGAGGTCCTCGAGCGCGCAGACCCGAAATTCCTGATGCATAGGTATGACTATTGCCTTCGTGACTGACAAAAGATCGGTGCGCGGGGTGGTGGCTCGAGACACCGCCGTGGCGGGCGCGTGCAAATTGTGTCAGACTCGAGACACATGCAGCACGATTCGAACAACGAATCACCGACACCTCGGGCAGATTCCGAGTCCTGCGAGGCGGGTGCATCCCCCGTCGGACAGAGCGCGCGCTCACCCCAAAGGGAGACCGGGGGCCCGCAGGGGCCCGAGCCCACGCGCTTCGGCGACTGGGAACGCAAGGGCCGCTGTATCGACTTTTGAATTGCGCCGGGGACCTATGGCCGACCGACCGCTCTCGCCACACCTGTCCGTGTACCGCATGTACCGGTACAGCGTACTCACCTCCATCACCAACCGCCTCACGGGCGTCGCCCTGTCCGCCGGGCTGATCGTGCTCGTGTACTGGCTGATGGCCGCCGCGGGCGGGGCCAAGGCCTATGGGCGCGCCTTGGGCGTGCTCTCCTCCGGCGCGCTCAAGGTGATCTTTCTCATCCTGCTCGCGGCATTCTCCTACCACCTCCTCGCCGGCATCCGCCACCTGATCTGGGACAGCGGTCGGGGGCTCGAGCGCTCTCAGTCGCAGCGCAGCGCCTGGCTCATCGGCATTGCCGGCCTGCTGCTGTTTGCAGGCCTCGCGTGGTGGACCTGTCTTCATTGGACGATGGCCGGCGCGGGAGGCGCCCGATGAGCCTGCGCAGTCCGCTCGGCCGCGCCCTCGGCGCCGGCTCCGCCAAGGAGGGGGTGCACCACTGGTGGTCGCAGCGCCTGAGCGCGGTCGCGTTGGTGCCGCTCTCGATCTGGTTCGTCGTGTCCATGCTGTCGCTGCCCTCGCACGATTACGCGATGGTGACGGCCTGGATGGAGCAGGGCTGGACGCCGGTGTTTCTCATCCTGTTCGTTCTCACCGCCGCGTGGCATTCGCACCTCGGCGTGCGGGTGGTGGTGGAGGATTACGTTCACAACAGCGGCACGAAGTCTCTGGCGCTGGCGCTGGTGGCGTTCTTGCACGTGGTGATCGCCGTCGCGGGCGTGTTCGCGATACTGAAGGTGGCGTTCGGAGGCGCCGCATGAGCGCATACGAATTCATCGATCATACGTACGACGTCATCGTCGTCGGGGCGGGCGGCTCGGGGCTGCGCGCCACGCTGGGCCTCGCCGAGGCGGGGTTGTCGACGGCTTGCATCAGCAAGCTCTTCCCCACGCGCAGCCACACCGTGGCGGCCCAGGGCGGCATCAGCGCCGCGCTCGGCAACATGGGCGAGGACGACTGGCGCTGGCACATGTACGACACGGTCAAGGGATCGGACTGGCTGGGCGATCAGGACGCCATCGAGCTCATGTGCAAGGAGGCGCCGGCGGCGGTGATCGAGCTCGAGCACTACGGGGTGCCCTTCTCCCGCACCGAGGAGGGCCGGATCTATCAACGACCCTTCGGCGGCATGACCACGCATTTCGGCACGGGGACCGCGCAGCGCACCTGCGCGGCGGCCGACCGCACCGGCCACGCCATGCTGCACACGCTCTATCAGCAATCGATCCGCCGCTCCGCGACGTTCTTCGTGGAATACTTCGCCATCGACCTGATGATGGAGGACGGCGCGTGCCGGGGCGTCGTCGCGCTCGACCTGACCGAGGGCAGGCTCCACCGCTTCCGCGCGCACATGACGATCCTCGCCACCGGCGGCTACGGGCGCGCGTACTTCTCCTGCACCTCGGCCCACTCCTGCACGGGCGACGGCAACGGCATGGTGCTGCGCGCGGGGCTGCCGCTTCAGGACATGGAGTTCGTGCAGTTTCACCCGACCGGCATCTACGGGGCGGGGTGCCTGATCACCGAGGGCGTGCGCGGCGAAGGCGGCTATCTCACCAACTCCAAGGGCGAGCGCTTCATGGAGCGCTACGCGCCGAACGCCAAGGACCTCGCCTCGCGCGATGTGGTCAGCCGCGCCATGACCATCGAGATCCGCGAGGGGCGCGGAGTCGGCGCCGAGCACGATCACATCCATCTGCACCTCGAGCACCTCGGGCCCGCGGTCATTCACGAGCGCCTGCCGGGCATCGCCGAGACCTCGCGCATCTTCGCCGGTGTCGATGTCACCAGGCAGCCGATCCCGGTGCAGCCGACGGTCCATTACAACATGGGCGGCATCCCGTGCAATTACCACGGCGAGGTCGTCTCGCCGAAGGACGGCAACCCCGACAGCATCGTGCCGGGCCTCATGGCCGTCGGGGAGGGCGCCTGCGTGTCGGTGCACGGGGCGAACCGCCTCGGATCGAACTCGCTTCTTGACCTGGTGGTGTTCGGGCGCCAGGCGGCGCGGCGGTGCGCCGAGGTGGTGAAGCCCGGCACGCGCCATGCGCCGCTGGCGAAGGACGCCGCCGAGCCCGCGCTGTCCCGCCTCGACCGGCTGCGCAACGCCAACGGCTCGCGTCCCACCGCCGAGATTCGCCTGGAGATGCAGAAGACCATGCAGATGGATGCGGCGGTCTTTCGCACCGGGCAGACCCTGGAGGAGGGCGCGCGCAAGCTCGCGCAGACCTACGAGACTTTCGCCGACGTGCGCACCGCGGACCGCTCGCTCGTCTGGAACACCGATCTCATCGAGACGATGGAGCTCGAGAACCTGCTGATGGCCGCGACCGCCACCATCCACTCGGCGGGCAACCGCACCGAGAGCCGCGGCGCGCACGCGCGTGAGGATTTCCCGAGCCGCGACGATGCGGGCTGGATGAAGCATACCCTGGTGTGGGTGCAGGGCCCCGGCAAGGTGCGCTTCGAGTACCGGCCGGTGCACCTCAACACCCTGACCTCCGACGCCGAGACCATTGCGCCGAAGGCGCGGACCTACTGATCCAAGGCTCTCCGATGGCTGACTTCCGACTGCCCGCCAACTCCCGCATCCGCAAGGGCACGACCCACACCGCGCCCGAGGGAGCGCGCGAGGTGCGCACCTTCCGCATCTACCGCTTCGATCCGGACTCGGGCGAGAACCCGCGCGTGGACACCTTCGAGCTCGAGGCGGGCGAGTGCGGCCAGATGGTGCTCGATGCGCTGATTCGCATCAAAAGCACCGTCGATTCCTCCCTCACGTTCCGCCGCTCCTGCCGCGAGGGCATCTGCGGCTCGTGCGCGATGAACATCGACGGGGTGAACCGGCTCGCCTGCATCACCTCGTTGCACGATCTCGGCCGAGAGGTCCGCATCTATCCGCTGCCGCACATGCCGGTCGTCAAGGACCTGGTGCCGGATCTCACCCACTTCTATGCCCAGTATGCCTCGGTCAAGCCCTGGCTGCTCGCTCATCAGTCCCCGCCCCCCCCCGATCGCGAGCGGCTGCAGTCGAAGGCCGAGCAGGAGAAGATCGACCGGCCGGCGGCGTGTATCCTGTGCGCGTGCTGTTCGACCTCCTGTCCGAGCTACTGGTGGAACAGCGACCGCTACCTCGGGCCGGCGGCGCTGCTCGCGGCCTATCGCTGGATCATCGACAGCCGCGACGAGGCCGGGGGGGAGCGGCTCGATGCGCTCGAGGATCCCTTCAAGCTCTATCGGTGTCACACCATCATGAATTGCACCGACGTGTGCCCGAAGGATTTGAATCCCGCCAGGGCGATCGCCGAGATCAAAAAGATGCTCGTGGAGCGGCAAAGCTGAGGAGTGCGTCCGGTGACACGTCCGTCTTCGTCTGACGGGTCGCAGAAAGCCAGGATGGGCGAGGAGGCGCGGCGGCTCCTGTGGCGCTGCCGGCGAGGTCTCAAAGAGCTCGACGTGCTGCTCGAGCGCTATGCGCAGGCCGCCCTGGCCGGGGCAAGCGGCCCTGAGCGGCGGGTGCTCGCGCGGCTGCTCGATGAGCCCGACCCCGAGCTCGCCGGCTACCTGCTCGGCGGGCGCGTCCCGGAAGACCCCGAGCTGGCCGCCCTCGTTGACCGCATTCTAGCGGGTCGCGGCGCGCGGGAACGTGATGCGATCGAGGCGGGGTCTGTGGCGCCTCGTGAGCCCCTTGGGGCATGATGACGGGCAATCCCCCCGCGAGGGCGACGGGGATGGGGAGGGCCTGAACTTTCCACCGGGTTCAGAGTCTATTCAGGTCGCGGCGCGAGCGGCCTTCCGGACAGGAACAGAGGGCGCGCGAATGGGCGCCGATGTCAGCGATTTGAGCCTGGTTCGCCGCGTGCAGCGCGGCGACAAAGGGGCATTCGATGTGCTGGTGCTGAAGTACCAGCACAAACTGGTCAAGCTGGTGACGCGCTATGTCCGAAACCCGGCCGAGGCCGAGGATATCGCCCAGGAGGCCTTCATCAAGGCCTATCGGGCGCTGCCCCAGTTCCGCGGCGACAGCGCCTTCTACACCTGGCTCTACCGCATCGCCATCAACACCGCCAAGAACGCGGTGGTGTCCCGTGACCGCAGTCCCGTCGATTACGACCTCGACCGCAGCAGCATCGATGAGTCCTACGACATGCAAGGCCGACTAAAAGATTCCGAAACGCCCGAGGGCCTGGTGCTGACGGATGAGATCCGCCAGACCGTGAACGCTGCGATTGAGCAGCTTCCCGAGGACTTGCGCACCGCCATCGTGCTGCGTGAGCTCGAGGGGCTCTCCTACGAGCAGATCGCCTCGACCATGGGGTGTCCGGTGGGAACCGTCCGCTCGCGCATTTTCCGCGCGCGCGAGGCGATCGATCAGCGGCTGCGCGAGGTGTTCGAGGGCGGCCTCGGCCGTACGGAGGAGCTCGAATGAACGAGGAGCTCGACAGTCAGCTTTCCGCGATGTTCGATGACGAGCTTCCCGCCGCCGAGTGCGAGCTGCTCGCCCGGCGCCTCTCCCGTGACGATGCCCTGAAAGCGCGCTGGAGCCGGTACGCGGTGATCGGGGCGGTCATCCGCTCCGAGCGGGGCGTGGTGCTGCAAAGCGCGGTGGCCGGCCGCGTGAACGAGGCCCTCACCCGAGAGCCGGTGCTTGTTGCCGCCTCGGGGCCGCCCTGGCGAGGCAGGATGGCCGGCTGGACGCGCCTGGTGGCCGGGGCCGCCATGGCGGCGGGCGTGGCGGCGGTATCGATTCTGTGGCTTCGCCTGCAGGCCTCCGGCATGGGTCAGCCGGCGGAGATGACGGTGGCCAGCGCTTCCGCGCCCGCCGGCCAGCGCACCGTCTCGAACGCCTCGGACAGCTTCGTGGTGCCGCCGGCGTCGACCCAGCCTGCCATGATGGCGGTCCCGCCCACGCAGCTCGCCGATTATGTCGTGGCGCACAGCGCCTACTCCTGGCCGATCAGCCGCGGGAGCCTGCTCTCGGCGCTGATGGTGGGGGAGCCGGGAAGCGGCAGTTCCGCCGCCGTGTCCGGGCGGCAAGCCTCCGGCGGGCACGGCCATGCGACCCACCCGATTCGGTAGCGAGTCCTTCGGTGCGCTGGCACTTGTGCTCGCCGTGGCGCTGTGCGCCACGGCAGGCGCCGCCGAGGCGGGGCGGTCCGCCTCTCACTCGAGGCAGCCGACCCGGCCGATGCAGTGGCTGCAGCGCATGAATCACGCGCTCACCGTGCTCGACTACGAGGGCACCTTCGCCCACTCGCAGAGCGGCAAGGTGCAGATGCTGCGCATCATCCATCGTGTCAAGCACGGGGTGGTGTCCGAGCGGCTGCAGTCCCTGGACGGCTCGGGGCGCGAGTTCATCCGCCGCGGCTCGAAACTCACCTGCTATCTGCCCGACAAGCGCGTCGTGCTGGTCGAGCACATGCCGCCGATGAGCTCGCTCCTCGGCGGCATCCCCGTCATCAATGCCGAGACCGCGCGCTTCTATGACATCCGCGAGGCGGCTCGCATGCGCGTCGACCAGCACGAGACGCGCCTCATCACCGTGATGCCGAGGGACCAGTACCGCTACGGCTACCGGCTCTGGATCGACCGCACGGGCCTGCCGTTGAAGATCCAGCTCTGGGATGCGCGCAAAAGACCGGGGGGGCATGTGATCGAGCAGATCGCCTTCGCCACCCTCAAAGTCCGCTCCCACATCCCGGACTCGGCCTTCAAGCCCGGCATGTCCACCGCCGGGTATCGCTGGCTGCGCACCGATGCGCCCGCGCCGCAGAGCGGCAAGGGCAGGATGCCGGCGTGGAACGCGCGGTGGCTGCCGCCGGGGTTTCACATGGCCCTGAGCGCCGCGCAGGTCATGCCGGGCTCACCGGGACCGGTGGATCACCTCGTGTATACCGACGGGCTCGCCTCGGTGTCGGTGTTCGTGGAGAAGCACGCCGAGCCCGCCCCCCGAGGGCCGGTGGTCGAGTCGGCCCGGATGGGCGCCTCGTACGTGTTCTCCACGTTCGTCGACGGCCACAGAGTGACCGCGGTGGGCGAGGTGCCGGCGCGCACGGTCCGCTCCATCGCAGACTCGGTGCGCGCCGGGAAAGCCTCCCTGGCCCGGCTGCCGGCCGGCCCTTTCGCACACGCACCGCAGCCATGAGCACCCTCACCCTGGTTCACCGGCAGGATTGCCCCTTGTGCGATGAGATGCTCGCGGAGCTGCGCGAGCTCGGCCGCACGATCCCGCTGCCCCCCATCGAGATCGTCGACGTGGACAGCGATGCGCTGCTGCAGCGCCGCCACGGGTTGCACGTGCCGGTGCTCCTGCTCGATGGCACGGTGGTCTGCCGCCACCGGCTCGATGCGCCTGAGCTGCAGCGAATGCTCAGGCGCGTATAATCGCGCGACATACCCATCCCGCAGCCGTGAAAATCTGGCGCGGCAGAGATCGCGACCCGGATTCATGCGGCTCATACGTAATTTCTCGATCATCGCGCACGTCGATCACGGCAAGTCCACCCTCGCCGATCGGTTCATCCAGCTCTGCCGGGGCCTCGATGACCGGGAGATGCAGGCGCAGGTGCTCGATTCCATGGATCTTGAGCGCGAGCGGGGCATTACCATAAAGGCCCAGAGCGTGACCCTGTACTACGACGCGCTCGATGGACAGCGGTATCAGCTGAACATGATCGATACCCCGGGACACGTGGATTTCTCGTACGAAGTCTCGCGATCGCTGGCCGCATGCGACGGTGCGCTGCTGGTCGTTGACGCCTCGCAGGGGGTGGAGGCGCAAAGCGTGGCCAACTGCTACACCGCGATCGAGCAGGGGCTGGAAGTGCTGCCGGTCATCAACAAGATCGACCTGCCATCGGCCGACCCGGAGCGGGTCATGCACGAGATCGAGGAGATCATCGGCATCGAGGCAAGGGATGCGGTGCGTGTGAGCGCCAAGACGGGCGAGGGGGTGCCGGAGCTGCTCGAGACGCTGATCCGGCGTATTCCCGCGCCCAAGGGCGAGCCGCAGGCGCCCCTGCAGGCGCTGATCATCGATTCCTGGTTCGACAACTACGTCGGGGTGGTGTCGCTCGTGCGGGTGGTCAACGGCACGGTGCGCACGGGCGAGAAGATCCGCGTGGTGTCCACCGGCCGCGCCCACACGGTCGATCGCCTGGGGCGCTTCACCCCGAAGCCGATCGTCGAGCAGGAGCTTTCGACCGGGGACGTGGGCTTCATTGTGGCCGGCATCAAGGAGATCGACGGCGCTCCGGTGGGCGACACCATCACGCTCGAGAGCCGCCCGGCCCGCACGCCCCTGCCGGGGTTCAGGCAGATCAAGCCGCGGGTGTTCGCGGGGCTCTTCCCGATCAATTCCGAGGACTACGAGAGCTTTCGCGACGCGCTCGCCAAGCTGAGGCTCAACGACTCGGCGCTGCACTACGAGCCGGAGGTTTCCGGTGCGCTCGGGTTCGGATTCCGCTGCGGGTTCCTCGGGCTGCTGCACATGGACATCGTGCAGGAGCGCCTCGAGCGCGAATACCACCTCGATCTCGTCACCAGCGCCCCGACGGTGGTTTACGAGGTGGCCCGCACCGACGGTGAGGTCGAGTACGTGGACAACCCCGCGAAGCTCCCGCCCTCCAACGAGATCGAGGAGATCCGCGAGCCGATCATCACCGCCAACATACTGGTGCCGCCCGATCATGTCGGCGCGGTGCTCAAGCTCTGCAACGACAAGCGCGGCGCGCAGAAGAAGATGCACTACCTCGGCACGCAGGTCTCGCTGCAGTACGAGCTGCCGCTCGCCGAGGTGGTGCTCGATTTCTTCGATCGGCTGAAGTCGGTGAGCCGCGGCTACGCTTCGTTCGATTACGAGTTCTCGCACTTCCAGGCCGCCCCGCTGGTGAAGCTCGACATCCTCATCAACGGCGAGCGGGTGGATGCGCTCTCGATCATCGTGCACCGCGAGAGCGCCTATCAGCGCGGCCGCGAGCTGGTCGACAAGATGCACGAGCTCATCCCGCGGCAGATGTTCGAGGTGGCCGTGCAGGCGGCCATCGGCAGCGCGATCATCGCGCGCGCCACGGTCAAGGCGTTGCGCAAGAACGTGCTGGCCAAGTGCTACGGTGGCGACATCAGCCGCAAACGCAAGCTGCTCGAGAAACAAAAAGAGGGCAAGAAACGCATGAAACAGCTGGGCCGGGTCGAGATTCCGCAGGAGGCGTTCCTCGCCGTCCTGAAAGTGGGCCACAAATAGCGCCCGGGGGGGGCACATGAGAACAAGCGCCCGACGTTGTCCGATTCCTCCGCTTCCCGTTTCTTTCCCGAAGTCACCCATGGAGTCCTCATGCCGTCCGTCGTGATGCAGCTCATCATCGTTCTCTCCTGGCTCGCGATCCCCGTGGGCCTGGTGTGCTTCATCGACGACTGGCTGTTGCGGCCCACGCGCAGGCTGAAGGCTGGCGAGGCGCCCGCCGAGCACGCGATGGTGAGGGTCTGCTACCGCGTGCTGCCGATCGTCGTCGTGGCGGTGGTGCTGCGGATCTTCATCTCCGAGACGCTCAACTTCAGCGCCGTGCTGGTCATCATCACCGCCGTGACCGGGCTCGTGTGGCTGCTCGATGCGCTGCTGCTCGCCCCGCGGCGCAGCCGCGGCGCCAAGGCCGCGGGCGTGGAGCCGGCCTCGCGGATCGAGCCGACCACGGTGGACTACGCGCGCAGCTTCTTCCCGGTGGCGATCGTGGTGCTGCTCGTGCGCTCGTTCCTGTTCGAGCCGTTCCGCATCCCCTCGGATTCGATGATGCCGACGCTGCTCGACGGGGACTTCATCGTGGTGGAGAAGTTCTCCTACGGTCTGCGCCTGCCGATCACTCATACCAAGATCCTGAGCACCGGCGAGCCGCACCTCGGGGACGTGGCGGTTTTTCGCCCGCCGTTCAAGCTGTCCCAGGACTGGATCAAGCGCGTGGTGGGTCTTCCGGGCGATCACGTGGTGGTGCGCCACGATCGCATCACCATCAACGGGCACAAGGTGCCCTTCCAGGTCACCGGCACCTACAGCGACGGCTGCTACGAGCACATGCAGATCGCCACGGAGCACATCGGCGCGCACGTGCACCAGGCGCTGCTGTGCCCGGTGCCGCTTGAGGTCACGCAGGATCCGCTGCCGACCTGTCCGCGGGCCGATGCGCGCGGGTATTTCTGCGGCGGCAACCCGCCCCCGGATGCTCTGCCGCTCACCGAGCCGGCGCTGTTCGACCGGACCGTGCCGCCGAAGGCGTACATGATGATGGGCGACAATCGCGACAACAGCGACGACAGCCGCTTCTGGGGCTTCGTGCCGCAGAAGGACCTCGTCGGCAAGGCGACCTACATCTGGTTCAACTGGGACGTCGAGCGCAAGGGCGGACCGATCTGGAGCCGCATCGGCATGAAGATCAAGTAAAGGGGGGGGCGATGCATCGACAACGCGGAATCACGCTGATCGGCTGGCTGGTGCTCTTGATACCGCTTACCCTGGTCGTGTACGCGGGCATCCGTCTGATACCGGTGTATCTGAATTACATGAACGTGTCGCACACGCTCGAGGAGATCGCGAGCAAGTATCGCAGCGGCGGGGGCGCGCAGAGCGTCGGCCAGATCCAGAATGCGATCGGGCGGCACTTCGAGATCGATGAGGTGAACTACCCCACCGTCAATGACATCGCGATCACCCGCGACGGGACCGGCTGGCACGTGGAGGCGGCGTACTACGATTACGCGCCCCTGTTTGGCCCGCTGTCCATCCAGGTCAAGTTCGACAAGTCCGTCACCTTTGGCCGCGGTGGATAGAGAGGACTGGCCGCGCGCCTGGCTGCAGGGGCGCCTGGGGTACGCGCCGCGCGAGCAGACGCTGTTTCGCGCCGCGCTCACCCATCGCAGCGCGCCCGGCCCGAACAACGAGCGGTTGGAGTTTCTCGGCGATGCAGTGCTCAACCTCGTGGTGGCGCGGCACCTGTTCGAGGCCTTCCCCGGGGCCACCGAGGGGGACTTGAGCCGCCTGCGGGCCCGGCTCGTGAGCGCCGAGCCGCTCGCGGCGGTGGCCGCCTCGATCGAGCTCGGCGAGGCGCTCAAGCTCGGCACGGGCGAGCTCAAGACCGGCGGCTTTCGGCGCGAGTCGATCCTCGCCGATGCGCTCGAGGCGCTCTTCGGGGCGGTGTTTCTCGACGGCGGCCTCGATGCGGCCGAAGCGCTCATCATCGGATTGCTCGCGCCTCGCCTCGCCTCGCTCCCGGCCCCGCAGGCGCTGAAGGACCCCAAGACACGGCTGCAGGAGCACCTGCAGTCGCGCGGCCTCGCGCTGCCGGCCTATTCCGTGGACGGGGTCGAGGGCGAGCCGCATGCGCAGATCTTCGCGGTCCGCTGCCGGGTGGCGGACCTCGGGCTCGAGGCGCAAGGCAGGGGATCGAGCCGGCGGCGCGCCGAGCAGGAGGCCGCCGGGCGCATACTGGCACTCCTGGAGTCGGGTTGCGGCCCGCATCCGTCATGATCCAATCCATCCCTCTCCGTCCGGAACGTGCCCTTGAGCGAATCACCTGAAATGCATTGCGGCTTCGCGGCGCTCCTCGGTCGGCCGAATGTCGGCAAATCGACGCTGCTCAACGCGCTGGTGGGGCAGAAGCTGAGCATCGTGACGCCGCGGCCGCAGACCACCCGGCACCGGATCCTGGGGCTCGTGCAGCGGCCCGATGCGCAGATCGCCTTTGTCGACACCCCGGGCCTGCACCACCATGCGCGCCGGGCGCTCAACAAGGCCATGAACCGCACCGCCGCGGCGGCTCTGGGGGATGCGGACCTGGTGGTGATGGTGGTGCAGGCGCTCGCCTGGAGGGCCGAGGATGACCTCGTCCTGAGCCGCATCGCGCGCTCGGGAAAGCCCGTCGTGGTGGCCGTCAACAAGGTCGATCAGGTGCGGCCGAGGGAGCGGTTGCTGCCGTATCTCAAGCAACTTGGCGAGCGCCATGACTTCAAGGCCCTGGTGCCGGTGTCGGCGCTCAAGGGCAAGGGCCTCGAGGACCTCTTGAGCACCATCGCGGCGCAGCTGCCGCGCTCACCGCCGCTGTTCCCCCCGGACGAGCTGACGGACCGGGGCGTGAAGTTCCGCATCGCGGAGATGATCCGGGAGAAGTTGACGCTCGAGCTTAACCAGGAGGTGCCCTACGGCATTGCGGTGGAGGTCGAGCGGCTCGCCGAGGAGGACGGACAGCTCGCCGTCGACGCCTCGATCTGGGTGGACCGCGAGGGCCAGAAGCCGATCGTGATCGGGGCGGGCGGGGAGCGGCTGAAGCGGGTGGGCCGCTCCGCCCGGCTGGCGTTGAATGCGCTGCTCGAGCGGCGGCTGCACCTTACGCTGTGGGTGAAGGTGCGCGAGAACTGGGCG
Organism: Pseudomonadota bacterium; assembly: GCA_021805865.1. GTDB lineage: Bacteria > Pseudomonadota > Gammaproteobacteria > Steroidobacterales > Steroidobacteraceae > 13-2-20CM-66-19. The sequence continues at coordinate 186,463 of JAJZDX010000003.1, forward strand.
GACAGCGCCCGCGCGCTGAAGGACCTGGGGCTCGAGTAGGAACCCATGAGCGGGCAGTCCCGCCGTGTACAGCTCTCGCCGGGGTACCTGCTGCATCATCGGCCTTTCCGGGAGAGCGGCAGGATCCTGGAGGTGCTGGTGCGCGAGCACGGGCGCCTCACGCTGTTTGCCCGGGGCGTGAGCGGTCCGAAATCGAGGCTGGCGGCGGCGCTGCAGCCCTTCCAGCCGCTGCTGCTGTCGTTTCACCTCGGGCGCGAGGCCGGTCAGCTCTCGGGCGCGGAGTGCGCCGAGACCGTCTCCCCGCTGCCCCCGGGGAGCCTCATGGCGGCGTTCTACCTCAATGAGCTGCTGCTGAAGCTCACCTCGCGGCACGATCCGGCGCCGGAGCTGTTCGATGACTACCGCCGGGCGCTCGAGCGGTTTCGGGAAGGCGGGCCGCCGGAGCGGACGCTGCGTCTGTTCGAGCGCCGCCTGCTCTGGAGCCTGGGGTACGGCCTGACCCTCTCGGAGGAAAGCAACGGCAGCCTCATCGAGGAGGGGGGCTTTTACCGCTTTCGGCCCTCGCAGGGCCTGTACCGGGTGGGGGCCGATGATCCGGGGGCGCTCGCGGGCCGATCGCTGCTGGCGCTCGAGCGCGAGGCGCTCGAGGGGGAGCGGGCGCTCACCGATGCGCGCCGGCTCCTCAAGGCGGCGCTCGATGAGTGCCTGGAGGGCCGGGAGCTCGCGACGCGGCGGGTGGCGAGGGCGGTGGCGCGCAAGAGTTCGCATCCCGAGCGCGAGTAAGCAAGAATTGTCCCGGTTGCCAGTCGGTTCGAGCGCCAAGCTCAAAGGACAGGTCAGTGACGCACTCATCCATCGCCTTAGGCGTGAACATCGACCACATCGCGACGCTGCGCCAGGCGCGCCGCGGGAGCTGTCCGGATCCGGTGCATGCCGCGCTCGCCGCCGAGATGGCCGGCGCCGACAGCATCACGCTGCACCTGCGTGAGGATCGCCGGCACATCCAGGATGCCGATGTGCGCGCGCTCAAGGGCCTGCTCAAGACACGCATGAACCTCGAGATGGCGGTGACGGAGGAAATGCTGGCCATCGCCTGCGAGGTGCGGCCCGCGCACTGCTGCCTGGTGCCGGAGAAGCGCCGGGAAATCACCACCGAGGGTGGTCTGGATGTGCTCTCCCAGGAGGCGAGGCTGCATCCGGCGCTCGAGCGGCTGCATGCGCACGGGGTGCGGGTGGCGCTGTTCATCGACCCGGATCCGCAGCAGGTGGAGGCGGCCTCGAGGGTCGCGGCGCCGGCCATCGAGCTGCACACCGGCGCCTACGCCGAGGCGAGCGGGGCGGGGAGGGCGAAGGAGCTCGAGCGCCTCATCGCCTGCGCCCGGCTCGGGGCGGGCCGCGGCATGGAGGTGCACGCCGGCCACGGCCTCGACTATCACAACGTCGAGCCCGTCGCGGCCATCGCCGAGATCATCGAGCTGAACATCGGGCACGCGATCGTGGCGAGGGCCGTGTTCGAGGGCCTCGGCGCGGCGGTGCGCGAGATGAAGGCATTGATGGGCGCCGCGCGCGCATGATCTTCGGCATCGGGGTCGATGCGCTCTCGGCCGAGCGCGTGGGCAAGGCTCTCGAGCGTCACGGCGAGCGATTCATCGAGCGGCTGCTGATGCCGCAGGAGCGCTTGCAGCTCGACCGTACGAAGCGCCGCGAGCGCTTTCTCGCCATGCGTTTCGCGGCCAAGGAGGCCATCGTCAAGGCGATGGGCACGGGCTTCGCGCACGGTGTCTGGATCCGCGACGTCGGGGTGGTGCAGAACAGCTGGGGACGGCCCGAGGTGGTGTATTCGCCGCGCGGTGAGCGGGTCCGCCGCTCCCTCGGGATCGGCGAAGGGTATGTCACACTCACCGATGAAGCCGGCCTCGTGGTCGCGGTCGCGGTGCTCATGAGGGCGGATCGATGAACTGTCTGGTATTTGACATCGAGACGGTGCCCGATGTGGCGCTCGGGCGGCGGCTCTACGGGCTCACCGGGCTCGCGGACGAGGAGGTCGCCAAGGCGATGTTCGCGCTGCGCCGCCAGGACACGGGCGGGGAGTTCCTGCCGTACGAGCAGCAGCGGATCGTGGCGATCTCCTGCGTGCTGCGCAGCCGCGATGCCCTCAAGGTGTGGAGCCTCGGGGATCTGCACGCTGCCGAGGGCGAGCTCATCGAGCGCTTCTTCGACGGGCTCGAGCGCTTCTCGCCCGAGCTCGTCTCCTGGAACGGCTCGGGGTTCGATCTGCCGGTGCTGACCTATCGGGCCTTGCGCGCGGGCGTGCAGGCGGCCCGGTTTTGGGAGACCGGCGACAACGATCCGGCCTTCCGCTACAACAACTACCTCAGCCGCTTTCACTGGCGGCACATCGACCTCATGGATGTGCTCTCCGGGTTCCAGGGGCGCGGGCGGGTCTCGCTCGGGCACATGGCGATGCTGCTCGGGCTTCCGGGCAAGCTCGGGTTCTCCGGCGCGCAGGTCTGGGATGCCTATCTCGCCGGGAATCTCCTCGGCATCCGCCGCTACTGCGAGACCGACGTGCTCAACACCTACCTCGTGTACCTGCGCTTCGAGCTGCTGCGCGGCCGGCTCACGCGCGAGCGCCACGCGGAGGAGACCGAGCGTGTCAAGGCGCTGTTGCGCGCGGGCGAGGAGCCGCATTTCGCCGAGTTCCTTCGTGCCTGGGAGAGCGCGGCTTGAGTGCCGGTGCCGGGGCGCGCCCCGGTGGCGCCGCCGAAGTCGCCACCGTGATCGCTCTCACCCACGATGGCGAAGGGGTCGTGCGGGACGGCAAGACGGTATTCATTCCCGGGGCGCTGCCCGGGGAGCGGGTGAGCTTCGAGCGCGTGCGCCGCCACCGCCAGCACGATGACGGCAAGCTCCTGGCCGTCCTCGAGAGCGCCCCGGGGAGAGTGAGGCCGCGCTGCGCGCAGTTCGGGGTATGCGGCGGGTGTGCGCTGCAGCACCTCGCCCCCGAGGCGCAGCTCGCCGTGAAGGAGATCGAGCTGCGCGACAGCCTGCAGCGGGTGGCGCATCTCGAGTGCGGTAAGTGGCTCGCGCCGATCAGCGGCGCGGCCTGGGCGTATCGGCGGCGGGCGCGGCTCGGCGCGAGGTATGTGCAAAAGAAGGACAAGGTGGTCGTCGGGTTCCGCGAGCGCCTGGCGCCCTACGTCGCCGATGTGTCTCGATGCGAGGTGCTGGCCGCGCCGGTGGGGCAGTGGCCGGCGCTGCTCGGCGAGCTCATCGGCGCGTTGGATATCCGCCGCAAGGTGCCGCAGATCGAGGTCGCGGTGGCCGACAATGGCGTGGCGTTGGTGTTTCGGGTGCTGGCCGCGCCCTCGCCGGCGGACCTCGAGCGCCTGCGGGAGTTTGCCGCCCGTCACGGGGCGCGGATTCTCCTGCAGCCGGCCGGGCTCGAGTCCGTCGAGGCGCTCGCGGGGCCGCCCGAGCCGCTGCGGTACGAGCTGCCCCAGTTCGACCTCGAGCTGGAGTTTGCGCCCACGGATTTCGTGCAGATCAACGGCGAGGTGAATCGGGCGCTGGTGTCGCGAGCGGTCGAGCTGCTCGAGCTCACCCCCTCCTCCTCGGTCCTCGACCTGTATTGCGGTCTCGGGAACTTCTCGCTCGCGCTCGCCCGATCCGCCGCCCGGGTGGTCGGGGTGGAGGGCGAGGCGGGCCTGGTGCAGCGGGCGCGGCACAACGCGCGCCGCAATGGCATCGGCAATGCCGGATTTCACGTGGCAGACCTTTCCCTGCCCATCGACCCGCAGACCTCCTGGGTGCGGGAGACCTACACCCACGTTCTGCTCGATCCGCCGCGCGTCGGCGCCCGGGAGGTGCTCGGCACGGTGGCGCGCCTTCGGCCGCGCCGCGTGGTGTATATTTCCTGCCATCCGGGCAGTCTCGCCCGCGACCTGGGAGCGCTGGTGCACGAGCACGGTTTCACCCTGGAGGCGGCCGGTGTCGTTGACATGTTTGCGCACACCGCCCATGTCGAGTCGATCGCGGTGTTGAGCGGACCATGACATGACACTCGGTCCGCTCATGATCGACCTCGAGGGGACGGCCGTGAGCGCGCAGGAGCGCGAGCTCCTGAGCCACCCCCAGGTGGGCGGCGTCATCCTCTTCACCCGCAACTACACCGATCCTGCGCAGCTTGCGCGGCTCACCGCCGACATTCACGCCGTGCGCACCCCCGCGCTCATCGTCGCGGTCGATCACGAGGGCGGGCGCGTGCAGCGCTTCCGCGAGGGCTTCTCGGCGCTTCCCTCGGCGCGCCGCGTGGGCCACGAATTCGACGTGGATGCCCGCAGGGGGCTCGAGCTCGCCCGCGCCATGGGGTGGCTGATGGCCGCGGAGCTGCGCGCGCACGGGGTGGACCTGTCGTTCGCTCCCTGCGTCGACATCGACTACGGCGTCAGCTTCATCACCGATCGCGCCTTCCATTCCCGGCCGGAGGCGGTGGCGCAGCTTGCCGCGGCGTACGTGCAGGGCATGCGGGAGGCGGGCATGGCGGCGACGGCCAAGCATTTCCCGGGCCACGGGGCGGTGGTGGCCGACTCGCACCGCACGCTGCCCGTCGATCGGCGCGAGAGGGTCGACCTCGACGGCGATCTGATGCCCTACAGGCGCCTCATCGCCAACGGGCTGCCGGCGGTGATGGTGGGGCATCTGCTGTTTCCGGCCGTGGACGATGCTCCGGCGAGCCTCTCCGGGCGTTGGATCCGCGAGGTGCTGCGCGGGCAGCTGCGCTTCCAGGGCGCGGTGTTTGCGGACGACCTGTCGATGGGCGGTGCGGCCGAGGCTTACGGGGATGTCGTGAGCCGGGCGCAGCGGGCGCTCGCGGCCGGCTGTGACATGCTGCCGGTGTGCAACCGGCGCGACTCGGTGTTGCAGCTGCTGAAGCGGCTGAAGAGCGCACCCGAGCCCGCCTCGGGCCTGCGCTTGATCCGGCTGCACGGCCGTGACGGGTACACTGCGCAGACGCTCAGATCGAGTCCGGAGTGGCGCCGTGCCCGCGAGCTGCTCGAGGGCTGCGCCGGGACCCCGGCGCTGCGATTGGACGCCGGGCGCTAGGGGGGGGCGGGTGACGATTGTCACCTGCGAGTCCTGACGTCCGTAACTGCATCCGCTCCGCGCGCCCCCGTAGCCTGGGCACGCATGCCAGAGGAGACGCTCTTCGAGACTGCGGCGATCGCGAGCGCCGGCCGTACGCGCCGGGGCGGGCGTTGCCGGCACGGACATAGGGCCTATAATCCGCCGCTCCGGTGACACTGCCCCGTCGGCAGGCGAGCCCGGAGCGGCGCTGGCGGGACTGCGGGGGCAACGGATGACGGCCGACCAGAACGAATTATTGCAGCGGCTGAAAATCGATCCTGAGCTGCGCGATGAGGCGGGCAGTCCCGTGCGCTGGTGGAGGCTCGCAGCCGGTGCCGCGGCGGTGGCGCTCGCCGCGGGCGCCTGGTTCCTGCTCGCGCGGGGCCGAGCGGTCGGGGTGGCCGAGGTCACCGCCGTTGCGCCCTCGGCGCTGTCGGTCCCGACGGCGGTGCTGCAGGCGAGCGGCTACGTCACCGCGGAGCGCAAGGCCACGGTATCCGCCCAGATAGCCGGGCTGCTCACCCACGTGTTCATTCAGGAGGGCGAGTACGTCCACCGCGGACAGGTGCTGGCGCGGTTGGACGACAGCGCCCAGCGCGCCGCCCTGGCGCAGGCCCAGGCGCAAGGGTTGGCCGCGCAGGCGCTGCTCGCTCAATACCAGGCGCAGCTCCTTCAGGCGCGACTCGATCTGGCGCGCGATCAGGCCTTGATCGCAGGGCACCTCGTGTCGGAGCAGGCGTTCGAGCAGGCCCGCACGGAGGCCGTGGTGCTCGCCGCGCAGGTCCGCTCACAGCGGCGCGAGGTGCAGGTCGATCGTGCCGGGGTCCAGGCCGCGCAGGTTCAGGAGGACTACACCGTGGTGCGCGCGCCGTTTTCCGGCGTGGTGGTCGACAAGGCCGCGCAGATGGGGGAGATGATCTCGCCGATCTTCGGGGGCGGCGGCTTCACGCGCACCGGCATCGCGACCATCGTCGACATGAACTCGCTCGAGGTCGATGTCGATGTCAACGAGGCCTACATCGATCGGGTGCATCCCGGGCAGCCCGCGGTGGCGGTGCTCGATGCCTATCCGAGCTGGAGGATCCCGGCGCACGTGATCGCCATCGTGCCGACGGCGGACAGGAGCAAGGCCACCGTGCGGGTGCGCGTCGCGCTCGAGAGCAAGGATCCCCGCATCCTGCCGGAGATGGGCGTGCGCGTGTCGTTTCTACGGCGGGCGCCGAGGCGCGGTGCCACGACGCGTGCGGCCGCCAGGGTGTGGGTGCCGGCCTCGGCCGTGGTGCGCCGGGGCGCGCGCACCGTGGTGTTCGTGATCGGCCGCTCCCGGGTCCGGGAGCAGGCCGTCACCCCGGGCCCGGCCCGTGCGGGCATGCGGGCCGTCTCCGGCATCGGCGCCGGCACCGCCATCGTCCGCTCCCCGCCCAAGCGTTTGCACGACGGCGACCGCGTTGCCATCGAATCGGAGTGAGCAGCCATGGGCGCACTGGTCGAGATCCACAACCTGAGCAAGGTCTACCGGCGGGGCAAGCAGCGCCTCGAGGTGCTGCACCACATCAACCTCGAGGTGGCGCAGGGGGACTTCGTGGCGCTCATGGGCCCCTCGGGCTCGGGCAAGACGACACTCCTCAATCTGATCGGCGCCCTGGACTCCCCCACCGACGGGCAGATCACGGTGGCCGGGCAGCGGATCGATCAGCTCGGTCAGGGACAGCTCGCGCGCTGGCGGGCCGGGCACGTGGGCTTCGTGTTCCAGTTCTACAACCTGCTGCCCATGCTCTCGGCGCAGCGCAACGTGGAGCTGCCGTTGCTGCTCACGAAACTCCCGACCGCCAGGCGCCGGCAGAATGCGGCCGTGGCGCTCGAGCTGGTGGGCCTCGCCGACCGCGCCGCGCACAAGCCCGGCGAGCTCTCCGGCGGGCAGCAGCAGCGGGTCGCGATCGCGCGCGCCATCGTCTCGGATCCGACGCTCCTGGTGTGCGATGAGCCCACCGGAGATCTCGACCGGCAATCCGCCGCGGACGTGCTGACGCTGCTGCAACAGCTCAATCGCGATCACGGCAAGACCATCGTCATGGTGACCCACGACCCGAAGGCGGCGGAGTACGCAAGCCACATTCTGCATCTGGACAAGGGCACCCTGGTCGAGACCGCAGGGGCCGCTGCATGAAATACCTGCCCCTGGTCTGGGCGGCGCTGACGCGGCGCAAGGCGCGAACGTTCCTCACGCTGCTCTCCGTCGTGGCCGCGTTCCTCCTTTTCGGAATGCTGGAGTCGGTGAACAGCGTGTTCACCGAAGCCGGGCACACGATCGGCTCCGCCCACCGGCTCATCACGCAGTCGAAGATCGGCTTCATGGCGCCGCTCCCCTTGAGTCTCCAGTCCGAGATCCGTGCGGTGCCGGGGGTCGAGGAAGTGGGCTACGACACCTACTTCGGCGGCACGTATCAGAGCCCCAAGAACGTGATCAGCGCCGCGTTCGCGGTCTCGCGGAACTTCTTCGACCTGTATCCGGAGATGAAGCTGTCGCCGGCCGCGCGCCAGGCTTTCGATACCACCCGGACCGCAGCGATCGTGGGCGCGGTGCTCGCCCGGCGCTATCATTGGAAAGTCGGCGACCAGATCCCGATCAAGGCGCTGATCTACCCCCGCAAGAACGGCTCCTATGCCTGGACCTTCGATCTGGTGGGCATCTACCACGCGCGTTCGGCGGTGGAAGAGCAGGATTTTCTCTTCCGCTGGCGCTACTTCGACCGGGCGAGCGCCTTTGGCAGCGGCACGGTGGGTTGGTACGTCGATAAGATTGCCCACCCGGAGCAGGCCGGCCCGATCGCGGCGAGGATCGACGCGCTGTCGGCCAACTCCGATCACGAGACCAAGACCCAGACCGCCAGCGCCTTCACGGCGAACCTGATCAGTCAGTACGTCGACCTCGGCCTGATCGTGCACGCCATCATGGGGGCGGTGTTCTTCACCCTGATCCTGCTCACCGGCAACACCATGGCGCAGGCCGTGCGCGAGCGCGTCCCGGAGCTGGGCATTCTCAAGACCCTGGGCTTCTCCAATCGCGGCGTGCTCGCCCTGGTGCTCGCCGAATCGGTGCTGCTGGTGGCACTCGGCGGTGTCCTCGGACTGATGCTGGCCACCGGCGTGGTGAACGTCCTGCAAGGCCAGATGGGCTCGCAGCTGCCGATGATGCCGGTGGGGGAGGGGATCTGGGTGCGCGGGCTCGCCGTCATGGCGCTGATCGGGCTGCTGGTCGGCGCGCTGCCCGCGCAGCGTGGCATGCGGCTGCGCATCGTCGATGCGTTGGCCGGTCGATAGGCCGGAAGTCTCAAGGAGAAGTGCCGATGCCAAAGAGGATGGGGTTCAGGCTCGCGGTGGCGGCGGGCGCCGCGCTGGGGGTCGCCGCAGTCATCGCGCTGCCTTGGATCGGGATCGGCGGATTAACCGGTGCGCTCGCGTTGTGGCTCACCTTGACCCGCGCCGGCCGGCGGGTCGGCTCGATGACCGCCTCGGGCATGGCGACCCTGCCCCAGCGCTTGGGCGGGGCGTCCGTCGTCGTGGTGGGCATCGCGGGTGTGGTGGGTGTGCTGGTCTCGCTGCTCGCCATGGGCAAGGGGTACGAGTCGACCTTCCGGGCCACCGGGAGCGATGACACCGCCATCGTGCTCAGGTCCGGGGCGCTCAGCGAGAGCACCTCCCACCTCGATCAGCAGAGTGTCATGTTGATCGGGGAGAAGCCGCAGGTGGCGCGAAACGCGCAGGGCGAGCCGCTCGCCTCGCCGGAAGTGGTCGTCGCGGTCTCCTTGCCCAAGCGGGGAAGCGGGCAGGATGCGAACGTCATGATCCGGGGGGTGAGCGCGCAGGTCTGGGCGGTGCGGCGAAATGTGCGGATCATCGCCGGGCGGCGCTTCCGCACCGGGCTGCGCGAGCTCGACGTGGGCAAGAGCGCGGCGCGGGAGTTCGCGCACACCGCCATCGGCTCGAAGCTCGAGATCAGCGGGCAGCCGTGGAAGGTGGTGGGGGAATTTGATTCGGGGAATGCGCATGATTCGGAGCTATGGGGCGATGTCAACGTGGTCGGCGCGGCGTTTCACCGCGGCAGCAGCGTCCAGTCGGTGACGGTGCGCCTGACCGACGCCCGGGCATTCGATGCCTTCAAGGCGGCCCTGGCGAGCGATCCGCGGCTCAAGGTCCAGGCGCATACCACCCGCGAGTATTACGCCAGCCAGTCCAGGGGCATGACGCACTTCATCCGCATTCTGGGCTCGGTCGTGGCGGCCATCATGGCCATCGGCGCGGTGGCGGGCGCTCTCAACAGCATGTACGCGGCCGTATCGGCGCGCACGCGCGAGATCGCCACCTTGCGCGCCATCGGCTTCCGGGGCGCTTCGGTGGTGGCCTCGGTGATGATCGAGACCATGCTGCTCGCGCTCGCGGGCGGCCTTGCCGGGGCGCTCATCGCCTGGGCGCTGTTCCATCGCTTCACCGCCTCGACCATGGGGCCGGACTTCAGCGCGGTGGTGTTCCGGTTCCGCGTGACCCCGGCGCTGATGGGCGAGGGGCTGAAGTGGGCGCTCACGATCGGCTTTCTGGGCGGCCTGTTCCCCGCGCTGCGCGCCGCGCGCATGCCGGTGACGGAGGGATTGCGGGAATTGTAGATCCCCGCATCGGCCGGCGAGCGCGGCTGCGCAAGGCTCAAGGGTTCACCCAGGAACAGCTCGCCGCCGAGCTCGGCATCTTCCGCCGGCGCATCGCCTACTACGAGTCCAATAGGAGACCCCCCGGCTTTGCCGGGGAGGCAGTAGAAGTTTGACAGTTCCGGGAGTCCACCGGTGAAACTCGACAGCGTGAGCCGCCAAGCACACGCAGAGGAGTTTCACGGTGGACGAA